>FMTN01000007.1 GCA_900100095.1 Lachnospiraceae bacterium C10
TCTGGTTTTGAACAGATTGTTGATCAGGCGGTTGAATCCGATTTTTGAGGCAAACTCTTTGATAAGAAGTAAGCCTGCATCGGATGAAAGATCGCCGCCATTGAAGTTGAGTTTAATTTTTTTGTTGCTATCAAGTGAAACAGTGTTTAAAATAGCCATAGAGGACCTCTTCTTTCTGGTTTGATTTGGCTTTGACACCTAGATTTTACCAGGGATCTGGTCCTTTTTCTATTCACTTGAAAGATGAAAGTAGAAGAATCTGCAACTGTAGTATCTATGCGGGTTTCACCCGCATTCACCGAACTTCGGTGAATAATTCAGGATAAAATAGGACCATGTGAAAAGATATCATTGTTTTTATATACTAGAGGTGGAGATACTTCAGCAGCTAGAAATATTGTAAATTTGTTAAGAATGTATTGCGATAATTTGCAGGTGATTGTTCCACATAAAGCTCATAGTTCAGGAACAATCATAAGTTTAGGAGCTAATGAGATAGTAATGACTAAACAAGCAACATTAGGTCCGATAGATCCAAGTTTACATACTGCTCTTAATCCTAGATTACCTGATGGTGGAATTTTCCCGGTTAGTGTAGAAGCAGTAAAAGGTTATTTAGAGTTTGCTAAAAATGAGTTAAAAATTGAAGATGAAGCTGCTCTAGGTGATATTTTTCAGAAATTAAGTGATTTTGTACATCCGCTTGTTTTGGGAGAAGTATACCGTTCTAAGGCGCAAATTCAAATGATGGCTGAAAAGTTGCTTCAAAATCAAGTAACTGAACCTGAGAAGGTTAAGAAAATAATTGAATTTCTGTGTAGTGAATCAGGAAGCCACGATTATACTATTAATAGAAGAGAAGCGAAAAATGAATTGGGCTTGAAGATAGTTAAGCCAACTTCGACTCAATATACTTTAATTAAAAAAGTCTATGACGATATAAATGATGAATTATTATTTAGTAAACCGTTTTTGATTACCGAAGTGAATGGTGCGTATGCTGTTAGAAGGTGTATTCTTGAAAGTGTTGTAGGCGGTGCTGATTATTTTGCTACTGAAGGTGTTGTTGTAAGAGGAAAATTACCTGATGGTCAAATGGCAATACAAAACAGAGTAAACTATGAGGGATGGAGGCACGACCACACATTTGATATCAATGAAGTATCTATAAGCAATGGAGAGGAGGAAGTTGTGTATGAGAGAAGTTCAGAATATCAGACTTAATACAGTTTCGGTGTCGTCATATAATGCATATCATTCCTATACAACATCAGCGATTCCTACAGACACCGAAAGGTATGTTTTTATTGCGTCAGAGGATGTTAATGATATCGAATTAGAAGAAACTGGAAAGTATTCAATTTTTGATATCGCTAATTGGTTTTTGGCAAAAGGGAATATGACACAAAAAAAACTCCAAAAATTATGTTATTATGCTCAGGCTTGGACATATGCATTAAAAGGATACCGTCTTGAAGATACAGATTATCAGGCATGGATACATGGACCTGTTTCACCGGCTTTATGGGAGAAGTTCAAGTCATTTGGATATGATACAATTTGTATTAGAGGTAACTTTTCCTTTGACTTTGACGAAGAAGATGTAAAATTACTGGAAGATGTTTGGGACACTTATGGTGAGAATACTGGAAATGCTCTAGAAGCTTTAACTCATCGTGAGTTACCATGGATAGAAGCGCGAAGAGGCTATGAGCCAGATGAAAGATGTACAGTTGTTATATCTCCAAATACTATGGCATCTTACTATAAATCAATTTATTGTGGTGATTAATAAATGGCAAAACTTACACAAAAGCACAATCGTGAAGTGCCGTTTGAATTATGCTTCAAGTATCCTTTGGAGAATGGATATACATTTAAGGAGCTTTCGCCGGAAAATGTTAAGCAGTTCCAAACTTTTTTAAATAAGGTGTCGCAAATGACTGTAACTCAAGTGGATAAGGCATTTTCGAGAAAACCAGATAAAGCGGATACGTACAATGGTATGCAAGTTTATCATTATGAGGTGACAGAGGTATTTAGGATTCATGTTGTAATAGAATCTGGATATTATAAGATTATTAGATTAGATCCAAAACATAAGGTTCATAAAGGGTGATTTTAAGGGCGTCGGTTATATAAGCTGATGCCTTTAATTATTTAATGATGAATAAGAATATATTGTTTGGGTATAAAGATATAGATAATGAAAAGTGAAGTGCTAATAAAAATGGGATATCCTGAATGGCTAATTGATAAATTTTCCGCTTTTTTCTTGGAAATATTTGAAAATGAAGACGAACTTGAAAGTTTTTTTGAAAGAGTATTTAAATTTGATAGTGAGAAAAAAGAACCAAGAAGGATTTTGAATCAAATTCAACAACTTATTTCAATTGCAGATGATATAGAGGTTATTCGTCCTGCAAGAGATCCACTTCGTATATTATTTTTGAGAAGTTATCTTGCGGTAATTTCTAAATTAGCAGATTTATCAAATAAAGAAGCTGGAAATTTTTTAAATGAATATATGTGTGATGAGGGGAAAGAGCATATTAAAGAAAATTTTCGATTGATATTTATGGAGCCAGTTGATCAGCTAGAACAGGATGAATGGTTATCTTTTGAGGAGAAAAAATCCTTGTTGCAGTTTAATTTGGATAATTCTGCAGAACTGTTTCGAAGTATAAGAAATGATGTTGTGCATGATGGGAATTACTATGAAATGCAGATATGGGCTAGAGACAAAAATAGTACATGGTTTTCGCATTGTGAATCGAATGAATGTATAATTGGTTCTTTATGGAGAAAGAATGAATTTGGTATGGTGACTTTTCATTTTGAGACTACGATGAGTTATGAAAAAATTAGATATTTTTTTTGAGAGGTTGTGTTTCTTTTTTGGATGCATACGTAGCAAAATAGAACAGTAATAATTTGGTAGTAATATACTCGTAGTTCTACTATTTTTTTACTACGATTGACGTCTGTGTATTGCATAATTTTGCACTTTTACATACATTTTTATTAAAGGGTGTGAGTGCCCCGTAGGCCTCGCAAAATCTAGCAAAACTACGCAGTATCTATCAAATTATGAAGGAGAAATTTACATGATAAAAATACTATTCATCTGCCACGGCAATATCTGCCGTTCTCCCATGGCAGAATTTATATTAAAAGATATGGTTCGTAAGCGTAGTCTTACGGATCAATTTCACATCGAATCGGCTGCGACCTCGACGGAAGAGATATGGAACGGAATCGGGAATCCGGTTTATCCGCCGGCGAGGGAGGTTTTGCTGGCACATGGAATTGATTGCGAGGGGAAGCGGGCGAGGCAGATCACAGCGCATGATTATGAAGCATTTGACTTGTTGATCGCAATGGACGAAAATAATCTAAGGGATATGGCCCGTGTCTGGCCGGAAGATCCAGAGGGAAAGATTCAGAAGATGCTTGCGTATGCAGGTGAGAATCGGGATGTGGCAGACCCGTGGTATACGGGCGATTTTTCAAAAACCTGGGATGATATCTACCGTGGCTGTGAGGGCTTGTTGGCAACGATTGCCTAGGAATTTCATCAGGATGTGACTCGAATAGGAGATATAAAATGGCAAAGACAAAGGCAATGACAGAAGGTAGCATTCTTCCGCAGATTTTAGCGTTTTCGATTCCCTTATTGTTAGGAAATTTAGTTCAGCAGACCTATAATTTTATTGATGCAATGATTGTTGGAAATATCCTTGGACCGAATGCGTTGGGGGCGGTAGGTGCATCCAGTTCCGTTCAATTTCTGGTGCTGGGAATGTGTATCGGTTTGTGTCTTGGCTTTGCTGTTCCTGTTGCACAGAGATTTGGCGCAGGCGAATATGAGAGCATGCGTAAGTACATTTACAATGCGTATATTTTGACTTTTGCAGGGGCTGTCCTGATTACAGGAATCTGCGCCGTGTTCTGTCCGTATATTTTAAGAATATTGCAGACACCATCGGATATTTTTCATGATGCTTATCAGTACCTTTTCGTTATTTTTCTGGGAATACCTTGTACGTTATTATACAATTTATTATCTTCTAATTTACGAGCGGTAGGAGATTCCACGACTCCGTTCATTTTTTTGCTGGTTTCTGCAGGGTTAAATATTGTATTGGATCTGATGCTGATCGTTGTGTTTAAGATGGGAGTAACGGGCGCAGCTCTTGCGACCGTTCTTTCACAGGGAGTTTCCGGTGTTCTTTGCGCAATCTATATGACCAAAAAGTTTCCGGTCCTTCGTGTGCAGAAGGGAATACAGCAGTTTAGCTGGCGTCGTGCCCGTACACTTCTTGCAATGGGAATCCCGATGGGACTTCAGTTCTCGATTACAGCAATCGGTTCCATGGTTATGCAGTCTGCGAATAACAGTATTGGAACAATCTATACCTCGGCTTTTTCAGCGGGGATGCGGATCAAGCAGATGACAATGTGTCCGTTTGATGCGATTGCATCGGCTGTATCGACCTTTGCCGGACAGAATTATGGTGCAGGCAAGCCGGACCGTATCAAGCGCGGTATCCGGGAAGGAGCATTGGTGGGAGCCGGATACGGCGTTGTTATTGGTATTATTTTGATTTTATTTGGACGGGAAATGTCCATGGCGTTTATCAGTAAAAACGCTTTGCATGCAACGGATATTCTTGCGGAATCCGGACGATATCTGGCTTGTCTTGGATTCTTCTATTGGTCACTCGGCTTGCTGAATACATGTCGATTGGCAGTGCAGGGCCTTGGATATTCTCATCTTGCCATTATTTCCGGTGTGATTGAGATGGTGGCACGTACGGTAGTCAGCCTGGTATTTGTACCGCTGTTTCACTTTACAGCTATTTGCTTTGCAGATCAGAGTGCGTGGGTAACTGCAACCATCTACAGTTGCGCGATCTGCATCTATGTTGTACGAACTGTAACCCGAAAGATACAGACGAATGCAACAGATATGGAAAAAGCTTGAAAACAACATGATTAACTCTATGAGGATTTGAAATGATAATTAATACAGGACAAAGGACAGATATCCCGGCTTTTTATCCGGAATGGTTTGCAAACCGGATAAAAGAAGGGATTGTCAGTGTTCGAAATCCTTTTCATCCTATTCAGGTGAGCCGTTACAGGCTTAGCCCGGATACGGTGGATGTCATCGGGTTTTGTTCTAAAAATCCGGCGCCTTTTTTTAAATATATGGATGTGATCAGGGATTACGGGCAATACTGGTTTGTTACAATTACGCCCTACGGAAGAGATATTGAACCGGCTGTTCCGGACAAACATAAAATTCTTGCAGATTTTCAATATCTTTCGAGAAAAGTCGGAGTTGATGCAATCGGTTGGAGATATGATCCGATTTTCGTAAATGAGCGCTATACCATCGAATATCATTTAAAAGCGTTTCGGGAGATGGCATCGACACTGGAAGGCTTCACAAAAACAGTTGTGATCAGCTTTGTGGATTTGTATGAAAAAGTGAGAAGAAATTTTCCGGAAGTTCGTCCGGTGTCAAAGCAGGATATGCACTTTCTGGGAAAGGAAATGATTCAGATTGCAGCCTCTCATGGAATGACCGTAAGACCATGTGGGGAAGGAGATTTTCTGGAGCAGTATGGCGCGGATTGCAGTGGATGCATGACGATTCCCATTTATGAAAAAGCTATTGGTCAGAGGCTGATTGTTCCAAAGAAGAAGCCGGCCAGGAAGGAGTGTGCCTGTTATTTGTCCGGGGATATCGGAGCGTATGACACATGCGGACATTTTTGCAGGTATTGCTATGCGAATAACGATATCAACGCGGTGAAAAGGAACAGGAAACTGCATGATCCAAAGTCACATTTTTTGATTGGAAATTACGGACCGGATGATATAATTCATGATGTGAAGATGGAATCGTATATCGATCCACAGCTGAGTTTTTTGTAACGAAGTAAAAAGGAACGATAACGAGTGTTAGAGAAAGATTTGAACATAGAGACGGAAGGAGTTTAAGATGCCATTTATTAATTCTAAAATCAGTGTAACTGTAACACCGGAGCAGGAAGTGGAGCTGAAGCGTCGCCTGGGAGAAGCTATTGCAATTGTTCCGGGCAAGAGTGAGCAGTGGCTTATGTGCGGCTTTGAGGATGGATACCATCTCTATTTTCGGGGAGAGAATCAGGACCCGATTGCATTTGTAGAGGTTGCAGTCTACGGAGATGAGAACCCGGAGGCTTTTAAGAATCTGACGGGTGAGATATCAAAGATTTTCGGAGAGGTTCTTGGAATCGCGGCCGATCATATTTATGTGAAATATCAGGCAGTAAAAAACTGGGGCTGGAACGGAACGAACTTTTAACTCAGTCGGGGTACGAGCGAGTCTTGACTGTTTTGGGGATAGAATATGACAGTGGTCGAGAGATTAAACGCGCTGCAGGATACGTCCTATGCAGCGTTTCAAAGGAAATTGATTCCGACGGTGGATGAAAAGAAAGTGATCGGTGTCCGGGTACCGCTTGCCAGAAAACTGGCAAAGGAACTTATGAAGGAAGGCGGTTATGAAACCTTTCTTTTGAGTCTGCCGCATGATTTCTATGATGAGGATATGTTGCACGGCCTGTTGATTTCAGAACAAAAGGATTATGAATTGTGCATCAGACAACTTGAGCAATTTCTTCCATACGTCGATAATTGGGCTGTGTGCGATATTATGTCACCGAAGGTTTTTAAAAAGCACAAGGAAGAGCTTTTAGAGCGGGTTTTTGTATGGATTTCATCCGATGAAGTATACACTTGCCGCTTCGGGATCAAAATGCTTATGACCTATTTTCTGGACGAGGACTTCAAGGTGGAGTATCTGGATGCGGTTGCTGCAATCCGGAGCGGGGAATACTATGTGAACATGATGATCGCCTGGTATTTTGCAACAGCACTTGCGAAGCAGTGGGAAGCAACCTTGCCGTATCTTACCGGGAAGAGACTGGATGTCTGGACACATAATAAGACAATTCAGAAGGCGATTGAGAGCGATCGGATAACCGAGGAGGAGAAGAAGATACTTAAACCGCTGAAAAGAAGCTGAAACGAATGCTGGAGTGAATACTGAAGTGAATGTAAATTTCAGGTTGCATTGAAACAGCAAGTGCGGTATTATGACAAAGAATTGAATAGAAATCTTCAGGGCAGGGTGCAATTCCCTACCGGCGGTACAGCCCGCGAGCCATATGGCATGATCCGGTGTGATTCCGGAGCCGACAGTATAGTCTGGATGGAAGAAGATACGATAAGTTGTGCGTGTTGCCCGTAGTAGATAACTGCTACGGGCTTTTTTATCGGAAAAAGGACCGGTAAAAGCCGGCAGGCGTAAGGGCCTGCGGCAGGGAGTATGAACGTACATCGATGTAGAACGAGCCATCACGGAAAGCCTGAAAGCTTCCTGTGGTGGCTTTTTTTGAATCTTGCAGAATCGCAGGACAAAGCAATGTTTTGCGGGAAGAGCAGAAATTTCACGGGAGAAAGAAGATTCACGGGAGAAAGAAGAGAAGATAAAGAATAAAGGAAAAAGGAGATGGGAAGATGCCGGAAGAAAAGTACATGCTCCGTGCAATAGAACTGGCAAAAAGGGGAGTTGGATGGACGAATCCGAATCCTCTGGTGGGAGCTGTTGTTGTAAAAAACGGGCGGATCATAGGAGAAGGCTGGCATCATAAATACGGACAGCTTCATGCAGAGCGGGATGCGCTGAGGAGAGTGAGTGAAGATCCAAAAGGAGCGACCATCTATGTCACATTGGAGCCCTGCTGTCATCAGGGAAAACAGCCACCCTGTACAAAGGCCCTGATTGATGCCGGTGTCCGGGAGGTTGTCATTGGGTCCCGAGACCCCAATCCGAAAGTAAGCGGTAAGGGAGTTGCGGAATTAAAAGCGGCAGGAATACAGGTGGTTTGTGATTATATGAAAGAGGAGTGTGATGCGATCAATGGCGTTTTCTTTCATTTTATTACAACGAACAGGCCATATGTCACACTGAAATATGCGATGACGGCAGACGGACATATTGCAACGGAGGCCGGCAAGTCCAGGTGGATCAGCGGAGCGTCTTCTCTGGACGAAGTTCATCGGATGCGCCATCGCAATATGGCCATTATGGTGGGGATTGGAACAGCGCTTGCAGATGATCCGTTGCTGAACTGTCGAATCAAAGTGCGAGGATCTGAGGATGAGGAAACCTTTGTAGCCGGCAAAAATCCATTGCGGATTCTTTTGGATGATCATTTGCAGATTCCTTTGGACAGTCGTCTGGTTACGTCGGCAAACCGGCAGCCACTGATGATTGTAACCTTGCAGAAGCCATGGGAGAACGCCGGGGGAGAGCCGGATAGAGTGATAGAAAAAGAAAGGCAGTTGTTAAAGCAGGGAGTACAGATTCTTCATCTCGACAAAGATGAGCGAACCGGTTGCGTGGATCTAAAGCTTTTAATGGAATATCTTGGGAAACATTCGATTGACAGTGTGTTGCTGGAAGGAGGAGGAACGGTGAATGCCTCAGCTTTTTTAAGTGACATCGTGTCGGAGGTGGATGTATTTATAGCCCCAAAACTCTTTGGAGGAGGCAAGAGCCCGATTGCATCTATGGGAATTCGTGAAACCAAAGAAGCACTCTTGTATGAGATCAGGGAGTGCAGGCGCGTGGGAGAAGACGTGCTGATCCGGTATCAGAAGAAGGGAGAAACAGAGTGTTCACAGGAATCATAGAAGAAAAAGGAACCCTTCTTGCGAAGGAAATCCGGGGAATCAGTGGAAGCCTTAGGATAGGAGCTACCACAGTTTTAGAAGGAACCGGGATAGGAGATTCTATTGCGGTCAATGGAGTCTGTCTAACCGTTACGACAATGGGGGATCATTTTTTTACAGCGGATGTTATGGCCGAGACCCTCAGGACATCTTCTCTGGGAGAGCTTAAAGCAGGAGATTTTGTCAATCTGGAACGTGCCATGCCGGCCAATGGAAGATTTGGTGGTCATATGGTATCTGGGCATATTGACGGGAAAGGAACAATAGTGGATATGACAGCCGAGGGGAATGCGACATGGATTTACATTACAGCCGAATCCAAAATCCTGCAGAGGGTGATGGAAAGGGGCTCGATTGCGATCGATGGCATCAGCCTTACGGTTGCACAAGTATCTCCGGATTTCTTTGCGGTATCGGTTATTCCTCATACCGCAGACAAGACCACATTGCTGGACAAAAGGACAGGAGACCGGGTCAATCTTGAAAATGATCTGGTTGGAAAATATGTGCAGAATTTTCTTAAGGTCGCTGGGGTTTTACCGGGAGAAGAAGAGCAGAAGAAAAAAGATGGACTGACCCTTGATATGCTACAGGCATATCTTGGCTGAGGCAGAAAGAAGGATGAAATGGAAAAGGAAACAGAATTTCAATATGCAACGATTGAGCAGGCGATAAAGGATTTGCAGGAAGGAAAGATGATTCTGGTAACGGATGATCCGGACCGGGAAAATGAAGGAGATCTGATCTGTGCGGCAACCTTTGCAACGCAGGAGAATATCAATTTTATGGCGACACACGCAAAGGGATTGATCTGTACGCCGATGAGTGAGGAGGTTGCACAGCGTCTCGGACTTCATCCGATGGTGGAGAAGAATACGGACAATCATGAAACCGCATTTACCGTGTCGGTGGATCACGTGCAGACAACGACGGGAATATCAGCAAAGGAGAGGGGCTTTACTATGAGGGCTCTTGCAGATGAAAAAGCAAAGCCGGAGGATTTCAGAAGGCCGGGACATGTCTTCCCGCTGATTGCTAAAAAGGGCGGTGTACTGGTTCGCGAAGGTCATACGGAAGCAACTGTGGATTTGATGCGTCTGGCAGGACTTTACCCGTGTGGTGTCTGCTGTGAGATTATGAGAGAAGACGGAAGTATGATGCGTACTCCGGAACTCATTGACATGGCAAAGGAATACAACCTGACATTTATCACAATCAAGGATCTGAAGGATTACTGCCGTATTCACGAGAAGCATGTTCATCAGGAGGCAGTTGCAAAGATGCCGACATCCCATGGAACCTTCCGGATGTATGGCTATATCAATGATATTACAGGAGAACACCATGTTGCTCTGGTGAAGGGAAAAATAGGAACGGGAGAAGATGTACTGTGCCGGGTGCATTCCGAATGTCTGACGGGAGATGCCTTTGGTTCGCTGCGTTGTGACTGTGGTCTTCAGTTACAAAAATCTATGGAGCTTGTGGAGCAGGAAGGCCGTGGCATTATTTTATATATGCGACAGGAAGGCAGAGGAATAGGACTTGTCAATAAGATAAAGGCCTATGCTCTTCAGGAGGAAGGATTTGATACGGTCGAGGCCAATGTAAAGCTTGGTTTTGCACCAGATCTGAGAGAGTACTGGGTGGGAGCTCAGATTCTAAAGGATCTTGGCGTGCAGTCTTTAAGGCTGTTAACGAACAATCCGGATAAGATTTACGGATTGTCGGAATTTGGAATAGAGATTAAGGAACGACTCCCAATCGAAATTGAGCCGCAGCCATATGACGAAAAATATCTTAAAACAAAACAGGATAAGATGGGACATATTTTTAAGCAGATCAAGGTTGGTTAGGAATCAGGGAAAAGAAAGATAAGATAATAGAAAGAGGAACAGTGAATGAGAGAGATTCAAGTAGTTGAAGGTAAGGTTGTTGCAGACGAGAATATGAGAGTGGCTATCGTGGCCTCCCGATTCAATGAGATCATTGTGAATAAGCTTCTGGGTGGAGCAGTGGATGGACTTGTACGTCATGGCGTGTCGGAGGAGAAGATCACGGCAGTCTGGGTACCGGGGGCATTTGAGATTCCTCTTACGGCGCAGAAACTGGCTCTTTCAGGAAAATATGACGCTGTGATCTGCGTCGGAGCAGTCATTCGGGGACAGACTTCACACTATGATTATGTCTGCAATGAAGTCAGCAAAGGGATTGCACAGGTATCCTTGAACAGCTCTGTTCCGGTTCTGTTTGGAATTGTTACAACAGAAAATATTGAACAGGCAATTGCGCGTGCCGGAAGCAAGGCGGGTAACAAGGGCTACGACTGTGCCCTGTCAGCAATTGAAATGGTGAATTTACTCCATCAAATCTAAGGATATATTTTTGTATTTAGTCTTGTAAAATGCTATACTTGTGTACGTGAGTGGGTTTTTACCCAGACGTGGACAAGTATAGCTTTTTTTGGGTATTGTTTATGCATTTTATTGGAATTACAGGTGGCGTCGGTGCTGGTAAAAGTGAGGTGCTGACCTATCTTGAAACACATTATCCTGTGATGGTTCTTCGTACAGATGATTTGGCGAAGGAACTGATGACTCCGGGACATTCATGTTACGATCGTTTCAGAACAGCATTTCTTCATGAGGATGTTTTTGCTTACGGCAAGGATGATAAAGAAAAGAATCCTCCGATCGATCGCAGTAAACTGGCAGAATTGATTTATATAGAGGATGAGAAGAGAGCGCTTCTTAATTCAATTGTTCACCCGGCTGTTAAGGAAGAGATACTTCGAAGAGTTGCCCGCGCAAGGCGAGAGGGAGAGTTTATAGCCTTCTTCGTTGAGGCGGCTCTGTTAATTGAGGAAGGATACGACGAGGTTTGCGATGAACTCTGGTATATCTACGCAGATGAGCAGATTCGGCGCGACAGGCTTCGGAAGAACCGAGGATACAGTGAAGAGAAGATCCAGGGAATATTTGATGCACAGCTTTCGGAAGAAGTGTTCCGTGAGAAGTGCAAGGTTGTGATTGATAATACCCATGGAATAGAAGATGATTTTATTGAGGTAAAAGAGGCGATGGATCGCCTGATGAAACCGACAGAAGGAATGAAGATCATGATTGATGCGCAGCAGGCTACACAGGAGACGATACAGGATAAGGATTACGTATATTCTCTGGATATTGGTACCCGTAATGTTGTTGGTACCGTTGGATATCAGACGGAGGATGGATTTAAGACCGTGGCTATGTGTTCAAGAGAGCATGACAGCCGGGCAATGCTGGATGGTCAGATCCACGATATCGGCCGGGTGTCAAAGATTATTCGACTTGTGACAGATGATCTGGAAGAGCAGCTTGGATTTAAGCTTAAAGAAGTATGTATTGCTGCCGCTGGTCGTGTTCTTCGTACAGTAACAACCCGTGTTGAGATGAACTTCGATGAGGAAACGGTTGTTACAGGTGAGGATATCAATACCCTTGATTTGATTGGAGTAGATCAGGCGCAGAGGGAGATCAATGAGGACGACGGCCCTTATCATTTTTACTGTGTCGGATACTCTACGATGAAGTATTTTCTCAATGGGGAAGTGTTCTCGAATCTTGAGGGACATAAGGCGAGCAAGATTGAGGAGATCATCATTGTAACCTTCCTTCCGGACGACGTTGTAGACGGTCTGTATTCGGCAGTAGAGCGCGCCGAACTTGAGGTTGCCAATATGACATTGGAGCCTATTGCTGCTATGAATGTTGCCATACCGCAAAATTATCGCATGTTAAACATAGCACTTGTGGATGTGGGCGCAGGAACGTCGGATATCTGTATTACCAGGGATGGAAGTATCATTGCATACGGTATGATTCCTTATGCGGGAGATGAGCTGACGGAAGTTATCGTACAGGCATTTCTGGTGGATTTTGCAACAGCGGAAAAGATCAAAAAGCAGTCAACGGAACTGGAAGAGATCACCTATGAGGATATTATGGGAATTTCCCATACGGTTCCGGTGGAGGAAGTCTGGAAGCTTACAGATCCTGTGATGGAGAGAATCACAGGGGATGTTGCAGAGAAGATCATTGAACTTAATGGAGGCAATCCGGTTGCGGCGACCTTTGTTGTCGGAGGCGGCGGAAAGGTTCATGGTTTCTGTGAGAATCTTGCAGATAAAATGAAGATCTTAAAGGAACGTGTGGCGCTTCGTGGTGAAGAGGTTATGAAAAATATTCAATTCCCGGATGGAGTTGAGAAAGATCCTCTTTTTGTTACACCGATCGGTATCTGCCTGAATTACTATGAGCAGAAGAACAATTTCATCATGATTCATTTTAACGGTGAAATGATGAAACTGTTCGATAACGGACATCTTAAGATCATTGATGCAGCCATGCAGTCAGGAATGGATACGGCAGAGCTTTTCCCGAGAAGAGGAAGAGAGATTCATTTCAATGTCAATGGTGTGGATCGAATGATAAGAGGACGGGAAGGTGAGTCTGCGCGTGTGCGTATGAACGGACATGAGGCATCTCTTAATACACAACTGATTCCGAACGCGACGATCACCATTGAAAGTTCAACGGTAGGAGGCGAAGGTGAGATGCGGATCGATCAGCTCGAGGAGTTTACATCATCCATCGTAACCTTCAATGTCAATGGTTCCTTCGTTACTTGTCCGAAGTTTGTGGAAGTCAACGGAAGCCTTGAACCGGCAGATTATATTATTCAAAACGGGGATGAGGTGGAGACGCGGAACTACTATACGGTTGGCCAGCTTGCGGCATTTATGGATGTTGAGGTTGATCCGGATCACCAGATTCTTGTCAATAACCGGGAAGCGGATATGAACACGCTGATCTATGAGAATTTCAGTATCGAATGGACGGTGACCGGTTTTGGATTAAAGGATGGCGACTATATGCCGGAGGGAATCTCTGCGATAGAAGAGGATTTCCTGGAGAAGGCGCGTCAGGAGCAGGAAGCGGCAGAACTGGAAAATCTAAAGAGGCAGGCGCAGGAGAGCTCTTTGCAGCAGGTCAAGATGGAAGAGGAAGGTGCAGCCGTAGAAGAAGAGTCATTGCCTACCGAAGAAGGGCAGCAGGCAACGGACGAAGCGGTAGCAGATGCAGTCGATGACGCAAAGGAAGAGCAGGCAGTTGAGGAAGAAATCGTTCCTCAGGAAGAAGCTGCTCAGGATGTACCGGAAGTAAAGACAGAAGACGCAGAGGAGGAAGCATTGGTTTCCCAGCTGACCGATCCGGCCAGAGCTGCGGATGGATATCAGAATTCTTACGCTACGCCTTACCGGCCGAATACGCCGTTCCATCAGATGGAGGTTCCGAAGCCGAAGGCAACCATTCATGTTACTGTGAATGGACAAAATATTACGATGGACGATAAGGAAGATTATATCTTTGTAGATATTTTCAACTTTATTGATTTTGATATTAATGAAGCAAATGGTAGAACAGCAGAGGTTCTGCTGAATGGTAAGCCTTGTGGATACGCAGATCCGATTCATAACGGAGATGTGCTTTCTGTAGGCTGGAAAGAAAAGGAATAACCCTTATGTCAATGGAACTGTTCAGTATTGCCAGTGGCAGCAGTGGAAACTGCATCTGTGCAGGAAATGACCGGCATCATGTGTTGATTGATGCCGGAATCAGTGGTAAAAGAATCGAAACAGGCATGAATGCCATGGACTATACAACAAAGGACATGGATGGTATTCTGGTGACGCATGAGCACGCAGACCATATTGCAGGGCTTGGGGTTCTTATGCGAAGATATGGCTTGCCTGTGTACGCTACGCAGGGGACAATTGATGCAATGTTGTCCGGTGGCAAACTTGGCAAGGTGGATGAAGGACTGTTTCATCCCATCGTGGCCGATCAGAAATTTACGATCGGTACACTGAATATACATCCGATTCATATATCCCATGATGCGGCGGATCCGGTTGCATATATTATTCAGGATCAGTCATCCGGGAAGAAGGTCGGGGTCATTACAGACCTGGGAACCTATGATGATTATATTATAGAGCGGATCAGCGGACTTTCAGCGCTTTTGCTGGAGGCGAACCATGATGTGAATATGCTGCAGGTTGGGCCGTACCCGTATCAGCTTAAGAGACGAATTCTCGGGGAGAGAGGTCATCTTTCAAATGAGACAAGCGGACGTCTTTTGGGCAAGATTTTAAATGATCATGTGGTACATATTTTTCTCGGTCATTTATCGGCGGAGAATAATTACGGAAGGCTGGCTCTTGAAACGGTAGTGAGCGAAGTAAGCTTCGGTGACAATCCGTATAAAGGAACGGATTTTAATATTACCATTGCCTCAAGACATGAGGTTTCAGAGCGTATTGTAGTCTAGGATTGCGCTACAGGCTTTCCGGCAATTGAAATGGTGTTTAGGCAAGTGCCTTTACATAGATGAAAGGAATGGAGATTACTTATGGAAAACAAAAACAGAACCATCATCAGTGTCGTTGGTAAGGATACGGTAGGTATCATTGCTAAAGTCTGCACGTATCTTTCAGAACGCGGGGTAAACGTCCTGGATATTTCTCAGACGATCGTATCCGGCTTCTTTACCATGATGATGATCGTTGATACGGAAAATGCAGATCAGTCATTTGATGAGATCCAGAAAGGGCTTGCTGTGCTTGGTGAAGAGATTGGCGTGGAAATTAAAGCCCAGAAGGAAGAAATCTTTGAAATGATGCACCGTATCTAAGGAGTTTACCATGATTAACATACTTGAAGTAAAAGAAACAAATAAAATGGTGTCGGAGGAGAATTTAGATGTCCGTACGATTACCATCGGAATCAGCTTGTTTGACTGTATGGATTCCGATCTTGACAAGTTAAATGAAAATATCTTTAACAAAATTACAACGGTTGCAAAGGATCTGGTTGCAACAGGAGCAAAGATTGAGCGGGAATTTGGAATTCCGATTGTAAATAAGCGTATTTCCGTGACTCCGATTGCAATGATCGGTGCCAGTGCCTGTCACAGTGCAAAGGATTATGTTACCATCGCCAAAACCCTTGACCGTGCAGCGAAGACGGTTGGTGTCAATTTCCTTGGCGGATATTCTGCAATTGTAAGTAAGGGAATGACCACACAGGATGAGTATCTGATCCGTTCGATTCCTGAGGCTATGGCAAGTACGGAATTTGTATGCAGCTCGGTTAATGTGGGCTCTACAAAGACCGGTATCAATATGGATGCGGTAAAACTGATGGGACAGATTGTGAAGGAGACAGCGCTTGCAACCAAGGATAAGGATTCTCTTGGTGATGCAAAGCTGGTGGTATTCTGTAATGCGCCGGACGATAACCCGTTTATGGCAGGAGCCTTCCATGGAGTGTCAGAAGCGGATGCGATCATTAATGTAGGTGTATCCGGTCCGGGTGTAGTCAAGACAGCATTATCCCAGGTTCGTGGTGAGTCATTTGAAGTGTTGTGTGAAACCATTAAAAAGACAGCATTTAAGATTACCCGAGTAGGACAGGCAGTGGCAAAAGAGGCAAGTAAGATGCTCGGTATCCCATTTGGAATCATCGATCTGTCCCTTGCTCCGACTCCGGCGATTGGAGATTCGGTAGCCGGAATCCTGGAGGAAATCGGATTGCAGAGAGCCGGTGCTCCGGGAACAACAGCAGCGCTTGCATTATTGAACGATCAGGTAAAGAAGGGCGGTATCATGGCCTCTTCTTACGTCGGAGGACTGTCCGGTGCGTTCATTCCGGTATCGGAGGATCAGGGTATGATCGATGCGGTAAATGAAGGTGCTCTTACCCTTGAAAAGCTTGAGGCTATGACCTGTGTATGTTCCGTAGGTCTTGATATGATTGCAATTCCGGGTCGCACTTCAGCTGAGACCATTTCCGGAATTATCGCGGATGAGATGGCAATCGGTATGATCAACCAGAAGACAACAGCGGTTCGTCTGATCCCTGTTATCGGCAAGGATGTAGGAGATGTGGTAGAATTCGGTGGATTACTTGGATATGCACCGATCATGCCGGTGAATGAATTTGATTGTAGTGCATTCGTGAATCGTGGTGGCAGAATTCCTGCGCCGGTTCATTCATTTAAAAACTAAAGACAAGGCGCGCAAGACTCGCGAGCGAGTCTTGACGGATTAAAAAAGGACGCATGAAACGATTGTTTCATGCGTCCTTTTCTGTAGTAAATTCAAAACCGATTAGTCATCAGACTCTTCATCTTCGGTTGTGTTGTAAACAGTTCTCTTACGAGCCATCTCATCGCTCTCAAGATATTCGTCGTATGTTGTAACCTTATCGATCAGACTTCCGTCAGGGAGGATCTCCATGATTCGGTTAGCGGTTGTCTGTACTACCTGGTGGTCACGGGAGGAGAAGAGAAGAACACCCTTGAACTTCTTCAGTCCCTCATTTAAAGCAGTGATACTTTCCATATCCAGATGGTCGGTCGGCTCGTCAAGCATTAAGACATTGCTTGCTTCGATCATCATGCGGGATAAAAGAACACGAACCTTCTCACCACCGGATAATACCTTCATCTTCTTGTTACCGTCTTCGCCGGCGAAGAGCATACGTCCAAGGAAACCGCGGACATAGGTTGCATCCTTGATTTCGGAGAACTGTGTCAGCCAGTCGGCGATGATCATATCGTTATCGAAGATCTTCGTGTTATCCTTCGGGAAGTAGGACTGGGAGGTTGTAACACCCCACTTGTAGTTACCTTCATCCGGTTCCATCTCACCGGAAAGGATCTCCATCAGAACCGTTTTAGCCAGTTCGTTACCGCCGACAAGAGCAATCTTGTCATCATGTCCGACAACGAAGGAAATGTTGTCTAAGACTTTCTTACCGTCAATGGTCTTGGAAATACCTTCAACGGTCAGTACCTCGTTACCGATTTCACGCTTTGGACGGAAATCGATGTAAGGGTATTTACGGGAAGAAGGACGAATCTCCTCTAACTCAATCTTCTCCAAAGCCTTCTTACGGGAAGTAGCCTGCTTACTCTTGGAAGCGTTGGCAGAGAAGCGGGAGATGAATTCTTTTAATTCCTTAATCTGCTCCTCTTTCTTCTTGTTGGCCTCCTTACGCTGCTTTAAGATTAACTGGGAAGATTCATACCAGAAATCATAGTTACCGGCATAGATCTGAACCTTCGCATAATCGATATCAGCGGTGTGTGTACATACCTTATTCAGGAAGTAACGGTCATGGGATACAACGATGACCGTGTTCTCGAAGTTGATCAGGAATTCCTCTAACCAGCCGATTGCATCCAGATCCAGGTGGTTGGTAGGCTCATCTAAAAGAAGGATGTCCGGATTACCGAAGAGGGCACGGGCAAGAAGAACCTTGACCTTGAGTGCACCCGGAAGTTCACTCATCAGACTGTAGTGGAAGTCAGGTCCGATGCCAAGGCCGTTTAAGAGCTGCTGGGCATCTGTCTCGGCATTCCAGCCGTCCATATCGGCAAATTCTGCCTCAAGCTCACTGGCGCGGATTCCATCCTCATCATTGAAGTCCTCTTTTGCGTAGATGGCATCTTTTTCTTTCATTACGTCGTAAAGATGCTGATTACCCATGATAACGGTATCAAGAACGGTAAAAGAGTCGTACTTGAAGTGATCCTGCTCTAAGAAAGAAAGACGCTGACCGGGTGTGATGATGATTTCACCGCTTGTTGGCTCCAACTGGCCGGAGAGGATCTTAAGGAAAGTAGACTTACCAGCACCGTTAGCACCGATAATACCGTAGCAGTTACCCTCGGTAAATTTAATGTTAACTTCTTCGAAAAGGGCTTTTTTGCCGAATCGAAGGGAAATGTTAGACGCCTGTATCATTTAGTTTCCTTTCCGGACGATTGTCCTAAAAAAATATTTCTATATATAATGCGTAAAATACGCAAACATATTTATTCTACAGACATCTTTCTTTTTTTTCAAGGTGATTTACCACAATGTGGGGATTGTTAGGAATTGTCCCCAATTAAGAACAGAAAAAGGACACTGGTCTTATTGATTTTTTCCAAAAAAAATTCTATATTTTTTATATGCGACATGATGCAAAATGTCGTTTTGTTTAAAAAGTATTCGTAGGAGGAAAATTCATGAAGAGAGCAATGAAAACCATGGATGGTAACCATGCAGCAGCTCATGCATCTTATGCATTTACTGATGTAGCGGCTATCTATCCTATCACCCCATCCTCTGTTATGGCTGAAGCTTCTGATGAGTGGGCAACCGCTGGTCGTAAGAACATCTTTGGTCAGACAGTACAGATCACAGAGATGCAGTCCGAGGCAGGTGCAGCAGGTGCTGTACACGGATCTCTTGCTGTAGGTGCTTTAACAACTACCTTCACAGCTTCTCAGGGTCTTCTGCTTATGATCCCGAACCTCTATAAGATCGCCGGTGAGGGACTTCCGGGAGTATTCAACGTATCTGCACGTTGCGTAGCTTCCCACGCACTTAATATCTTCGGTGACCACTCCGATGTATACGCTTGCCGTCAGACTGGTGTAGCTATGCTTTGTGAGTCCTCCGTTCAGGAAGTTATGGACCTTACTCCGGTTGCACATCTTGCAGCTCTTAAGGGTTCCGTTCCATTCATTAACTTCTTTGATGGATTCCGTACATCACACGAGATTCAGAAGATTGAGACTTGGGATTACAAGGATCTTGCTGATATGTGCGATATGGATGCAGTTACTGCATATCGTCAGAAGGCATTAAATCCTAACCACCCGGTTGAGATGGGATCTGCTCAGAACCCGGATATCTTCTTCCAGACTCGTGAGGCTTGCAACGAGACTTACGATAACCTTCCAGCTATCGTTACAGAGTACATGAACAAGGTTAACGAGAAGATCGGAACAGACTACAAGCTGTTCAACTACTATGGTGCTGAGGATGCTGAGAGCATCATCATCGCTATGGGTTCTGTATGTGAGACAATCGATGAGACAATCGATTACCTTGTTGCTAAGGGTGAGAAGGTCGGCGTTGTTAAGGTTCGTCTGTACCGTCCATTCGTTAAGGAAGCTTTAATCGAGGCTATTCCAGACTCTGTTAAGCGTATTTCTGTACTTGATCGTACAAAGGAGCCAGGTTCTATCGGTGAGCCATTATACTTAGACGTTGTTGCAGCTCTTAAGGGCAGCAAGTTCGATCAGGTTCCTGTATTTACAGGTCGTTATGGTCTTGGTTCTAAGGATACAACTCCTGGACAGATCATTTCTGTATTCAGAAACACAGAGAAGGAGCGTTTCACAATCGGTATCATCGATGATGTTACAAACCTTTCTCTTGAGATCAAGGAGAACCCTGTTACTACTCCAGAGGGAACAACAAACTGTAAGTTCTGGGGATTAGGAGCAGATGGTACTGTAGGTGCTAATAAGAACTCCATCAAGATCATCGGTGATAACACTGATATGTTCGCACAGGCTTACTTCGACTATGATTCTAAGAAGTCTGGTGGTGTTACTATTTCTCACCTTCGTTTTGGTCATACACCAATTCGTTCTACATACCTGATCAGCCAGGCTAACTTCGTAGCATGTCACTGTACTGCATACATCTACAAGTACAACATGGTTCAGGATCTTGTACCGGGCGGAACATTCCTCTTCAACACACAGTGGTCTGTTGATGAGTTAGATGAGAAGCTTCCGGGACAGGTTAAGCGTTATATCGCTGAGAACAACATCAACTTCTACATCATCGATGGTGTTAAGATCGGTAAGGAGATCGGTCTTGGTAAGAGAATTAATACAGTACTTCAGTCTGCATTCTTCTCTCTTACAAAGCTCATCCCAGAGGAGCAGGTTCTTCAGTTAATGAAGGATGCGGCTACAAAGTCTTACGCTGCAAAGGGTGATGACATCGTTAAGATGAACCACGATGCTATCGATGCTGGTGCTACAGCATACGTTAAGGTTGAGGTTCCAGAGTCATGGAAGAACGCTGAGGATATGGATTTCGCACAGGAGATCAGCGGAGATCGTGAGGATGCTGTTGCATTCGTTAAGGATATCCAGCAGAAGGTTAACGGACAGACAGGTAACACAATCCCTGTATCTGTTGTTAAGAAGTACGCTGATGGTGTTACACCATCCGGTACAGCTGCATTCGAGAAGCGTGGTGTAGCAACTGATGTTCCTACATGGAATGTTGACAAGTGTATCCAGTGTAACCAGTGTTCTTATGTCTGCCCACATGCTGCTATTCGTCCAGTAGCTATGACAGAGGCTGAGGCAGCTGCAGCACCTGCAGTTCTTGCTTCTAAGGATATGAACGGTATGCCTGGTAACAAGTTCGCAATCGCTGTATCTGTTATGGATTGTACTGGTTGTGGTTCTTGTGCTAACGTATGTCCTGTTGATGCTCTTACTATGGCTTCCTTCGAGGAGAATGAGGATAAGCAGGCAGGCTTCGATTACGCTGTATCTCTTCCAGAGAAGACAGACGTTATCGAGAAGTTCAAGGCTAACACAGTTAAGGGCTCTCAGTTCAAGCAGCCATTACTTGAGTTCTCAGGTGCTTGTGGCGGATGTGGTGAGACTCCATACGCTAAGCTGATCACTCAGCTCTTCGGTGATAGAATGTACATCGCTAACGCAACAGGATGTTCTTCTATCTGGGGTAACTCTTCACCTTCTACACCATACACAGTAAATGCTAAGGGACAGGGTCCTGCTTGGTCTAACTCTCTGTTCGAGGATGCTGCAGAGTTTGGTTACGGTATGTTACTTGCACAGCGTGCAATCCGTGATCGTCTTGCAGACAACATCGATGCATTAGTAGAGAACACATCTGATGCTGACGTTAAGGCTGCAGCAGCAGAGTGGAAGGATACCTTCAATGTAGGCCTTACAAACGGCGCTGCAACAGATAAGCTCGTAGCAGCTCTTGAGAAGGAAGGTTCCGATGCAGCTAAGGCTATCGTAGCTGAGAAGGATTTCCTTGCTAAGAAGTCTCAGTGGATCTTCGGTGGAGACGGATGGGCTTACGATATCGGATTCGGTGGATTAGACCACGTTATCGCTTCCGGTAAGGACATCAACATCATGGTATTCGATACTGAGGTTTACTCTAATACAGGTGGACAGTCTTCTAAGTCTACACCAGCAGGTGCTATCGCTCAGTTCGCTGCAGGCGGTAAGGAGACAAAGAAGAAGGATCTTGCAGGTATCGCAATGTCTTACGGTTACGTTTACGTAGCTCAGATCGCTATGGGCGCTGATATGAATCAGTGTGTTAAGGCAATCGCTGAGGCTGAGGCTTACCCAGGTCCATCTATCATCATTGCATACGCTCCATGTATCAACCATGGTATCAAGAAGGGTATGGCAAAGGCTCAGACTGAGGAGAAGCTCGCTGTTGAGGCAGGTTACTGGTTCAACTTCAGATTCAACCCAGCTCTTGCTGCAGAGGGTAAGGATGCATTCTCACTTGACTCTAAGGCACCTACTGGAAACTTCCAGGAATTCCTTAAGGGTGAGAACCGTTACGCTGCACTTGCTAAGTTCAACCCGAATAAGGCTGCTCAGCTGTTCACTCAGTCCGAGAAGACTTATAAGGAGCGTTACGACTACCTGAACAAGTTAGTTGATCTGTACAAGGCTTAATTCATATTAAGTTTTCATAGAACGCGGGAGACCGCCGTACCACGAAAGTGGTGCGGCGGTCTTTTTCCTTTTTAGAATCTGATATAACGCAGCGCAAGAGTGTGGTATAATATTTGGTACGTTATTTACGGATGAATATGTGAGGTCGGAAGATGAAGTGGAAAAAGCTTTTTCAAAATAAAACATTGCAGGCAGGACAGTCCATGTGCCGAGATGGAGGGGTAGCGCTGATCTCTGTGGATCACCGGATATATACGGCGAATGTAACGGGGCCGGATGGGGATATACATACGGTGCAGGTGCAGGACTTTGGAGACAGTATGCCTCCGAGTCTGTATTGTAATTGTGCCTTTGCGGAGGAAGGAATTCGTTGCGCTCATATGGCTGCCCTTTTGTACTGGATGGAAGAGGAGCGGGAAGGTGGCAAGAAGGAGCAGGAGCTGATTCTTTCTTCCGACGCTTTTCCGGCAACCAGTCAGAAGGAGAACATCGAAGGCCTTCCATTGTACCGGCAGACTTATCATTATTTTTCTATAGCGACAGCGACTGAAAATTATATCCTGACGAAGGAAGATGTCGAAAAAGCAAAAGAGATGATTGCATCAAAAGAGGTTCTGTTACGCTCCTGTACGACGGACTATACAAGGAATCATTTTCGGTATTTTCAGCCGGATGATGAAACCGGAGGTCTTGTTCTAACGGTGGAGGGTGTATACAAGGGAGAAAATTCTCATGTACGGAACGCTCAGGGAGGAAGACTGCTGAAAGTTGTCCTCGACCGTAAAAATATACTGTCCATGTACTGCTCGGTGATGGATTGTCCGTCCTATGATCCGTATTCCGGAAGCTGGTATTATCGAACAGATACCAATCGACCGTTGTGCAGCCATATTATCGCGCTTCTCATGTTGGCAGATGCCTATGTGGCAGAACATCCGGAATTGGGGGATGCGACGGATATGCTGGGGGAGTCGCTACTGCAGGCTTTTTCGGATGGAGAGACATCGATTTCCAGGCATTCCCTTAAGCCGGTGGTAAAGCTTGTTCCACGTCTTCGACTGACTACCAGATTCAGTGAGAGTGATCAGGAATATACCAATCGAAGGTTTCATGTTAAGGCAGAACCGGAGTTGGCGGTGGAATTTAAAGTGGGAACGGACAAGTTATACATTGTCAAAAATCTTAAAGAACTGCATCAGGCAGTAACCCATCGCCTGTTCCTTGGACTGGGAAAGAAAAACGGTATTCAGTTCGCGACAGAGACCTTTACGGAAAAAAGTCAGGCTCTGTACGATTTTCTGGATCGGGCATTAAGAGAAGAGTTTTTCCGAAAGGACTTAAATGACGGTGTTTCTGAGTTTTCTGTAACAAAGGAATTGATTTTATATGGACAGCGTCTGGATGAATTCTTCTCTATTGTAGAAGGCGACGAACTGGAACTTGTCGATAAGACGGAGATTCCGAATGGAAAGAGAAATGTTGTAGCGAAAGACCGTGAGTTGACCCTTTCTCTTCGCGCCTTTCCTCATAAAGACAAAAATGGCAAATTTGATGGAGTTACTCTGGATGGAACGCTTCCTCAGTTTATACAGGGCAGTGAAGATTCCTATTATCTGTCAAGAGGATTTTTCTATCGTATACCGAAGGATAATGCAAAAGCTCTGGCGCCTTTCATTGCAGCATCGGATGAGGGGATGATACAGATTCTGATCGGAAGACAGAGACTGTCGGATTTTTACTATCATGTTCTGCCGAAGGTATCGCGCTATGTGGATTTGTCAGAGGCACAAAAGGGAGTGATCGAGCAGTATCTGCCGCCGGAAGCATCCTTCTATTTTTATCTGGATGCGGTAGAAGAGGATGTGACCTGTGCCGTTATGGCAGAGTATGATGGAGAAAAATATTATCTGGGGAATCAGGAAGAGCTTTTGAATCGAGAGAATTTCTTCCGTGATTTGAATTTAGAGAACCGGATCATTGCAACCGTATGCAGTTTTTTTCCGGATTATGATGACAGGAAGAAGGAATTCTACACCGGTAAAAATGAGGAAGTCATCTATCGGATTCTGACAGAAGGTGTAGCGCAACTGATGGAGCTGGGGGAAGTGTCCACCACAAGGGCATTTGAGAATCTGTCTGTTCGAACCGGTTGGAATCTTTCTGTTGGTGTTTCGGTTAATGCCAATCTGTTACAGCTGACCGTTCTGTCACAGGATATTCCCCAGGAGGAACTGATAGAGCTTTTGGACAGCTATAAGAGAAAGCGCACCTTCCATCGCCTTAGAAACGGAGAATTTCTAAGTCTGACAGAGGGGGACTCCGTTGCTGTGTTAGAGCAGATGATGGAAGATCTGCATCTGTCTGTGAAGGAATTTACCAAGGGAAAGATGGAGATTCCTTCCTATCGTGCACTGTATCTGAATAAGATGCTGGAAGAGCATGATGAGATTGCAACGGATCGCGATCGCGCATTCAAGACCCTGGTGAAAAGTTTTAAGACCCTGCGTGATGCAGATTATGATGTGCCACCTTCTCTTAAGCCGGTTCTTCGAAATTATCAGAAGCAGGGATTCCGCTGGATTCTGACGCTGGCAGGATACGGGTTCCATGGAATTCTTGCAGATGAGATGGGACTTGGTAAAACACTGGAGATGATCGCAGCCCTTGTGTATGAAAAGCAACAGGGGAATCTTCAGCGAAGCCTTGTGGTATGTCCGGCGTCCCTGGTATACAACTGGATGGTGGAACTGGCACGTTTCGCACCGGAGTTAAAGGCAGAGGCTGTTGACGGAAGTAAGGAGAACCGTAGAAAAATTCTTGCGAAAAATGATCAGGATATTCTTGTGACATCCTATGATTTACTGCGGCGTGATATTGCAGAATATGAAGATTATCAGTTTACCTATCAGATACTGGATGAGGCGCAGTACATTAAGAATCCGAAATCCGGAATGAGTAAGGCAGTGAAGATTATAAAAAGTACACATCGTTTTGCCCTTTCCGGAACACCGATTGAGAACCGGTTATCGGAGCTTTGGAGTATTTTTGATTATCTGATGCCCGGCTTTTTATATGATTATGAGACCTTCCGCGAAGATTATGAAACACCGATTGTTGCGGAAAAGGATGAATGGGTCAGCAAGCGCCTGTCAGCCATGACCTCGCCTTTCATATTAAGAAGAAAGAAGGAAAGCGTATTAAAAGATCTGCCGGAGAAGCTGGAAGAGATCCGCTATACCAATTTTTCTTCGGCACAGCGGAAAATCTATGACAGTCAGCTGCTTCGGATGAAAAAGACCATTGAGGCAACTTCCGGTGAAGATTTTAAGAAAAATAAAATGAAGATTCTTGCGGATATTACAAGACTTCGCCAGATCTGTTGTGATCCGACCCTTCTTTTTGAAGATTATAAAGGGGAATCCTCCAAGAAGGAAATGCTCCTGGAATTGATTCGGGATGCAATGGAGGACGGGCATAAGATGCTTGTTTTTTCGCAGTTTACATCGATGCTTGAGAAAATCGGCGATGCTTTGCATGAGCAGGGAATTCCTTTTTATACGATTACCGGTGAGACGAAGAAGGAGAAAAGGCTGGCGTTGGTCAACGCATTCAACACGGATGAGGTTCCGGTATTTCTGATTTCTTTAAAAGCGGGAGGAACAGGACTGAATCTCACGGGAGCGGATATGGTAATACATTATGATCCGTGGTGGAATGTAGCGGCTGAAAATCAGGCGACAGATCGTGCACATCGAATCGGACAGAAAAAGAAGGTTTCCGTATATAAATTAATAGCAAAAGGTACCATCGAGGAAAGGATTCTTGTGATGCAGCAGGAAAAGCAGAATCTTGCAGACGAGATTCTTTCGGGAGAGGGAAAGAGTCTCAGCAGTATGACGAAAGAAGAACTGCTTGAAATCCTTGGATGATACATTGCTATTCCGTTTCATAAATGATAAGATACATGAGGAGACTGCTGCGTGGCAGCCTTCTTAGTATGCAGAATTCAGGGAGTAAGACATGTCAGATAGTCAGAACCAGACAGAAGATTTTAGCGGAGACGCGTTACTTATTCAGATTGATGCCTTTCGGGACAAGGCGAAGCAGCTTCAGTCGCTGATTGGTGCGAAGCAGAAGAAGGTTGTTGCTTTGGAATCGCTTGTAAAGGAAAGGGAGGCAGCACTGTCTGAAAAGGAATACAAGATTGCGCAGCTTCAGAGGGAACTGGATGAGAAGCAGGAGGAGGCAGATTCTCTTGTTACAACAGTGGAAGCGCAGGTGGATCGTATGCTCTCTTCCATGAGAGGCGATCTTGTACATCTTGAGAAAGAGATTTCGGATAAGATTGCGGCAGGCAATCAGGAAGAAGCACAAAAGCTTGCAGAGATATTGTCTAAGGTATCGGATTCAATTGAAGAGATGAAGGAATCTCTGGCAGAGGATCCGGATGCGCTGTCCTTAGATGATGTTAGACGTGAGCTTTCTGATAAGATTCATTCCGAGAATGTAAAAGTGTATCGTAATTTGACAGATACGGTCAAGGAACTGGATCATGCAGAGGATATGAATGTATCCATGGAGATGCGTTATCAGTCACTTAAGAAGCGAAATATGGTTACAACGGTATTTTTGATTATTGAATTCATTGCGTTGGTATTTATCCTTCTTGGTGTGTTTCATGTAATTACATTTTAGTTTTTTGCCGCAGATACATGGTTTTCTGCGGCTTTATCTTAGTTGGGGTTAAAAAGGGGTCGTAACTTTACTTACATTTACAATCAAAGGAGTAAAATTTATGGATCGTTTAGTGAAGAAGCGCCCGGTATGGGTTATTGGACATAAGAATCCGGATACAGATTCTATTTGTGCAGCAATTGCCTATGCTAACCTTAAGAATCAGATTGATGACGGTGACTACATCCCGAAAAAGGCCGGCCCGATCAGCGAAGAGACAAGGTATGTACTGGAAACCTTCCATGTCACAGAGCCTGAGACCGTCAAGGATGTTGGAACACAGGTATTGGACATGGACTATACGCATACAGAAGGGGTTGACTCCCACCTTTCTCTTAAGAAGGCCTGGGCGTTAATGCGTAAAATGGACGTTGTAACATTACCTGTTGTCCGGAAAGACGGCAAACTGGAAGGCGTCATCGTAAACGGTGATATCGCATATTCCTATATGGATGTATATGATAACCGTGAGCTTGGTCGTGCAAGAACACAGTATAAAAATATCATTGAGACCCTGGCCGGTAAGATGGTATGCGGTAATGAGCATGCATATTTTACCCATGGAAAGGTAGTGGTTGCTGCCGGTGATGAGAATGCCATCCGTCAGGAAATCGACGGAGACGATCTTGTTATTCTCGGTAATGTGGTAGCACGTCAGCTTGCTGTACTTGAAGAAATTCCAAGCTGCATGATTGTTACCGGAGTAACAGAAGTGGATCCGGAAGTGGTTAAGACAGCAGAGGCCATTGACTGTGTTTTGATTACAACAGAATATGACAGCTTCACAGCAGCACGTCTCATTAACCAGAGTATTCCAATCCGCTACTTTATGTGCAAGGATGATATTGTTTCCTTTGAAGAGACAGATTATTTAAGTGAAGTTCGTGATGTGATCGGTAAGGTTCGACATCGTGACTTCCCGATTTTAGACGAGAACCAGAACTATATCGGAATGTTCTCCCGTCGAAATCTCCTGTCCACAGAGAAGAAGAGACTGATTCTTGTAGACCATAATGAAAAGAGTCAGGCTGTGGATGGAATTGACGAGGCAGAGATCTTAGAGATTATCGATCATCATAAGATTGGAAGTCTCGAAACAATGATGCCGATTTTCTTCCGTAATATGCCGCTCGGATGTTGTTCTACAATCGTTTACGGCATGTATGAGGAAAATGATGTACGCGTTAACACACAGATGGCAGGACTTATGTTATCTGCTATCATTTCCGATACCCTGCTTTTCCGTTCACCAACCTGTACCGAGCGTGATAAGGAAGTGGCACAGAAGCTGGCGAAGATTGCCGGTGTAGACCTTGAGGAGCATGCCATGGCAATGTTCGAGGCAGGAAGTAATTTCGGCGATAAGACCATTGATGAGATTTTCTTCCAGGATTTCAAGATTTTCCATCAGGGAGAAACCGATTTTGGTGTATCACAGATTTCTGCCGTTTCCGATAAGCAGTTGTCTAAGATTCAGGGATCTCTTATGGAGTTTATGCCGCAGGTGCTTGAGGATAAGGGAATCGATCAGGCATATTGCATGCTGACAAATATTTTAGATCAGTCAACAAAGTTACTTTATGTCGGAGAGAACAGCCGTGAAGTAGCAATGGGTGCATTTGCCGGCCATCCGGAAATTGAAACACCGAGTGGAAAATGCCTGATGCTTGCCAATGTTGTTTCACGTAAGAAACAGGTTATTCCAAGTCTTATCCGTTCCATGGAGGAAGTATAATATGGCTAAGCAGAGCTGGAAGCCCGGGAATATGTTATATCCGATTCCTGCAGTTCTTGTGAGTTGCAAGGGTGCTGATGGAGAGGAAAATATACTGACAGTAGGATGGGCTGGTACCATTAATACCAATCCGCCGATGCTGTCGATTTCGGTTCGTCCGGAACGTCATTCCTATGAGTTGATTCGAAGCAGCAAGGAATTTGTGGTGAATCTCGCAACAAAAGACATGGCATGGGCAACAGATTACTGCGGAGTAGTCAGTGGGCGAGACGTCGATAAATTCGCTAAATGTGGTTTTAACAAACAAAAGGCGGATGTCGTGTCATGCCCTATGATTGCAGAAAGTCCGGTGAATATTGAGTGCCGGGTTACGGAAGAAAAGAAACTTGGAAGCCATAGTATGTTTATAGCTAAGGTTGTTGCAGTTCATGCAGATGAAACCTACATGGATGCAAAAGGTAAGTTTTCACTTGCGAGTGCGAATCCAATCGTATATTGTCACGGAGAATATTTTGCGTTGGGAGCTAAAATCGGCAGGTTTGGCTATTCTGTTCGTAAGAATAAAAAGAGCAAAAAGAGACGTTCAAAACGATGAGAAGCGGCGGAAGTAAGACGCATAGAAAAAAACAGCAAAAGGACAGAAAGATTCACATCTTTGATCAAAATAAGAGATGTATTGCCTCCCTTGATGTAACACAGGGGATTGCAGAAGCAGAGCTTATTGTATCATCAGAGAAGGGACTTTCTGTCCTTTTTTATGTATGCGATACAGAATGTATTCCAAAAGACACCATAGCAGAATGGGAGAAGGATGAAATCCCATCGCGAAAGCGTGCATCATCACCTTTGGATGTTCCCCATCTTGCAGCGGGAGAAATGTTGCAGCTGGCGATGGAACACCTGGGGTATGGAAGAGAGCGTGTGAAAAAGGACTACATCGCAATGAAAGGCGAAAAACCGTATTTTGATACGATTCCATTCGAATTTTCCATCAGTCATTCGCATTCTCTGGTTGCACTGGCGTTAGTTGCAAAAGAGACGGAGGAGGGCGATGAGAATAGGCTGGGAATTGATATCGAGACGGATATTTCAGGTCGACATATAAATGCCGGTCGTATGGCATCAAGATTTTTTACAGAGACGGAAGAACGTAAGATTCGGGAATCGGAGTGTCCATTACTTGATTTTATGAAGATATGGGTGATAAAAGAAGCCTGGATGAAAGCAGAGAAAATACCCCTCTCGGAAGCCTTTTCAATGGATGTTAAGGAGAAACTTTCAAAAAGAGAGGTTTTTTATATAGAAGGGGATGACCTTCTTGGAGTCATCGTTGTATGATTTTCATGTGTGTTGAATATTATTCAACTAAATAGTGAAAAATACTTGACACTTATTCATAAAGTGCTAGAATGGGAACTGTTCTAAGGAAAAGGAAGGACGTTACAACATGCAGAAAGTTTTATCAATTTTAGTAGAAAATACCTCTGGAGTGCTAAGTCATGTATCAGGACTGTTTTCTCGGAGAGGATATAACATTGACAGCTTCTCGGCTGGTGTGACCGCCGACCCGAGATTCACCCGTATGACAATTGTGACAAGCGGAGATGAATTGATTTTAGATCAGATTGAGAAACAGCTTTCAAAGCTGGAGGATGTGGTAGATATCAAGGTTTTATCACCATCGGATTCCGTGACGCGAGAGCTGATGCTTGTGAAGATTGAAGCGAAGGATACTGACCGGCAGTCGGTTTTATCTATTACGGAGATCTTCCACGGCAAGGTAGTGGATGTCACCAAAGATTCCATGGTTATCGAAGTGACCGGACATCAGGATAAGCTTGCCAGCTTTCTGGATATGTTAGGAGATTATCGTATTTTAGAGCTGGCCAGAACCGGACTTACGGGACTTACCAGAGGACTGTTGGATGTGGTGATGATTGATGAGGATGGAAAGCGGATTTCGCTATAGGGGAGAACCGATTCCAAATATTTACTATTTTCTAAGGAGGAAATGTTATGTCAGAAGCAAAGATCTATTATCAGGAAGATTGTGATTTATCTAATTTACAGGGTAAGAAGATCGCAATCATTGGATACGGTAGCCAGGGTCACGCACATGCACTGAACCTGAAGGAGTCAGGATGTGACGTTATCGTAGGTTTATACGAGGGATCCAAGTCTAAGGCTAAGGCTGAGGCGCAGGGACTTAAAGTATATAATACAGCAGAGGCTGCCAAGTTAGCTGATATCATTATGATCTTAATCAACGATGAGAAGCAGGCTGACATGTATAAGCAGGACATCGAGCCGAACCTTGAGGCAGGTAATATGCTGATGTTCGCTCATGGTTTTAATATTCACTATGGTTGTATCGTTCCTCCGAAGGATGTTGATGTAGCAATGATCGCTCCTAAGGCACCGGGACATACCGTTCGTTCTGAGTATCAGGAAGGTAAGGGAACACCTTGTCTTATCGCAGTAGAGCAGGATGCAACCGGAAAGGCATGGGATATTGCCCGTGCTTATGGACTTGGAATCGGTGGCGCTCGTGCGGGTCTTCTGGAGACAAACTTCCGTACCGAGACAGAGACAGACCTTTTCGGTGAGCAGGCTGTCCTCTGCGGTGGTGTATGTGCTCTGATGCAGTGTGGTTTTGAGACACTTGTAGAGGCTGGTTATGATCCACGTAACGCATACTTCGAGTGTATCCATGAGATGAAGCTGATTGTAGACCTGATCTACCAGTCCGGTTTTGCAGGAATGCGTTACTCAATCTCCAACACAGCTGAGTATGGTGATTACATCACAGGACCTAAGATTGTGACAGAAGATACAAAGAAGGCAATGAAGCAGGTATTAAAGGATATCCAGGATGGAACCTTTGCAAAGGATTTCCTGTTAGATATGAGTCCTGCCGGACGTCAGGTACACTTCAAGATGCTTCGTAAGCTTGCTTCTGAGCATCCATCAGAGAAGGTTGGTGCTGAGATCCGTAAGCTTTACAGCTGGAACAATGAGGACAGCAAGCTGATCAATAACTAATTTGTTTTTGTTAAGACGGTAGCCCGTTGGTAACTTATTTTAAATAAGTTACCAGCGGTTTTTTTATTTTATGTAACATTTTTCCATTATGATCGTTATATATATAAGGGCATTTATGATAATAGCACAAATGCAAGTATACAGTGATTTAACTCAGTCGGGGTACAAGCTCCGACTGAGTTAAACGCTCCGCGAGGATGCGCACGGATTCGGACAGGAATTTGTCTGCTGAAGCAGACCCGAATCCGGCGCGCAAGACTCGCGAGCGAGTCTTGACTTTGTAAGGGAGTAGAAATGAAAAAGAAATATGCATTTTTGATTTGTATCGTTGGTGCGTTATCCATGTTCTGTGGTTGTACCGGTACGCAGAGTACTTCTGCAAGAAATATCCAATCCAACAGTAAAAGGATTCAGAATCCTCAGATTGAAAAAATAGAATCGGATGTTGCGGATCTGCCGGGCAAAGAGAGAATTCGTTTGACCTATAACACAGATCCGAAGCTTTCGGATGCAATGTCGACCGTTGATGTTTTCGCAGGGAAGAAATTGATTTGGACGAAAAGTTATGATCTGCATAACGGAACGGATTGTGGACTGTATATCATTAAAAATAACGGAAGACCTTGTTTCCTGGAAACGTCAAATGAAATTAGACAAGGAACAGGGGATTATTATTATCAGGTATTTCGATTTGATCCGGAAGGTAAGATGGATGTAATATCCTCGGATTCTGTTGATTTTACCGTTACAAAGCAGAATGTAGTGACCGGAATCACAAAGAATAAACTGACGAGCTATGCAAAAAAGCTTAATCATAAGCTAAAGGATGTTTCAGCGGGAATTCTGTCTTTCAATCAGGATAAGGCATCCTATTATCCGGGAGTTGTTGTGAAGAGTGAGAACTATAGCACGCTCTGCCGGAATTTAAATGTTTCTGCCGGTAAGTCTATTTCTTCTAATCTCAATCGGGTGATTGCAACTTTTCCGATGAAAAATGGGGCGGTGGATACAACAAAGTTTATGGCAAATGGCATAATCTATCCTCTGAATTTGAAACGGACATCTGGAGAGAAGCAGAGTGTTAATCTGGATGCACCTACTGTGACGATAGGGGAGACACTGGAACTTTATTTACCGTTGTCCGGCTCAAAGGACAGCTGGAAAATCCATTCCGAAATGAGTCTGTATGATTCAATTGAGGAGCAGGATAATGCAAGGCTGGCACATTTTAGAATTTTGACATCGGAGGAGACTTCGGTTATTAGGCTTTCATATACACCGGATTCAACTGCCGGTAAGAAGACCGGCTTTACTCTGATGCTTCATATTAAGTGATGGATACAAGCGGGTTACATAGAAAACCCCCTGTGGCATTCTGCAACGTACCCCATTGTCCGGATTGCGTTACTCGTCAAAGAGAAGGAGAGAGGAAGTTGTATCCTTCTCTCCTCCCATGATAAAGAAGAAATCGAAGCTTTATCTGACGAAGTTATTCAGATGGAAGACGGAAAGATAATCGAATCTTTCGCTGTCGATAGATGAAATATACGAGAATGATGATGGAACAAATGGCCCAGCTGATCGGGTAGCAGTATAGGATGACCGGAACCGTTGCATTCGGAACCAGAAATTTCACCCAGATGATGCGATAGATGCAGACACCGATAATGTTGGTGGTTGTAGAAATCATCACGTAGTTCTCTGCACGTAACGTTGCCCCGAGAATTTCGGAAATAGCAAAGACCCAGTAAAACGGAGCAATATCTTTGGACATAGCGGTTCCGATTTGGATGACATCCGGATCTTTTGTGAAAAGCAAAAGAAGATAAGGCGCGCCAAGGACAACAAGGCTTCCTAAGAGGAGAGCGGTTGTAATCTCCATAGCCAGAACTTCTTTTGTTGCTTTTCGTATGCGTTCCCATTTGCCGGCACCGAAGTTCTGTCCGACAAAGGTGGTGATTGAGACGGAAAAAGCCTGGTTGATCATCCACCAAAGACCGTCGATTCTTCCGTAGGCAGTCCATGCTGCAATAACATCAACACCTCTAGAGTTAAGCGTTGATTGCACAATCATGTTGGATACTGAGAACATACTTCCGGCAATTGCTGTCGGAAGGCCAATACGCAGGATACGTTTGAGCATTTTCAGATTGATGTGTAATCTTGCAAATGACAAGTGCATGCCGGATGTTTTTTTCATTAAAAGCCATGTTACCAGTAAGGCAGAGATTCCCTGAGAAATATCTGTGGCAATTGCTGCACCCAGAACCCCCAACTGTAAGGTTCGAACGAAAAACAGATCCAACGTTACATTTATGATGCTGCAGACCATCAGAATGTAAAGCGGTCGTTTGGAATCACCAATGGCACGAAGGATACCTGAACCGATGTTATAGATCAGAGTGAGTACCAGTCCACCCATAAGGACGCGCACATACATGGTGGAACTAGCCAGGAGATTGGATGGTGTTTTTAAAAGAATAAGGAACGGTCTGGCTACTATAATCCCTACGATCCCGAGGATGATTCCACCAATCAGAGCGAAGGTATAGGCGGTGTGTAATGCATCGTCTATTTTTTTCTCTTCTTTTGCACCATAGTGCTGTGCAATAATTACCGTGGCGCCGGTGGATAACCCCATAAAGAAGCTGAAGATAAAGTTCAGAATCTGACCGGAAGATCCGCCGACACTGGCAAGTGCCTCCTTGCCGGCAAATTTTCCAACAATGGCAGCATCAAAGGTGTTGTATAGCTGTTGGAAAAAGGCCCCTATTAATATAGGAAAGAAAAAAATCAAAATCTGCTTCCAGATGATACCTGTTGTGATCGGATTTGTGTCTTTTGTAATAGCTTGTTCTGACATATTTAACCCCAAAAGTAGCAAGGTAGTTTAGAAACGAGCCCATTGTACCACCTGGTTTGAATGCTTTCAAGAAGTGTAAGGTCAGACTGTAAGAACAATAATAGAAAGATAACAGGTAATTTGTGGAATTAAAATCTGATATCTGAAAATTAATTGTAACCAATATAATGATTGGATATAATAAGAAGAAAAGGGCGGAAGATATACAAGGGTAGAGAAAGGAGCTTGTCATGCTTAAGGAAATTGTGTTGCAGGAAGAACCTGACGAAGAGGTTGTACAGACTAAACTTCAACTGGAAAGAGAAAAACTGGCCGGTTACCAGAACAAATTAAAAGAAGCCGGATTGCCGGTTATGGTTATTTTTGAGGGCTGGGGGGCTGCCGGCAAGGGAAGCGTGATTGGAAAGGTTATTAAAAATATCGATCCGAGATTCTTTAAGGTCACTTCCATGGAAGTGGCTCCGACAAAGGAAGAGAAACGTTATCCTTTTATGCATCGTTATATGAAGGTGATTCCTGAGGCAGGGAAGTTTGCTTTCTTTGACACCTTTTGGATGAAAGAGGTGGTGACCGGGGTTCGAAACCGTTCGTTTGATGAGAAGGCCTACCGAAAGAGAATTGAAAGTATCAATGGTACAGAGCGTTCCCTTCATGATAACGGTTACCTGATCGTTAAGTTTTTCTTTGAAATCGATAAGAAGGAGCAGAAGAAGAGACTTAAGGCACTCGAAGAGGATAAGAATGCAAAATGGCGCGTCAGTGCGTCGGATGTGGACGAGAATAAGAATTACGAGGAGTACGAGAAGATTTACGACCGGTTTTTAGAGGATACCAACCAGCCGGCAACACCTTGGTACATCATTGATGCGAAAAAGAAAAAGTGGGCGCTGCTTCAGGTTCTTACCTATTTGAATCAGGCGATTGATATTGCATTAAAGAATAGAGCGGTAGCTTCGCAAATTCTTCAGAATCCGTATCCTTTGGTTTCGATGCCGAAATTAAGTGACGTAACCCTGGATGACAAATGCATAACAGAGGAAGAATATGAGGTGAAATTAAAGGCTCTTCAGAAGGAGCTGGGAGAACTTCATAATAAGCTGTACCGTAAGAAGATTCCTGTGATCATCGCCTACGAAGGCTGGGATGCAGCTGGTAAAGGCGGCAATATCAAGCGAATTGCCGGAGCACTGGATCCGAGAGGCTATGAGGTGATACCGATTGCAAGTCCCGAGCCACATGAGAAAGCCAGACATTTCCTTTGGCGATTCTGGAATCATATCCCAAAGGATGGACATATTGCAATCTTTGATCGCACCTGGTATGGTCGCGTAATGGTAGAGCGACTGGAGGGATTCTGCTCGGAAAATGACTGGCAGAGAGCCTATCATGAGATCAATGAATTCGAGAAGGAACTGACGGACTGGGGTGCAGTTGTGATTAAGTTCTGGGTACAGATTGACAATAAGACCCAGCTGGAACGTTTTACAGAGCGACAGAATACGCCGGAGAAGCAATGGAAGATTACAGATGAAGACTGGCGTAACCGGGAAAAATGGGATCAGTATGAGGATGCTGTAAATGAAATGCTTCAAAAGACATCGACGGCATTTGCTCCATGGAGGATTCTTGAATCTAATGATAAGAAGTATGCAAGAATCAAGGCGCTCGAAATTGTAATTGACGAGATTAAGAAAGCGACAAAAGAAAAAGACCGCGGATAGGAATTCATATACCGAATCTGTATCGTACAGCCCCCTTCGGATGATCCGAAGGGGTGTTTTTATGTTATCTGTTATCGTCAAGACTCGCTCGCGAGTCTTGCGCGCCGGATTCGGGTCTGCTTCAGCAGACAAATTCCTGTCCGAATCCGTGCGCATCCTCGCGGAGCGTTTAACTCAGTCGGAGCTTGTACTCCGACTGAGTTAAAAAATACACAAATGTGGCGCATTCTTTTTGTGTACTCTGACAAATGATTAGAGTTTCCTAAGTGTGATAAAATATTGATATAAGAGGGTATATAATTGTATCTTTTTTGTTTACACATTTAAGAAAGAGAGTATGAAAATGGCAGCAAAGAATGATCCAAATTATCCACTGCGTCCGGAGTATGCAAAGGTGGATGAACCTTTTCGTGAGCCGGTAGCGAAGCTTGGCAAGATGATCACGGACCGTATTCCAATCAAGCTTGGGTTACATAAGATTACGAAAGATGACCCGGAATACTGGGCTGTGGCAAGATTGTGTACGGATGAAGAAGCAGAACTTGCTCTCAAATTTGGCGGAATCCGTAAACCAAAGACATTTCGTGAATTGAAAAAACTTTCCGGATTAGAAGATAAGAAACTTCAGGAAATGCTCGACCATATGTCATGGACGGGCTTGATTGAGTGGAATTACGAGAATGAAGCACATGAAAAACAATATGTTCTTCCTATGTTTGTTCCAGGCTCCGGCGAGTTTTCCAATATGAATAAGGATTTGATTGAAGAGCATCCGGAACTGGGGATGTTTTTTGAACATATGACGCGTTTGCCGCTGGAGAAGGTTACGAAGATCGTTCCACCGGGAGGAGCCGGAATCGGAATGCATGTAATCCCGGTTGAAAAGGCAATTGAAATGAACAACGAAGCCATTGGAATAGAGAAGATTTCCCATTGGCTGGATAAATATGAAGGGAAATATGCAAAGTCCCCATGTTCATGCCGTAGATCTCGTAAGACCTATGATGAGGGATGCGGAGATGTGGAAGATGGATGGTGCATTGCAGTTGGAGATATGGCCGACTATGTGGTAGAGACGAACAAGGGCGGCGTATACATCACAAAAGAAGAAGCACTGGAAATCTTTCAAAAGGCTGAGGAGAACGGTTTTGTTCATCAGATCACCAATATTGACGGTGAGAATAAGATTTTTGCAATCTGTAACTGTAATGTAAATGTTTGTTATGCATTACGAACCTCGTTACTGTTTAACACACCGAATTTATCACGAAGTGCCTATGTTGCAAAAGTAAATAAGGAAAACTGTGTTGCCTGCGGTCGATGCGTGGAGTATTGTCCGGCGGGAGCTGTTAAGCTCGGTCAGAAATTCTGTAAGAAGGATGGCAGTGAGGTGGCATATCCAAAGCATGTCCTTCCTTCTGAGAAGAAATGGAGCGAGGAGGACTGGGATTGGGATTATCGAGACCATAATCGCATTGAGTCCTATCGTAGTGGAACAGCTCCTTGTAAGACAGCATGTCCGGCTCATATTGCTGTTCAGGGTTATCTGAAGATGGCAGCACAGGGACGATATCAGGAAGCGCTTGCGCTGATTAAGAAGAACAACCCGTTGCCGGCGATCTGCGGACATATTTGTAACCGTCGTTGTGAGGATGCCTGCACAAGAGGCAGTGTTGACCAGGCAATTGCAATTGATGAAGTGAAGAAGTTCATTGCGATGCAGGACTTAAATGCAAAGACACGTTACATTCCAAAGAAGGTAATTCCTAAGGTGGATGGTGATTTTGCAGATGAGAAGATTGCAATTATCGGGGCGGGCCCGGCGGGCCTTTCCTGCGCTTTCTATCTGGCGGAAAAGGGTTATCATCCAACCGTATTCGAGAGAAATCAGCGTCCGGGCGGTATGCTTGTCTACGGAATTCCATCCTTCAAACTGGAAAAGGATATCGTGGCTGCTGAAATTGAAGTCATAAAAGAGATGGGAGTAGAGATCCGGTGCGGAGTCGAAGTCGGAAAAGATATTACAATTTCACAGCTTCGCCAGCAGGGATATAAAGCATTTTATATTGCAATCGGATGTCAGGGCGGACGAAGCATTGGTGTCGATGGTGAAGATGCTACCGGTGTTGTATCCGCAGTCGATTTCCTTCGCGAAGTGAATGAACATGAGTCCTATGATATCTCGGGTGATGTGGTAGTTGTCGGTGGCGGTAATGTTGCGATCGATTGTGCCAGAGATGCCAGACGGGTTGGTGCTAAAACGATAAATATGTTCTGTCTTGAGAGCCGAAATGAAATGCCGGCTTCAGATGATGAAATAGAAGAGGCAGAAGAGGAAAATGTTACTTTGAACTGTGGCTGGGGTCCAAAGGAAATCTTAAAGGATGAAAATGGAGCCGTATCAGGAATTGTAATGAAAAAGTGTTTATCTGTTAAGGATAAGACGGGGCGCTTTAATCCTGAATTTGATGAGGATGATACGATGACGGTTCCTTGCCGGCATATTGTTCTTGCTGTGGGACAGAGCATTCAGTGGGGAAATCTTCTGGAGGGTTCGTCAGTAGAACTTGGCCGGGGAAATGGTGCTGTCGCAGATGCTGTGACTTATCAGACAGCTCAGCCGGATATTTTTGTCGGAGGAGATGTATATACCGGTCCAAAGTTTGCAATCGATGCAATCGCAGCAGGAAAAGAAGGAGCAATTTCCATCCATCGTTTTGTTCAGCCGCATACATCACTTACAATCGGTCGTAACCAAAATGATTACGTGGAGCTTGATAAGGATGATATTTTAATTTCCGGCTATGATAACAGCAAAAGGCAGATACCGGGCAAGAAAAAGGACGTTGCGCCGATGACATTTGCCGATGCAAAAGCCGTTTTCACAGAAGAGCAGGTGAAGAAGGAGACGGCACGCTGCCTGTCCTGTGGTGCATCTGTGGTGGATGAAAAGCATTGTATCGGATGTGGTGTATGTACCACCAAGTGTGAATTTGATGCCATTCATCTGTATCGTGAACATCCGGAGTGCTCTGTTATGCGAAAGAGTGAAGATAAAATGAAATATATTCTTCCGTATGCTGCAAAGCAGGCAATTCATATCAAGTTCAAAGGTAAGAAAGAGTAAGGGGACATGGCATGCATGAATTAGGCGTGGTCTTTCGTATCATCGATGATCTTCAGGAAGTGGCCGAGGAAAATCAACTTTCCTCGATTGCTTCTGTTACGATCAGGCTTGGAGAGGTGTCTGCGGTTATTCCGGACTATCTTACAAGCGCCTGGAACTGGGCAAGAAAAAGGCATGAAGTTGTTCGTGACTGCGAATTAAAGATTGAAACGATAAAAGCTGTCACATATTGTGAAGCATGTAACAAAACATATCAAACGGTAAAATATGGGCGAATCTGCCCATATTGTGACAGCGAAAGGACGTATCTTTTGACTGGAAATGAATTTACAATCAAAGAAATCGAAGTTCCGGAATAGAAATGTTTATTTTGCACTGGTACCGGGTGCAGGATATATATAATGAAAAGAGGAGGAATCTGAAAATGTTATTTCAATTGTATGGCGATAAGGCTTTGATGCAGCTTTTGGGCTGGGTCCTGGTTTTTGCCGGCCTTATTGTAATGAATGAAATCGGAAGACGTACCAAGCTGGGAGGAATCCTGGTCTTTGTTGTTCTTCCGCTGGCTCTTACCGTATACTTCATTACGGTAAATGTGGCGTTCCCGAAGAATGATACTGTTGTATATATGAATGGCTGGTTCCATTATGCCAAGCTTTATGCAGCAGATATCGGATGTGTCGGTTTCCTTATGTTAAAGTATAAGTGGGGAATCGGTGCAAAAGAATGGTTTAAGCCGTGGCCGTTTGTCATTGTCGGCATTAATATTTTAATTGCAGTTGCTTCTGATATTGAGTCTGCTGTTAATGGAATCGCAGCTGGTGGTCTTGCCGGAGGCTGGTGGTTCTCATCTGAGAATGTATGGCTCTATGGAGGCTGGTGGAATATCGTAAATGCTATCGCCGGTGTAATTAATATCATGTGCATGACGGGCTGGTGGGGAATTTATTCTTCCAAGAAGGGTCAGGATATGCTCTGGCCGGATATGACCGTATGGTTTATTGTTGCATATGATGTATGGAATTTCGAGTACACATACTGTAATCTTCCAACACATACCTGGTACTGTGGTGTAGCATTACTTCTTGCACCTACCTTTGCAAATGCATTCTGGAACAAGGGTGGCTGGATCATGAATCGTGCCAATACACTTGCAATCTGGTGTATGTTTGCACAGGTATTCCCACTGTTCCAGATTACAGAACCATTCTCCGTTCTTCCATCATTATACAAGGGCGCTGTAGAGAATGGTGTAACAGCCTTTGATATGACGAAGATTACATCAGCGAAGCAGTTAGCAGAAGCTGGTGTAACAGCGAATCCGACAGCACAGGGTGTTGTTGCAATCGCAGCATTGCTTGTAAATGTCATTTGTATTTGTGTCATTATGAAGCGAGCAAAGGCTGCTCATAAGAATCCATATACCAATGAGATATTTGTTGGAACAAAGGATTATGAAGAGGCAATGGCTCGAAAAGAGGCATAAGTGAATTTAATATGTATCGGTACACACCCCTCCGGAAATTTCCGGAGGGGTGAATTTATTTTGGATGTTTGTGAATGCATTTAAGTGTGTATTAAGGGAAATTATCAATAATTATTGAAAAATAGAATTATAGGAGTAAAGTATAAATAGTGAGTATTTTCTGAAAATAAAAAGGGGTATAGTATTAGAGTTGTCGAGTTTGTTAAGGGAGATAAGAAGGAGTTTTCGTATGCAATTATAGCATTTCCTAATTACCATATTCGGATGATGTGTGAAAGGGTACCATATGATGAACTGACAAAAGCTTTGGATACAATGGATTTTAAGATATATGAAAGTTAATATAAGAACAGATATTAGGTTATACTTATTATATACTTATTAATCAAGCAAAAAACAATTGGAGGTAATGCTTATGTTGAATAAGCCATATAAAACATTATTAGCTACTTTAGTTTTAGCAACAGGACTTTCTGTAGTACCTGCATCTACCGTACAGGCTAAGATGGTACGCATCACTCTAAAAGATGGTACAGAGGTTGAGATGGATGAGAGTGAGGTTGAGTCATTTGTAGCTCAGCATTATAAGGATATGGACTGTGAAGTTGTAGATTCCGATGAGGGTTCTGTGGTCTATGATGAGGATGATGAAGATACAAAGCCTGAGGGTAAAGAACGTGTTAAGCTTTTGGAAGATAAAGATGGTAACCTCGTTAAAGGAAAGAATGGGGTATACTACTCAAGAGATAAGGTATCTAGATACGTTTTGTCAGAAAGGACTATTACCCAACTAGATCTAGATGGGTTACCTACTGAAAGAAAGAGCCATATGCAAACCTTTGCTAGGGATTTAGACGGCAATAAGTTATATGAAGTAGGCAAGAAGACCCCTTTTAAGAAGCCAGCAAATGGTTCTTTTTATGCTATCAAAGGTACAGATGATTTGTTTATTTATGATTGGAAAAGTGGGGGTAGTAAATACTTTGCCTATAATATTGGGCATCATTGTTATACTATGGAGCAGTATAAATGGCTTTTAGAAGCATCTAGGAACCCAGGGTATCAAAGAAATGATATTTTACCTTATTTAAAGGTTACTTGTTCTAAGCCGGATATGTTAAAGATAACTGATAGAAAGAATGGCGGTAAGTCCTTTAAATGGGTTAAGACTGGTACTTGTAAGATTACATTAGAACTAGATAGTTATAAAATATCTTACCCAGTAAAGGTGCTTTCAAATACTATGAAGAATAATAAGTTAGCAATTAAGCATAATGTAGTAAAGAAAGGTATGAGTATAAATAACGATGTTAATCATAGGGCTATGGTTAACTACATGGAAGATATTATAAGTAAGCCTATAAAAAAGCCATGGTACACTTTTGAGTTGTCTGACAAATGTAAATATAAAGATGACTTTGTATCGTATAAAGATAGACATAAAAAAGGACTAGTACCACTAGGTGGCTTAATATATAAGAAGGCTGAGTGGATGAAAAAGCATAAGGCACTCGTAACTAGGAGTTTTGTATGGACTTATATTGAGGGTGCTTATGGTACTGAATCTTATCTTTATGAGGATGGAATAGAAAGTTATGCGGATTATCTTTTTGATTTTGAGTGTCCAATCTGTCCATATGTGTCACTCGCAGTTAAGCCTTATTGGTAATCTGATGTTGACGATACCTATTATGTAATATAGTGGAAAGATTTTAATGTTATTTCCAAGATTATAAATACTTGTTAATCAAACAAAAAACAATTGGAGGTAATGCTTATGTTGAATAAGCCATATAAAACATTATTAGCTACTTTAGTTTTAGCAACAGGACTTTCTGTAGTACCTGCATCTACTGTACAGGCTGAGATGGTTCACATCACTTTAGAAGATGGTACAGAGGCTGATATCGAAAGAAGTGAGATTAAGTCATTTATCGAACAGCATTATGGCGGTAAAGTTGTAGATTCCCATAATGATTCCGATACAGAATATGTTGATGAATATAGTGGTCCAGACCCAGAACATGTTGTCGATAGTGCTGAAGATGACATTGATTGGGATAGCGATAAATATGGTACTTGATTGAGGAATAAAGATGGTAGCCTTGTTAAATCAAAGAATGGGGTATATTACGTAAGGGAGAAGGCCTATAGAGAACCTTATACAAAAAAGAATATTGAATTGGTAAGAAAGGGTAAGCAGCCTAAAGGAGTGTATTATACACAAACTCTTGCTATGAATAGGAATAGTCGTGGACAGTGGCAAGATTTATATGAAGTAGGTAATAAGACTCCTTTTAAGAAGCCAGCGAATGGTTCTTTTTATGCTATTAAAGGTACAGATGATTTGTTTATCTTTAATTGGAAAAGTGGAGGTAACTGTTACGATGGTCAGGGTTTTGATAGGTATAAGCAGTTAGAATGGGGTTTAGATGCATCAGTAAATCCGGGGTATCAAAGAAATTCTATTTTACCCTATTTAAAGGTTACTTGTTCTAAGCCTGATATGTTAAAGATAACTAATAGAAAACGTATGGGCAAGTCTTTGGGCAAGTCTTTTAAGTGGGTTAAGACTGGTACTTGTGAAATTACATTAGAACTAGATAGTTATAAAATATCTTACCCAGTAAAGGTGCTTTCAAATACTACAAAGAATAATGCATTAGCGATTGTGCATAATACGATTAAGAAAGGTATGAGTGAAGGGCAGAAGTGTGATGCTGTATCATGTTATATAGATGATATTGTAAATAAGCCTAAAAAAATGCTTAGATGTTATGACCCTTGGAAGTATGCCAAGTGGACGACAGAAAATAAAGCATTTGTAAATAGGTGTTATGGATATTCTTACTGGGACGTTCTTTGTTATGGCTACACTGATACAAATGAATCCTTAGTAGATAGTTTTGACTTTCAACTTTTTCCTGATCCTACTACAAATGTAGTCTTAGAATCTGGTTATGGTTACAACTTCAAAAATCTCGTTAGATAGTTTCCAATTTTCTCTTTAAAGTTATTGACCTGTTTTGTCTCGTCTCGTCTGACATTGGACATATACGCGGGAAAAGAATAGTGATAATATTAAGATAGTAAAATTATAGACATATAAGATGCGTGAGAAGAATTGATTTTCTTCCCACGCATTTTTTATGCTTATTCTTCAGATTTTTGTCGTCTCCTGCAAGACTTGTTGCACGAGCTCTTTAGAATACTTTTGGGATATTTGCTCTTTGCTAAGACCGAGGTCTAACATGTTGCGAATCGCACGCAGGTCACCTTCCTTGATTCCATTTTCTCGGCCTTCTGCGATTCCAGCTTCCCAGCCTTCTTCGCGAAGTCCCTTTTCATATATCTCTTGATTAAATCCGGATAGCAGCATACCTCTCGCCTCCCCGATGCTCAGTCTCATAGACTCTTGCACACTTCACACTTTTCTTTGATTGAATTGACATATTCCAATTCTAACCCACATTGCTCTGCAACGAATTCCGGCGTGTTATTCCGAAGAAGGTTCTTGATCAGTTTCTCTCTTCCTTCTTCGATACCGGACTTTCGGCCTTCTGCGATTCCGGCTTCTCGGCCTTCTACGATTCCAACTTCTCGGCCTTCTGCAATTCCAGCTTCTCGGCCTTCTGCGATTCCAGCTTCTCGGCCCTCTGCAATTCCAGCTTCTCGACCTTCTGCGATTCCAGCTTTCCGGCCCTCCTCGATTCCGGCTTCTCGGCCTTCTGCGATTCCAGCTTTCCGGCCCTCTGCAATTCCAGCTTCTCGGCCTTCTTCGCGAAGACCCTTTTCGTATATCTCTTGATTAAATCCGGATAGCAGCATACCTCTCGCCTCCCCGATGCTCAGTCTCATAGACTCTTGCACACTTCACACTTTTCTTTGATCGAATTGACATATTCCAATTCTAACCCACATTGCTCTGCAACGAATTCCGGCGAGTTATTCCGAAGAAGGTTCTTGATCAGTTTCTCTCTTCCTTCTTCGATACCGGACTTTCGGCCTTCTGCGATACCAGCTTCTCGGCCTTCTGCGATTCCAGCTTCTCGGCCCTCTGCAATTCCAGCTTCTCGGCCTTCTGCGATTCCAGCTTTCCGGCCCTCTTCGATTCCAGCTTCCCAGCCTTCTTCGCGAAGTCCCTTTTCGTATATCTCTTGATTAAATCCGGATAGCAGCATTCCTCTCGCCTCCCCGATATGTTGGCGAAGATAATCCACCAGATACCCTTCTGCAATGCATCGCTCGACTGCGGCATCGACGGACTCTTCCTTTTCCATACCTTGTGCTATGTTCTCTCTGATATATTCCACGAGCTTGGCGTAGCCCTTTAGTTCCGGGCACTTCTCCATCAGCTCGCGATTATGATTCGTATTAATGTTCACAAAGGATGCGGTCCATTCATATCCTTCCGTCTTACATTCAAAAGAATCTGAAAGCCGGAGATTTTCCCGGTCCGGTGCATCCTCTCTTCCATTATACAGCACATAATAGAATGGCGCAGGGATTTTGATCCGTTTTTTTCCATAAATATTGAGCTGTCTCTTCTCAAGGTACCCGTCCATACTATCCGCGTAATATTGCAATCCACGCAGAGGCATGTTGGGATTGATGGTGCTCTGGTGCTCCAGCATCAAAAGGCGCATCTCTACCAATAGGGCGACATCATTCTTCCTATGCATGAAGACCGCATCCTTTAAAGTGGCAATTTCCAGTTCGGCCGGATCGCTATAATCCGTCCCCAACAGCGCATTAAAAATCGATAACCCCCGTTTTGCATCGGAAAACAAATCTGCAAATAAGCTACTTTTATATTCTCTGTTTAACATAACCCTCCCATTTTCAGCTCTACTCAGTTGACTTTACCTTCTGTTTCCATGGAAATTTTACCGATCGGTGTGAAAGATACGCTCACGAATCCGTGTGAATCCTTCTGTTACCTCGCTGAGCGTTTCATTCCGCCAAAACGTCAGACGGAATAAAGAACTTATATAAGATATTTGCATTATAGCACGGTTTGGAGGTGGCAATTCTTAAATCTTTCTAAAAAATATCTAAACAGTTTATAAACTTTAACAAAACAAAAATCCCGCTTCCCGTTACACCATGTGGTGTACCTCCTTAGAAATTCAAGGACAATAAATTTAGAATGCACAGGGTTGAAACGTGGCACGTTATGGGTTGCAATATAAACATGATAAAATCATTTATTAAAAGAATTTTTTGAAACTGAATCCAAAAGAGGGATTCAACCGGAGCATGCACCTAAGCTGGGGCGTATGCTCGACCGTTTGGATGCAAGTACGAATGCGCAAGATATGAACTTACCGGGATATCGCCTTCATCAACTTGTCGGTGATAAACGTGATATGTGGTTCGTTACCGTGAATGGCAACTGGAGAATGACCTTCTACTTCGAGGGGCAGGATGCATACCTTGTGGATTACATAGATTATTACTAGGAGGTGACCAGCATGACTAGAAAACCAACACATCCCGGAAATGTATTTTTAGAGGATGTACTGAAACCATTGAATCTAACCATAACAGAAGCGGCGACTATGCTTGGGGTTAGTCGAAAAGCTCTGTCGGAATTTGTTAATGAAAAAGCGTCCTTAAGTCCGGAGATGGCAATTCGAATCAGTAAAGCAACGAATACTACAGCTGAAAGCTGGATGAATATGCAGCAAAAACTCACCTTATGGAAGACAAGAATGCAAGAGCCTACCAATATCATTCCTTTCCCATTGCCTGATTGTCAGGAAGACTAAGGAATCGAGTAGGAGTCAGCTTACTCGATTGACATTCTACACCTCAATATCTTTCAAAGTTCGTTCTTTTTCTTTTATACTTTCGGAAAATTTCCATTATAATAGTGGAAGGAGCTGTAATTGGAGAAAGATACGAAGGGGGTATCTATGAGTAAAAAATTCGATTGGCGGATGGTTTTACTTTTTATCGCATTGCTGTGTGTTACGGTAGGATGTGCATCAAATGTAAAAGGCGCTTCTTCGGATAAGGCGATTGTGAAAGCAGAGAAGCGAGCCGAAAAGGTGAAAGCCAAGAAGAGTTATTATGGAGCACTCCGGGTCAAGGGAACGTATCTGACGGATCAAAAGGGGAAGAAGGTCGTCCTTAAGGGGATTAGTACCCATGGACTTCAGTGGTTTCCGGAATATGTTAATGAGAAGACATTTCGTGATCTGCACGATACTTTTCATATGAACCTGGTTCGCCTTGCGTTGTATACCGATGAGAATGGTTACTGCAGTGGCGGAGATAAAAAGGAACTTGAGAAAGTCATTGACCGGGGAGTAAGGGCTGCCACGAAACATCAGATGTATGTGATCATTGACTGGCATGTGCTTCACGATCTGACTCCAAAGAAATACGAGAAGCAGGCGAAGAGTTTTTTTAAGAAGATGGCAAAAAAGTATCGAAAGAATCCACATGTGATTTATGAGATCTGTAATGAGCCAAACGGTGGCACCGGTTGGGAAGAGATTCGCAGTTACGCCAAGAAGATTATTCCGGTCATACATAAGTACAATAAAAATGCAGTAGTTCTTGTGGGAACACCGAATTGGAGTCAGGAACTGTTGGATGCTGCAAAGAATCCATTGCCGAAAACCGGAAAGTATAAGAATGTTATGTATACCCTTCATTTTTATGCGACAACACATAGGGATGAACTTCGGACAAAATTGAAGCAGGCCCATGAGCAAAAGCTGCCTGTTTTTGTATCTGAATTTGGAATCTGTGATGCCAGTGGGAATGGCAGCATTGATAAGCAACAGGCGAACCAATGGATGGCCCTTTTGAATCAGTATAAGATCAGTTACGCCAATTGGAGTTTGTGTAATAAGGACGAAGCTGCTTCATTCCTGAAACCTTCCTGTAAGAAATTATACGGATTTAAGACGAGCGATCTTAGTACATCCGGAAAATGGCTGACAAAGGTTCTTACCGGTAGCGGAAAGGTTACGGCAAAGACGAAAACCAATACTGAGATTATTGCCTCCAAGAAGGCTGATGCGCACCTTTGGGTAAAAGCAAAGGTTACAGGTGAATGGGAAAGTAATGGGAAGCAGTTCCTTCAATATTCCCTTAGCCTTCGAAATGATGGGTCTAAAGATATAAAGGATTGGCAGGTGAAACTCTCTTTTAAAACGAAAGTTAAGATTGTAAATCACTGGAATGGGAATGCGCAGGTGAATGGTAAAACGATTACGTTAACTCCGGTAGATTACAACAGAACTGCTGTATCTGGAAGTACGATAGCAGATATTGGTCTGATTATATGTTATGAAAAGCGTCCTTAGGGCGCTTTTTTTTACTGCTATAGGGATGGAAATAAAAGATGTAAAATATACTTGACATAATGACGGGTGAGGTGTACTATAATCTTACAAGATGTAAGATATATTTTACAAACAGTCATTTGTTAAAGGAGGGGTCACCTCCGGAGAGGAGATTATATGTCAAGTTACAGAATTGGAATGTTTGCAGGTTTTCTATTGATCTTTTTGGTAATTGCGTTGGTATCCATTGCGATCCGAAGGGGAAGAACAGGGCAGAGAGGAGAATATGATGAAAGGCAGGTGCTTTTAAGAGGAAGAGGAATGAAATATGCTTATTTCACACTGATTCTTTTGGATGTCGTTTACAGTCTTGCGATTATGGATAGAACAAAGAGTGTGGTTGATCCGGCACTGGTACATATGGGACTGATCTTCTGTTCCGGCTTGGTGTTACTGGGTTATACGATTTTTACCGATTCATATTGGAGTTTGGGCCTGAAGAATCGTGGAATGTTGATGGGACTTTGGCTAGTGGCGATCTGCTGTATGGCTTTCAGTGCATATGATAAGATTCGGGGGCGTAAGCTGTTGGTTGATGGACAGCTTACATTTGATGCGGGGGTTCCATTCCTGACCCTTGGTTTTTTGTTGACGTTCTTTGTTATGCTTCTTATTAAGCATGTGCTGGATCGAAAGGGTGGTGAAGGAGAATGAAGAACTTGAATATGAAAGCGGCAAGGGCAGGTAAGGATCTCTCCCAGCAGCAGCTGGCAGATCTGGTTGGAGTCTCCAGACAGACCATCAATGCGATAGAGAAGGGGGATTATAATCCCACCATTCGGCTTTGTATTCAGATTTGCAAGGTTTTGGATCGTACCCTGGATGAACTTTTTTGGGAAGAGTAGGTATATTTATTATGGAAGTAATCGTTGGCCTTATTGCTTTGGTAATTGTAGCGGTATTTTTCCTTTTCGGAAGATCTCACGTGGAGCGCCTGTTTGACCGCATCGATTGGTGGGAGGGAGAAGAGGAAGAAGAGAAAGAGAACGTTAAGGAAGAAGAAAAGAAGTAAAAAGATTATTAATTCTCATGGATGCCATGAATTATTTTCATGTTTCCGTTGTAATGTACTTTTTCAATTGTTATAATAATCTACAAAGATTGACTGAACAGTGGAAAGGAAGAGAGTATATGGGAATGACAATGACACAGAAGATCCTGGCCAGACATGCAGGACTTACTTCTGTTAAGGCCGGTCAGCTGATCGAGGCGGACCTGGATCTTGTACTTGGTAATGATATTACCTCACCGGTTGCAATCCATGAGATTTCTAAGATGAAGAAGGAAGGCGTTTTTCATAAGGATAAGATTGCGCTTGTGATGGATCATTTTGTGCCGAATAAGGATATCAAGTCGGCAGAACACGTGAAAGAGGTTAGGGAATTTGCCTGCAAGAATTGCATCAGCAATTTTTATGATGTGGGTGAGATGGGAATCGAGCATGCCCTCCTGCCGGAAAAAGGCCTTGTTGTAGCAGGAGATGTGGTTATTGGAGCAGATTCCCATACATGTACCTATGGTGCATTGGGTGCATTTTCAACCGGTGTGGGTTCTACCGATATGGCGGCAGGAATGGCAACCGGTAAGGCCTGGTTTAAGGTACCTTCTGCTATTAAATTTAATATTACCGGCAAGCCTGCTGCTTTTATCAGTGGCAAGGATGTAATCCTTCATATTATTGGTTTGATTGGGGTGGATGGAGCGCTCTATCAGTCCATGGAGTTTGTCGGAGACGGTATTCAGTATCTGTCCATGGATGATCGTTTTGCCATCGCGAATATGGCAATTGAGGCCGGTGGTAAGAACGGTATTTTCCCGGTGGATGATCTGACGAGAGCCTATATGAAGGAACATTCCGATAAGGAGCCGGTGGAATATGTGGCAGATGAGGATGCAGAGTATACGGCAGAGTATACCATCGATTTAAGTCAGCTTCGTCCGACGGTTTCCTTCCCGCATCTTCCGGAGAACACCCATACGGTGGATGAGTCTTCAAGGATTCCGATCGATCAGGTTGTGATTGGCTCCTGCACCAACGGACGGCTTTCTGATCTGGCAGTGGCTGCTCAGATTCTTGCGGGTAAGAAGGTGAAGAAGGGAATCAGAGTTATTGTGATTCCGGCAACACAGAAGATTTATCTTGATGCGATGGAGAAGGGTTATCTTAAGACCTTTATTGAGGCCGGTGCCATTGTTTCTACACCGACCTGTGGACCATGCCTTGGTGGATACATGGGTATCCTGGCTGCAGGGGAGCGTTGTGTATCTACAACGAACCGTAACTTTGTAGGGCGTATGGGTCACGTGGATTCCGAAGTATATCTGGCAAGCCCGGCAGTTGCAGCAGCGTCTGCTCTGACAGGTTTTATTACAGATCCGGCGGATGTGGTATCCCCTTCCGATGTGACCGGACCATGGAATGACTAAGAGGAAGAAAGGAGATACTTCATGCAGGCAGCAAAAGGCAGTGTACATAAATTTGGTGACAATGTGGATACGGATGTAATCATTCCGGCAAGATATCTGAATTCTTCCGATCCGAAGGAACTTGCCACACATTGTATGGAAGATATTGACAAAGAATTTGTTCACAATGTAAAAGAGGGAGACATCATCGTTGCAACAAAGAACTTTGGTTGCGGTTCTTCCCGCGAACATGCACCTATCGCGATCAAGGCATCCGGCGTCAGCTGTGTGATTGCAGAGACATTTGCAAGAATTTTCTATCGTAATGCAATTAATATTGGTCTTCCGATTATTGAATGCAAGGAAGCTTCCGAGAAAATCGCGGCAGGAGATGTGGTGTCCGTTAATTTTGACACAGGTGTGATTACAGATGAGACAACCGGCGAAAGTTTCGAAGGTCAGGCTTTTCCACCATTTATGCAAAAAATCATTGACAGCGAGGGATTAGTGAATTATATTAATAACTCCAACTAGTATACATAACAACATTTAAAAGGAGCTGTGAAAAAATGATTATCTCATTTTTTCACAGCCCCTTTTTGTCTAACAACGAGTTGAAATCGAGTAGGAGTCAGCCTACTCGATTCTTATTGAACCAAAGTGTCCATTAAGCTTTCATATACATCTTCGTATCGAACTCTGAAATTCATGCACATGACCTCTGCCTGTTCTCTCGACATGACGTGAAGGTTTAAATCGATCAGAGTATTTCCGTCCTGCGTCAACTTTAGGTGGACGAGATAACCGCCACCAGGGACACCGTCGTAAGCTGCGGTGATGGTATGGTTTTGTCGCATGGACAATTGCTGTTCTTCAAAAAAGTTTCTTGTATCTTCCTCAATGGCAGGAGTGATGCGGTCGTGAAGAAGATATAAGGTTTCGGCGCCGGCGGCCGTTAATTGATAGGTCGGTGCGCCCTCTTCCTCTTTTTCTATGATGAGTCCGCGTTCCTGCAAAGCGGCGAGCTGATCCTGTCCTGTAAAATAGTCTGTGTAACCTCCATCTACCAGGAAGGAGGAAATCTGAGGTCCGGTCATAGGAATATCAGATTTGGATAACAGATTCAAAATGGTAATTTTATAAATTAAATCAGGTTCAGCCATAGGATACTCTTTTCTAACAATTAATCAATTATGTGACGTTTAACAGCGTCTGAAACAACTTCACATACCCGTGGGTCAAATGCTTCAGGCATAATAAAATCCGCAGAGAGTTTATCTTCCGGAACAAGGGAAGCAATGGCCTCTGCAGCGGCCAGTTTCATTTCTTCTGTAATCTGTGTGGCGTGGCCTTCCAGCGCACCTTTGAAAATTCCAGGGAAGGCAACAACATTGTTGACCTGGTTCGGGAAATCGGAGCGGCCGGTTCCAATCACTTTTGCACCGCCTTCTTTTGCTTCCGGCGGCATGATCTCAGGGGTAGGATTTGCCATTGCAAAAAGGATGGCATCCTTGTTCATGGAACCTACCATTTCTTTGGATACGATATTAGGTGCAGAGACACCAACGAAGATATCAGCACCCTTAAGGGCATCGGCAAGCGATCCGGTCATACCGGATTTATTGGTGACTTCCATCATTTCCTTCTGCATCCAGTTAAGATCACTGGACTCCTTCGAGAGGATACCGGATTTGTCACACATGGTGATGTCGGTAAAACCGTAACGGAGCAACAGCTTTGTAATGGCGATTCCGGCAGAACCGGCGCCGTTTACAACGATACGGCAATCTTCTTTTTGCTTCTGAACAACTTTGAGAGCATTGATGATTCCGGCAAGAACGACAATGGCAGTTCCATGCTGATCATCATGGAAAACCGGGATGTCCAGCTCTTTTTTCAGACGTTCTTCAATTTCGAAACAACGTGGAGCGGAAATATCTTCCAGATTGATTCCACCAAAGCCCGGAGCAATTGCCTTGACTGTAGCAACAATCTCATCCGGGTCCTGGGTGTCAAGCACGATCGGGAAGGCGTTTACGTTACCGAATTCCTTGAAAAGGACACACTTACCTTCCATGACAGGAAGAGCAGCCTCCGGTCCGATATTTCCAAGACCTAACACAGCGGAACCATCGGAGACGACAGCCACAGTATTGGCTTTGATGGTGTAGTTGTAGACTTCTTTTTTATCTTCTGCGATGACACGGCAGGGAGCGGCAACACCGGGAGTGTATGCAATCGCAAGGTCTTCCCGTGAGTCGACCTTCATTTTGGCCTCGGTTGTAAGCTTACCGTTCCACTCTTTGTGCATCTGTAATGCTTTTTCGTCGTTTGTCATGTTATGTCCTTTCCGGCAATCGCCATATCTTTTTCCAAACGAATCTATGATAGCAGATAAAAAAACTCCTTGCAAGAATTGGAAGGCAAGTGATATAATTACGCTATTCTATAAAGTTTTCAAAATTTCTTTTACAGTATCTTGTAGTGAATCCTATGTTTTGATGAAATCAAAATCGCATAGACATTGCTTATTGATGGCTGTCTTTTTTAGAGGAAAGATGTATGAGTGATAATCGGGAAAAGTACGAAGCGTTTGGTATTTTAGATCTTAAGGCTATGGCCAGAACCAGGGGAATGAAGGGCGCCTATCGGCTAAAGAAAAAGGAGCTGATTGACGCAATGGTTGCCCGCGATGCAGAAGAGGCAATGGCTGCCGGTGAGACGGAGCGTGTTGAACAGAATAATGAAGTGGATGCACCGGTGGAAGCAGATCGTGGTGTGCAAAACGATACAGAGGAAGAACGCAGGGATTATTCCGTGCGCAGAGTTTCCCGTGGTAGAAGAAATATGGATGGGGAGCCATACCGCCGTAATGTAGATGGTGAGCAGTACCGTCGTAATACAGATGGCGAATCCTATCGCCGCAACGCGGATGGTGATTCGTATCGACGGAATGCAGACGGAGAGCAGTATCGCCGCAGCGCGGATGGTGATTCGTACCGACGCAAGAGAGTTCCGATGGGAGCTGACGAGCGAACCACGAAGCGAACTGCGTCCTATTCGGATGAACGTCCGAACCGGCGTTATAATGAGGACGGAGCAGAGAATACAGAAGATACACAGTACAGCCAGATGTTCCAGTATGATGATGCGAAGGACTGTGGCGGTATTCTTGAGGTTATGCCGGATGGTTTTGGATTTATCCGAAGCGATAACTATCTTCCGGGCGACAATGATGTATACGTATCTCATTCTCAGATCCGCCGGTTTAATCTTAAGACCGGTGATATCATTCACGGTACGACACGTAAGAATAATCCGACAGATAAATTCGGAGCTCTTCTATATATAAGAGAGGTCAATGGTATCAACCCGGATCGGGCGTCCCGCAGACCGAATTTTGAGGATCTTACACCGATTTTCCCGGATAAGAGAATCCGCTTGGAAAGAAAGGGCGGTTCGGTTGCCATGAGAATTGTCGATATGCTTTCTCCAATCGGTAAGGGACAGCGAGGCATGATTGTTGCTCAGCCGAAGGCAGGTAAGACGACCCTCCTGAAGCAGGTTGCCATGTCTGTTAAACAGTCTCATCCGGAGATGCATCTGATTATTTTACTGATCGATGAGCGACCGGAGGAAGTTACAGATATGAAGGAGACCGTGGAAGGAGATGGCTGTGAAGTAATCTACTCCACATTTGATGAGACGCCGGAGCATCACAAGAGAGTTTCTGAGATGGTAATTGAGAGAGCGAAGCGTCTGGTGGAGCAGGGACAGGATGTCATGATTCTTTTGGATTCCATCACAAGACTGGCCAGAGCATATAACTTGACGGTATCTCCAAGCGGAAGGACCTTATCCGGTGGTCTTGATCCGGCAGCACTTCATATGCCGAAGCGTTTCTTCGGTGCAGCGAGAAATATGAGAGAGGGAGGTTCTCTTACAATTCTTGCAACAGCACTGGTTGAGACCGGTTCGAAGATGGATGACGTTGTATTTGAGGAATTCAAAGGAACGGGTAACATGGAGCTTGTACTGGATCGTAAATTGTCTGAGAAGAGAGTCTTCCCGGCGATTGATCTGGCACGTTCTTCAACAAGACGAGAGGATCTGCTTCTGACAAGAGATGAGCTGATGGCAGCGGATATCATTCGAAAGGCCTTGAATGGCATGAAGAAGGATGAGGCGGCACAGACCATTATTCAGATGTTTACCCACACGGAAAACAATCAGGAATTCGTAAGAGAAGTAATTCGTCGGAGAGTTTTATAAAAGTGCTTGCTAATATGTAGTGTCTATGTTATTATTATGGAGCTGTTTATCAGCATATGTATTACGGGATGTATATAGTATCTAGCAGAGATTTATTATAGTGAGGTGAAAACGATGAGAAAGGCAATTCAGCCGGATTATTATCAGGCAACCGTTACATGCAACTGCGGTAATACTTTCGTAACTGGTTCTACTAAGGAGAGCATCCACGTAGAAATCTGTTCTAAGTGTCATCCGTTCTATACCGGTCAGCAGAAGGCTAATAAGGCTAGAGGACGTATTGAGCAGTTCAATAAGAAGTACGGTATCCAGCAGTAATTTTAGGATCATCGAGGCCGGGGTTATTTATTTTAACCTCGGCCCTTTCTTTTTGTATAGCAAGGAGCCAAGGTTCCTTCTGCAAGCTTGCTTGCGAGAGGGACTTTGGCGACTGCAGAACACCGAAAGGCTTTGCCTTGAGGTGGGCAACAGAGTTGCAATCGAGTAGGAGTCAGCCTACTCGATTTTAATAACATGAGGTGAGGCATGAGATATTCCGGGATTGGTGGTCAGGCGGTTATGGAAGGCGTTATGATGCGCAACGGAAACCGGGTGGCTGTTGCGGTCCGTCTTGAAGATGGTCGTATTGTGGTGGACGAAGATCAGGTCAGGGAGACACCGAAGTGGGTGGAAGTGGTGCCGCTCATCCGCGGTATTTATACCTTCTTTCATTCCCTTGTGGTTGGACTTCGCTCTTTGTATCAGTCTGCATCCTATTTTGAGGATGAGGAGGAACGGGCGAAGGAAGAGAAGAACAAGGGCAGAGAGGCGGCAATCATGGGAGGGACACTGTTGTTTTCTCTTGTGCTTGCACTTGGCATTTTTATGGTTCTTCCTTTTTATGTTTCAAGGCTTTTGACTGTGTTTTTGCATAATGATGTCCTTCTGGCTCTGGCTGAGGGCGTGGTGCGCGTTGCGGTTTTCCTGTTATATGTCTGGGGAATCGGCAAGACGGAGGATATTCGTCGCACCTATATGTATCATGGGGCAGAGCATAAGTGCATCAACTGTATCGAGAACGGACTGGAGCTGAATGTGGAGAATGTACGCTCCTCCAGCCGCTTTCATAAGCGTTGTGGTACAAGTTTTGTCTTTATTGTACTTTTGATCAGTATTCTTGTTTTTATGCTGATCCGTGTGGACAGCCGTTTGCTGCAGTTATGTTATCGTCTGCTTTTGACACCGTTGATTGCAGGAATCAGCTATGAATTTTTGCGTGTTGCAGGTCGAAAGGATAACTTTTTAATCCGCCTTCTGTCAGCTCCCGGTCTTTTCGTGCAGAAGATAACGACAAAGGAGCCATCCGATGACATGATTGAAGTCGGAATTGCATCCGTTGAAAAGGTATTTGACTGGAAGAAGTTCTTAGAGGAAGAAAGAAAATGACGTATCGTGAACTGGAAAGGAAAGCTATAAGTCATCTCGAAGCAGCCGGGATAGAGGATGCGAAAGTGGATGCCAGACTTTTACTGCTCTATGTAAGTGAAAAAAGTGCAGCTACGCTTCTTATGGATCAGGCGCAGGAGGTTTCAGATGAAATAGAGAAGGCCTATGCCATGCAGATACAAAAGCGGTGTCAAAGAATTCCTCTCCAGCAGATCGTGGGAGAGACGGAGTTTATGGGGCTGCCCTTTTTTGTCTCCGAGGATGTACTTTGCCCGCGTCAGGATACGGAAATTCTTGTGGAAGAAGTTCTGCGATGCCTAAAGGATGGAGATGAAATTCTGGATTTGTGCGCAGGAAGTGGATGTATCGGTATTTCCCTTATGAAACTTGGCGAATGGGAAAGGAGACATCTTACACTGGATGGAGCGGATCTTTCGGAAAAAGCGTTAGCTATCGCTGAAAAAAACGCTCTGCGTAACGGATTAAAAGAGGAATGCTTCCGGTTTTATCATGGAGACCTCTTTGGTGCGATTGAAGAAAACAGGCGCTATGATGTGATAGTAAGCAATCCTCCTTATATTCCAAGCGAAGATATAAAAGAACTGATGCCGGAGGTGAAAGACCATGAGCCGTTGATGGCATTGGATGGGAAAGAGGATGGTCTGTTCTTTTATCGCAGGATTACGCAGCAGGCTGCATCTCATCTGAAAGAGGGTGGCTGGCTGTGCTATGAAATCGGTTATGATCAGGGTGAAAGTGTAGCGGAACTTATGATGCAATCGGACTATAAGGATGTCCGGGTTATTCAGGATCTGTCCGGTAATGACCGTGTGGTTATGGGACATCTTTAGCGAATATACGGTGCATTAACAGGATTAGGATAAACGGTCGAAAGGAAAGAAACATGTTTGATAAATTAGAAGATCTTTTATTACATTACCAGGAGCTTATGAATCTCTTGTCAGAGCCGGATGTCGCAAATGACAGCCGTCGTTTTCAGAAACTGATGAAGGAACAGGCGGATCTTCTTCCTATTGTAGAAGCTTATACTGCATATAAGAAAGCCAAAGCAGCACAGGAAGACGCGCTTCTTCTTCTTGAAGAGGAGTCGGATGAGGAAATGAAGGAGATGGCAAAGGAAGAACTGGCTGAGGCCAAGGAAGAAATTGCCGAACTCGAAGATAAGCTGAAGATTCTTCTTCTTCCAAAGGACCCGAATGATGATAAGAATGTTATCGTAGAGATCCGTGCCGGTGCAGGCGGAGACGAGGCAGCTCTTTTTGCAGCTGAGATATACCGTATGTATGTGCATTATGCGGAGAGCCGTGGCTGGAAGGTAGAGTTGATCGAGTGTGATGAGACCGGAATTGGCGGAATGAAGCAGGTCAACTTCATGGTAAACGGACCAAGCGCATACTCTGTCCTGAAGTATGAGTCCGGTGTACATCGTGTACAGCGTGTTCCGGAAACAGAGTCAGGCGGAAGAATTCATACTTCCACCATTACAGTAGCGGTTATGCCGGAAGCAGAAGATGTGGATATTGAGATCAATGATAACGATATCCGAATTGATGTTATGAGAGCTTCCGGTAATGGTGGACAGTGTGTCAATACAACAGATTCTGCTGTTCGACTGACACATTATCCGACAGGAATTGTTATCTATGCGCAGACAGAAAAGTCTCAGCTTCAGAATAAGAACAAGGCATTCGCACTTTTGCGTACAAAGCTCTACGATCTGGAGTTACAGCGCAGACAGGAAGAAGAGAAGGCTGAGAGACTTTCTCAGATCGGAACCGGTGATCGTTCCGAGAAGATCCGTACCTATAATTTCCCGCAGGGAAGAGTGACCGATCATCGAATCAATCTTACCTTATACAAGCTGGATAAGATTATGAATGGAGATATTCAGGAGATTTTGGATGCATTGATTGCAGCCGATCAGGCAAAGAGACTTGTTAAGATGAATGAGAGCGCATAAAGAAATGGACTGTGAAGATGCTTCACAGTCCATTTCTTTAGTGGTGTTAAAATCTTTTGACCGAATCATCCGTTCATAAGCTGTTGGTAAGATGCTGCCTGGGATGGTGTGTTTTCAGTTAGTACGGAAGAGCATACAAAACGAGTTGAACCTGTTCCGAGATTTTTACACTTTGTTGCTAGGGTGTCGAGAGTTGAGGGATCCTGGGTGTAAGTGGTGTATTCTTCCCGGCTAATTTCAAAATATCGTACAGCTATTCCTGTGACAGTCTGGAGCAGGTGCTTACGAAGTGTTGGAGAATAGCCGACGCTGTAGCCCATACCCTTACGAATAAGATGTCGTGTAAGAGCCATAATGATCAACTCCTTTCCTTTCTCTTTCTATCTATATTTTACTGTTTTTTTTCTATGCTTACAATAGTGCACTCGACAATTTTATTTTTGGATGTTATAATCACAAGGTTTGATTGTGTTTTTTGAAAAAGGAGTAGCAATGAGCAAGCTGCAGGATGAAATTAAAAAACGTAGAACTTTTGCGATTATCTCACACCCGGATGCCGGTAAGACAACCCTGACAGAAAAGTTCCTCTTATACGGAGGCCAGATCAATCAGGCCGGTTCGGTTAAAGGAAAAGCAACCGCAAAGCATGCGGTATCAGACTGGATGGAAATCGAGAAACAGCGTGGTATCTCTGTTACCAGCTCGGTGCTTCAGTTTGAATATGGCGGAATGTGTATTAATATTCTGGATACACCGGGTCACCAGGATTTCTCGGAAGATACGTATCGAACACTCATGGCAGCTGACTCGGCCGTGATGGTTATCGACGGAGCGAAAGGTGTTGAGCCGCAGACACGTAAGCTGTTTAAGGTTTGTGTTATGCGCCATATCCCGATCTTCACTTTTATCAATAAGATGGATCGCGATGCAATGGATACCTTTGAGTTGCTCGATGATATTGAAAATGAGCTGGGGATTGCTACCTGCCCGATGAACTGGCCGATTGGCTCGGGTAAAGAATTTAAGGGTGTATACGATCGCCAGACGAAGAAGGTGCTAACCTTTGCTGATACAATGAAAGGTACCAAAGAAGGTGTGGAGGAAGACTTCGAACTGACAGATCCACAGCTTTTGGCAGCCATTGGGGATGACAGAAAAGAACAGCTGGATGAGGAACTTGAGCTCTTGGACGGAGCAGGAGCGGAGTTTGATCAGGAGCTGGTGGACAAGGGAGAGTTGACTCCGGTGTTCTTCGGATCAGCTCTTACCAACTTTGGCGTTGAGACTTTCCTTCAGTATTTCCTGAAGCTGACAACGACTCCGTTGCCAAGAATGTCTGACCAGGGCGAGATTTCTCCGTTTTCTGAGGATTTCTCAGCTTTCGTCTTTAAGATTCAGGCGAATATGAATAAGGCACATCGTGACCGTATTGCATTCATGCGTATCTGTTCCGGTAAGTTTGATGCCGGTATGAGTGTTTATCACGTGCAGGGAGGGAAGGATGTCCGTCTCTCACAGCCGCAGCAGATGATGGCTTCCGAGCGTAAGATCGTGGATGAGGCATACGCCGGTGATATCATCGGTATTTTTGATCCGGGTATCTTCTCGATCGGAGATACACTTACGACAGCGAAAGAGAAGTACCGATATGAAGGTATTCCGACCTTTGCTCCGGAGCATTTCTGCCGTGTACGTCAGGTTGATACGATGAAGCGTAAGCAGTTTATGAAAGGTATTACGCAGATTGCACAGGAAGGTGCGATTCAGATTTTCCAGGAGTATCATACCGGAATGGAAGAGATCATTGTCGGCGTAGTCGGTGTTCTTCAGTTTGATGTATTAAAATTCAGACTTGAGAATGAATATAATGTCGATATTATTATGGAGAATCTTCCATACGAGCATGTACGTTGGGTAGAGAACGAGGATGTCGATATGGATCATATTTCCGGTACATCGGATATGAAGAAGGTTAAGGATTTGAAGGGTCGTCCTCTGCTGTTGTTTGTAAACAGCTGGTCAGTCGGAATGGTGGAAGACCGTAACGAAGGCCTTGTTCTTTCTGAATTTGGTAAGCAGGAAATGGAATATTAACAAAAACGCGGGTGGAATGCCCGCGTTTTTGCTTTAACTCAGTCGGATTTGAATAGATATTGACATTTGTAAAATCGTGATACTATAATAAATCAACCTTTTCTAAGCAGGAGCAATCATTGCTTCCCAGTTAATTTCCCTTTATGATAATTTATTCCATGCGGGTCCGGTACAGAGCACAGGAACCGGTATTTTTGGATGAAAAGATATAGTTGACAATAGCGAAAGAATGTTCTATTATAGTTGAGGAGCGAACAGTCGTTCGGAAATGGAGAGTGAATTATGGCGAAAGATGATAGATTGAAAGCGTTAGATGCGGCAATTGAGCAGATTGAGAAGCAGTATGGCCGCGGTTCCGTTATGAAGTTGGGCGATAATGCCACACAGATGCAGGTAGAGACTTATCCTACCGGCTCCATCAGCCTTGATATTGCATTAGGACAGGGTGGTCTTCCTAAGGGAAGAATCGTTGAGATATATGGACCGGAATCTTCCGGTAAGACAACCGTAGCACTGCACTGTGTCGCTGAGGTGCAGAAGGCAGGCGGAATTGCGGGATTTATTGATGCAGAGCATGCATTGGATCCTGTTTATGCTCGTAATATCGGCGTTGATATTGATAATTTATACATCTCTCAGCCGGATAACGGTGAGCAGGCACTAGAGATCACAGAGACCATGGTTCGAAGCGGAGCTGTGGATATTATCATTGTGGATTCTGTTGCAGCACTGGTTCCGAAGGCGGAGATTGACGGTGATATGGGAGATTCCCATGTGGGACTTCAGGCCCGTCTGATGTCTCAGGCACTTCGTAAGCTGACAGCAGCCATCAGTAAGAGTAACTGTGTCGTTATCTTCATTAATCAGCTTCGTGAGAAGGTTGGTGTTATGTTTGGTAACCCTGAGACGACAACCGGTGGTAGAGCTTTGAAATTCTATTCTTCTGTCCGTCTGGATGTACGTCGTATTGAACAGATCAAGCAGCAGGGTGAAGTGATTGGTAACCGCACCAGGGTTAAGATTGTTAAGAATAAGGTGGCACCTCCATTCCGTGAGGCGGAATTTGATATCATGTTTGGTAAGGGAATTTCCCGTGAAGGTGACATTCTTGATCTTGCAGCGAACCTGGATATTATCAGTAAGTCCGGTGCATGGTATGCATACGAGGGCGAGAAGATCGGACAGGGACGAGAGAATGCGAAGAATTATATGTCCCAGCATCCGGATTTTATGTCGAAGATGGAGCATCTGATTCGTATTCATTACGGACTGACAGAAGATGATACTGCAGTGGAACCTGCTGTTGAGACAAAGGAAGAGAAAGAATAATCAGGCCGGAGATTGAGATGATTATTACAGAGATTTGCCAGCTTCGTCCCAAGAGTAAAATGAAGCGGGTGAAGATGGAAGATGGCAGCAGTTTTGTTCTGTATTCCGGTGAGATCCGCAGGATGTCATTTCTCCGGGAGGGAAATGATTTATCCCGGGAGGAGAGAGATACAATCTTTCAGGAAATTCTTTTGCCACGAGCCAAGAAGCGCTGTCTTCATCTGCTAGAGAAGCAGGATTATACAAGCAGATCCTTGATTCGTAAATTAACCCAGGGTGGTTATCCTGAAGAATTAGCTGAGGCGGCAGTTGCATATGCTGCCTCTTTTCATTATGTAGATGATTTACGCTATGCGCAAAATTTTGTCCGTTTTCATCAGGATAAGAAGAGCGTGAAGCGCCTTCGCATGGATCTGATGGCGAAGGGAGTCAGCTCGGACCTGATTGATATGGCGATAGAAACGGAACTGACTGTGGATGAAACAGCTCAGATTCAGGAATTACTAAAGAAAAAGCACTATGATCCTACAGAAAAGGATCCGAAGATCAAGGCAAAGATGTACCGTTTCCTGGCGGGGAGAGGGTATGCTTCCTCTCTTATTTTAGACGCTATGCGCTTGTATGAGGATGATGTTTTTGAATCCTAAGGTAAAATTGGATATTTTTTCACTTGACAGGATATCAGAATAGGAGTAATATTTTCGATTTACTCTTTTGAAAGCTTATCTTGACAGTAAACATGGAATACAGTAGAATTTTATTGTAAATTTAATAAAGGAGGTGCTCCTGTGCTTGCATATGTAATCATCGCTGTAATAGTGACGCTGGTGATTGCTGTTCCCGTAAGCATTTTGGCCTGCAACGCCTACCATAAAAATGTTTCTGAACAGAAGGTAGGAAGTGCGGAAGAACAGGCTCGTGCAATTATTGACGAGGCTGTGAAGACGGCAGAGACCAAGAAGAGAGAAGCACTGCTCGAGGCGAAGGAAGAATCTTTGAAGTCCAAGAATGAGATGGAGAAAGAGATTCGAGAGCGTCGTTCCGATGTCCAGAAGAGTGAACACCGTGTACAGCAGAAGGAAGAGAATCTTGACCGTAAGCTGGAAAATGTTGAGAGGAAAGAGGCACATCTGGCATCACGAGAAGAGCAGTTGAATCGGGAAAGGCAGAAATTAGCAGACCTTAGTCAGCAGAGGGTACAGGAACTAGAACGAATCTCAGGTCTGACCTCCGAACAGGCAAAAGAATATCTGTTAAGAACTGTTGAAGAAGATGTAAAAACGGATGCGGCCCGTCTTGTTAAGGAGACTTTAGCCCAGGCTAAGGATGACGCTAACAAGAAGGCAAAAGACATTGTGGTTACTGCCATCCAGAGATGTGCAGCAGACCATGTTGCGGAATCTACGATTTCAGTCGTACAGCTTCCAAGTGATGAGATGAAGGGACGTATCATCGGTCGAGAGGGACGGAATATCCGTACACTCGAGACTTTGACCGGTGTTGAGCTCATCATCGATGATACACCGGAAGCAGTCGTATTATCAGCCTTTGATCCGGTGCGCCGAGAGGTTGCAAGGATCGCACTCGAGAAGCTGATTGTGGATGGACGTATTCATCCAGCCAGAATCGAAGAGATGGTTGAAAAGGCTAAGAAAGAAGTAGATAGTACAATTCGAGAAGAGGGAGAGGCAGCTGTATTAGAAGCCGGTGTTCACGGTGTTAATACAGAATTGATTAAGCTTCTTGGTCGAATGAAGTATCGTACCAGTTATGGACAAAATGCACTTAAGCATTCGATTGAAGTGGCTCAGTTATGTGGATTACTTGCAGCTGAAGTGGGAGAGGACGTGCGTCTTGCTAAGCGCGCCGGTCTCTTACATGATATTGGTAAGGCTGTTGATCACGAACAGGAAGGTTCTCATATCCAGTTGGGTGTAGAGCTTTGTAAGAAATATAAAGAACCACAGATTATCATCAATGCAGTTGCGGCTCATCATGGAGACACGGAGCCGGAGTCATTGATTGCAGTATTGGTACAGGCGGCTGATACGATCAGCGCAGCTCGTCCGGGTGCGCGTCGCGAGACCCTGGATACCTATACAAACAGAATTCAACAGTTAGAGGACATCGCCAATGATTTCAAAGGCGTTGATAAGACTTTTGCCATTCAGGCAGGTAGAGAGATTCGTGTCATGGTAGTTCCTGAGAAAGTATCTGATGCGGATATGGTTCTTCTTGCCCGAGATATTTCGAAGCGTATCGAAAGTGAACTTCAGTATCCGGGACAGATTAAAGTAAATGTGATTCGAGAATCACGTGTTACTGATTACGCAAAGTAAAGAAGTGAAAGGATTGGCAGAGTGTCAATCCTTTTTTTGTATAACAACATTCTGTTGCCGTTACCACATACATTTGTATTTACATTGTATAAAATGGAAATCAAGCATTGGGAAGAGGAGCAGTTGAAAGCATTTTGTTTGAATTGCATATCTCTACTGTGTATAATAATTTTTGATTGATTTATGATATAAAGACTATAATTCCGATAGGAATTAAGAATTAATTATAAGGAGGATGAAATCATGGCAAGAGAAATCTTAAATGTCAGTGATTTGAAGGTACAGATCGAAGAGGATAATCGAGAGATCTTGCACGGTGTGAATTTATCGATTGGTGAAGGTGAAGTACATGTTATCATGGGACCGAACGGCGCTGGAAAGTCTACATTAGGATCAACTCTTATGGGCGATCCAAGGTATCACATCACAGGAGGAAAGGTTAACTTCTTGGGAGAGGATATCACAGGTCTTCCGACGGATCAGATTGCAAAGAAAGGTATGTTCTTATCTTTCCAGAATCCGGTCGAGGTACCAGGTATTTCTCTTAGCAATTTCATCCGTACTTCATTGGAGAACAAGACCGGTGAGCACATCCGTGTCTGGGATTTCAAGAAGCAGCTTGCTAAGACCATGGAGGTTCTTAACATGGATCCTTCTTACGCAGAGCGTGATCTGAACGTGGGCTTCTCAGGTGGTGAGAAGAAGAAGGCAGAGATTTTACAGCTCTTAATGCTTAAGCCGGAGCTTGCAATTCTTGATGAGACAGACTCCGGACTTGATGTAGATGCTGTTCGTACCGTTTCAGCCGGTATCGAAGAATATAAAAAGACGGTTGGCGGAGCCTTGATGATCATCACACATTCTACAAGAATTTTAGAGGCTTTAAAGGTAGATAAGACACATGTGCTGGCTGCCGGACAGATTGTCGCAGACGGTGATGCTTCTATGGTAGAAGAAATCAATGAGAATGGTTTCGAGAAATATATTAAAGAGGGTGAAGATTCATGAAGGAAAAGGCAGTAGTAGCGGATATTGACCGCAGCATGTACGATTTCCGATATGATGAAAAGGATGCCTATAAGGTAGACGAAGGTCTTACAGCAGAAATCGTAGAGCAGATTTCAAAAGAGAAGAATGATCCGGAATGGATGCATGATTTTCGACTGAAGTCGCTTGAAACATATCATCAGATTGATGTTCCGGAATGGGGTCCATCTATTGAAGGCCTGGATATGGATCATATCGTTACCTATGTTCGTCCGAAGGACAACAAAATGGTAAAGGACTGGGAAGATGTACCGACCGATATCAAGGACACATTTGAGAAGCTTGGTATCCCTCAGGCCGAGAGAAAGTCACTTGCCGGTGTTGGTGCCCAGTACGATTCGGAGCTCGTATATCATAATGTAAAAGATGAAGTGGCAGCTCAGGGTGTCGTATATACCGACCTTGAAAGTGCGATGCATGGGGAATATGCGGAAATGATTCAGAAGCATTTCATGAAACTCGTTCCGCCAAATGATCATAAGTTTGCAGCGCTTCACGGTGCCGTATGGTCCGGTGGTTCCTTTGTATACGTTCCAAAGGGTGTTCATGTGGAGATTCCTCTTCAGTCTTACTTCCGTCTGAATGCGAAGGGAGCCGGACAGTTTGAGCATACACTGATCATCGTTGACGAGGGCGCATACCTTCATTTCATCGAGGGATGTTCCGCTCCGAAATACAACGTGGCAAATCTCCATGCCGGATGTGTGGAGCTTTTTGTCGGTAAAAATGCTACGCTTCGTTATTCTACCATTGAGAACTGGTCAAAGAATATGTATAACCTGAATACCAAGCGTGCAAGAGTGGAAGAAGGCGGAAAGGTGGAATGGATTTCCGGATCCTTCGGTTCCCATGTCTCCTACCTTTATCCTATGAGTGTGCTGGCAGGTAAGGATGCAAGAAGTGAATTTACCGGTGTTACCTTTGCAGGTGCAGGTCAGAATCTTGATACAGGATGTAAGGTGATTCATAACGCACCGAATACATCCTCCTTTGTCAACACAAGAAGTATTAGTAAGGGAGGCGGAATCTCTACCTTCCGTAGCTCTGTTGTTGTGACAGAGAAGGCAAAGGGATCAAAGTCTTCTGTTTCCTGTGCATCTCTTATGCTTGATGATATTTCACGTTCTGATACGATTCCGGCTATGGATATTCGTACCGATGATGCAGATATCGGACATGAAGCCAAGATCGGCCGAATCAGCGACGAGGTTGTGTTCTATCTCATGAGTCGCGGAATGTCAGAAGAAGATGCAAGAGCGCTGATTGTAAGCGGATTTGCAGACAATGTAAGCAAGGAACTTCCTCTTGAGTATGCGGTTGAGATGAACAATCTGATCCGTCTTGAGATGAAGGGCAGCATAGGTTAAGAAAGGAGAGCGCGAATGAACAGTATGATCGTTAATACACTGCCTTCTCCTACATGGAACTGGCTGCATATGAACGAGCAGACCATTGAAGATTTTCCGGAGCTTGAAGAAGGTGCTGTAGAGATCGAGGTGCCGGAAGAGGTCGAGGCTACACCAAGAACAGCATTTACCATTGAAAATGTTAAGACCGGAATGGGTCCTGATTTTCTTTCCATGGTTGAGAATACGAAGCTTGATATTGATTCTTTTAAGGTTGCAGCGGATACAAAGGTATCGGAGCCTCTTCGTATCGATATCGAGTATAAGGACAGTGTTAGAGCTGTAAATGCAGCAGAAATCGTTGTTCCGGAAGGCAGTCACGTGGTATGCGTTATGAACTTTACATCCGGTGAGAATGCAAAGGGCAATGCAGCGATGGAAACGTTATATCATGTTGCAAAAAATGCATCCCTGACCTTGATTCAGGTGACATCCTTAAGTGATGAGCTGAATTTTTTCAATGATATCGGCGGTATCTGTGATGAGAAGGGAGATTTCTCACTGATTCAGGTTGTCCTTGGAGGTAAGAAGACTTATCTGGGAAGCCATACCGCATTGAGCGGTAATCGTAGTAGCCTGCACACAGATCTTGCATATCTGGTTAAGGGAAACAGTGCATTGGATGTCAATTACGTTGCTTCTCATACAGGAAAGAAGACAACCTGTGACATTCATGCCAATGGTGTCCTGCGGGATCACGGTCAGAAAATGTTCCGTGGAACCATTGATTTCGTCAAGGGTTGTGCAGGAGCGGTAGGTTCTGAAGTGGAAGATGTTCTTCTGATGGACGAGACAGTTTCGAACCAGACAATTCCTGTTATTTTATGTGCTGAAGAAGATGTGGAAGGTAATCACGGTGCAACCATCGGTAAGTTGCCGGAGGATTTGATGTTCTATCTTAAGAGTCGCGGTATGAGTGAAGAGGCAATCTATGAGATGATGGCTGTAGCACGCATCGAGGCTGTGGCAGATAAGATTATGGATGAGAAGACTAGAAATTTAATTGCAAGCAAGCTAGGCAGAGCAGACGAGGTATAAGATGACAGAAAAGGATCAGCTCATTCGGAAAGAATTCCCGATTTTAAAAAACAGAAATGTAATATATCTTGATAATGCAGCAACCTCTCAAAAACCACCATGCGTGATTGAGGCTGCAGATCAATATTACCGCATGTATAATGCAAATCCACTTCGTGGTTTGTATGCTTTGTCTGTTGATGCAACCGATGCGTATGAAAACGCAAGAAAGACGGTTGCGGACTTTATCGGAGCAGCACGTCCGGAAGAAATTGTATTTACACGGAATGCATCGGAGAGCTTGAACCTGATTGCCTACTCCTATGCCAGAACCTTCTTGAAGGAAGGTGATGAGATTATCTGCACGATTGCAGAGCATCACAGTAATATGTTACCTTGGCAGCAGGCAGCAAAGGTAACAGGGGCAAAGCTTACCTATCTTTACTGTGAAAAGGACGGTACACTTACCCCACAGATGCTCGAGGATATTATTACAGAACGTACCAAGCTGGTTGCTGTGACACAGATCAGCAATGTATTTGGACGCTTAAATGATATCAAGGGATTTGCGAAGGTAGCCCATGATCATGGTGCGGTTCTGGTGGCTGATGGTGCTCAGTCCGTACCACACGTTCCGGTGGACGTGCAGGATCTGGACTGTGATTTCCTGGCATTTTCCGGTCACAAGATGTTTGCACCAATGGGAATCGGTGCCCTTTATGCAAAATACGATCTTCTTGAAAAGATGCCTCCGTTCTTATACGGCGGTGAGATGATTGAATATGTAACCACAGAGGGTGCGACCTATGCGGAGGTTCCGCATAAGTTTGAGGCTGGAACGGTGAACGTAGGCGGAGCGGTAGGCCTGGCAGAGGCGATTCGTTTTATGCAGCGTTTTGGATGGGATCTGATTACCAAGCGTGAGGAGGAGTTAACTGTCTACGCAATGGAGAAGATGAAGCAGTATCCGTATGTACATGTCATTGGCTCAGAGGATCCGAAGGAACATCATGGAATTATAACCTTCAAGCTGGACGGCGTTCATCCTCATGACATTGCAGCAATTTTTGATGCGCATGGAATTGCGGTTAGAGCCGGACACCATTGTGCTCAGCCACTGATGAAATATCTTGGAACACTGTCTACCACAAGAGCATCTCTGGCATTTTACAATAATAAAGAAGATATCGATGCATTTGTTGAAACACTGATGCAGATTCGAAAGGAAATGGGATATGCAGAATAATACCTTTTACAATGAAGTATTGACCGATCATAACCTTCATCCAATACATAAGCATCATCTGGAAGATGCTAATTTTTCTCTTGAAGGTGTCAATCCTTCCTGTGGGGATGATATTATTTTAAACCTTAAAGTGGAAGACGGCAGAATTGTTGATGGAGCCTATGAGGGAGATGGCTGTGCTATTTCACAGGCTTCGGCTGATATGATGCTTGATCTTGTAATAGGAAAAAGCAAAGAGGAAGCAGAACACCTGGCTGATATTTTTCTTCGCATGATCAAAGGAAGTATCACAGAGGATGAAAAGGAAGAGCTGGAGGAGGCCTCCATTCTTTCCGATGTTTCTCATATGCCTGCCCGTGTAAAGTGTGCTGTTCTTGGATGGCATACGATGCAGGAAATGTTAGAAGAAGTATAGAATATATGTTCACAAATAACCTTCTTATTGTTACAATATTAAGTGGCAATAAGGAGGTTATTTTTATGTCTATGCAGCTGATTTTAGGTGGTAGCGGAAGCGGTAAATCCACATGGGCGTTTGATTATATGATTTCGCAGGCGAAGCAGCATCCGGATCGCAGATATATCATCATGGTTCCGGAGCAGTTTACCATGCAGACCCAGAGGGCATTGGTTTTCGCACATCCGAACAAGAGTATTATGAATATCGATGTTTTATCCTTTGAGCGTCTTGCCTATCGTGTCTTTGATGAACTGGGGACGCAGAGCGGAACGGTTCTGACAGAGACCGGTAAAAGTCTCTTGATTCGTCATGTGGCATCCGAGCGGCTGGACGAGCTTACGGTTCTCAGACGTAATATTAACCGTAAGGGTTATATCAATGAGGTCAAATCTTTAATCAGTGAATTAGAGCAGTACCATGTCCTTCCGGAGGACCTTCTTGCGATGGAAGAGGCACAATACATGCCTGCTTCCTTTAAAGCCAAGGCAGAGGATATTCGTACTATTTATGACGGATATCTGTCCTATATGCAGGGGGACTATATCTCCAAGGAGAGAATTTTAGAATTATTTGCCTCTGTAGCCTCTGAGTCTCTTTTGATTCGGGATGCTGTCATCTGTTTTGACGGATATACCGGATTTACTCCGATTCAGAAGCAGGTGTTATCCTGTATCTATCCGATGCTGGATCAGATGCTTTGTACGGTGACCATTGACCCTGAGGAGAACTATATGAAGCAGCCGGGGGAGGAAGAACTGTTTGCTTTAAGTAAGAAGACCATCCGGTTTTTGGATGATTTATGCGACCATCAGATGCTTGAGCCTGTTATACTGGATGGTCAGAACGGACGACACGAGCCGGGGAGCAGACTGTTCTTTCTTCAGCAGCAGTTGTTCCGCAATGAGCCGGGTGTTTATGAGGGAGAAGATCCGAAGGCTATTCAGATTTATCATGTATCAGATCCTGTGCGAGAGATTCTTTTTGCAGCCGGCGAAATCAAACGGCTGATGAAAGAGAATCAGGCTCTTCATTACAGAGATTTCGCAGTGGTCTGTGCCAATATGCAGGACTATCAATACCATATAAAAGGCGTCTTTGAACGGGCGGAGATTCCTCTGTTTGTTGACCAGAGGCAGGAGGAGATCTACCATCCGCTCCTGGAGTTTGTAGACGGTGCTCTTGAACTGGTAACGGATAAGATGTCTTATGAGAGTGTGATTCGCCTTCTTAGAACCGGGCTTCTTCCTGTTCATGAGGAGGAAGTGGATCTTTTGGATAATTACCTCTACGCCTCCGGTGTGCGTGGTATTCGTAAATTTTCACATCCTTTTACGAGGATTCCGAAGAATTATAACGGAGAGAAGCTGGCACAGCTGAATGAAATCCGTGAAAAATTTATGGGGCCTGTCACGGACTTCTATAACCGGCAGACGAAGGCAAAGGTGACCGTCCGGGAGAGAAGCAGGCTCCTGTATGAACTTCTTCGTGGCTTTCATATTGAGGAACAGCTCATTGAGCGTATGGAAGAGGGAGAGAAGGAGGAGAATCAGGATAAGAGCCGGGTGAACCAGGAGCTGTATCCTTTTTTGATGGATCTTCTCGATCAGTGTGTGGAATTGACCGGAGATGAGATCATTTCCCTGGGAGATTACCGGGATATGCTTGCTGCTGGACTTGAAAATGTTTCGGTTGCCAAGATTCCCCAGAGCAACGACTCCGTGATGTTCGGTGACCTTGAGAGAACAAGGCTGGATCATGTTCAGATTCTGTTTTTGCTGGGAGCCAATGATGGAGCGATTCCGAGGAGTAATACTTCTGCCGGTATCTTTTCCCAGACGGAGAGAGAAATTTTAAAAGAGGCGGAGTACGAACTGGCGCCGACAGATCGTGAGAAAGCATTTACGCAGAAGTTTTACCTGTATATGGTTCTGACGAAGCCATCAAAGAAGCTCATCATCACTTATGCCGGAGTGAACAATGAGAAGGAGGCGACATCTGCATCCTATCTGGTGGAGGCAATTGAGGAATTGTATCCGGATCTTCATACGGTTGAGATACCGGATGAGTCCGAGATCTTCCTTCAGACGATGGAGGGAGCAACGCTTCTGTTGTCTTCTGTTCTGCGTCAGGCGGCATCCGGCGAAGTGTTGACAGAAGAGAAGCGTAAGCTTTTGGCAGATCTATTGCGTGTCAAGAAGGCAGATGATGAAGAGGAATTTCATCGGATGCTGGACAGTGCCTTTTACCGATACCGTCATGATCCTATCAGTAAGACGGTGCAGAAGGCCCTGGCCGGTGACCACCTTCGAATGTCGGTCAGTCGACTGGAGCGTTATGCTAAATGCGCTTTTTCCTATTATCTGGAGTACGGATTGAAATTGCAGGAACGCAGGCGGTATGTGATGGAAGCTTCGGATATGGGAGAGATGTATCATAGTATCCTGGAACACTATTCACGTTATGTGAACGACAGTGACAGTACATGGATGGATATTTCAGAGGAGAAGTGTGAGACATTCCTTGATGCGAGCATACAGGATGCGTTAAAGGAATTTGGCAAGGCAGAGCTCTTAGAGTCACCGAGAGATGCCTATGTGCTTTCCCATATCAAAAATACCATGCGAAGAACGGTATGGGCACTTACCTATCAGGTCAGAAAGGGAAGTTTCGTTCCCTCCAGGTTCGAGGTTGCACTCAGCCAGATCGATAAGAAGGAGAATCTCACAAGGGAATTATCCGACGGAAGCCGACTTGAACTTACCGGAAAGATTGACCGTGTGGATCTGTCAGAGGATGAGCAGCAGGTATATGTTAAGATTATTGACTATAAGTCCTCGAACCAGGATATTGACGGAGGACGTTTATATAACGGAATTCAGGTTCAGTTGCTGTTTTATTTAAATGCTGCCGTTCGCGGAATTCAGGATGGAGAGGACAGAGTGGTTAAGCCGGGAGCTGTCTTCTACTATCATGTGGAAGATCCGTTGATTGAAGGAGATTTACATCTCCCGGAGGCAAAGATCAGGGAAGCGCAGTTAAAAGAGTTGCGGGCCAATGGACTGGTAGTATCCGATGACCGGGTGTATCGTGACCTTGACAGTGAACTGGGCATTGCCTTTGATAATCATGAAAGCTATACCTCGGATGTTATAAAGGTAGGCAGCAAGAAAGATGGAGAGCCGACGGTTACCAGCAAGGTGGTTTCACCGGATGACTTAAATGTTCTGTGTGATTTTGTAGAGAAGAAGACGAAGGATTTAGGAGAAGAAATTTTATCCGGAAACATAGAAGTGGCACCGTATCGAATGGGACAGTTCAGTGCCTGTGATTATTGCGCCTATAAGAGTGTCTGCGGTTTTGATCCGCGGATGGACGGTTTCCACTTCAAGGATATTGCATCGCAGAATCTGGACGAGGTACTTCCTGTTATCCGCAAGGAACTTGGAATATTTACAGAAGAAGCCGACGGGGAAGAAGGAGAGGACGAATGAGCAAATGGACAACAGCACAACAGGAAGTAATTGATACAAGGAATGCGTCCCTTCTTGTTTCGGCTGCAGCAGGCTCCGGTAAGACGGCAGTACTGGTACAGCGAATCATCGACCTGGTGAAGGGCGTGGGATCCGAACCGGTTGATATCGATCGTATCCTTGTTGTGACATTCACAAGAGCGGCTGCAAAAGAAATGAAAGAACGTGTCTACAAGAGTTTAAAGGAATATTGCCGCGAACATCCCCATGATGCCAGAATGCAGCGACAGAAGACGCTGGTTCATTCTGCCCATATCTGTACCATTGACAGTTTTTGTCAGGATGTGGTTCGAAGTCATTTTCATGAAATCGACGTGGATCCCCAGGCGAGAATTGCAGACACGGGGGAATTGACCCTTCTTTCGGAAGAGGTGATGCAGGAACTTTTGGAGGAGGAATATGAGAAGAAGGACCCGGATTTTCTTGCACTGATTGATGCCTTTTCCAGAAAGGAACGGGATGATCAGGTAATGGAAATCATAACGCAGGTCGAGCGGGCAGCCATGGCCTCTCCATGGCCGGAGCAATATCTTGATCAGCTTCTGGTCAGCTATGAGGTTGATACGGTTTCGGAGATGAAAGAGCTTCCATGGATGAAGCAGCTGGTTGCCGGTGTTCGTGCGCTGGCAAAGGATCTGGGGAGTCATTCCCGCAGACTGTATGCACAATTAGTGAATGAAGAAATCAAAGGGCAGCCGCACCCGTATCTTCCGGCGCTTTTGGATGATCAAAGCTATTTCGATGAGCTGTCTTTAGCGACAAGCTATGACAGTCTGTATCGCATTGTCTCTGCCCATACCAAGTGGACGTCATTCAAACGCCTTTCCGGTGCCAGTGAGACGGACAAGGAGCTTGCCAAGTCCATTCAGGAGCAGCGTAATGCCTATAAAAAGATTGTGGCAGGCGATATTGAAAAGGTTATAACCGGATCACTGGATGACATATTGGATGAGATGAAAAGGGTGGCTCCTTTTGCAAGAATCACCGTTTCTCTTACGAAGAAATACATCGAGGCATTTTATAAGAAAAAGCAGGAGAAGAATGTCCTGAGTTTCTCGGATTTAGAGCATAAAGCCCTTGAAGTTCTGGTGCGGAAGGAAGATAACCGGCCGACGGCACAGGGGCTGGCTTACAGGAATCAGTTCGAAGAGATTATGGTGGATGAGTATCAGGATTCCAATGAATTGCAGGAACTTTTGCTGTCCTCCATCACAAGAGATGAGAAGAACTATTTCATGGTTGGCGATGTGAAGCAAAGCATCTATAGGTTCCGTCAGGCCTGTCCGGATATTTTTCTTGAGAAGTGTCAAAGATATAAGAATAAACAGGGGGAGACCTTTCGACGGATTGACTTGGATCAAAACTTTCGAAGCCGTCTTGAAGTCATCCGTCCGGTAAACGATATCTTTCGAATGATTATGAAGGAAGATTTGGGCGGTGTTGAGTACGACGAGGTGGCAGAGTTAAAGCTTGGAGCAACATGGGTTCCAAAGCCGGAACCCGAGAGAAGCTGTCAAATGGAAACGATTGTGATTCCTTCCGCGGATGAATCCTTGCAGGAGGCTTTGGACGGCAAGGAAAAGGAAAGTCTTGAAGCCGTTGTGATTGCTTCGAAGATCCGGGAGCTCATGGGGATGATGCAGGTCTATGACAAGGATACCGGTTCTATGCGACCGATCACCTACAATGATATTGTGATCCTTCATAGAAGTGCCAACGCTGTTAGTGACAGTATGATCCGTATCCTTTCAGCAAGAGGAATTCCGGCGCGCAGTATTTCCAACAGGGGATATTTTTCTGCTGTTGAAGTTCAGACCGCTTTGGCAGCACTGAAAATCATCGACAATCCGCGGCAGGACATTCCAATGGCGGCCGTATTGCATTCTCCTATGGTGGGATTGTCTGAGGAAACCCTCGGCCGTATTGCTGCGGCACATAAGGATCTGGGATTTGCAGAGGCCGTTCTGGCAGAAAGAGAAGAAAACAGAGCAGTGATTGATGAAAAGGAAAGGGAAAAGCTTTCCCGTTTTTATGAAAGGCTCTCTTATTATCGAAGTCATGTGGCAGATACTCCGATTTTTGAATTGTTACAGCAGATTCTGACGGAAAGCGGATATATGACATATGTCAGCGGATTGACAGGAGGCGTAAGAAAAAGAGGCAATCTCGAGATGCTTTTAGAGAAGGCAATCGCTTATCAGCACAGCAGCTATCAGGGAATTTTCCATTTCCTTTCCTACATCGATAAATTATGTACCTACGACGCGGATACCGGAGAGGCAGATGACACGGCCGGAGAAGAAGCGGTTCGAATCATGACCATTCATAAGAGTAAGGGGCTGGAGTTCCCGGTGGTATTTGTAGCCGGTTGCGGTAAGAAATTTCAGTTTGACAATGCGGCGGTTGTTCTGGACCGTAAATTCGGAATGGCTATGCAGTATATCGATGCAAAGCGCAGGGTCAAGACGAAGACACTGTATCAGCAGGCAATGGAATCCGAGATGAAGATCGCACAGCTGGGAGAAGAGCTGCGTGTATATTATGTAGCTCTGACAAGAGCAAGAGATAAGCTGATTCTTGTGGGAGAAGCAAGTAAAACGAAGATGGAAAGCTATGAAAAGGAGTTTTTCTACCCTTCGAACGCCCTTTCTTTTGTGGAACGGAAAAATGCCACCTCCTTCTTTGACTATGCAATCCCTGCTTTAAAAGCCACGGGATATCCTGTTACGATCCCTACGGCCGATCAGCTTGTATCGGAAGAGGTGAAGGCACAGGTTCGGGAACTGGATAAAAAGAGCTTTCTTGCGGATATAGGATCGCTCCCGGCATCGCAACGGGTTGAAAAGCTGTTGGAATATTACCATAGTAAGTATCCGTATGAGGATGCGGTTCGAACCAAGATGAAATATTCTGTGTCGGAGATTAAGCAGCGCGTCATGCAGGAGCAGGAACAGGCTATGACGGAAAATGCGCAGGACTTAAGCCGTGAGTTTATGGATAAGGACGCGGCGATAGAAGCAGACGTAGAAGCTGTGCCGCTGGATACACCGGAAGAGACTTTTACGGCAACCGTTCCTCTGTTTTTAGGCGGAGAAAAGGCAGAAAACCAGCCGGCTCTTCGGGGTACGGCCATGCATCGTTTTCTGGAGAAGCTTGATTTTTCTATGGAGGATCTGGCTAACACCTATGAAGCGCAGTTGTCCTATGAACTATCCCACGGATTTTTAACGGAGGAGCAAAAGGGGCTGCTTCAGGTTTCAAAGCTCAGGGCCTTTATGAAATCTGATCTTGCCAGACGGATGCAGATGGCGGATCAGAAAGGAAAGCTCTACCGTGAGCAGGCTTTTGTTATGGGAGATGATCCGGAGGTTTTCCTTTCCGAAACCGAAGGGAATCCGGAGCTGGATATCCAGGATCAGGTAATCGTACAGGGAATTATGGATGCCTTCTTTATTGAGGATGACCATATTGTTCTGGTTGATTACAAGACGGATTATGTGAAGACAGAACAGCAGCTTTTGAAACGATACCGGAAACAGATGGTACTATACAAGATGGCGTTGGAGAGAAGTTTTGGACTTCCTGTGACAGAGATCTACCTGTATTCCTTTGCGTTGGGAAGAAGTGTTTTGGTATAATGGCAATTAAGTAATATTCAATTGATGGAGGATAAGAAAAGTATATGGAGACATACGATAGCGCAGTAATAGCAGCATTTTTAGAGCAGCAGACCAAGCTTTTTCCGGAAGCAGTGGCAGACAGTGCAGAAGAGGCAGAATATTTTTTAGAGGATGTCTGTGCCATCGTCTGCAAGGACAAGAAAGAGGTTATGGAATATATGATGGATAACCTGGATGTGTCCGGAATGTCAGAGGAGGAAATCTTCTCCTGCGAAGAGGTTTTCCCGATTGAGGACGGAAGATACCTTATTGTGGAAGGTTAAGTGATATGAAAAAGATAAAAGCAGTATCCGTTATTTTGGCCGCAACACTTTTAGCAGGAACATTCAGCGGCTGCAAGATTGCAGGAAAGGAAATCTTCTTCTCGACCGGCAGTGGTGTAGGCAATGTATTTCGAATCGGTAATTTACGCTGTTCGGAGAAAGAGGCAAGAGTATATCTGGCGAACTACTATAACCTGTACCGCCATGTCGGAGAGGTGGATTTGTGGTCTGCGAATTTGAATACGGATCATTTGACAGAGAATTTAAAACAGGCGGTGCTGGATCATTTATCCATGGTATATGCCATGAATGAATATGCAAGAGAAGAGGATATTTCGTTGTCCGAGACAGAAAAGCAGAAGGTAGAGGCGGCAGCTAAGGCTTATTACGACAGTCTTACCGTAGATGACCGTGCATACCTTAAAACGTCGGTATCCGACCTTGATAAGATCTATGAACACTATGCCCTGGCACAGAAGGTCTATGCGAATCTCATGACACAGGTAGACGAAGAGGTCTCTGAGGATGAGGCACGGATTATGGACGCCATTGTAGTTCGAATGCCAAAGGACAATCAGGTGGATGTGGCTTTGGCCCGTTCCGAATTACAGGCGGCAGAATCGAAGGATCAGGCTGTTCTTGTTGCACAGAAATACAGCCTTGGTGATAAAGAGATGGTTTCTTTTGGAAGGGGAAGCTTTCCGGAGGAGGTGGAAGAGAAGGCTTTTGCTCTTGATGACGGCGAAAGTTCCGCACCGGTAATCTCCGGCGATGATGTATATCTGTTTTATTGTGTAGACAAATACGATAAAAAGCTGTCGGAAGAAAATAAAGTGAATGTTATTGCATCCAGAAAAAAAGCTTTGATTTCTGAAATTATTGAAAAACAGACAAAAGATGAATTTTCTTATCTGAATCAAAGTGCGTGGGATGACCTTGATGCGAATCCGGGAAACTCTGTAGAAACAAACAGTTTCTTTACTTTGTTGGGGGAAAATATTTCATTTTAGGAAAGCTTTAGACAATTGTTGTGAAAATGTACAAAAATTTCTTTAAAAAATCTGCAAATATACAAATTTCACATATTGGTTTTTTGGAAAAACATAGTATAATGAAAAAGAAGTCGTTTTTTGAAAGAAAGTTTTTCGAAAAGTGGAGTAGGGTTTCGAACAAAAAGGAGAGAGCACATGAGTTCTAAAGTAAAGACATCGACCAAAAAGGTCGAGGCGGATTTGACTGCAACTGTTCGCGATATTTTAGATGCTGGTAAGGAGGATTCGAAAAAAGTGGCGGAAGAAGTTAAGAAAGCAACAGAAGAAGTGAAAAGTAACGCAACAAAGGCCGTTAGTGACGCTAAGACAATTGCTAAGAAGGCTTCTAGCGCAGCTAAGAAGACCACATCTAAGGCATCGTCTGCAGCTAAGAAGACGGTTTCAAAGGCAGCTGAGAAGGCAACTGTTTCTGAGCCAAAGGTTGTGCTTCAGTATGAGGGCAATGATTTTGACCTGAATAAGATCTTAGAGGATGCTAAGAAGGCATATTCCAAGAGCAAGAAGTCAATCAAGGAAGTTACAGTATACGTTAAGCCGGAAGATCATAAGGCTTATTACGTGGCTGACGGTAACCTTGGTAGCGTAGATTTTTAACTCAGTCGGCGCGCAAGACTCGCGAGCGAGTCTTGACTTTGATTGGAGTACAGACTCCATAGTGTTCAAGCGATGATATAGAATCAGCACTCTCATCTTGAGAGTGCTGATTTTTTATTGACTTTTTTTCTGGGTAGAACTACAATAAGACTGTTGAAATTAGCAGTCGATGAGGCTGTTTGCTAACAATATAAAGGAGCGTGTGTTATGGCAGAAAAACATGGTAGCTTATCAATCACAAGTGAAAATATTTTCCCCGTTATTAAAAAATGGCTTTATTCCGATCATGATATTTTCTATCGTGAGTTAGTAAGTAATGGCTGTGATGCAATTACAAAGCTGAAGAAGCTGGATATGATGGGAGAGTACGAGCTTCCGGCTGACTTTAAGGCAAAGGTGACCGTTGAAGTCAATCCGGAGAAGAAGACCATTACCATCACGGATAACGGTCTTGGAATGACAGAAGAGGAAGTGGATCAGTACATTAACCAGATTGCTTTCTCCGGCGCTACAGATTTCCTGTCCAAGTACAAGGACAAGGGTAACGACGATCAGATTATCGGTCATTTCGGATTGGGATTTTATTCTGCCTTCATGGTAGCAGATGAAGTACATATCGATACCCTTTCCTATAAGGATGGTGCGACAGCAGTTCACTGGGAGTGTGACGGTGGAACAGAGTTCTCAATGAACGATGGAACCAAGTCCTCCGTAGGAACTTCCATTACACTGTTCTTAAACGAAGAGTGCCTGGAGTTCGCCAATGAATATCGTGCCCGTGAAGTTCTGCAGAAATACTGTTCCTTCATGCCGACAGAGATTTTCCTTACCAAGGCGAATGCTCCGACAGAGTATGAAGAGATCGACCCAAGCGATCGACGTGATACCGATACTGTGGTGGAAGAGATTCACGAGGATGCAAAGTTTGAAGAGAAGGAAAAGGAAGATGGAACCAAGGAGCAGGTAGAGGTTTCTCCTGCAAAGGACAAGCTTAAGATCGTTAAGCGTCCGGTTCCGCTGAATGATACCAATCCGCTCTGGACAAAGTCTCCTTCCGAATGTACAGATGAAGACTATAAGGAATTCTACCGCAAGGTATTTTTGGATTATAAGGAGCCGTTATTCTGGATTCATCTGAACATGGATTATCCGTTTAACTTAAAGGGTATTCTTTATTTCCCGAAGATCAATACAGAGTATGATTCCATTGAAGGTACCATTAAGCTCTATAACAACCAGGTCTTTGTAGCAGATAATATCAAAGAGGTTATTCCGGAGTTCTTTATGCTCTTAAAGGGTGTGATCGATTGTCCGGATCTTCCTTTGAATGTCAGCCGTAGTGCGCTTCAGAATGACGGCTTCGTAACAAAGATCCGTGACTATATCATTAAGAAGGTTGCAGACAAGCTGACAGGTCTTTGCAAGACGGAGAAGGAAACCTACGAGAAGTACTGGGATGACATCAGCCCGTTTATCAAGTTTGGTTGCCTGAAGGATACAAAGTTCTGTGACCGCATGAATGATTATATTCTCTTTAAGGATATTAACGATTCTTATGTGACACTTCCTCAGCTGTTAGAAGAGGATCAGAAGAAAAAGCAGGAGGAGAGTGAAGCAAAAGAGGAGAATGCTTCCGAGACATCCGAGGTAAAGGATGAGGACAAGACAGCCGTATACTATGTGACAGATCGCAAGCAGCAGAGTCAGTATATTGAGATGTTTAAGAACAATGGCATGAATGCCGTTATTTTGGATCATGCAATTGATACATCCTTTATTACACAGCTTGAGCAGCGTAATGAGCATTACAAGTTCCTTCGTATCGATGCGGATATTCAGAATGCATTGACAGAGGAAACGGATGAAAAGGCATATGAAGAAGAGAAGAATACCTTAACCGAGGTGTTCAAGAAGGCTCTTGGAAAAGAAGATCTGACGGTAGAAGTATCAAAGCTTAAATCAGCCGATATTGCTGCTGTTATCAGCCGCGATGAGAATATGCGCCGTATGTCTGATATGATGAAGATGTACTCTATGGGTCAGGGCATGGATGATGCCTTTAACGGTCCGGAGACACTGATTCTGAATGCAGACCATGACCTTGTAAAATATCTGGTTGCCCATGAAAATGATGAGCATGCCGGACTGTTTGCACACCAGCTTTATGATTTAGCTGAGCTTAGCAACAGACCGTTATCACCGGATGAACTTGCATTGTTTGTCAAGAGATCCAATGAGATCATGATGTTACTTGCAAAATAATATAGCATAAAGATGGCCCCTTACCGATTGGTAAGGGGCCGTTTTTTTATATCGTTTTATGCTGTTTCCTGCTCATCCTGAGCTTTTTTCATATTTTTTACTGCGGTAGAAAGCATAAGCTTGATTCGGTTTAACTGGTTTACTTCGGATGCGCCCGGATCGTAATCGATGGCTGCAATATTTGCGGCCGGATTTTCACGGCGGATTTCTTTGATTACACCTTTACCGACGATATGATTCGGCAGACATCCAAATGGCTGAATGCATACGATGTTATTCGCGCCTTCTCCGATCAGTTCTAACATTTCTCCCGTCAGGAACCAGCCTTCTCCGGTCTGATTACCCATGGATACGATTGCTTTCGCCTTATCTGCTGTTTCATTGATATAGGCAGGGGCAGTAAAGTGCTCACTCTTTTGATAGCCTTCCCGGGCAGCTTTACGCAGCCATTCGAAGAATTTGATTCCGAGGTTTGCAATCCGTGCACTCTTCTTGGAGAAACCGAGGTTTTCCTGTTTAAAGTTTGTGTTATAGAAGCAGTAAAGAAGGAAATCGGTAAGGTCCGGGACAACAGCCTCGGCACCTTCCTGCTCAAGCAGTTCTACAAGATGGTTGTTTGCCATTGGAAGGAACTTAACCAGGATTTCTCCTACAATACCGACTCTTGGTTTTGCCTGTGTGGTCATTGGAAGATGGTCGAAGTCGTAAATGATATCCTGACACATCTTTTTAAACTTACGGTGAGAGAGGTAATGGTCACTGGAAACAAACTCGATGACCTTTTTCTTCCACTTCTCATGTAAAGCGTTTGCAGAGCCTTTCTCCAGCTCATAAGGACGAACACGAAGGAGGCAGCGCAGGAAGATATCACCAAAGATCAGGCCGTAAAGACCATGCTGTATAACCTTCGGTGTCAGCTTAAAGCCCGGATTCTTCTCAAGACCGCTTACATTCAGTGAGATAACCGGAATATCCTTATAGCCGGCCTTTGCAAGGGCACGTCGAATGAATCCAATGTAGTTACTTGCACGGCATCCGCCACCGGTCTGTGAGATTAAGAGGGCTGTACGACTCATATCGTATTTACCGGACTTAATGGCACTCATCAGCTGTCCGATGACCAGAAGGGACGGGTAGCAGGCGTCGTTGTTAACGTATTTTAATCCCTGGTCGATGCAATCCTTTGTAGGAATGTCTGGAACAACGATGTGATAGCCTGCTGCCTGCATGGCAGGTGCAATCAGCTCAAAATGAATCGGTGACATCTGCGGGCAAAGGATGGTATATTCCTTTTTCATCTTCTTGGTGAAGAGGGTACGCTTGTAGTCAGCCGGACGAATCTTACGCTTGCTGACCTGTAATTTGTCGGCACGACGCTTGCGGACACGAATGGCAGCCAGTAGTGACCGGATACGGATTCTGGCAGCGCCAAGGTTGTTCACCTCATCGATTTTAAGGCAGGTATAAATCTTGCCGGATTTGGATAAGATGTCGTTAACACAGTCGGTTGTAACGGCATCCAGACCACATCCAAAGGAGTTCAGCTGGATCACATCAAGGTTTTCTGTCTTTTTCACATAATTGGCGGCAGAGTACATTCTGGTATGGTACATCCACTGATCCATTACGATCAGAGGTCTTTCCAGCTTGCCCAGGTGTGAAATGGAATCTTCGGTTAATACAGCCATTCCATAGGTTGTAATAAGGTCAGGAATTCCGTGATTGATCTCCGGATCAATATGGTACGGACGACCGGCAAGGACAATGCCGTGACGACCGGTTTCCTTCAGGTAGGCAAGAACTTCCTCGCCCTTTTCCTCCATATCATGGCGGAATCTTCCCTGCTCAAACCAACCGGCATGAACCGCATCGCGAACTTCATTCTCCGGAATATGATATTCTTCGCCGAAGACCTTGACCAGCTGGCCGGCAAGGGTCTCTTCGGAAGAGAAGGCCATAAACGGATTGAGGAAGCGAACCTGACCGGAGGTGATGGCTTCTACGTTGTTTTTGATATTTTCCGCATAGGAAGTAACGATCGGACAATTGTAGTGGTTGTTACTGTCCGGGAATTCGTTTCTCTCGTACGGAATACAAGGATAGAAGATGGTCTTGATTCCTTCGTTGATCAGCCACTGTACATGACCGTGGGTAAGCTTTGCCGGATAACATTCAGACTCACTCGGGATGCTTTCGATACCCAGCTCGTAAACCTTGCGGTTGGACTGTGGAGAAAGTACCACAGAGAATCCAAGCTTACGGAAGAAAGTTGCCCAGAACGGATAGTTTTCGTACATGTTCAGGACGCGAGGAAGACCGATCACACCATATTTTGCCTGCTCTTTTGGAAGAGATTCGTAGCGGAACAGACGGTTGTATTTATATTCGTACAGGTTTGGAATATTATCCTTGTTCTTTTCCTTACCAAGACCGCGCTCACAACGGTTACCGGTGATAAAACGACGGTTGTCGGAGAACCGATTGATGGTAAGCATGCACTTGTTGGTACATCCCTGGCAGTGTGTCATTTTTGTTTCAAAGGTAAGATTTAAAATCTCATCCATTGGCAGCATGGTGGTTGATTTTTGATCTTCAAACCGCTCACGGGCAATCAGTGCTGCGCCGAAGGCACCCATGATACCGGCGATATCCGGTCTTGTAACCTTAACTCCGCTGATCTGCTCAAAAGCACGAAGAACAGCATCGTTGTAGAAGGTTCCGCCCTGTACGACGACATTGCTTCCCAGTTCCTTTGGATCGGAGAGCTTAATGACCTTGAAGAGGGCGTTTTTGATAACGGAATAAGCAAGACCTGCAGAGATATCTGCAACGGATGCACCTTCCTTCTGCGCCTGCTTTACCTTGGAATTCATGAAAACGGTACAACGGGTACCAAGGTCAATCGGATGCTGTGCAAACAAAGCCTCTTTTGCAAAATCCTTTACAGTGAAATTGAGGGACTTTGCGAAGGTTTCAATGAAGGAACCACAGCCGGAGGAACATGCTTCGTTCAGCTGAACGGAATCAACCGTCTGATCCTTGATCTTGATGCACTTCATATCCTGACCTCCGATGTCAAGGATACAATCCACATCCGGGTCAAAGAAGGAGGCAGCGTAGTAGTGGGCAACCGTCTCTACTTCACCGTCATCCAGCTGGAAAGCGGATTTAAGGAGAGCCTCACCATATCCGGTTGAGCAGGAATGTACGATGTGCGCATCGGCCGGAAGTAATTCCTTGATCTCTTTCATAGCACGAATGGAAGTTAAGAGAGGTGATCCATTGTTGTTGTCATAGAAAGAATATAAAAGTCTTCCTTCATCGTCGATCAGTGCAATTTTTGTTGTGGTTGATCCGGCATCGATGCCAAGGAAAACATTGCCCTTTGCGGTCTTGATGTCACCGGTTTGCACATGATTGTTGCCGTGACGGGAAAGGAAAGCATCATAATCCTTCTGGTCCTTGAAAAGAGGATCCATACGAGCCACTTCAAACTCCATATGAAGTTCACCGGAAAGCTTTTCTTCGATGGAGGAAAGCTCCATGGTGGTGTCTTCTTTATAATTTAAGGCTGATCCGATGGCTGCGAACAGATGGGAGTTTTCCGGAATAATGGTATGCTCCTCATCCAGGTGCAGAGTACGGATAAAGGTCTCCCGCAGCTGATCGAGGAAATGAAGCGGTCCACCAAGGAAGGCAACATGTCCGCGGATCGGCTTACCACAGGCAAGACCGGAAATGGTCTGGTTTACGACAGCCTGAAAAATGGATGCAGAAAGGTCTTCCCGTGTTGCACCCTCGTTGATCAGTGGCTGAATATCAGTCTTGGCGAATACACCGCATCTTGCAGCAATCGGATAGATGGACTGGTAATCTCTGGCGTAGGTGTTCAGGCCGGTTGCGTCGGTCTGAATAAGAGATGCCATCTGATCGATGAAAGAACCGGTTCCTCCGGCACAGATACCATTCATACGTTGCTCGACATTGCCGTTTTCGAAGTAAATGATTTTGGCATCCTCACCACCTAATTCGATGGCAACGTCCGTCTGTGGTGCGTAATGGGTAAGAGCAGTAGAGACTGCAACTACTTCCTGTGCAAAAGGTATGCCAAGATGTTTTGCAAGGGTCAGTCCACCGGAACCGGTAATAATAGGCGCTACGGTAATCTCACCTGTAATTTTCTTTGCTTTCTGAATGAGAGATAAAAGTGTCTCGCGAATGTTAGCAAAGTGACGCTCATAGTCTGAAAACAGGAGATTATCATCCTTGTCGAGAACTGCGACTTTGACGGTTGTTGAACCGATATCAATTCCCAACTTGTGTAATTCTTTGTTACTCATTTATTCACCCATTTCTTATTAAAAATAATTTATTTTGGATAATACAACTTTACATATTATAGAGGAGGGTGGGGGCTATTACAATCTACAATTTTCATTATTTGTTGGATTTGATTGCGTACAATCTTATGAAAAACGGTAATGGAGCGACTGGAAGTAAGGGTTTTGCAATGCTATAATTAAGGCAGTAAACACGTAAAAGAGAGGGTATGTTATGAAACAAAAGAACGGTAAGATCGAGATTATGCGCTTTATTTTTTCGGTCATTATAATTTTATTTCACTGTCATAGAAGTATCGGTTTTCATCATCTTGTCATTGGGCAAAGCCGGATTCCGGTTCTGAACAGAGGATATTTTGGCGTGGAATTCTTTTTTGTCATTTCAGGCCTTTTGATGGCAAAGTCCATTCATAAAAAGCGCAAGAACCAAAAGCTTGGCCTGACCAAAAAGGTCGAACTCGGACGTCAGACCATTCGTTATATTCTCAAGCGTTATATTACGATTTTTTCTTATCATATTATGCCGTTTGTGGCTCTGATCGTTTTAAAGATCATCACAAGAGATATTTATGAAGGCGGAGCTAAAAATGTATTGCAGTACTTTTTTAACAGTATCCCGGAATTTTTCTTCCTTCAGAAATTCGGATTCACCTATACGAATGTGGATGTAATCGAGTGGTATATTTCCGCTATGCTGATTGCGATGATGATTCTGTATCCGATCATCATGAAATATTACTATATGTATACGAGAGTTGTAGGACCGCTGTTGTCTTTATATATCCTTGGCCTGCTCCAGTACAATTACGGAACCTTTGCCGATCAGGACCGTTGGGTCATGTTTGGATACGGAAGTGTATTTCGTGCCATTGCCGAGATTTCCCTGGGGGCCTGTGCCTTTGAATTATCCCGGTATCTGTCACACCGGTATCTTACCAGAAAGGATAAGTACGTTTTGACAGCGATTGAAGTGCTGGGATTTGGCGTGGCATTGTTCTACTCCATGTCCAGTTATACATCCCGCTATGAAATCCACGTGCTGATTTTCCTTACCCTTTCGGTTGTCCTTTCTTTTTCCGGACAGACTTACGGAGAGGCGTTCTGGAATCAGAAATGGGTCTATGCATTGGGAAAAATCTCTTTGCCACTGTATTTATGTCAGCTTGTTGGAATCAATGTTGTTTGCGGATTTCTGGGAGATTTTCCGAAGGTGGCACAGACCGTTCTTGCACTTGCAATCACGTTGGGAATGGCTCTGCTTTCGATTCCGGTTGGAGATCGGATCTATAGGTGGATTGTTGACAAGAGAAAAGCAACAAAATATAATAAACTGAATGCGCCATTTGAGGGGTGATAGACGCGTTTAGAAAGGATATTTCGTAACGATGATCAATAAACTGGAGCGTAAATTCGGAAAATATGCAATTCCTCATCTGGTCAACTACCTGATTGGTGGCTATATCCTGGGATATCTTCTCCAATTCGGTGGTATGACAACAGGAACAGCTTTCCTGAGCTATATGCACTTGGATCCTTATATGATTCTGCACGGTCAGGTGTGGAGAATTATCACATGGGTATTGATCCCACCGGAACAGAATATGTTGTTTGCTGTGATCATGATGATTTTCTACTGGCAGCTTGGTACAGCTCTCGAACGGGCATGGGGAACCTTCCGGTTTAATTTCTACATATTTGGAGGAATTATTTGTTCCGTGCTTGGGGCATTGCTGGTATACGGTATTTACTCCATCAGTTTGATTGGAACACCGGAGATGAGTACCTACCAGATGGTTTTGGGAAGCTCCATCAGTGCGTTCTTTTCAACGAACTATATCAATCTTTCTATTTTTCTGGCATTTGCGATGACCTATCCGGAAGAACAGATTCTTTTGTACTTTTTCATCCCGATTAAGATGAAATGGTTGGGCTTTGTATATGCGGCCTTCATCGGTTTTGATGTTTTTACCGCAATTTATGCCAGAAACTGGGGCGTTGTTATTGCAATCGTCGCATCTTTGACAAATTTCTTGATCTTCTTTCTGATGACAAGAGATTTCAGAAGATATTCACCGAAGGAATTTCAGCGGAAGCGCAATTTCCAGAGGGCATACCGTGCGAATACGGATTCTTTCCGTAAAGCGGGGGAGGCAGGAACTGCCAGACACAAGTGTTGCATTTGCGGCCGGACAGAGCTTACGAATCCGGAACTTGAGTTCCGTTATTGCAGTAAGTGTAACGGAGCATATGAATACTGCAGTGATCACCTTTTTACGCATACTCATGTGAAATGATGTCGATATGACTCATAGATAGATTTAGAAATAAGAGGAACAGATAATGTCAGACAGTACAGCAGAAATGAAAAGCAGAAACTTTATTGAGGAAGAGATCGATAAAGATCTTGAGCAGGGAGTTTACGATCACGTTGTGACTCGTTTCCCGCCGGAGCCGAATGGATTTTTACACATCGGACATGCCAAGTCCATTATTTTGAATTATGGTCTTTCTCAGGAATACAATGGAACCTTCCATATGCGTTTTGACGATACCAATCCGACCAAGGAGAAGAGTGAATTTGCAGAGGCCATTCAGAAGGATATCCACTGGCTGGGCGCAAAGTGGGATGAGACAAAGTATGCTTCTGATTACTTTGAGCAGATGTACGAATATGCCGTAAAACTGATAAAAAAGGGTAAGGCTTATGCTTCTGATCTTACTCCGGAGCAGATTCGTGAATACCGCGGTACATTGACAGAGCCGGGTAAGAAGGATCCGAATTCCGATCGTCCGGTGGAGGAGTCTCTTCAGATTTTCGAGGATATGAAGAATGGTAAATACGAGGATGGCTCAGTGGTAATCCGTGCCAAGATTGATGTGAATTCCCCTAACATCAATATGAGAGATCCGATCATCTACCGTGTGGCTCATATGTCTCATCACAGACAGGGTGACAAGTGGTGCATCTACCCGATGTACGATTTCGCTCATCCGATTGAGGATGCTCTTGAGGGTGTCACACATTCCATCTGTACTCTGGAATTTGAGGATCATCGTCCTTTATATGAGTGGGTTGTCCGTGAATGTGAATTTGAGAATCCGCCACGTCAGATCGAATTTGCAAAGCTGTACCTTAAGAATGTGGTTACCGGTAAGCGTTATATCAAGAAGCTGGTAGAGGACGGCATTGTAGACGGATGGGACGATCCTAGACTTGTCTCCATTGCAGGACTTCGCCGTCGTGGATATACTCCGGAAGCAATCCGTCGTTTCGTTGAACTTTGCGGTGTCAGCAAAGCGAATTCCACAGCGGAGTATCCAATGCTTGAGTATTGCATCCGTGAGGATCTTAAGACAAAGGTACCTCGTGTCATGGCAGTCCTTGACCCGGTAGAGTTGGTGATTGATAATTATCCGGAAGGACAGACGGAGGAACTTGAGGTTCCAAATAACCTTGAGAATGAATCTCTTGGCAGCCGTACGGTTCCGTTCTCCAAGCATTTATACATTGAGAGAAGTGACTTTATGGAAGAGCCTGTTAAGAAATACTTCCGTATGTTCCCTGGTAACGAGGTTCGTCTTATGAATGCATACTTTGTTACCTGCACAAGCTGCGAGAAGGATGAGAACGGCAATGTGATCCGTATTCACGGTACCTATGATCCACTGACACGCGGCGGTAACAGCAATGATGGACGTAAGGTCAAGGGCACGATTCACTGGGTGAATAAGGATACAGCCATTACAGCTCCGGTTCGTCTTTACGAAAATATTGTAGATGAGGAAAAAGGAGTTTATAATGAGAATGGTGATGTCAATGTTAATCCAAATTCTCTGGTTGTGATGGAGGATGCCAAGCTTGAACCTTCTTTACTTGATGTTAAGGCATACGACAGCTTCCAGTTTGTTCGTAATGGTTTCTTTACAGTAGACAGTAAGGACTCAAAGGAAAATGCTCCTGTATTCAATCGCATTGTTTCTCTTAAGAGTTCCTTCAAATTACCAAATAATTAAAAAGGAAGATAGCATGAATTTATTATCCGGACTTGAGAAGTTTGGTCTGAATGTGAAGGGTGATCTTGACATTACAGACGATGGTAAGAAAAAGTCAGCAAATAAGGCTGCAGGCAAGGCGAGTGCAGCACCGACGAAGGTAGAAGAGAAAGATCTTGTACTTGAGAAGAGTGTCCAGTGCCCGGTTTGTGATCACAAATTTAAGACTCTCACAGCTAAGAGCGGTAAGGCAAAGCGATTAGAGCCGGACTCTGATCTGCGTCCTAACTTTGAAGGTATTGACACCTTAAAGTACGAGGTATGTTCCTGTCCGAATTGCGGTTATTCTGCAATGAACAAGTTCTTTGAACACCTGTCAATGTCTCAGATTAAGTGGATCCGTGAGGCTGTAGGTGAGAACTTCAGCCCTGTGGATGAGAAGCCGGAAGAGACTTATAGCTATCAGAAGTCCATTGATCACTATAAGCTTGCTCTCGTATGTGCCATGGCTAAGCATGGTAAGCTTTCTGAGAAGGCGGTTGTATGCCTTCGTATCGCATGGCTTCGCAGAGGAGAGCTTAAGACGATTGGTGACAAGACACCGGAAGAGATTGAGAAACGTAAGGAATTGACAGAAGAGATGGAGGGCTTTTACCGTCAGGCCTATGATGGTCTTAAGAAAGCTTTTTCAACAGAGACACCTCCATATTGCGGAATGAATTCCAATACAGTCGAATACCTTCTTGCGAATATGGCATATCACTTTAAGGAGTATGGTGAGGCTTCCAAGCTCGTTACAGGATTGCTTGCAAATCCGAATACGCCGTCCCGCGTTAAGGATCTCTGCAGAGATCTCAAGGAGCAGATTGTAAAAGAAGTTAAGATTGCTAAGGCAAAGGCAGCAAGAGCTGCAGCTGCGAAGGCTGCCACACCAAATGGTAAGCCGGGCGCAAAATAAGAGCCGTTTAGAATCGAGTCTTGATTTTTTATACAAAAAAGAATCAAAAAACAAAGCAACCTTGTGTAATATGGCGAAAAGCCGGATGCAGGTTGCTTTTTTTATTCAAGTAAACTATTATATTTCCTAGAAACACAACTGTCCGTCACACATGGACAGTTGGGCGAAAAGGAAAAAGAAAAGAGTAGGAGAATATCATGAGCGAGAAGTTAAGAGTAGGTATCCTTGGCGGTACCGGAATGGTAGGTCAGCGTTTTATCTCTTTATTGGAGAATCATCCATGGTTTGAGGTTACGGTCATTGCGGCCAGCCCGAGAAGTGCAGGAAAACGCTACGAGGAGTGTGTAGAAGGCCGTTGGAAAATGGATACTCCTATTCCGGCTGCGGTAAAGGACATCGTTGTTAAGAACGTGAACGAAGTGGAAGAAGTTGCCAAGGATGTCGACTTTGTCTTCTCTGCTGTTGATATGACAAAGGAAGAAATTAAGAAGATTGAGGAGGAATACGCTAAGACCGAGACTCCGGTTGTATCCAATAACAGTGCCCATCGCTGGACGAAGGATGTACCGATGGTCGTTCCTGAGATTAATCCGGAGCATTTCGAGGTTATTGAATCTCAGAAGAAGCGTCTTGGAACAACAAGAGGATTTGTTGCTGTTAAGCCGAACTGTTCCATTCAGTCTTATGCACCGGTTCTTACCGCATGGAAGGAATTTGAGCCATACGAGGTTGTTGTATCTACATACCAGGCGATTTCCGGAGCAGGTAAGACCTTTAAGGACTGGCCGGAGATGAATGGAAATATCATCCCGTTCATCGGCGGAGAAGAAGAGAAGTCCGAGAAGGAGCCGCTTCGTATCTGGGGTAAGGTCGTTGGAGATGAGATTGTTCCGGCAGATTCCGACGAGATCAAGATCACTTCACAGTGTATCCGTGTACCGATTTTAAATGGTCATACAGCAACTGTATTTGTTAAATTCAGAAAGCAGCCAACCAAGGAGCAGTTAATTGAAGCTATGACAAGTTTCTCTGGTCTTCCACAGGAACTTGAACTTCCTAGCGCTCCGAAACAGTTCATTCAGTATCTTGAGGAGGATAACCGTCCTCAGGTACAGCTGGATGTAAATTATGAGAACGGAATGGGAATCTCAGTCGGTCGTCTTCGTGAGGACAGTGTCTATGACTGGAAGTTTGTAGGTCTTTCTCATAATACCGTTCGCGGAGCAGCAGGCGGAGCTGTCCTCTGTGCTGAGCTTTTGAAGGCAAAGGGTTATATCACCAAGAAGTAAGACAGTTTGTCAGATCAACCTGCGGAGTCCGGATTTAATCCGGATTCCGTGGGTTTTTTTTATTGTTTGAAATGTGTATAATAGAATGGAATTTTTTTATATGGAAAGGACGTGTATTATGAGCGTTAAAGACAGATTCTTAAATTATATTTCAATTTTTACGACATCCGATGAGAGCACCGGAACCCATCCAAGTACTATGCGGCAGTTTGATCTTGCCCGCATCCTGGAAAAGGAGTTAAAGGAGATTGGTCTTTTGGATGTGGTATTAACCGATACCTGTTATGTATACGGCCGTATTCCGGCTACAGCAGGATGTGAGGATGTAAAGTCCATTGCGCTTATTTCTCATATGGATACAGCTCCGGATTTTTCAGGAGAAAATGTTAAGCCGCAGATCATCGAGAATTATGATGGTAAGGATGTGGTGTTAGGAGACAGCGGAAGAGTGTTGTCTGTATCGGATTTCCCTGAGCTTCCTTCCCTTGCCGGCAGAACTTTGATTACAACAGATGGAACAACCCTTCTTGGCGCAGATGATAAGGCCGGAGTTGCAGCCATTGTTACGGCTGCGGATGAACTGTTGCATTCCGATGCTCCACACGGTGAGATCTGGATCTGTTTTACACCGGATGAAGAGATCGGAGAGGGACCGGATCATTTTGAGCTGGATCGTATCCATGCTGCTTATGGCTATACCGTTGATGGCGGCTATGAGGGTGAAATTGCCTACGAGAATTTCAATGCTTCCTCCGCTAAAATCACAGTACACGGTGTGAACGTACATCCGGGCGAAGCAAAGGATATTATGGTAAATGCGGGCCTGATCGCAGCAGACCTTGCAGCATCCCTTCCGAAGAACGAGACACCGGCAGCAACCGAAGGTTATGAGGGCTTTTATCATCTGATCGAGATGCAGGGCAATGTGGAGAAGGCTACCCTTACCTATATCCTTCGTGATCATGATGCAGACAAGTTAAAGGTGAAGCAGGAGAAGCTGACCGAGCTTGTAGCGAAAATCAATGAGCAGTACGGAGAAGGAACAGCGGAAATTGCCATTACCCATTCTTATGATAATATGATTTCCATCGTAAAAGAGCATATGGAGATCGTACACCTTGCAGAGGATGCAATTCGTGCACAGGGAATTGAGCCTGTAACAGAGCCGATTCGTGGTGGTACGGATGGAGCGCAGCTGACGTTCAAGGGACTTCCATGCCCGAACCTTGGAACCGGCGGATATGGTTACCATGGTCCGTATGAGCATGTTACAGTTGAGGCTATGGAAACCGTTGTTAAGATCTTAAAGCATATCATGACCCATGTTGCGTAACAGATAAGGGGAAGACTTATGGAGAGCAGGCGCAGTGATAGAAAATTTCTTCAAAAGGTATATGAGGAGAGTGGAAATTCCATTGTTCTCTTGACGACAGCGTCAATTTCACAAGAAGGGAATTTTCTTAAGGATTTCTTAAAAGACAAAAAAACTTTTTACTATCAGTGCGAATATGCTTCTCCTAAGCTCCAGCTTGCGCTTTTGCAGAAGCAGGTAAGCGTTCAATGTCAGCAAAGACTTTCGCATGACAGTTATGACGAATGTTTTTCGAGAATACGAAGCGGAGATGCCAGTAAACTGGTGGTGGTTATTGATCATGTGGAGCGGATCGGTAAGAAGAATACAGAATTTTTTCAGGCGCTGGTAAAGTTACGGAACAAGCAGCTGTATCCGGGACCGGTTCTGATCCTTATGGTGGCTTACTCACTGACATGGAATCACAGGGATCTTCGTGAATGGCTGGGGGAGGAGCTTTGTAACAGTATTGACCATAGGCGTTCCCTTGCGGATATCAGTTTTTTGGAACTTGTCCGTGTGTTAGAGGATTATTCGGTAAAAGATTCGGTACAGACCTATGGGGTTATCGGAGGAACACCGGAGTATGTCCGCATATGGGACAGTACATTCTCTTTTAAAGAGAATGTCTGCCACTTGATCCTCTCGCCCTCCGGCGGCCTTTATGATGCAGCACAGAGGGTCATTACCAGCGAATTGCGTGAACCGCAGGTATATAATACGATTCTTTACGCGATGGCAACCGGAAAGGAAAAGCTGAATGATATCTATGAAGCAACCGGCTATTCCAGACCTAAGATCAGTGTGTATCTGAAGAATCTTGCTGCCTTTGACGTAATCGAGAAGGTTATGTCATTTGATGCGGGAGGCTGGGATCACGCCAAAAAGGGAATCTATCGTATTAAGAATAATTTTATATCCTTTTATTATCATTTTATCTATTCCAACCGTTCAGCTCTGTTTACCATGAGCAGTGAAGAATTCTATGACACTTACATTGCACCCGGTCTTGCAACCTATATGCAAAGAGCCTTTGTAGATGTCTGCCGGGAGTATCTGTCACTTCTGAATTTGATGGGAAAACTGCCGCTTCACATTACGAAGATGGGAACCTGGGTTGGAAAAGAAGGTACTGTAGATCTGGTGGGCGAAAATGAAATCCGGGAGTACGTTGCTGCCATCTGCAACTGGAGCATGGATGCTATTTCTGTGCAGGATTATGAGAATTTACAGAAGAATCTAAAACTTGCCCGGATACGGACGAAAGTGGTCTATCTGTTTTCGGCTACGAGTTTTACAGATGAATTAAAAGCACTTGCAGAAGCGGATGCTTCCATCGTGCTGGTAGATATGAGGTCGTTATAATGGGAAAATCGCTGTTTATCGCAGAGAAACCGATGGTAGCCCGTGCGTTTGCTGAGGTCTTTCGGGAGACATTGACAAAGCATGACGGGTATCAGGAGGGAGACCATATTGTGATCACCTGGTGCGTGGGACATCTGGTTACGATGAGCTATCCGGAAGTGTATGACGAAGCGTTGAAACGCTGGAGACTGGATACACTTCCGTTCATTCCTGAAACCTTTCGCTATGAAGTGATTTCCGGTGTGAAAAAGCAGTTTGAAATCGTGAAGCGTTTATTAAATCGTGATGATATCACGACGATTTATGTCTGTACTGACTCGGGACGCGAAGGAGAATATATTTACCGTCTCGTGCGTCAGGAGGCTGGCGTTCATGGAAAAGATGAGCGTCGAGTATGGATAGATTCGCAGACGGAAGAAGAAATTAAAAGAGGAATTAAGGAAGCAAAACCCCTATCGGACTATGATCATTTGTCCCAGGCAGCGTATCTGCGGGCGAAGGAAGACTATCTGATGGGAATCAATTTCTCAAGGCTTCTAACCCTTAAGTACGGGAATGATATGGCAGCTTTTTTAAATGAAAAGCGCTGCGTGGTATCCGTCGGTCGTGTCATGACCTGTGTTCTTGGTATGGTGGTCCGGCGAGAAATTGAGATTCGCCAGTTTGAGAAGACACCGTTTTATCGTGTTCTTTGTGATGCGGTCCTGACGGAGGAGGGGGAATGCCTTTCCTTCGAATGGAAGAGTGTAAAAGGAAGTGCGTATTATGAATCGCCGCTTTTATACAAAGAGAACGGTTTTAAAGAAAAGACATCTGCAATGGATTTGATCAAGAAAGTCTCTTCGAACCCGGAGGCAGTATTGGATCAGGAAGACCGGATGTCTGTTACACTTCCGATGACGGTTGTTTCGGCAGAGCGTAAGCAGGAGAAGAAGAACCCTCCGCTGCTTTACAACCTGGCAGAGATTCAGAATGATGCTTCCAAGTTCTTTAAGATCTCACCGGAGCAGACCTTGTCTATTATTCAGTCACTTTACGAAAAAAAGCTGGTGACCTATCCTAGAACCGATGCGAGAGTGCTTTCTACGGCAATTGCAAAGGAAATTCAAAAAAACATTTCCGGTCTTATGAATATTCCGGGACTTAAGCCTTTTGCAGAGGATATTCTTTCTAACGAAAGATATAAAGGCATCGAAAAGACAAAATATACCGATGATAAAAAGATTACGGATCACTATGCAATCATACCGACAGGTCAGGGTATGGGAGCTTTGAAAGGTCTCGATTCCACATCGATGCATGTGTACGAGGCAATCTGCCGGCGCTTTTTGGCAATTTTTTATCCACCGGCTGTTTATCAGAAATTGTCTCTTGAGGCGACCATCGATCAGGAGCATTTTTTTGCATCGGATAAGTATCTTAAGGATGAGGGCTATCTTTCGGTCATGAATTATTCTTTCCTTAAGAAAAAGAAGGAAAATGAGACAAGTCCTGCAATGCGGCAGGCAATGGCTGATATCAAAAAGGGCATGACCCTTTCGGGCGTAGCACTGTCCATAAAAGAAGGTGAGACATCGCCGCCTAAGCGTTATACATCCGGTTCTATGATCCTTGCTATGGAAAATGCCGGATCTCTGATCGAGGATGAAGAGCTGCGGGAGCAGATCAAAAGTAATGGAATCGGAACTTCGGCAACAAGAGCCGGAATCCTCGAAAAACTTGTTAAGATCAAGTATCTTTCCATTAACCAGAAGACGCAGGTGATTACTCCGACTTTGACCGGAGAGATGGTGTATTACGTGGTGGGTTATTCCATTCGTTCCATGTTGAATGCCGCGCTGACAGCAAGTTGGGAAAAGGGACTTGGTCTTGTGGCAGATGGGGAACTGAAAGAAGAAGATTATATGCAAAAGCTTACGGCTTTCATCTCCAGTAATACGCAGAAAGTGAAGGGAATCTATAACCGTCAGCAGCTGATGCAGTGTTTTGAATATGCCAGCCAGTATTATAAAAAGGGATCTTATGGCGGAATCAAAAGAGAAAAAGCCAAAAAGACATCCGGATCGAAAAAGAAGTAGGGAAGAAGGATGGAATAGAAGGCAGTAGAGAGGAGTTTAGACAATGGAATGTACAATTGTAAATATGTATGATCTAAAGGAGACAATTGCAGCAGAACTGTTTGAGGGTAAGACCTACCCGTGGGAGGTTCTCCCGGAGATCGGTGACTTTATTTTAAAGCTTGGTCCAACTTTGGATCCTTCCATCTATGAGAAGCGTGGAGAGGATATTTGGGTTGCAAAGGATGTGAAGATCTATCCGACTGCGACATTAACAGGTCCTTTGATTATTGATGAAGGAACCGAGGTTCGACCGGGTGCCTTTATCCGTGGAAAGGCAATCATTGGTAAAAACTGTGTCATCGGTAACTCCACCGAGATTAAAAATGACGTGATCTTTAACAATGTACAGGTTCCACATTACAACTATGTTGGCGATTCTGTGTTGGGATTTCATTCTCATATGGGAGCCGGTTCCATTACATCCAATGTTAAGAGTGATAAGACATTGGTTGTTGTAAAAGACAGGAATGGAGAGGAAATTAAAACAGGATATAAGAAATTTGGAGCTATGCTGGGAGATTATGTTGAAGTTGGCTGCAACAGTGTTTTGAATCCGGGAACTGTGATTGGAGCTCATAGTAATGTGTACCCGTTATCTATGGTTCGTGGTGTGATTCCGGCAAATTCCATTGTGAAAAACCGGGCAAGTCAGGAAATTGTTGAGAAAGAATAGAGAGAAGGCAAAGTGATGGGTGATTTATTAAATGAACTTATAATGAAAGGTACATCGCCTTACCATGTTGGAAATGAAATCTATGCTGCTTTGATCAGTGATGAAAAGCTGGGATATCAGTCTCTGGATATGACATCCTCCTGGAAGATAGAAGAGGGTGGAAAGTATGTTGTCTGTCTGGATTCCACCATGATAGCGTTTCGTGTTCCAAAGGACAGGAACAAGATGTTGCCGGATGAGATGGGGGCGCCGAATGCCTGCATCAAGATCACAGCCAGCCACATTGACTATCCGGGATTTCGAATCAAGGCGGACCCGGATATGACCGATGGAAGTTATGTAATGCTGGACACGGAAGTATATGGAGGTCCGATCGACAGTACCTGGCTGGATCGTCCTCTTGGCGTGGCAGGGCTTGTTACGGTTGATTCCGGTGATCCATATCGGGTTGGCAAGATTTTATATGACAGTGAACGGCCGCTTCTTACGATTCCGAATCTGGCCATTCATATGGATCGGGATACGAACAAAGGAAAGACATTTAACCGTCAGACCCAACTGGTTCCACTCTTTACAGCATCCGAGGATGAGGAGAGTTTTCTTGATTTCCTTGCATCGGAAATCGGCGTGGAACGTGACCGGATCCTTTCCTGGGATCTGTGTGTCTATAATGCAGAAGAGCCTCAGAGAATTGGCCGTGATTATGAGATGTTATCTGCTCCAAGAATCGATAACCTTTCTTCTGTGGCAGCATGTTTATCTTCCATGCTTCGGGAGGATGAGGCTACCAGTCTTGAAATCGCAGCGTTCTTTAATCATGAAGAAATCGGAAGTACGACAAAGGAGGGGGCAGATTCAGACCTCCTGTCGGACGTTATTACCCGTATCTACGAGAGCCTGGGCTTTACTCCAGCGGAGCGCAGTCGTGCGATCTATGACGGATATCTTCTGTCTGTGGATGTGGCACATGCATATCATCCGAATTATAAGGATAAGGCAGATCCTAAGAATAAGCCGTTTTTAAACAAAGGATTTGCAATTAAGGAGGCTTTCTCCCAGTCTTATGCAACGGATCCGGTCAGCATAGGAATCTTAAAGGGAATCTGCCATAAGGAGAACATACCGTATCAGAACTATTTCAACCGTTCAGATATACCGGGTGGACATACCTTGGGGGTATATGTTGCAAGCCATTTGCCGATGCGGGCAGCGGATATCGGCCTTCCGATCCTTGCAATGCATTCTGCAAGAGAACTTTGCGGCATGGATGACTATCTGTCAATGGAACAGTTTATCAAGGCATTTTACCGTTCATAAAAGAAAAAGCGCCCCTTCATCCGTAGCAGGATGAGGGGGCGCAGTTTTTAATGATTTGCTATGTGAATGTTACGGACCGTTGCGGGTCTGGCACTTGACCATAGGCCTTTGACTTTTCGTCCCATCATATTCATGCGGTAATACCTTGCCTGTATGTAGTAGGTATGTTCCGGGGTCAAACCTCCAACGGTTTTATCACCGGTGGACGATTGGTAGGTCTTACCGGTCCAGGTGAATGTTTTGAAGTAGGAGACCCGGTATTCAACGCCGGAAATGTTGTCCGGAATTGATGCGGAAAAGGTAAGCTCTTTTCCTATGGTGTTATCGATTTTGAAGGTGCTGCAGACCTGCATTCCGGTTTTAGGCGCCCAGTGAGGGCCGCCGTCGAAATCCAGTCGATAGTCAGGAATCATCATAAGGAAATAAACAATGAAGCTAAGGATAACAATAACCGTTAATACGCCAAGGACTTTCAGCCATATATTTGAGCTTTTTTTGGATGATGCCATAAATTCTCTCCCCCTTATTGTGTTTTTTTATTGATGTACTCACTCCTGTATTTAGAATACAGGATTCTCTGGCTGGTGTACAGACCATAATATCCTGAAACTGTATAGCTGATTGCGCAGGCCAGCAGGGCGTACGGAGCGATGGAAAAGCCAAACAGCTCAATGCAAATGATAAAAGCAGAAAGCGGGGCGTTGGTGACGCCACAGAAAACAGCTCCCATTCCGATGGCAGCGCAAAGGGATGGGGAGAATCCCATGAGGTGACCGAACAGACACCCGAAGGATGCTCCGATGAAAAAGGAAGGAACGATTTCTCCTCCTTTGTAGCCGGCTGTAATACTTAAGACGGTAAACAGGATCTTCCATAAAAAGCCAAGGACCTTTTCCTGTTGATTAAGGCAGGAGATGATGTAATCCGCTCCGGCACCGTTATAGGTCTGATCCCCCATCAGATAGGTCAAAAGTAAGACGCAACCTCCGCAGACAACAGCACGGACGTAAGGGTTTTTAAAGTATTTCTTGCCAAGGGCTTCTCCCTTGTGAAGACATAGGCAAAACAGCATGGAGACGAAGCCGCACAGCACAGCTAAAAGAGCAACGAGAAGTGCCGGTTGAATGTCAAAATGCGGAATCGCTCCGATGGCATAGTGCTGGGATGGTGCATGCAGCATGTATGCAACAGAACGGGCGGTAAAGGATGCCAACACCGCCGGTAAAAAGGCATTATAGTTAATTTGCCCTACAATGACAACTTCCAGTGCGAAGACCGCAGCCGCCATGGGCGTTCCAAAGAGGGCGGAAAAAGAGGCTGCCATTCCCACCATAATCATGGTGCTTTTTCCTTTTTCGGAAATATGGAATAGTTTGCCGATGTTTTCTCCGATTGAACCACCCAGCTGTAAGGCGGCGCCTTCCCGTCCCACGGATGCTCCCACCAGATGGGAGAAGACCGTGGAGATAAAAATCAAAGGCGCCATGCGAAGCGGAATGGAGGCATCGGAATGAATCGCAGAGAGAACCAGATTGGTACCCTTATCACCTTCGTCTCCGCAGACTTTATACAGCCATAGTATGACAACAGCCCCGATGGGAAGTGCCAGTAGAACAGTAGAATGCGTCAGGCGATATTTCGTAACAAACGCGATGCTGTTATAAAACGCTCCTCCCAGCACGCCAAGAAGGGCACCGGTCACAACAGAGAAGAAGACCCACCTTGCGGTAAACCATACCCGATTAAGATTGTGTTTTAATTTGTGTTTTACCCATTTTTTATCCATGGTTCTATTATAGCAAAAATGTTACAATGAATGTGTATGTTTTCGTAAGAAATAAAAGGAAGAACAGGGAGGACTCCATTATGAATAAAGAATATGAGCGTTTGGAAAAATGCATCAAAGCAATCCGCGAGAAGACAGATTTTGTTCCAAAGGTGGCTCTGGTTTTGGGAAGCGGTCTTGGAAATTTCGGAGATACCATGGATGTTGTGGCATCCGTTGACTATAAGGAGATCGAGGGATTTCCGGTATCGACAGCTCCGGGACACAAGGGAAGATTTCTCTTTGGTATGGTAAGGAATACGCCGGTTGTCTGTATGCAGGGAAGAGTCCATTATTATGAGGGCTATGACATGGATTCGGTGGTACTTCCGATTCGCCTAATGGGAATGCTTGGAGCGAAATTCCTGATCTTAACCAATGCCTCCGGAGGTATTTCCACAAGATTTCGTCCGGGAGATCTGATGATGATTACCGATCAGATTTCCTGCTTAGTTCCGTCTCCGCTTCGGGGTGAGAATATTTCAGAACTTGGAAAGCGTTTCCCGGATATGAGCCAGATCTATGATTGGGAGCTTCAGAAGATTATCATTCAGAAGGCGCTGGAAGAAAACATTGACCTTAAGGATGGTGTATATATTCAGACGCAGGGACCTAATTACGAGAGCCCGGCGGAAGTCAATATGTGCCGGCTTTTGGGTGGAGACGCGGTTGGAATGAGTACGGCCTGTGAAGCTGTGGCAGCGAACCATATGGGACTACGTATAGCCGGAATTTCCTGTATTTCCAACATGGCAGCCGGTATTTCTCCTGTGGCGCTTTCAGAAGAAGAGGTCATCGAAGCTGCCAATATGGTTTCGGATAAATTCACAAGGCTTGTAACGGGGCTGATTGAGGAAATCGGTAAAAGATATTAACTCAGTCGGGGAAAGATTCTAAAAAAGAGAACAGGAATCTTAAATTATTCATACAGAAGATGAAAAGTATTTTGTTTAAAATTAGAAAGGAAGCTGCACATGAATGTACAGTTTAAGAATGCCAAAATCTTAAAGACCAGAGATGACCATGGCTTCGAAATCGTTGATGGAGAGTTGTGGGTCAAAGGGAATGAGATTTTCTATATCGGTGACGGAAAGGATGCAGAGCATACAGATTGCCAGGATCCAATCGTCTGGGAGAATCCGATTGACTGCGAGGGTAACCTTCTGATTCCGGGATTTAAGAATGCTCATACTCATACCCCAATGACATTTCTCAGATCCTATGCGGATGACATGCCGTTGCAGGACTGGCTTACAAAACAGGTATTTCCAAAGGAAGCGCAGCTTACAAAAGAGGATGTATACTGGCTGGATATCTTGGGTGTTATGGAATATCTGACGAGTGGAATCACGTCAAATTTTGATATGTATCTCTTCCCTGTGGAGAATGCAAAGGCTTTTCGTGATTGTGGTTTTCGTTCCGTGCAGACATCGGGAATCAATAACTTCAGCTACAGTGTAAAGGAAGTGGAAGAGCACTATCTTGCAATTAACGAGATGGGAGAGCTTAACTCCTTTATTCTGGGTTTTCACGCCGAGTATACAACCTCAAAAGAGATTATGCAGGGAATCGGTGAACTTGCTCATAAATATAAAAGTCCAGTCTTTCTTCATAACGCCGAGACAAAAAGGGAAGTTGCGGAATGTAAAGAGCGTTGGGGCATGACGCCTACCGCATTAACAGACGCATTGGATCTTTATCGTTTCGGCGGCGGCGGATACCATATGGTCCATATGGAGGAAGCGGATTTTGAGATTATGAAGAAAAGAAATTTATTTGCAGTTACCAATCCGTGTTCGAATCTAAAACTCGCAAGTGGAATTGCACCAATCAAGCGATATCTGGATGAGAATATTCCTCTTGCAATCGGAACCGACGGTCCGGCAAGTAACAATGCATTGGATTTTTTCCGTGAGATGTATCTTATGACAGCTCTTGCAAAAGTGAGAGAGGAGGATGCTTCCTGTGTTCCGGCAGAGGAAGTTCTTTACGCGGCAACAGCCGGAGGAGCCCATGCCATGAACCTGACCGATTGCGACCGGTTGGCGGTGGGAAAGAAGGCAGATCTTGTTATGATTGATCTGAATCAGCCGAATATGCAACCGGAAAATAATCTGGTGAAAAATCTGGTATATTCCGGCAGCAAATCCAATGTTAAGCTTACGATGGTAAATGGGCAGATTCTGTACAAGGATCATCAGTTCCGGATTGGCTTTGATCCAAAGGAAATCTATGACAGAGCCAATGCAATTATCAGTCGAATGAATTAGGGAGCTGCTGCCCTTGTTATAACCTGATGCTCCCTTACAACAGAAGGGAGCATTTTTTGATGAAAAAAAGAAGCATGGCATGGCTGTTGAGTGCAGCAGTATTGGCAGGGAGTCTTACGGGCTGTGCCGGTAGGAAGGAAAAAGAACCTTTATCCTACATGCAGGAAGTGAACGAGGCTGTAAAGCCGGTGAAGATGGAGGATAAGTACAGAAACTGTTACGAGATCTTTGTCTACTCCTTTTATGACAGCGATGGAGACGGTATCGGTGATTTAAAAGGTGTGGATGAGAAGCTTGATTATATCGCATCCCTTGGAGCGGATCAGATTTGGCTCATGCCGGTTTGTCCGTCGCCAACCTATCATAAGTATGATGTGACGGATTATATGGCAATTGACCCGGCCTATGGCAATTTAGAGGATTTTAAAAAGCTGGTGAAGGATTGCCATAAAAGAGGCATTTCAGTCATTACGGATCTTGTGCTAAATCATACTTCCAGTGAGCATCCGTGGTTTCAAGAGGCCTGCGCATACTTAAAGGAACATAAAGGAAAAACAGATATTAACGAGAAGGACTGTCCGTATCTGTCCTATTATCAGTTTGAGAAGAGCGACCATGACAAGAACGGATATGCAAGGTTAAAGGGCACCGATTATCTCTATGAGGCTCAGTTTTGGGAAGGAATGCCGGATTTGAATCTGGATCATCCGGCGGTAAGAAAGGAAATTGAAAAGATTACGGCTTTCTGGACTTCTCTTGGTGTAGACGGGTATCGACTGGATGCCACCACAAGCTACTATACCGGAAGGAACAGTAAGAATATCGAGTTTATGACCTGGCTTAATGATATGATCAAAAAGCAGAATAAGGATGCCTATATCGTGGGTGAGGCATGGTGCGATTCTATGACGTATACCTCCTTTTACCAGAGCGGAATCGACAGCTTCTTTGATTTTGATTTTGCAGGAAATGACGGAGAAATTGCACAGTGCGTGCGCGGAACAAGAAGCGCCAAGGATTTTGGAAAATCCATGATATGGATGCAGGATAAGATTGCACAGAATGGAAAAGATGGTATTGATGCACCGTTTTATACCAACCATGATATGGCAAGGTCAGCCGGCTATTATGCCATGGATGACAAGGGCGAGAAGACCAAGTTTGCCGAAGGTCTTAATCTTATGATGAGCGGAAATGCCTTCCTTTACTATGGTGAGGAAATCGGAATGAAGGGATCGGGAATCGATGAGAATAAGAGAGCACCGATGTACTGGTCTAAAAAGAAGAGTAAGGGTACGACAAAGGGACCACAGGGGATGGAAGCCTTTGACATGAAATTTGCAGCCCTTGACAAGCAGAAGAAGGATCCGTACTCCATCTATTCTTACGTGCAGCAGGCATTAAGACTTCGCAGGAATTTCCCGGCGATTGCAAGGGGGGATGTCTCTATGGATGAGGATTTATCCAACGAGGAAGTTCTTGTAATTGAAAAAAAACCTAAATCCGCTGCTCTTTCTCCGGTGGTCTTAGTGTATAATATGTCAGAAAAACAGCAGGAAGTGGATTTGTCAAAGATGGCCTTTCCGCAGAGAACCTTATCGGGTGTTTTGACGGTAAACAAGAAGAAGATCTCCCTTCAAAAGGAGCGTCTTCTTATGCCGGGACGAAGCATTGCTGTTTTGACACAGAAGTAAGACAGTAAAGGAGAAGGTATGCTTCGCGTTACATTTATTCATCACAGTGCCTTTGTTGTGGAAACAGATTACAGAACGCTGGTCTTTGACTATTTTCCGGCGGAAGTCTTGCCGGAATCCTCTTTTCACGGGAAGAAGCCGGTGTTTGCAGCAGGCAAGCCGATTTATGTTTTTGCTTCCCATCACCATAAGGACCATTTTTCAAAAGAGGTCCTGAAATGGGGGAGGGACAGAGAGGATATCACTTATATTTTTTCAAACGATATCTGGATCACAAGATTCTCCCTGCTTAAGGACGGGATGGACCCGGCATTGAAAAAAAGAATGCATTCCATGTCTCCGGTGTCGGATCTGGAACTGGATTCCATGAAAATACATACCTTGCGCAGTACAGAGGTCGGTGTGGCTTTTTATATTGAGTGTGACGGTTATCATATCTATCATGCAGGGGATTTGAATGAATGGAATGTAAGTGGCGACGGTGGCTCTCTTTTTACTGAAATATATACCGGCGGATATGAAAAAGAATTGCGTTATCTGAAAGACAAGCATCTGGATCTGGCTTTTGTTGTGCTGGATCCGCGACTCGGAAACGGTTATGGAAGAGGAATGGATTACTTTTTACATCATGTTCAGGCGGACCTTGTTTTTCCGATGCACTGTTTTGAAGCATATGATTGTATTTCGGAATATAAAAAAAGACCTCAGATCAGCGCGTTCAAGGATAAGATCGTAGACCTTGACCGGGATAATGTAATATACGAAATTGAGTAGGTAGAAGAGGTATCGGCATTGACCGATGCCTCTTTTGTGGTTATAATTGGAATGTTGTGATGCACTTTAACTCAGTCGGAGTACAAGCTCCGACTGAGTTAAACGCTCCGCGAGGATGCGCACGGATTCGGACAGGAATTTGTCTGCTGAAGCAGACCCGAATCCGGCGCGCAAGACTCGCGAGCGAGTCTTGACCATCACAAAGCATAAATCATGAAAAAGACCGGAGGATGAATCCATGAAATATGGTGTAAATGAACTGAGAAGAATGTATTTAGAGTTCTTCGAGAGCAAAGACCATCTGAAGATGAAGAGCTTTTCATTAGTTCCTCATAATGACGACAGTCTGTTACTGATCAATGCCGGAATGGCACCGCTTAAGCCTTACTTTACAGGTCAGGAAGAGCCACCGAGACATCGTGTTACCACCTGCCAGAAGTGTGTGCGTACCGGTGATATTGAGAATGTCGGTAAGACTGCCCGTCACCTGACATTCTTTGAGATGTTGGGTAACTTCTCCTTCGGTGATTATTTTAAAAATGAAGCCATTCACTGGTCCTGGGAGTTTTTGACAGAAGTACTGGGTCTTGAGAAGGATCGTCTGTATGTAACGATCTTTGAAAATGACGATGAAGCTTATGAGATCTGGAACAAGGAGATGAATGTTCCGGATGATCATATTATGAGAATTGGTCGTGACGAGAACGGCAGCAGTGATAACTTCTGGGAGCACGGTAGCGGTCCTTGCGGTCCATGTACTGAGATTCACTACGACCGTGGTGTGAAATATGGTGATGGTCCGGAAGATGTACTTGGCGGTGAAGGCGATCGTTTCATGGAAGTATGGAACAACGTATTCACACAGTTTAACAACGACGGTAAGGGTAACTATACCGAGCTTGCACAGAAGAACATCGATACAGGAATGGGTCTTGAGAGACTTGCTCTTGTCATGCAGGATGTGGAGACTGTCTTTGATGTGGATACCATGAAGGCAATCCGTGATGCAGTATGTAATCTTGCAGGTAAGAAGTACAGAGAGAATGAAAAGGATGATGTTTCCATCCGTTTAATTACCGATCATATCCGTTCCACAACATTCATGATCTCAGATGGTATTCTTCCTTCCAACGAGGGTCGAGGATACGTTCTGCGTCGTCTGATTCGTCGTGCTGCCCGCCATGGCCGTATGCTTGGTATTAACGGTGAGTTTATGGCGAAGATGGCAGACGTTGTTATTCGTGAGAGCAACGACGGATATCCGGAGCTTCTTGAGAAGCAGGAATTCATTCGCAGAGTCTTGACAGAAGAGGAGCATAAGTTCAATGCAACCATCGATCAGGGTCTTGCTATCCTTTCCGATCTTGAGGACAAGCTCAAGGCAGAAGGAAAGAATGTACTCTCCGGTGAGGATGCCTTCCGTCTGTATGATACCTACGGATTCCCTGTAGATCTTACTGCTGAGATCCTTGAAGAGAAGGGATTCACCTATGATGAGCAGGGCTTTAAGGATGCCATGGAAGAGCAGAGAGCAAAGGCCCGTGGTGCCCGTAAGACAACCAACTACATGGGTAAGGATGCTTCTGTCTATGATGATATCGATAAGACTCTTACAACCGAGTTCGTTGGCTATGATACCTTAGAGACAACAGGTAAGATTACAGTTCTTACAACCGAGGTTGATCCGGCCGGTGGCAAGTACGGTGAGATCGTGGATCATCTGAGCGAAGGTGAAAAGGGTACCATTGTCTGCGACAAGACAAGCTTCTACGGAACCATGGGTGGACAGGTAGGCGATACCGGTGTGATCGCTACATCTGCAGGAAGCTTTGAAGTTTGTGAAACCATTCATCTTTTAGGTGGCAAGATCGGTCATGTTGGTGTGATGACAAACGGAACCTTAAAGAGCGGTGAGGAAGTTACTTTAACCGTTGATGCTGCAAGAAGAGCGAAGATCTGCGCAAACCATTCTGCAACACACCTTCTCCAGAAGGCTTTGCGTGAGGTTCTTGGTGACCATGTGCAGCAGGCCGGTTCCTACCAGGATGAGAACCGCCTTCGTTTCGACTTTACACATTTCTCTGCTATGACAGAAGAAGAACTGTCTAAGGTAGAGGCATTGGTAAATGAAAGAATTGCTTCTGCCACACCGGTTGTAACCGATGTTATGACATTGGAGCAGGCAAAGGAAACAGGCGCTATGGCTCTGTTTGGCGAGAAGTATGGCGATACGGTCCGTGTTGTTCGTATGGGTGACTTCTCTACCGAGCTTTGTGGTGGAACCCATGTTAAAAATACGAGTGAGATTGCCCGGATCAAGATTCTTTCCGAGGCCGGCGTTGCCAGCGGCGTTCGCCGAATTGAAGCACTGACATCGGTTCATGTCTTCGAGTATTTTGCCGATCTTGAGAAAAAGGCAAAAGAGGCAGCTGCACTTCTTAAGACCAACGTGGATGGACTTGGCGAGCGTATCGCTGCTCTTGAAAAGGAACTTAAGGAAGTTAAGTCCGAAAACGATGCACTCAAGGCTGCAGCAGCAAAGGAATCTCTTGGTAATGTGGAAGATCAGATCACAGAGGTTTGCGGAGTGAAATTCCTGGCAACAAAGATGACAGGTGTTGGCGGTAACGAGCTTCGTGATCTTGGAGATTCTTTAAAGGATAAGATGGGCGAGGGTGTCATTGTACTGGCATCTGAGACTGATGGAAAAGTTGTTCTTCTTGCTATGGCTACAGATGAAGCTCAGAAGAAGGGAGCTCATGCCGGTAATCTGATTAAGGAAATTGCCAAGACCGTTGGCGGTGGCGGCGGTGGACGTCCGAATATGGCTCAGGCCGGTGGAAAGAATCCGGCCGGTATCGACGATGCGCTTGCTCAGGCGAAGGATGTACTGACAAAACAGCTCGGTTAACTCAGTCGGAGTACAAGCTCCGACTGAGTTAACCGCTCCGCGAGGATGCGCACGGATTCGGACAGGAATTTGTCTGCTGAAGCAGACCCGAATCCGGCGCGCAAGACTCGCGAGCGAGTCTTGACGTACAAATAAACGATTTTGAGAGGGATCATATTTATGGTCCCTTTTCTTATTTTGTAGAACAACGAGCCAAGGTCCTATCTGCAAGCTTGCTTGCAAGGAGGACTTTGGCGACTGTAGAACACCGAAAGGCTATGCCTTGAGGTGTTCTACAGAGTTGAATCGAGTAGGGTCATCCTACTCGAAAAGAACAACGAGCCAAGGGGCTTATTGCGACAAAGGATGAAGTGAAAGGAAAACTATGTCAAAAGAGAACAAGATGGGAACCATGCCGATTGGACCATTGCTGATGAATATGTCCATACCGATGATGATTTCTATGCTGGTACAGGCTCTGTATAATATTGTAGATTCGGCTTTTGTAGGAATGATTTCCTCCCAGGCCCTTGCGGCTGTATCATTGGCGTTTGTATATCAGAATCTTTGTATTGCCCTTGGTATCGGAACCGGCGTTGGTGTTAATGCATTGGTAGCCAGATATCTGGGAGAAAAGGATCGTCATAAGGCATCCCAGGTTGCAAACGTGGGAATTAAACTTGCATTGATCACATCCGTTGTATTCTGTGGTCTGACACTTTTATCGGTTGGCCCGTATTTTTCTTCCTTAAGCGGTAAGAATAACGATCTTTCCGCTGCAACGATTCAGGCGGGAAAAGAATACATTATAATCTGCTGCGGAATTCCTTTCGGTGTGTTCGTGCAGACAATGCTTGAGAAGTTATTGCAGGCGACAGGGAAAACAAAACTTTCCATGGTGTCCCAGATGTCAGGAGCGATTTTTAACTGCATCATGGATCCTCTTTGGATTTTCGGTATTGGACCGTTCCCGAAGATGGGAGTGGCAGGTGCAGCGCTTGCCACGGTGAGTGGACAGTTTTTAGGTGCAGGAATTGCGCTGTACTTTAATATCCGCTACAACAATGAAATCGAAATTTCCTGGAAGAAATACCGGATGGATTTTCCTACCGTTCGCTCCATCTACGGCATTTCCCTTCCAACCATCATTATGCAGGCCGTTGGTTCCGTTATGTACTATGGTTTCAGCCGGATTGTGGTACGTTTTACAGAGGATGCGGTAACGGTGTTTGGTTCTTATTTCAAGCTGCAGAGTTTTGTCTTTATGCCGATCTTTGGCCTGAATAATGGAATGATACCAATCGTAGGATATAACTATGGGGCAAGGAGACCGGAACGAATCCGTAAAGTTGTTCATATGGCGACCCTGGTGGCGGTTGGAATCATGGCGGTAGGAACGCTGATCTTTTTATGCTTTCCACGTCAGCTGCTTGGAATTTTTTCGGTCAACGAACAGATTCTTGCGATTGGAATACCGGCTCTTCGTATTATCAGCGTTCATTTTTGCATTGCCGGATTTTGTATCGTATCGAACTCGTTTTTCCAGGCCATGGGCCATGGAATGTTAAGCCTCTTTGTTTCGGTGGGACGACAGATCGTTATCCTTCTGCCGGCAGCTTACATCTTATCCCTCGTCGGTGGATTGTCTGTTGTATGGTGGGCTTTCCCGATTGCCGAACTGGCGTCAGCAACCATGTGCACACTGTTCCGGAGAAGAGTGGATCGATTGGAAATTGCACCGCTTGAAAAGGGGCGCGCAGAATAGGAAACTATGCTATACTTAACAAGAGGTGGGCTCTTTGGTAAGGAGAGCGAGACTTGAATATATATGCAGTGTAAAAGAGGTTTAAATGGCACTTGAAAAATGGCAAGATAATAACGTCCTGCACGAGGCAGGGACGATGGTACAGGCGCTTGAAATCATTCTTTCGGGCTCTGTAGAGGTATCCATAGGGAAGCATTCCATCCTGCTGGGTGCAGGTTTTGTCCTTGGTATGACAGAAGAGCCGGGGAAGGAATATCGTTTTACCTATATGGCGAAGGGGGATGTGACAACCTATTCCTATACCTATACGAAACGGGATGATTTAGAGAAGCTTCTGCATGTGAATCAAAAGATTGCACCGACCATTACGTCAGCAATCATCAAGGGCAGTATGGAACTGTATCGCCTGGATGAAAAGATTGCATCCGAAGCGAAAGAATGTTACAACAGCCTGATGGAAGAGAAGAAGTCTTACCCGCTTCTGTGTCAGGAGGCAGGGGAGAAGATGCAGGATTTTCCGGAACTGGATGGAATAAAGGCTCCGGCTGCATTCGGACAGGTGATGCACTGGCAGTCAGCCTTCTTTGCAAAACTGGAAAGCTGTGATGATATTCTTCGGAAGATCTATGAAACCGGTTCGGATATGTGCAGTGGATTTGCCTATGCAGCAGCGGATTTTATTGATAATATCCGGGGAGAACTTGTCGCATATCATGACTATCTTCAGGAATTGAGCCGTCAGAGTGCTGCCTTTTCCATGCATTTATCGTCTCTTAAGTCGAAGAAGATGGCAATCGAGCAGGGAGAGGATGCTTCCATGCCATCGATGGAACATCTTATGGATCGGATTCTGATGTATGCCGGAGTCGATTCGCAAGAGGCTCAGGAATTTAAGACGCTTATGGCTTCTTATAAGAAATTTTCGGATCGTGGAGCCTCAACAGACGAACTTCGTAATCTTCGTCGTAAAATTTCCAAAGGGTTCTATCCGATTTATGAGGGCGCCTTCCTGCACTATATGACGGATGCGGCTGTTCCACCGGAAGTTCAGATGTTTTTGACCTTCGGTGTAATGGATGAAACCTTGTTGAAAGAGGAGCAGTTACGCCGTCTGTATGGATATGCCGTTGCCCATCGAAAGGATCCTATGGATCGTATTTTGACCATACCGGAGTGGTTGGAGAAGATCTACCGCCTGGAAGTGGATCCGTCAAGGAATGAATTTGATCTGGATTATCCTTCCTACCTTCGTGAATGCCGTACCAATGGCGAGATTGATGAATACGAGGAAGAGGTACTCTTAAATGACAGGGAACACAGACTTCATTTTGAGATAAGCAATCTTCTTACCCTGGGAAACCGGATGACCTTTGGAAGAATTTCATCTTTCTTCCCAGTGATGGATGACGTGAATGTATTGACTCCGCTTGACCGGGGATATATGAGCACAGAGAAGGTCCGGGAAGCCTTTGATGAGGTTCGTTCGAGTGACTATACTATTTTCTGCCGGAATGACATATACAGTAATCCGGAGCAGAATGTCACACAGATTCCGATTCACAGGGAAGTGTTGCCATACGTTATACTGATGCCAAACGTCGGAAGCCGATGCGTTTTATGGCAGGAAATTGAAGGGAAAAAGCGTACCTCACCGGGACGTATGCTGATGCCGATTTTCCAGACCGCAGACCTTGCGGATTCTGTTATGAAATTATGCGGTGAATTCCGCTGGGAGATGTGTAAGACAGAGCAGGGTGTACACTGGAATGATTTAAGTGATCCTTCCCTTACGGCAGAATACAGTGACTATCTTCAGTTTTTTAAGAAGAATTCCAATCTGTCGGGGGATTATAAGGAGAAAGTAAAGCGCCAGCTTCAGAAGATGAATAATAATTTCAAGAATGTGTTTGTGTCAGATTATCTGTCCTATATGAAGTTTGAGCGCAAGGGAGCTTTGCGGCTGAATAAGGTGACAAGAGAGATTCTGTTTAAGTATTGTCCGTTTACCGGCGAAAGTCTTGGAATTTTAGGATCGAATCCTCAGTATGAGCAGCTGATTGGTCGTCATAAGAATCATCAGAATCAGGCAAAACGTCCGATTATTGTTACGATCAAGCGGTTTGATAAGGAGCAGATTCCGCGTCCGAAGGAACTTATGGATGAAATTACATATTTGGAGCGTTAGAACGACGCAATATATAGTATATTTATAATTATTTCGAACTAATTATAAAAAATCATCCAAAATTATTTGACGAACATAAAAACTATGCTATAATAGTTTTCGTGTGAAATGACCTATTCAGTCAGAGAAGAACACAAATCCCACAACTGGAGGGAGGTTGAGTAGAGTGTCAAGCGTTATCGTAAAAGAGAATGAGTCTTTAGACAGTGCACTTCGTCGTTTTAAGCGTAACTGCGCTAAGGCAGGTATCCAGCAGGAGATCCGCAAGAGAGAGCATTACGAGAAGCCTAGTGTTAAGCGTAAGAAGAAGTCTGAAGCTGCTAGAAAGCGTAAGTATAACTAATTCGTAGTATGCTTATGTGCTTTTCGACACATGAGTTTCGGGATGAGAAGGAGACAGGTTTTTACTTGTCTCTTTTTTTAATATCGATGTATGTTTTTCGAGCGGATGGAAAAGGGGGACGATATGATTAAAAGATTAAGCAGAGAGAAGGTATATCAGGGAGCCATCCTTGATATTTATAAGGATGAAATGCTTCTTCCGGATGGAAGTAGAGAAGCCTGGGACTTTGTTTCTCATCGTATGGGTGCGGCAGCGATTGTTGCAGTGACAGAGGATAAGAAGATTTTAATGGTGAAGCAGTATCGTCCGGCTTTGAACCGGTATACGCTGGAACTGCCGGCCGGTTGCAGAGATTCTCTTACAGAGGATACGCTTCTTACATCCCAGCGTGAATTACGAGAGGAAACAGGATACATCAGTAACAAGTGGCAAAAGCTGTTGTCTCTGAAGACAACGGTGGCATTTTGTGACGAGTCGGTTGATGTTTATCTTGCAGAAGATATAATAAAAGAAGGTCAGCAGGAGCTTGACCCGGCAGAGGAAATAACCTTTGCATTATATGATTCGAAGGAGCTTTTGAATATGATATATGAAGGCAGGATGCAGGACGGGAAGACCATTGCAGGGATCCTTGCCTATTTGAATCTTCGAGGATGATTAAGATACAGGATGGAGGGAATCGATGAGTGTATATTTAATAGATTATGAGAATGTTCATTTTGCGGGATTAGAAGGGGTTGAGAAATTAAAACCTTCCGATGAAGTGATTATGTTCTATAGCCAGAATGCTTCCACGATTCCGATGGAGTTACATGTTAAAATGATGGAATCTTCGGCGAAGATTCAATTTATGCATATAAAAAAGACGGCGAAGAACTATCTGGATTTCCAGCTTGCAGCGATTTCCGGTTATCTTGTTGCCACTACGATGCAGACAGATTTTATTGTGATCAGTATGGATACAGGCTTTGATTCTGTTCTTGATCTGTGGAATTCCCAGGATTTCGTTGGCAGAAAGGTCCATTTTTCCAAGAGAAGCCAGATTGCACCGACCTCAAGTAAGGCGAAGAAGAATCCGGTGAAGAAGTTGATGGAACCTAAGAAGAAAGAGGAGATGTCGACACGAAAGAACGGAAGCGAGCCAAAGGATAAGGAGAAGAAGCCGGTGGCAGAGAACGTGACGGAAGCTGCTGGTAAAGAAAAGCCGGTGGCACCAAAGACGGGCAATGAGGCGAAAGCGAAGGAGAAGCCATCGGTTCCTAAGAAAGCATCGGAAGGTGTGAAGGAGCTTGCTGAAAATGTTAAAACGATTAATTCGGAGCTACTCTTAAGGGCAAGAGCTGCATTTGCCCTTCCGGAAGAGGAAAAGAAGGCAGAGCCTGTAAAAGCTGAGAAGGTTGAAAAGCCGGAGAAGACCGAAAAGGCCCGTGTGCGCAAGAGAATATCAAAGGCTCTTGAAAAAGCTCTCGATGAAGTGGAGCAGTCTGTTGCTACGATGGATGGGGATTCGGTCGAGGAAAAGAAGAGCAGGGAAAAGACAAAGACAAAGGCAAAGGCGAAGAAGCTTCTGCCGGAGGAGAAGGAAGTGATTCGTTCTCTTGTACGGCAGATCGATTTAAAGCCGGCTGAATATACCAAGCTTTATAAACTGGTTGCAAACTGTGAGGATAAGCAGAGTTATAATAACGAACTGGTGCGTGTCTTTGGACAGGAACGGTGTAACGAAATTTATAAGGCAACCCGTAAAGCATTTGAAGATATGAAATAAATAAACGCTGTGAAACTGTATCAGGTTTCACAGCGTTTACTTTATTATGCATTTTCAGCAATATCGTAAAGGAGCTTTTCGGTATCATCCCATCCGATGCAGGCATCGGTAATGGACTGACCGTAGGTCTGGTGATCGGAAATTTTCTGATTGCCCTCCACCAGGTAGCTTTCAATCATAACACCTTTTACGAGATTCTTGATCTCAGGAGTAAATTTACGGTTATGCATCACTTCATGGACGATACGAAGCTGCTGTTTGTACTGCTTGCCGGAGTTGGAGTGATTGGCATCGATGATGCAGGCAGGATTGACCACGTCCATCTTGTCGTACATCTCATTTAAACGAATTAGATCTTCGTAATGATAGTTCTGTGTTGTGTTACCGTGTTTACTTACTGCACCACGTAAAATGGTGTGGGTATATGGGTTACCCGGTGTTTCGACCTCATGTCCGGCGAATACAAAGTGGTGCGGGTGCTGAGCGGCATATACGGAGTTCAGCATAACGGAGAAATCACCGCTGGTAGGATTTTTCATACCGCTTGCCACATCGAATCCGCTGACGGTGAGTCTGTGTTGCTGATCCTCAACCGAACGTGCTCCGATTGCGACATAGGATAAAAGATCCTCCACATAGCGCCAGTTCTCAGGATAGAGCATTTCGTCGGCTGCGGACAGACCGTATTGCTCAATGCTTTTGATGTGAAGGCTTCGCATGGCAATCAGGCCTTCCACCATATCAGGGTCTCCCATAGGATCCGGCTGGGAGGCAATTCCCTTGTATCCTTCACCGGTTGTACGCGGCTTGTTGGTATAGATTCTTGGTACTACAAGAACCTTGTCCTGAATCTTTTCAGCGACGTTTTTCAGGCGGCTGATATATTCCAGTACGGAATCCTCGTTGTCTGCGGAACAAGGTCCGATGATGGCAAGAAAACGGTCATCCTTTCCGCTGATGATGTCATTGACCTCCCGGTCGCGTCTTGCTTTTGTTTTGGCACCTTCGTTGGAAAGAGGGAGTCTCTGCTTGATTTCTTCCGGTGTAGGCATTTCTTTTAAGTAAGTGAAGCTCATGTTGAATATCCTTTCATTTCTTTTCTTTTTCCGGGTTTATATGTTTTCTGTAAAACAGCTGCGTCTTATTTCATCAACTGGCATATCCTTTCCGGTCCATGCTTTAAATGATGCGCTTCCCTGATACAGAAGCATGTCGGCACCGTTAAAGCAGGAACAGCCGACAGATTTTGCCTGGGCCAAAAGGGTCGTGCATGGCGGTTCATAGATAATATCCGATACGACAAGAGATTTGCGCAACATATCGGTTGTTACCAGACTGTTTGTGTCGCTTCCCATACCAACATTCGTTGCGTTGGTCAGTAAATCACTGCCGGCAATGGAATCGGAAAGAGCCTTTTTATCAGCCATGTCGTATACCGTCACAAGACAGTCGGTCTCTTCGGTCACCTTTTTTGCAAAGGAAACGGTATCTTCAAAGGTGTTGTTTTTGCGTTTGAAAATACGGATCTCTTTCATCCGGTCTAAGGCCGCCTGTACAATAATGGCAGTAGCAGCGCCTCCTGCACCAAGAATGGTCATGGTCTTGCCGACCGGATTGAAGTTATTCTGCCTGAGGGATTTCATATATCCATATCCGTCAGTTGTATCTCCGGTGAGGATACCGTTGTCATTTATGACGGTATTGACAGCACCTGCCAGACGGGCAGCCTTCGTCAAATGATCAAGATACGGGATGACAGAGCATTTGAAAGGCATGGTTAGATTGAAGCCTCTTGCATCCATTAATTTAAGGGAAGAGACCGCCTGGCCGATCTGATCCGGCTGAATATCAAAGGCAAGATAGACATAGTCCAGACCAAGAAGTCTGGCTGCCTGCGTATGCATCTTAGGCGAAATGCTGTGATGGGCAGGATGGCCTAAGAGGGCAAGCAGTCTTGTCTGACCATTTACATGTGTAAGGTCCATGAGGACACCTCCAGTTCATAATTTCAACACTTCAACATGATAAAGTATTGGAAGCCAAAAGTCAAATGCTTGCGCCATTTTCTAAGGTGTTTTATACTGAAACGTATAAAAGAGCAACAAGAAAGGAAGTTTATGCCAGTAATCATTAAAGGACATTTGATTGATCACCATCGTCCGACCGTGTGCGTACCGGTTACAAAGACAACTGAACTGGAAATTTTAATGGAAATTCGTCGTTTATGTTCCCTGGACGTGGAGATGATTGAGTGGAGAGCGGATTTTTATGAGCATCTTCTGGATGAAGAACAGTTGAAACGTATTCTCCTGGAGATAAAAAGTATCGTGGGAAAGCATATTCTTCTGGTGACGGTTCGTACCAAATCTCAGGGAGGACAGGTTGAACTTGCGGAAAACGAATATGCCGGATTGCTTCGAACCATCGCAATCAGTCACAGCGCGGATCTGCTGGACGTTGAGCTTATGTCATTGAAGGATCCCCGTCGCAGCATCGAGCGATTGCACGAGCATGGCTGTGTTATCATTGCCTCGCATCATGATTTTAATAAGACACCGGAGAAAACGGTGATGTTTTCCGTGTTGCAGGATATGGTGGAGGCGGATGCAGATCTTGTAAAGCTTGCAGTGATGCCAAAGTCAATGGAAGATGTTTTGTTGCTGCTGCAGTCTACTTTGGATTTCCATCGTCAATATCCAAACGTTCCTGCTGTAACAATGAGCATGGAGCAGCTGGGGCTTTTATCCAGGTTGACCGGTCAGATTTTCGGCTCCTGCATCACCTTTGGCAGCATGGGTCAGATTTCGGCTCCGGGGCAGATTGATGCGAAAGAGTTAAAAGAGGCTCTGCGTTTTATAGACAAGTATTATCATTAGGAAGAGGAAGATGAAGAATATATATTTAATCGGTTTTATGGGATGCGGTAAGACCAGCAGCGGAAAGAAACTTAGTAAGCTGCTGAATCTTCCCTTCCTTGATACGGATCAGATGATCGTGGAAGCGGCAGGGAAGAAGATTCCGGATATTTTCCGTGAAGACGGAGAGGCGGCTTTTCGTGCCATGGAGACAGAGGTTTTTCGAAGGCTTGCCATCGAGTCATCGCAGGCAGCAGTGATTTCATGCGGTGGAGGAGCGGCTCTTCGGGAAGAAAATGTCACCTACATGAAGCAGGGCGGAATTGTTGTTATGCTTGCGGCAACACCGGCAACGATTTACCAGCGTGTGAAAGATCATACGAATCGGCCTCTTCTGGAAAATCGAATGAGTGAAGAGGGAATCCGGGAGTTGATGGAGGAGCGTTTGCCTTTTTATGACAGGGCCGCAGACTTTAAAATTCGCACAGATGGGCTGAAATGTTCGCAGGTTGCAAAGAATATTGCAAAGGCGATAGAGAAAGAAGAGCTCTAGCTTGACATTATGGAGCTCTTTTGCTAACATACCAAGGGTAAGTCAAGTGAATCTTTCTCACATTTTTTGTAGGCGTAGCGTAGTTGGATAACGCATCAGACTCCGACTCTGAAGATCGCTGGTTCGAATCCAGTCGTCTACATTTTTTGTTGCAATTTTGACAGGCCGCAAGGCCTGTATTTTTGCAAATAGGACTGTTATATATCAGAACTGCTGATATTTTTATCAAGGAGAAGATTTCATATGGATAAGATAGTTGATTATATTAAGAAAAATAAACGATATGCCACAGCCTGTGTTGTTGCTGTTTTGATGCTTTTGTTGCTTATATATGGAATGTCATGGAACAAGAAAGGCACAGAGAAGGAGACAGAGGATAAGAGTGCTTATCAGAAGGAACAGCAGGACTCCCAGTTACATAAGCTTTTGACCGCGTATTATAAGGCTTATGCAAAGGGGGATGTGAATGCCCTTCTTAAGATTGCAGAGCCGATTTCAGATGAAGAGAAGAGCTATATTGGCTTTATGTCCAGCCAGATCGACTCTTATGATATCAAGGAAGTTTACACCAAGAAGGGTGTCAACAAGAATGAGAAGCTTGTTTCTGCCTATGTTGAGATCCATTTCAAGGGTATTAAGGTATCCGCTCCGGGACTTGATTTCTTTTATGTAGAAGAGGGAAAGGATCATAAGTTAAAGATCAATAATCTCTACAGTGCCTATAATCAGGAAAACGGCAAGCTGGATATGGATCAGAATATTGTGAGCCGCATTGCTGCATTTGAGGAAGAGAGCGATGTTGTTGATCTTAAGGCTCAGGTTCAGAAGGAATTTAATGAAATTTCTCTTAAGGACAAGAATTTCTCTGTCTTTATGAATGATAAGCTTCCAAAGGCCGCTAAGAAGTGGGCAGCTGACTATAAGAACAAGGTTGCACAGGAGAAGAAGGCCCAGCAGGAAAAGAAAGCTAAGGAAAAGAAGGAAGCAGAAGAAAAGGCCAAGAAAGCACAGCAGGAAAAGAAGAAGCAGGAAACTGCAAAGAAGAAAGAGACCGCAGAGAAGAAGTCCTATCTTTATACAAAGGATAAGGTAAATCTGCGTAAGAAGCCTACGGTTGATTCTAAGATCTTGAAGACTCTTAAGAAGGGTAAGAAAGTTCAGAAGATCAAGAAGACCGGTAAGTTCTATAAGGTCAAGGTAGGTGGCAAGACCGGTTATATTCATTCCATGTACTTGAAAGGAACAGGAAAGAAATCTTCCGGTTCTTCCTCTGCTAAGAAATTAAGATCCGGAAAGACCATCACCTTAAGTGATACGGTTAATATTCGTGAGAGAAAGAGTCAGAGATCGGATCGTATTGCGGTTGCCTACGTCAATGAGCAGATTAAAGTGGTTAAGTCCTATGACAGCGGATGGACAAAGGTCAAATACAGTGGTAAGACCGGATATGTTAAGACAAAATATCTGAAGTAAATACTTTGGAATATACACTGTGACAGGGTGGCAGGAGAGGTCCTGCCACCTTTTTGGATATTTTTGGATATTGTAATGAGGTATGATATGGCAGAATGGATTCGTATTAATAAATTTCTTTCCCAGGCAGGTGTTTGTTCGAGGCGTAAAGCGGACGAACTGATAGAGGATGGTCATGTGACAATCGATGATCATGTGGCTATGACAGGAGAGAAGGTTTGCGGCGAAGAGAAGATTCTTGTAGACGGTGTGCCGGTACAGAAAGAAGAAAAGTCTGTAATTCTTATGGTGAACAAGCCCAGGGGTATTGTATGTACGGCAGAAAAGCGTGAGAAGAATAATATTGTGGATTTTATTGATTATCCGATCCGGATTTATCCCGTGGGACGACTGGATAAGGAATCCCGCGGACTGATTCTTATGACCAATGAGGGTGAGCTGGTGAATGCCCTGCTAAGAGCCAGATACTATCATGAGAAGCAGTATATGGTAACGGTGGATCATGAGATTACAGAAGACTTTATCAAGAAGATGGAGCAGGGGATTTTTCTTGAAGAGCTCGGTGTGAAGACGAGACGTTGTAGGGTTTGGAAAAATGCGAAGAACCGTTTCACGATCATTCTGACGCAGGGACTCAATCGCCAGATTCGTCGTATGTGTGCAGCCTGTGGTTACCGGGTAAGGGATCTGGTTCGCGTTCGTATTCAGGATTTAAAGTTAGAGGATTTGCCGGAGGGCGAGTATCGGGAACTTACAGATGAGGAACGTTGCAAATTGATGGCCTCCATTGAAAAAGGAATGCAACAGGAAAAGCAGGCAGGTGGCGGAACACCATATAAGGCAGGTAGGTAAGATGACATTAAATGAATATAAGAAGCTGTGTGAAACCATCGATTATCATATGGACCGGTATTATAATCTGGATGATCCGGAGATAACGGATGAAGAATACGACAAGCTGATGCTGCAGGTAAAGGCGGCTGAAAAGGAACATCCGGAATGGATCACAGATCAGTCTCCGACGCAAAAGATTGGAGGAACCGTCAAAAGAGAAGCCGGTGTGAAGGTAGAACACAGGGTACCGATGCTTTCCATCGAAGATGTTTTTACAGAGGAAGAGGTTGAAGCATGGGTGGCGAAGGTTCAGGATCTTCATCCGGATGCCGTATTTTCTGTAGAGCAAAAAATTGACGGTCTTTCCATGACACTGCGGTATCAGAGAAATGAAGCTACAGGTAAAATGGACCTGTTCCTTGCCGAAACACGAGGGGATGGACAGGTTGGTGAAGATGTAACGGCCAATGCCCGTGTCATTCCGGATGTGCCTGCTTCATTGGATCTGCCGTATGAATATCTTGAACTCCGTGGGGAAGTATATATGAGCCATGAGGATTTCTTCCGCTTTAATGAGGCGCAGGAAGAGGCAGGGAAAAAGCCTGCTGCCAATCCGCGGAATCTTGCAGCCGGAACTCTTCGTCAGCTGGACAGCAGGATTACGAAGCAGAGAGGACTTCGTATGTTCATCTTCAATGTGCAGGATGGACCGGCGGAACTTATGGAAAGTCACAGTCGGGCGATGGAGCTCCTTGCCGGGGCAGGAGTGCCGGTTATTTATCATAAAATGGCGCAGAGTGCCGAGGAAATCATAGCTGCCATTGATGAAATCGGTCTTATGCGCGGTCAGCTCGTATATGATATTGACGGCGCCGTTGTCAAGATCGATCAGATTTCATATCGCGGGGATTTTACTACCAGTGCGAAGTATTCCTCCGGTCATATTGCCTATAAGTATCCTCCGGAAGAAAAAGAAGTGGTGATGGAGGAAATCGAAGTGACGGTCGGAAGAACCGGCAAACTTGGATTTATAGGTCATGTTGCAGATGCTTCCACCGGTAGGCCGGTACGTCTGTGTGGTACAAATGTATCCCGTGTGACACTTCATAACCAGGATTACATTGATCAGATGGAAATCGGAATTGGAGGCGTTTATCTGCTTAAGAAGTCCGGAGATATTATCCCTAAGCTCTGTGGACTTGTGAAGAAGCCATCCATGGTATACGAGGCGCCAAAGGTCTGTCCGATCTGTAATCATGAGCTGACACGGGAAGAAGATACCGCGGATATTCGTTGTGTAAATCCATCCTGTCCGGCGCAGTTGACCCGGACCCTGTCGTATTATACCGGTAGAACCTGTATGGATATTGCGGGACTTGGTGAGACTTTGATTGATGCTCTGGTCAAGGCAGGATATTTAAAGGAGTTTGCAGACATATACCGGCTGAAGGATGTTAGAGACCGACTGGTCGCTGACGGAATCATTGGAAAAGACAAGAATACGGATAAGGTACTGGCGGCCATCGAAAAATCCAAGGAGAATTCTCCGGTTCGACTGCTTACCGGTCTTGGCATCCGCAACGTGGGTGCATCTACGGCGAAGGTTCTGTTGAAGCATTATCACAGTATTACAGAACTTGCCAAGGCAACCCCGCAGGATCTAGTGGAAATTCCGGATGTAGGAGAAACAACTGCCGCAGACCTGTATTCCTTCTTTCACAATGAGGAAAATCTTCGACAGCTTCAGGAATTAAAGGATTTAGGTCTTTTGCTGGAGATGCCGAAGGAGGATGCTGTAAATCAGCCTCTTGCCGGTCTTACCATTGTTGTAACCGGAACACTTCCTACTCTTGGTCGAAGTGAGGCAAAAGAGCTGATTGAACGCTATGGAGGCAAGTGTACAGGATCTGTCAGTAAAAAAACAAACTATCTTGTGGCTGGGGAGGCTGCAGGAAGCAAACTGGATAAAGCAAATGCCCTTAATATTCCTGTCATTGACGAAGCGACACTTCTTGAAATGGTAGGAGAATGATTGTTTTGTGATACTTTTCGTATACAAAATGGAATGCTTGTGAAGAAATCTTGCTAAGATGCGGTCCATTGACTATACTTTATAAGAAAAAGATGAAGATAAAGGCTTATATTGATTGAGGAGAGTGATAAATACATGCCGATTCGAACACCAATAGATCTCCCGGCGAATGAGATACTTCTAGAAGAGAATATTTTCCTGATGGATGAAGATCGGGCGATCCATCAGGATATCCGACCGATTAAGATTGGAATTTTGAATCTGATGCCGCTTAAGGAGGATACAGAACTTGCTTTGCTTAGAGCTATGTCGAATACTCCGTTGCAGATTGATATAACCTTTTTATGTACAGCATCCCATACCGGGACACATACCTCGAAGAGTCATCTGAACCAGTTTTATCAGACCATTGATGATATTGAAGATTCGACTTTGGACGGTCTTGTTATCACAGGGGCACCGGTAGAACTGATGGAGTTTGAAGAGGTCGATTACTGGCAGGAGTTTACAAGGATTTTAGACTGGGCGAAGACAAATGTCACCTCGACGCTGTTTTTATGCTGGGGTGCACAGGCCGCCATGTATTACTATTATGATATTCAGAAGGTGACGCTGGATAAGAAATTATTCGGTGTGTTCCCTCATAAGGTTTTACATCGTAAGATTCCTCTGGTGCGTGGATTTGATGACTTTTTCCTGGCTCCGCATTCAAGAAATACAGAAGTGGATGATGAGGCGGTCAGAAGGAATGAGAATCTGATTGTTTTGGCTGAATCGAAGGAGGCGGGAATTTTCCTTTGTATCAGCCAGGATGGAAGTGAAATTTATGTCATGGGTCATCCGGAATATGATCGTATGACGTTAGATAAGGAATATCGCAGGGATCTTGCCAAGGGTATTCCGATTGATCTGCCGGTTAATTACTATCCGAATGATGATGTGAACGAGCGTCCGCCACTTTCATGGAGGGGACATGCCAATACACTGTACACCAATTGGTTGAATTATTACGTGTATCAGAACACTCCTTATGAGTGGAACAAGATCAGCGAGAAATAGCGTATTTATGCGGGCTGCGAGATTTCTACAATTATCGTAGATTATCGTAACTGATTCTTAATTTTATACCAATTTGAACTTTGAGCGATTCTTCAAACCCTTGAAAAATCGCTCTTTTTTAGTGCTTTCAATTATCAAAAAGGAGGAAAAAAATGGAGCGCAGTACATTTTTAGACCAATTTATGGAAGATATGCTAGTGGTGTTGAATTACAGCGGCTCGGTGAGAGAGGACAATCTGTTTAACACTCTTAATCAGGGAAATATCATTATGGGTGGCGTAAACCTTGATATAAATCCGATATCACAGGAACAGCATGGGAGCCTATCATGAGGGAATTTCCACTATAGAAGAGGCAAAAGCTCTGTTTGAGAGCATCCGTGAAAGACATTAAAAGGCGTGTCATCGGTATCATGATGACACGCCTATTTTTTAAAAATCAATTTCTAAATATGGTGCAGTGCTGGGAATTTGATTCATAGAAGAATATCTTCTCTGCGGATTCCCCTGCCACCCCTAAGTGATTATCATTATACAGAACGCACAAGTTCTTGTCAATCCTAGTTCAAAATATGGCATTTTCCACAAAGAACCATACAAAATGTGGAGAGTATTCCCAAGTTAATAATTACAACTAACTAATACATTTATCGACACATAAGCCCGACTACTTAATAGGAAAAATGAAAAAAATTCGTTTTTCGTCTTTTGTCCTTTTTTTCGGGTTTTTTATTGTTGTCACGGTTTTGGTAGAAAGGAGGGCATCATTATGCCAAAAGTAGGAAAACACATTTATAAGAGGAAAGACGGGCGTTGGGAAGGGAGGTATGTAACAGGGTATGTGAATGGACGGGCAAAATATGGCTCTGTTTACGCATCTACCTGTAAGGAAGCCCGTGAAAAGTTGGATAAGGCCAACCGAGAAATTGAAAGAAAGCAGGCTCCGATCATTAAAGCAGGTAAAGTATCTGAAATCAGCGCCTGTTGGCTGGCAGAAGCATCCTCGGATCTGAAAGAGTCTTCCGTAATCAAATATCAGAATATGCTCCGTCTTTATATTCTGCCGGAATTTGGAGAATGTGAGCTTTCTGATATAAACAACGAGAGCCTGATAAACTTTGTAAATATGTTACGTACTGCAGGAGGTGTCAAACATCAGGGACTGGCACCATCTACAGTATCAGAGATAGTGACTACTATGAATCAACTGCGACTGTATGCATTAAAACGGGATTTTTCTGTGCGCTATACAACGGAGTGCGTATCGGTAAAGCAGAGCAAACCCGACATAAGGGTTTTCAGTATTGCTGAAGAACAGAGGCTTATAGATTACCTTAAAAAGAATATGGATCTGACTGCTCTCGGAATTTTGGTATGTCTTTATACCGGAATCCGTGTAGGCGAGTTATGTGCCTTGAAATGGACTGAGATAGATTTGACAGAAAAAGTGATGAGGATCGGACGTACCATGCAGCGACTTCGGGTAAACGGAAAAGAACGCAAGACCGAGGTAAAGATACTGGAACCTAAAAGCAAACATTCCATCCGTACAATACCATTGCCGGATGTGCTTGTGAGGCTCTTGAAAGAGCATTATAAGAAGGATGCCTTTCTTTTGACCGGAGATAAGGATCGGTTTATAGAACCTCGTGTGATGCAGAACCGCTTCAAGAGGATTCTTAAGAAATGCGGTATAGAGGATGCAAACTTCCACGCTACCCGCCATACTTTTGCTACCCGCTGTGTGGAGCTTAATTTTGATATCAAAAGCCTTTCGGAGATCCTTGGCCATGCCAGCGTGACGATCACAATGAATAAGTATGTGCATCCTTCAATGGAATTAAAAGCGGAGAATATGAACAAGTTTAGCGGACTATTTGGGGAATAGGAATCAAAGACATAAAAATAAGGCGTGAAACCATACATATTGAGCAGGTTTCACGCCTTCCAATACCATAAATCAGCGGTTGCTTACAAGCCCACGCTTCTTTGCCACCTTCTGTACAAGTGGTCGAATATCGGCTTTAAGGGATTCAGTTACCTTTTTTTTCTTATCGTTTTCAGTTTCAAGCTTTTTTATCTCTGCCTGAAGCCATTCCAGAGCACCATCAAGAGCATCAGGCCTTTCACTCAATATGCATTTGTGTTCTACCATAAGCTCACCTCCTTCAATGATCCTCATATATAAGACCAACCTTATAACAGTTATGTAGGAAATAATCACATGCATCCTGTTTCTGCTTAAGATCAAATGCTCTATCATTTCTTTCGACAGCTTCTTCCATAAGTTTATAGGCCGCCAGTCTGTTTTTTTCGTAATCCTCGGTTTTTACAATATATCCGATTGCCCCTCTGTTCGTTACCGCAACAACCATCTTAATGGTAGGCAGTCTTAGCATGAACATCACATCTTCCAAAGATATCTTAGACAGATTTGGGTGGTTATGCAAAATAACGACCACACATCCCTTTGCGGATACGATAACATGGTTGGTTTCGGTATCGGACATGGGTTCTACTGAATATTCATCACCTTTTGCCCATGCAAGGTATTCTTCTCCGTCCAATTCTTTCTGCGGACCATCCAAATCGTAGGCAATCGCAACTTCATTGCAGTCGTTTTCATCTCTTGAAATCTTCAAAACTGCTTTTGCCAGTGCTTGAAGTGTTTCGTACTGATCTTCTGGAATTTCCCGGTACTTAACGTAGGGTATCTTGGATATTGCAATATCAGTTATCTCTACCTTGTGATCACGTTTGGTTGCTTCAAGATCGGACAGCTTTATTTCTTCGTTATCCACGGCTTATATCACCACTTCCTTATTTGCCTTGAGTATAGCATAGAGATGCTGATTTTCCCACAAAAATTCACGATTTCTAATGGGAAAATCTACGTGTCAATAATGTTCATATATATCTTTATTATGGTCGGATTTATGGTCGATATGAAGTGGCTTTTCGTTGTGTCCTGGGCTTAAACGGTACTTTAAGCCGGGAAGATATTCTTCTACGAACGGTAGTGTCGGAACCCTTGTAAACAAAGACTTACAGGCACTCATTTTTGGTCAAAGCATACAGCTACTTAAAGGAATAAGAGCGAATATAGGAAACGAGGACTGGCACATGGATGTGAAAGGTATCGACAAATTTAAGATGCAGGCTCAGCAATATGAACTTCCGATAAAGGAGAATTATGCTGTTCCTGAAATAAATGAATCCCCGGAGAATACGAAACTTGCTAAGGGGCAAACGGATAAAGGTGGAGATGAGCAGCAGCTAAGCGAGAAAGAACAGCAGAGGCGAATGGCTCGGCTCCAGGATACGCTAAAAAATCATAATATTGAGATCAGTTATAACGATGAAGTGAACCGGTATTCTATCAAGGTACTGGATTCCGAGACTCAGGAAGTAGTAAAAGAGATACCATCGGAAAAATCATTGGAGATGTTCGCCAGGATGCTTGAAATCGAAGGATTACTGGTGGACGAGAAGAGATGAAGGCTATGGATTAGGTTCAGACTTTAAGAAGTCAGAAAGCGCGGGTGAGATATGAAAACAGTAAGCGCGCAGAAACATAGAAAAATCAAGCATTGCAACACGTGGGGGGCACGAGAGCCTCCCCCACGACAGACGTAAAGGCGGGACATCCGCCGTGAAAGAATAAATATAAGAACTGCATTTGGAGGTTAAAGTGGCTAAGGATAGCAAGAAAAAGGGTAACGGCACAAAGATTGCGATTATTGTAGGCATAGTTGTCATAATAGCATTGCTGATTACAGGTATTGTTCTTTTGATACAAAGACAATCTGGAAATCAGGAAGAAACAAAAAGAAATGTAGTGGTTAATCAGGATAATGCAGAACAGGCGGCAGAGGAATTGATAAATGAGCCATATATAGCGCCTGGTCATTACAGCACTCAGATGAGTACCGAGTGGCATTTTGCTACCGGGGACGCAGTATCGGAAGATGCATATGTGAAAAATGATGCTGGTAACACTAATGATGTGTTTTTTGATGTTTTCCTTGAAGACAATGAAAGCGAGCCTATATTGCAATCACCGGTAATACCGAGAGGGTCTGAATTGGATAACATATCCTTGGACAAGAAACTGGATGCAGGAACCTACGATTGTGTTATGGTCTATCACCTCGTCGATGATGATCAAAACACTATAAGCACATTAAGAGTGGCGTTTAAGATAATCGTAGAAAAATAAGAACAGGTAGTACACTGTTCCAGGATGGGACGGTATAAAACCAAACATAACAAAAAATTATCAAGGAGGAAAATGTTATGCGCAAAACAAAAAGAATGTTGGCAGTTGCTCTTGCAGCAACAATGGTGTTTGGAAGCAGCTTGACTGCTTTTGCGAACGAACCGGTTACAAGCGGAGAAACTAATGGCTCAGGTACATCCGAAGGGCATGTTGAAAAGGAACTTATTAATGTGGTTCTTCCTACAGTACCTTCAGGTTCTACACCTTTCGCTTACACAATGGACCCTGAGAGACTTATTCAGGAGACTGATGCAGCTAAGTACGCTGAAGGCACAGTATTTCCGGAGGAGGATGACACAGGGGTTTATTTCCTGACAGCAGAGAATACTTATGCCAATTCGAGTAACACTCTCCAGGCAATCAACAAGAGTAGTTGTGCAATCACTCTTACCGTAAAGGTTAAAACCACCCAGAATACAGCAAAAGATATTGCTCTTGCAACGAGTTCCACAGTAGCAACTACAGGAACCCCCAACCTTTATTTAGGACTTAAGGTAGGAGATGAAACTAAGGTGGTATCTGCGGAAGAGCAGACCGTAACTAAGAACATTGCAGGTGTACCTAGCAATTTTGAGGTGGCAGTTCAGACGAATGCGGAGACAGGTGCGAAGTCTTATGTATATCAGGAGAAGGCATCTGCTACAACATGGAAGGCAATGAATCTTAGCATGGAGGGCGCAGTGAGCAATCTTGCCGTTGAATCTGATACTACAGCACCTACAGTAAATGTAACATGGTCATATGCTAAGGCAACAGATGGTGCAGAGGCAGCAACAGATGCGGTTGACTATACTGCCCAGTCAGCGCCTGCCATTGCTACAACTACATATACATTTAGCCAAGATCATGCAGTCGAAATTGATGTAAATCTAGGCGCAGGCAATAAGGCTGCAACAGGGATAACCAGTATTACTTATAACAATGGCTCCTCTACGCTGGATACATCAAAGTATTCTCTTGCTGATGGCAAGTTGACAATAAGTGCAGCCTATATCAATGATCTGATTGCTTATAATGTTACAGATAGAGCGTATGTCATTACTTTCAATGATTCAGATGCAACGACAGCAACAGTGACGTTAAGTGCGGAGTAAATCTTTTCTTTTGTGAAACATTTTACTTGAGGTTGCGTGAGGGGAAAGATGTGAGAATAAGCATCTTTCCCCTTTTTTATAGGGTAGGAGAATTAAATGCGCTATGTTGATTCAATCAAGGATATTGAAGAGAATGCTGTTATTTATGGAACAGGGATGGTTGCCAAACTACTTTATAGATATTTGATAAGAAGAGGTTGGAAAAAGCTGATTTTTACAGAAAGTGTTCAGAATAGTAATAGTTTTCTTTTGGGAGCCCCAGTTAAATCATTGGATGATATTGCATCAGATAATCAAATTATCATTGCTACATTGAGCAATTATCATGATGAAATAGCTTCAGTGTTGATAGAAAAAAAGAGATGTAATTTTTATGCAGTAAGCGAAGCTTTTTTTCAGTCTATGAGAAATGAAACAATATATGAGCATAATGAGATTGCATCGTTAAATTTGAGGGTAAGTGAACTGAAGAGGCTCGCTGATGAAAAATGTCGAGATGTGGATTTTGCAATTGTTAGTGATAATGGATTAGTCAAAAATATATATTCAGCCGTCATGTCAGGGGGGGAATTTCTTGCAGATGATTCTGTATATGACGGCATTTGTATTTTGTTAATAGATTGGAATGAGAAATGGATAAATGTAGTTACGAAAGCCTTTAGAGTTTCCCAAAAGGTATATCTGTCATTTAGATATAAGTACTTAAATTACAGTAATTACCATATTATTGATATAGCGAAGAAAAATGAATTTCAATTGACATCATCATCTCGTTTTTGCAGGGATGAGAGAGAGTATAATTCCGAGGATGCTCTATTCTTTTTTGAAAAAAGGAGTATTCAGGTGTTGCATAAAGATGCACTTTGTACAGGGTGTGGTCTATGCGAAAAAAAATGTATGCATGATGCTTTATGTATGAGAGAAAATGAGTATGGATACAAAAAGCCATATATAGATTTTGATAAATGTATTGAATGTAACCAATGTTTACGAGTATGTCCAGTTTATGACATAGATGAAAAGATAACACATCCAGATACATATATATTTATTGGCGAGGATGAAATAAGAAGAAAAAGCAGTAGTGGTGGAGTTTTTGGAACAATAGCACCTTTTTTTTTAGAGCGTGATGGAGTAGTCTGCGGAGCTGCATGGAAAAATGAAATTCAGGTTGAACACAAAGTGATATTTAACACTAAGGAAGTATCAAAACTGCAGCTATCAAAATATGTAAGAAGCGATATTAGACCTGTGATGGATGAAATAAAAAATCATTTGATAAAAGGAAGTTCAGTCCTTTTTACTGGGTGCCCATGTCAGGTTGCAGCTATTAAAAAATATGTGAAAGGGTATCAGGATAAACTATATACCATTGATTTGATATGTGCAGAGGCACCATCAAGTTGGATTTTGGGGAAATATATAAATGAGAATTTCAATTTGAAAGAAATCAAGGAAATCAGTTTTAGAGAAAAGGTGGATGGATGGAGACCGGATACATTTATTATCTACAAAAAGAACGAGACTCGAGATATCAGACATATGGAAGATATTATGCAACAGGCATTTCACGGGCGGATGTTAATGGATAGGGCATGCGAGCATTGCAATTTTGCAAAGACGCCAAGAATTGGTGATATTACAATAGGTGACGCATGGGGTGTTTCAAAGCATACAGATGATATAGACAGTGAACTTGGAACAAGTGTCGTAACTGTGAATAGTGACAAGGGTGAGGAACTGTTAGAAATACTTAAATTAAGATCGAAGAAGATTGAGAGAATACCAATAGAATGGGTTTTTACTAATAGAATAATAAATTCTATATATCCACATATCAGGCGCGATCAGTTTTACAGGGATATTAAAAAGTACTCTTTTGGCAAAACTTTCAATCAGGTGAGGGATAAAAAGCACGATGTAGGTTTGGTTGGGTTGTGGAGTTATCCCAATTATGGTTCACAATTAACATATTATGCGCTATACGAAACAATAAAGAAGTTGGGATATTCTGTCCTGATGATAGAGTGGACGGAGGATAGCCATATCAAACCGCAAGGTTATGCAAGCCTTTTTGAATCGTCGCCGTATGAAAATGATGAAATAGCAGATCATGCCATGTGCCATTTTGAAATGACAAAATACAATTCTGCTTGTGATATTTTTGTTCTGGGATCAGATCAACTACTGAATCCAGATTTGTTTCATGCCCTTGGAAAAATGCCGAACTTGGACTGGGTTGATGCAGACAAAAAGAAAATAGGAGTTGCTTTATCTTTTGGTAAGAAAGAAACAAATTATGACCTTTATGATCGGATTGACCTTTCTTATTGCTTAAAGAGATTTGACGCTATATCGGTAAGAGAAAAATATGCGATAGATATATTTAAAGATGTATTTGATATTCAACCAAAGTTAGTACTTGATCCTGTGTTTATGTGCGATAAGAGTAAATACATTGAAATCGCAAGTCGGTACATACAAGCTGACTGTAATGGAATTTTCGCCTACATATTGGATATGAGTGGAAACATAAAACATGCCTTAGAAGAGATTTCTTATGGATTTGGTGAGGAACTTACTCTTGTAACTGATGCATATGAAAATGAAGCAAATGCTATATCTATAGAAAAATGGCTTGGAAATATTATTAGCAGCAGATGTATTATTACTGATTCATACCATGGTACATGCTTTGCAATTGTGTTTCATAAACCTTTTGTTGCAATCAGAAATAATAATCGTGGGGGAGAAAGATTTGTTTCAATATTGGAAAAGCTTGATTGTATGGACAGATTAATTACATCAGATCAGTTATCTATGATTCCTGTGATTCTAAATAAGCAGATGAACTATATCGCAATAGATTCAAAGTTAGAAACTGCAAGAGAGGATTCATTAAAATGGTTTCAAAATGCTCTGAATTTAGAACATAGAGAAACTAACAATTTAAGGAATTCATATTTTGAGAGAAAAATGAGAAGCTTCGAGGAAACAATGTGGAGGTGTATAGAAAAGTATGTCTAACAATCGAAATATAATTCATTTTCGTGATGCGGTGATGCTGGAAAAAGGGATAATTTTTTCGGCGGTTGAAATGAATGGGATTTTTTTTAGGAACTTTGATAATAGAGAAGCACAATTTATCGGTACGGTAAATGGTGAAGATGAAATTAAAGATAATTTACATAGTTATGCTATTGAGATAGATGAAAACGTATATTTTATTCCGCTAGAAGGAAAAGGAATTACCATTTTCAATAAAACAGATGACTGTGCGATACTAATTCCTTATGAGCCACTTGAAAACTTAGAAATTATTTGTGCCTATAGGTTAGATGACAATATTTTAATGATTCCCTTAAATTCAAAATCGCCATTCTTACTTTTTGATACTCTAAGGCTAAAATACGAAGAATTGGATAAGCTTGAACAAAATATATGGAAACTTATAAAAAAGGATGGGTTTTGGACGGATGCGTTTGATTCCATGGTAGACAAGGGGAGACTATATATTATAACAAATTATTGTAATCTGCTATTGGATTGTGACATGAAAACATTGAGTGTTGATGCGGTATGTTTGGGAATAAATGTTTTGCCTGGCAGTATGACTGAATTTGATGAATATATTTGTATATTGGATAATAATTCGACGAATATTATCACTGTTCATAAAAACACGAAAAAAATATCAACATGGGCGTTAGATAGAAAAAAAGAAGGGAATGAAGTGATTACGGTATACAAAGGTGATATATATATTGTTTCTCCGCAGTATATATATAGGATTGATTATGAAAATCAATGCATAATAGAGGAGTACCAGATTCCTGAAAAGTTTAGAGAAGTGAGTACAAAGTATCGACTCATTGCCGGAATCAAGGAAATAAAAGGGTATTTATGGATTCTTACGGCCTCTGGTGGCGGAACGCTCCTGTTTGATGGAACAAATATATCTGTTATGGAAACCTCGACTTCAGATGACATTATAAGAAAAATTGAAAACAATAGAAAAAAAAGAATTGTAAGAGCATTAAAAAGTCATTTCCAAAAAGATTTGATAATCCAAGAAGGCTACTTTGAAGAGGCAAGGTTGGATGAATTTCTTACATATATTAAGGGGTGAGGGGAAAATAATGGACACATATTATAACAGGATTTATTTAGGAGTACCAGAAATAAGAGAATATGAGGATGCAGCTAGATTATCCTTGCCGATTACTATTGAAACAAGCTCAAAGAGTGTCAAAAAAGAAATATGGTATGAAGTTGGAAGAGAGTATGGGGTACATCTATATGATGACCGTGTGGATCCATTTGTGGTTGCTTTGCTTCCGTATTGTATGAAAAATGGATACGACATAGTTGTGGATAATAAAACAGGAGTATCAGATGAATTGCTGAATCATATGACGGAACAATTGATTCCGGTCATGTCCATGGCTGATAAATTCGGATCTATTGAAATAAATGCGCAATCAGTTAAAGAAAAATTAAAAACTGGAGGAGGCGTTGCGACAGGAATTTCAAGAGGGGTAGATTCGTTTTACACTATATTGAAGACATTTGAAGGTGATTATAAACCAACATTACTTACTCTTTTTAATGTACAGGCGTATGGAGAATATGGGGGAAAAGCATCACATAGCATGTTCTTATCAGATATAGAATTCGCAGGAAGAGTATGCAATGAACTTAGTGAAAAATACAACTCAACAGTTAATCTTTTGACTGTTGAATCAAATATACAAGAGGTATTACCTATTGAAATATATGATTCTGGGTCATTTCGCGATGCTGCTGCAGTAATACTTATTAAACAACTCGTTTCTCTATATTATTTTTCAACTACTATCAGCCTGAAAGATTTTTCTGTAGAGCGGAGCTGTAGAGAATTTGAGCCTTGGCTTTTTTATTGCCTTTCTACGAATGAACAGAGAATTCAGTCATATGGAGCAGATAAAAACAGATTGGAGAAAGTTAGATTTATCTCAGATTATCCAATTACATATAAGTACTTGCAAGTTTGCAGACAGCCATTGATGTCGGGCAATAATGGCATTGTATACACCGAAGGGATGAATTGCACATATAAATGTGAAAAATGCCGTTGTACCGTGCTTGAACTCATTGCTGTGGGAAAATTAAATAATTATAACAAAGTATTTAATACAAGCTGGGTTGATATCCATAAAAAAGATTTGTTGATGGAAGTAATTGAAAAGAAGAATCAACATGGGGAATTAGATTTTAATGATTTATATAGATCAATGAAGCAAACTGGGATAATAAGTGATGAATTTGAAAATGAATTAAGATTTAGTGGGACTGTTTATACGGATGGTTGTGATAATAAAGAACAACGGATTATTGAATTGATGTATGCCTATTTTTCAATGAAACTTTCCGGTTATGAAGTTTTTGAAGGCTTCAAAGATAACTACAAAAAAGTTGCAATATATGGGATGGGCAGAATAGGAAAGCTTTTATATTTCGATATTAAGGATAAGGTTAGTGTAGTAATAGACAGGAACAGCAAGATATCGATTAATAATGTTGAAACCAGAAATCCAGATAGTGATTTATCGGATATAGATCTCATCATTATTACAACAGTATATGATGAGGAAGTGATAGAGCACTATCTGAAGAAACATGGTGCTAATACTGTGACAACCTTGAAGAAACTGATAGACGAAATAGAAGATATAAACGGCAAATAAAAGGACTTATTAGGTGTTGTAGTGTGAAAGAAAGTAAAACAAGTCAAAATCGTGAGTGAGACATAAAAAGAAGGCTCACATAGTGAACAAATTTTGAGGTATTTCCACCTGAGAAAAAGAGGCGCACCTGCACATCAATAACAAACGGGTGGGTGCATCTGATATTGATGCTAGGATGCCTTAATAATTTGGTCCATTGAAACACGAAAACTTGAAGGTGTAAAAGCTTTCATCACTATTTGTGCCGCAAGCCAAAGGCGGCGGAATGGAGACCAGCTATGAAAGAATTAGTTTTCATACATGGATTAAAAGAGTTTTACGATTCTGCAAGACAAAAGAAATGCGTGTGTTTTGGAGCGGGTAAGAAACTTGACGAGATGTGCCGGGATATTCCTGAACTTTCGGATCTGATTGCCTATGTTGTTGACAACAACCCTGCATTGGATGGATCAGAACGAACGATTGATGGAAAGCAAAAAAAGGTATATTCGGTAAATCATCTTATATCTGATAATACGAAAAATGTTTTGATTATTATCACATCCTCATACCAAACTGAAATTATAACGCAATTAAATGCCATCTCAGAATTTGATGATGTGGAGTTCTGCAGATTTGAGAAGCTGTTTGATAATATTGCATGGAATGCCATAAAGCCGCCTATGGGCTTTCGTAAAAACAATACGCCGGTTATACCGAAAATAATTCATTACTGTTGGTTTGGCGGTGCAGATATCCCCGATAGGCTGAAAGAATATATAGAGGGGTGGAAGAAACGCTGCCCGGATTATGAGTTTATGCTGTGGAATGAAGAAAATTATGATGTCAGTAAAAACGAATACATTTCTGCGGCATACGAGAGCGGAAAGTGGAGCTTTGTAACGGATTATGTCAGGCTGGATGTCGTGTATCAATATGGCGGGATATATCTTGATACGGATGTGGAACTGATCAAGAGACCGGACGAACTTTTATATAATGATGCGTATATGGGGTTTGAAAGACTTTCAACGATAAATTCTGGTGCGGGATTTGGGGCAGTTATGGGGTTTCCTATTTTGAAGGAAATGATGGATGGTTATAAGAGAAGACGATTTGTTAATGAGATAGACCCAAATAAAATGATATTATGTCCGGAATATGAAACTGCCGTCTTGCAAAAGCATGGATTGAGGTTAGATGGTAGTTTTCAAGTTGTAGATGATATGAGCATATATCCGGTCATGTATTTTAATGCTAAGAGCCTATATAGTGATGAAATGAAAATTACGGATGAAACAATTTCCATTCACCACTGTACATGGACTTGGGCCGGTGAAAAAAACAAACTATAAGGAGAAGCAGATATGTTAGAAAAGCATTGCTATGCAATCGGTGGTCGCATCAATTTTAATTATGACACGGTAAGTCTGTGCCACGGTATTGATATAGGAGATAGAATTATTTGGAATATAAAAGAGAATATAGAGTTTACACCACTTCTTTACAGGCAGAGGATTGACGAACTTATAGTTGCAAATAATTCCAAATGTCCGGTTTGCTCTGGGTGTAGCAATCTTATAGAAGGTTTTAGGAAATCTAAAAAAATTGATATTATTACGATAAATCCGATGTATTTTTGTCAGTGTAGATGTGTATATTGCGGTAACTTCCGCGGCGATCACCATTCTCTTTATGATCCATTACCTATAATAAAGAGTTTCATAGATGAAGGTATGATCTCGGATAATTGCTTGTTTGACTGGGGAGGCGGTGAGCCTACAATAAGTGAACAGTTTGAAGAGATATTTCAGTTTTTGTTGAAGAATGGGTATATGCAGAGAGTAAATACAAATGCAATAGAGATAAGTGATATCGTTCTCAATCACATGGATAATGAACTTGTTTCCTTAAGGATATCTTTGGATTCTGGAAATGCGGATACATATCTTTCAACAAAAGGACGGAACATGTTTAATCGTGTGGTTGAAAATATAAAGAGGTATAGGAGTAAGTCGGAAAATATCCTTCTGAAGTATGTGATAACTAATACAAATTCTGATGAGAAGTCAATAGAGGATTTTATAAGACTTTCTGCTGATATGGGGATCAGAGCAATTTGCATCGATACGGACATGCTTTCGTATGGGTGGGATGAATATCCAGATTTACTGAGGTTCACAGAGAAGGAGTTGAATGCTGCTCATTTGCTTCGCAAACTAGCACATGAAAATGGGCTAAAAGTACAGATTGGGTATGTGTGGACTGCAAGAAACAATGATGTACCAAGCCGTGATTTTAATCAGATCCAAAGTGTGTCGGAGCTTATAGAAAATAATGAGACATACGCTTTGCCGGATGAATTGTCAGAGTTTCACAGGAAGAGGATTGCAGAGTTTGCAAAGGGAATAGTTCCCAAAGTTTTAGCGAGCTTTGAGACCTTGTATAGTGAATTTCGAGATAAAAAGATTATTTTATATGGTGCGGGACATAACGGGAAACATTTGCTTCAATGCTTACGGAAATTTGGAATGGACGCATATAGATTTTGTGATAGAGAGAAAGAGGGTATGGTGATTGACGGCGTCACAGTGTGTCAGATAGGGGATGTGATAGAAACAATGGATAACAATACAGTAATTATAATCACACCATATTGTGTAAAGGATATTATAAGAGAATTTAACGAAAAGAATTATGAGATACTGAGAGGCAAACTCTACTATATCGACGAATTCAGATACAGCGACAGGGTTCTGGAGGAAATGGAATGAAAGTAATTTCTTTTTATTTGCCGCAATATCATGAGTGTGAAGATAATAATCGTTGGTGGGGGAAGGGGTATACCGAATGGAGAAATGTTAAAAATGCGAGAAGACTTTTTGCTGGACATAGACAGCCGAGAGTCCCTTTGAATGACAATTATTATGATTTACTGAATCCTTCGACAATGCTTTGGCAGGCAGAATTAGCAAAACGATACGGCATTTATGGATTTGCGTATTATCATTATTGGTTTAATGGTAAGAAGCTGTTAGAAAAACCATTAGAAAATATGCTCAATAATAAAAACATAGATATGCCATATTGTCTAGCATGGGCAAATGAGGAGTGGAAGAAATATTGGTACGGCGCAGGAGAAGAAGTTCTAATCGCACAGGATTATGGCTTCCTTCCGGAATGGAGAAAACACTTTGAATATCTGGTGCCTTTTTTTAGGGATGAAAGATACATAAAAATAGAGGGCAAACCTCTTTTCATCATATATCGTCCAGGTGTTATAAGACAGGGGAAATATATGGCTTGCATCTGGAATGAGATGGCGCAGAAATGTGGTTTTCCGGGCATATATTTTATGGGAATGAAGAACTGGGAGTTTGAGACAAACAGCTGCGGGTGGTTGGACGCAAAGGTTGACTATGAGCCAACTAAAGAGCAGAGAAATCGAATAACAAAAAAATATGTTGTAAACAAAGGAAAATATAAGGATATTTTCAATTTTGGACTATATAACAGATTGTTCTGCAATGTCCAAAGCTATGCAAGAATAAATGAGATAATGCTGAAGGAAAAGCATGAGCCAAACGAATTCCATGGCGTATTTGTTGATTTTGATAATTCTCCGAGAGCGCAAAAAAACGGGCTGATATTTAGAGGGAGTACACCTAAACAGTTTAAAAAATATTTATACAGACATATGGTTCTGAGTAGGGAGGAAAACAAGGATTATATCTTTATTAATGCGTGGAATGAATGGGGAGAGGGATGTCATCTCGAACCGGACACAGACTATGGATATGGATATTTGGAAGCTGTTAAAAGTGCGTTAGAAAGGTTATGAATGGTGACTGTATGGGTACTTTATTAGTCGTGGCTATTTTTACAGCCTTTATTATTCTTTTGCAGTTGAGTAATAAGAAAATTATAGAACAATATAAAGAAGAGGCTGAAAGAGAAAATGACCAAAAAAAGAAGATGACAGAGTTTTATGACATTCTGATTGCGTGGATGAATGCAAAATTGAGACATAGAAGTATTTCCGGATGGTTAAAGGAGCATAATTATAGAAAGATCGTAATATATGGAATGAGAGAATTGGGAGTGTTGCTATATAAGGAACTGGATGAAGTGGATGGAATATCTTTGATCGCTGTGGATAAAAGTGCATCGAGCCTTAATGTAGAGATGGATGTTTCTTTGCCACAGAGTGATATATCTGATATGGATATCGTTATTGTGACAGCACCACATTATTTTGATGAAATACGGGATGAGATTAGAGAGTATTCAGATGTAGAAGTCGTTTCCATTGAGGATATTGTATTTACCATATGATTTTTTCGGCCAGGGATAGAATAAGAAAGGAGTGGAGTTTTCGCATGCAATTAAAGAATTCTACATATTCTGATCTTGCAAAGTCCGTAAGAAAGAAAAATTGCAGAATTATCGTATATGGAGCCGGAATGATCGGACAAATTGTTGTGCCCTATATTATTGAGTCATATCGTCTCCATGACTATGTTTACTGTTATGTCGATATGGATAAGCGCAAGACCGGAAAGAAGATAGCGATAGGATATTCCGAATATGAGATAAAAACACCTGATGTATTAAATGATGTAAAGGATAATCCTGTAATCCTCCTAACAAACAGTAAGTTTTACCCTGTAATCAATTATTTGGAAAAGATTGATACACTTAAAGATTCAGACTGTTACATTATTCCTATAATGCAGAAAATGGAGCAAAGAGTAACTATCCCAAAGACGATTCATTATTGCTGGTTTGGAGGCAAGGAGATCCCGGATTTCTTAAAAGAATGTATGGAAAGCTGGTATAAGCTTTGCCCTGACTACGAAATACGAAGATGGGATGAGAGCAATTTCGATGTTTCGAAGTATCCTTTTACAAAACAGGCTGCCGATAACAAGAAATATGGGTTTATTACTGATGTAGCAAGGCTCGATATCTTATATCAGTATGGCGGCATATATATGGATACGGATGTAAAGCTCTTAAAGCCGTTTGATGATCTTCTTTTTAATAAAGGTTTTGTTGGAGTAGAGCGATGGGGCAATATCAATTCCGGTGGTGGTATCGGAGCAGTGCCGCATCACCCAATGATAAGGGAGATGCTGGACTATCGTTTGAAATATCCATTCATATTTGAAGATGGAACACAAAATATTGAGACCAATGGTCTGTACGAGACAACACCGTTTGTCAGACATGGAATGCGTATTGATAATACGCTTCAAATTGTTAATGGGATGACAGTGTATCCTGCGAGTGTATTTCATCCATATGATTACATGAGCTGTGAGGAGAAGATAGAAGATAATACTATTTCCGTCCATTATTTTTATGGCGGTTGGATGGATGAGGAGGATAGAAAGAATCGAACCAATACGCAGGATAAATATGAGGAGATAATAAAAAGGATAGAATTGCAGACAATGAATGATGGAGAAATCATATGACATTGAATGAACTGATGCAGCATCCGCAATTCTCAAATGCCTTGCAGACTTTCTATTGGCTTCAGGAATGGGGAGATGCGCACAGGTGTGACAAGAAGAGAGATAGACTGCTTATAAGCGATATACTAAAAGGTGATCCGAGATGGGAGCATATTACTGATAATGAACATATAGGAGAGGTTCATCAGGATATCGGATATCTGATTGCACACGGCTTTCCATGGTTTGCAACCATGTGTAACCTCCCGATTTATGTTGTGTTTGATCATGCAGATAAGGAGCATAACGGACTATATCGGCTGGCATCGTATTATTGTCAGGAATAAAGAGAAAGCTGAGGATACAAGGATGTCTATGTTTAGAAAAGGAATTATATTTGCGATTTCTATAATAACAACGATGGCTATTCCATTAGCGCAGATACCGGCCATGGCTATGGAAGGTGGCACCGAGGCATTTGGCAGCGTGATCTAGTACGCACGAAGAGGTGAAGATGGAGAGAAAACGGATATTTCATATGATGTAAATTCTTATGAAGAACTGACCGCAGGCGAGATGGAAATGATGCGAGGAGCCGGCAGATCCCCGGAGCCTTGAAGGCAGACTCACACGTGTCATGGATGCGTTCAGGATGGAGAATATCACCTATGAGCGTTTGCGGAAGACATATATGAACGGTTCAGCAGATGAAACGGTGCTTACCAATGTGTTTACAGGCATAAGACCTGACAGCCCCTATGACGGAACACTGGATTATAAATGGCTGTCAGAGGAAATGGCAAATGACCTTACGCCGCTGAGAATGCTGGTAGGATTTTCCGCAGAGGATATGAGTAAGCTGATAGGGACTACAGAGGAGATATATCAGGATATAGAAGTCGGGACCAGGGGAATGTCCTGGAGTGAGTATCTTTCCCTTCTTTTTGTATTCCATTATAACGGACGGACACTTGGCATCATAGATAATCTGGGGCTTTTCCCGAAATCCCTTAAGGAAAAGATATCAATAGGAGAACCTGCATAGAACACGGAGGCACGATCAGATAGATGGCACATTCCATAGATTTTTTTAAAGACGAAATAAGAAACGGTTTTTATATTCCGACAGCTATCAAGCAGGCCTGGGCGGCTGAACTTGACGTGCTTGCAGAGATTGACAGAATTTGTGAGAAGCACGATATCAAGTATTTTGCGGACTGGGGTACATTTCTGGGAGCTGTGAGGCATGGCGGATACGTGCCATGGGATGACGACCTTGATATCTGTATGCTCCGTGATGATTATGAGCGGTTTCGCAAGGTGGCAGATAAGGAGCTGCCGGAGCATTTTGTCATACACGATTTTGAAAGAAAAGAGAATCATTGGCTTTTCCTGTCAAGGGTCGTGAACAATTCCAAGATGTGTTTTGAGCTTAAATATCTTGATACGCATAACAATTTCCCTTGGCTTGCCGGTGTGGACATCTTTGTGAAGGACTATCTTTTTGCGGATGATGATAAGGAGCTTCGCCGGGATAAGGATGTGATGAATATTATCGCTATTGCGGATGGGATCAGGGAAGGAAGCATCAATAAACAGCAGGTATCAGCACACTTAAATGAGATCAAGAGAAGATACCATATCAGTCTCCCGGGAATGTATCGCACAAGGGATGTTGCCGTGGCACTTTATAAGCTGGCGGAACAGCAGATGTCAAAGGTCAAACCCGGCGAAACGGATAGGGTAGGACAGGTGTTTCCGTGGGTATTAAAAAACGGAATCAATGCTGCAGAGCAAAAAGAGTTTTATGAATCGCTGATACGGCTTCCTTTTGAGGATACGACAATACCCGTGCCGGCTACATATAATGTCGTGCTTGCATCAAGGTACGGAAACTACAATGAGATCCATAAAGTATGGGACGGGCATGATTATCCGTATTTTGAAAGCCAAAAGGAAGATATGGAGAAGCTGTCCGGAGAGAAGTTTCCGGGATTTGTATTTGCATCAAAGATGCTGGACAGACCTGACGTTGATACTAAGGGATCGCTTAAGAGCATTTCTGCCGGATGCCTTACAGAGTTGGATGCTTTGTTACAGGATGCGGAGAATATACTGCATGGCGGGACGCTTGAAGAATTGACGCAGATAGTGGCGGACAGTCAGCAGCTTGCCGCCGAGTACGGTACTCTTGTGGAGCAGGTAAAGGAAGAAGACAGGGCTTGCACAAAGAAAGTAGTTGATGCGTTGCAGGCATATTGTGATGCGCTGTGGAACGAATATCAGGCGGTAAACGATGGAGAAGAGGCTGAGTCACTTCCGGAAAGCAGAAATGCATTAGAACTTGTGGGAAAAAGCATAAAAGAGCAGATCATGGAGCGCAGAGAGATCTTGTTTTTGCCAACAGGTGCCGGTGAGTGGAACGCTTTAAAAAAATACTATGACTCCTCATGTGATGGAAATACAGATGTGTTTGTGGTTCCCATGCCTGTCATGAAGAAATCCTTTATGGGAGAGATTTCCATGTCAGATGATGAGATCGAGGATTCCATACATTTGGACAGATATCCGGAAGGGATTGCTTATACCGACTGGAAAACATATGACCCGGCTTTGCACTGTCCGGATGTGGTTTACACGGAAAATCCTTATGATGGTGCCAATCCGTGTCTGACCGTTCCGCCGGATTTTTATGCAGAAAACCTGCGGAAGTATGCAGGCAAGGTCATTTATGTGCCAATAGGTGACACTGCGGAGTTCGGTAAAGAGGACGTAAATGATCAGTACAATATGAAACACTATGTAGCTGCTCCCGGCGTGATATATGCGGATGAAATTCATGTGCAGTCTGAGAATATCAAAGAGCAGTATATTAGGGTACTTTCGGATTTTGCCGGAGAAGATACGGAAAGCTTTTGGAGAGAAAAGATCATTGCAGGTAGATCATTATATGAATCGGAACAGGCAAAGGATGTAGTAAAGAGGATTATTTATTGTGTCGGTGCAAATGAACTGAAGGAGCATAGGTCTGTATTCTCTGATGCCTTGTCTGAAAGAATTGATATTTTGAAAGATACCGATGAGAACCTGGCAGTATCAGTGATGCTTTATCCGGATAGCAGAACCGAATGGAGAACTGTGGATAAGGAGCTGTCGGATGAGATCTTTAGCACGGTGGATAAAGCCATATCGGATAAAGATATGGAACTTATTACACTTGACCATTTGAGTGCAGACAGAGTGGCTTCGGATTATGACGCATATTACGGGAGTCCGTCACCGCTTGTGCCGGCATTTGTAGTACAGGGTAAACCCGTAATGCTGGCAAATTATGGAATATGACGAAAAGTGATGGGATGAGGAAACAAGCATAAATGAGGACTAATGCAGCAACTATTAATATGGTAGATACACCTCCGAGCATTAAGTATTTCGAGGCAGAAGAGCGGGAGGGCTTCTTTGTTTCTTCCATGATGAAGAGATACTGGGCGGCACAGCTAAAGGTGCTTGCTGAAATAGATAGGGTATGCAAGAAGCATGATATCAAGTGGTTTGCCGACTGTGGAACACTGCTTGGAGCAGTAAGACACGGAGGCTTTATTCCCTGGGATGATGATCTGGATATCTGTATGCTGCGCCATGACTGGTTGAGGTTCTTTGAAGTGGCAAAGGATGAACTGCCGGAGGATTACTGTGTATTATCCCTTCGTCTTGAAAAGGATTATGAGCAGGTAATCGGTCGAATCGTTAATGCTCATGCCATAAACTTTGGCGAGGAGCATATGAAGGAGTATTTTGGATGTCCTTATACGGTGGGAATAGATATCTTCCCTCTGGATGGGCTTTGTGATGATGAAGCTACAGAGGAAAAACGAAGGGCAATGGCACAGGACGTTCAAAAGGCTTATGAACTTGTGGGCTCAGGTAAGCTGGATACGCCGGAATGCAGAAGGATACTTGCAAATATTGAGAGGGAGAATCATACGACTCTTCACAGGCGTGGAAATCTGCTTAGGGAGCTACGGCTTCTGACAGAGAAACTGTATATGACGTACCCTTCGGATCAGGCTGAAAATGTGGCACTGATGCCATTTTGGGTATCTGACCATAACCATAAGTACAATAGAAAACTTTTTGTGGATGTGGTCTTGCTGCCTTTTGAGTACACAGCCATTCCCGTCCCGGCCAGATATAACGAAGTACTTCAGATAGAGTATGGCAACTATATGGACATACATAAGGGCGGCGGCATACATGATTATCCTGTTTATAAAGATCAGGAGGATATGCTTAGAAAGATAAATAAGGGAAATCCTTATCGTTACACGTTGACGAAGGCTGCCATACAGGATTTTCACAGGGAGAAGACAAGAAAAGAAAAATGCCTTGAAATGACAAGGACTCTTTTGCAGGCACATGAACAGATACATACGCTTGTGCTTTCCGGGAACACAGAACTTGCCGGGCAGATACTGGATGGCTGTCAGACTCTGGCCATATCCCTAGGAACACATATGGAAAATCAGATGCCGGGGAGTGAGAGACTGGTACATATGCTTGAAGACTATTGTGAAATGGTGTATGTGTCAAGCACTTCCTGGGATGAGAATAGTGCTGCTGGATTAAATACGGCAATAGAGCAGGTCGAAACAGCTGTAGAAACATATTTTTCTTCCAAAAAGAAGGAAGTCCTCTTTCTGCCTTGTAAAGCAGAGTGGTGGAAAAGTATGGAGCCGGTATATGAGAAATACTGTGCCCTGTCGGATATAGATGTAAAGGTTATGCCGCTTTCTTATCTTGATGGAGACAGGCTGACAGGCGTAAACGGTGGTGAGCATAATGACCGCTCACTTTTCCCGGACAACATGAACCTTGTTACTGTGGATGAATATGATATTTCAGTTCATCATCCGGATGTTATCGTTACGCAGTACCCATACGATGAATGGGGTTCAACTATGGATGTTCCTGGATTCTTCTATTCCAAGAATCTGACTTTATATACGGACAGGCTTGTATATGTGCCATGTTTTGACTTAGATGCACCTATTGACAGTGAGGATAAAGCGGCAGAAGCGATTAAGGTAATGATCGAGCAGCCGGCGGTCCTGTATGCGGATCAGGTTATTGTTTCGTCCGAGGCAATGAAAACGCTGTATGTTGATACACTTGCTGAGATTTCCGGCATACGTGATTACTGGGATAGTAAGATCATGGTTTTTGATAATTCGGAGGTTTTGGCCGGACAGGAAAAAGTCGGAACGGTGACCATGCCCGACGAATGGATTAAAGAGGTTGGAAACCGCAAAATAGTGCTGCTTGGCGTGAATGGTGCATTTCTTATGGAGTATAGAAATGATGCGGTGAGCAAGCTGGAAAGATCTATTGGTGAGATAGAGGAGAATTCCGCTGATGTGGTGTGTCTGTATGCCCCGAGCCGTGATCTGGATGAGATAAGGGAAATTGATCCTGACTTATGGCGCAGTTATACAGGATTTACGGATTCCATAAAAGATAAGAAAAGCGTGATCTATGACACTGATCATAACGCAGAACAATATATAAACATTGTGTCGGGCTATTACGGAGCAGCCGGTAGCCTTGCGCACAAATGCAGAAACATGGGCAAACCGGTAATGCTTATGAGCATGGTGTAGCCCGGAAAGGCTGAGATATGGATTTTGAACTTATGGCATCCATGATGTGTGCTGATTACAGCAAACTTGGAGAAGAGGTAAAGGAACTCGAAAACGGCGGAATAGATTCCTTTCATATAGATATCATGGATGGGCGTTATGTCCAGAATTTTGCGATGTCGCTTAATGACCTGCGTTGTATCAGAGGGCTGACGGATAAACCATTGGATGTTCATCTTATGGTGGAACATCCAATAAACACGATAGATCTGTTTATACGAAACCTGCATAAAGGGGATACCGTTTATATCCATCCTGAAGCAGAGTACCATCCTTCAACCACCCTGCAAAAGATCATAGATGCGGGTCTCATACCGGGGATTGCAATAAATCCCGGGACCAGTATCGAGGAAGTCAAAATGCTTCTTCGTATCGTAAAGAAAGTGCTGGTAATGTCCGTAAATCCCGGAAATGCCGGCCAGATGTTTCTTCCTTATGTCCGTGAGAAGTATGATGAACTTCTGTTACTTAAGGACAAGATGGATTTCGAGATCTACTGGGATGGTGCCTGCGGTGCAGATAAGATCGAAGAATATGCTCCATTGGGAGTTAAGGGGTTTGTGCTTGGAACAACTCTTCTTTTTGGAAAGGGAGTTGCCTACGGAGATACCTTAAAGGCTATAAGGGAGATGAAGTTCTGATATGAATTATGCGATTCTTTTGTCCGGCGGAACTGGAACAAGAATAGGAAGCGATAAACCGAAGCAATATGTGAGAGCCGGTGCTCATATGATGGTGACCTGGGCACTGAAAGCGCTGCTCGAATGTGATGCCGTCGATAGTGTTTATATCGTGGCAGAGCATGAGTGGCGAGAACTAATAGAGACCGATGCAGATAAAGCAGGATTGGATGTTGGAAGAATAGGAGGCTATGCCATTCCGGGGACCAACAGACAGACATCCATATTAAATGGGATGCAGGAGATTATCCGCTCTGTGGATGAAAAGGTTGATATAGCCGCCATGAACGATGGAGATACGGTTCTCATTCATGATGCGGCGAGACCTTTTGTTACCGTTAAGCTGCTGAATGAGTGCTATGAGGCGCTTCCCGGACATGACGGCGTGATGCCTGTACTTCCCATGAAGGATACTGTCTATCTGAGCGAGGATGGCTTGGCAGTTTCTGAGCTTCTTGACCGTAAGAAAGTATTTGCAGGTCAGGCACCTGAACTGTTTTATCTGAAGCCTTATTATGAAGCAAATATGGCTCTTATGCCTGATAATATTCACATGATATGCGGCGCATCGGAGCCTGCGATTATCAGAGGGATGGATATCGTCATGATACCCGGGGATGAAGATAACTTTAAGGTGACTACAATAGCGGACTTAAACCGCTTCAAAAGCATAAAGGAGGGATATGATACATGTCAAAGGCATGGGTACTGAAAAATGTTGGGGAGATAGTATTTTCGGATGTTGAAATTCCTATGCCGAAGGAAGATGAAGTAAGGGTGCGTGTTAAAGCAGCCGGGATATGCGGCTCGGATATTCCAAGGATTTATGAAACGGGAGCTCATAACATGCCGCTTATACCAGGACATGAGTTTTCCGGTGTTGTGGAGAGCATTGGCAAGAAAGTATCTCCGTCATGGCTTGGTAAAAGGGTAGCGGTATTTCCAAAGATTGCCTGTGGAAAATGCGGGGAATGTAAGAATGAGCGTCCCGATATGTGCCAGAACTATGATTATATAGGATCTCGCAGAGATGGTGCATTTGCAGAATATGTAACTGCTCCTGCCGACAATCTTATCGTTCTTCCGGATAGCGTAAGCTTTGAAGAGGCGGCAATGCTTGAACCGTTGGCTGTCGCGGCCAATGCCATGCGTATGGGATGTTTTGGCATGAATACGATCCTGACGCTGGATAAACCGGTTGCTGTATGTGGTCTCGGAACTATCGGACTCATGGTGGTCATGTTTCTAAAGGAAGCAGGTTTTAAGAACATTTATGTTATCGGAAATAAGGATTCACAGTTAAAGAGGGCAAAAGCACTTGGAATACCTGAAAAGAATTACTGTGACAGCCGTGTAACGAATGTGACGGAGTGGTTAAAGGAAAGTTCCAAAGGCGGGATTGTATCATATTTTGAATGTGTCGGAAAGAATGAATGTATAAACTACGGGATTGAAGCGGCTGCTCCCGGAGGATGGATGATACTTGTGGGAAATCCGCATTCGGATATGAATTTCTCTAAGGATATCTGGTGGAAGATACTCCGAAAACAGATGGCGTTATACGGCATATGGAATTCGTTGTTCAGACAGGAACCGTATGAGGATGAGAAGATCGACGATTGGAATTATGCGTTAAAGAGGATAAAGGAAGATAAGATCAGGCCAACAGAGCTGATATCACACAGGTTCGATCTGTGTGATCTTGAGAAAGGTCTTCATATCATGCGTGATAAGACAGAGGACTACTGCAAGGTCATTATCAATATAGGGTAATCGAGAGTATGGAGGTGGGGTTATGGCAGATGGATTGGTGCTTTGGATGCATTAGACAGAGATGCGGTCAATGAAGGAAGATGGCACTTACACGATCACCGGGAAGGATAAGAACTTCAGCGGAACGGCGAAATAGCATTTGTTATACAAAGGGGCTGTGAAAAAAGTCCCACACAAAAAAGAACGCTGTCAGGAACAAAACCTGTAAGCGTTCTTCTTTGATTTATACGTTATCCCTCTTTTGCAACATCTCTCGGATCGCTTTTGCCAGGATTTCCGAATCGGCATTCCCCATCTTCTTGACCTTTTGATTCTCCCTGATTCGGATGGGAGAAAGACGGGAAGGATCTGTTGGAGCCTGTTTTTTCTTATCTGACATGGAAAGCCTCCTGTTCATTTTTAGTCGTTGTAGAACTATCCTCATTGTTTCAAATGTGTCATTTTCTGTCAATATGGAAGTGTCAGAAATCTGATGTGTGCTATACTGGTTAAGGTGCAAGCGTGAGCGATCAAATAGATAGAGTAGTAAAAAGCAGGAGACACTTGAGGTGCCCCCTGCTTTAATATTGATGGTCTTTGTTTAGTTGTTCTTACTGTTCTCGTTGGATTTGACTTCCTGCATCTTCATAGCGCGTACCTTCAACGGAAGACCAAATAATGTGATAAAGCCCTCAGCATCATGGTGATCGTATAAATCGCCGGTGGTAAAGCTTGCAAGAGACTCGTTATATAAAGAGTATGGGGAAGAACTTCCGGCTTTAATGATGTTGCCCTTGAAAAGCTTGAATTTCACTTCACCGGTAACAGGTTTCTGAATCTCCTTCGTAAAGGCAACGAGAGCCTGAGTTAAAGGTGTGAACCATTTTCCCTCATATACCAGCTGAGCCAGACGGTTGGCAATATCCTTCTTAAAGTCCATGGTATCCCGATCAAGGCAGAGCTCCTCCAACTGCATATGTGCTTCCATAAGGATGGTTCCGCCCGGAGTCTCATAGACGCCGCGGCTCTTCATACCGACAACGCGGTTCTCTACGATATCGACAATACCGATGCCGTGTTTGCCGCCGAGACGGTTTAATTCACGGATGATATCCGCCGGTTTCATAGCCTTGCCGTTCACGGTCTTTGGAACACCTTCCTCAAAGGTCATGGTTACATATTCACCTTCATCCGGAGCCTTTTCCGGTGTGGTGCCAAGGACTAAGAGATGCTCATAGTTTGGCTCGTTGGAAGGATCCTCCAGTTCAAGTCCCTCGTGGCTGATATGCCAAAGGTTACGGTCGCGAGAGTAGCTCTGATCTACAGAGAATGGAAGATGGATGCCGTGCGCCTTGGCGTAGTCAATCTCATCCTGACGGGACTGCATATTCCATTTGTCATCACGCCATGGTGCAATGATCTTGATATCCGGTGCAAGAGCTTTGATACCGAGCTCAAAACGAATCTGGTCATTTCCCTTACCGGTAGCGCCGTGACAAATAGCAACAGCATTCTCTTTACGTGCAATCTCCACCAGTTTCTTTGCAATACCCGGGCGGGCCATGGATGTACCGAGAAGGTATTTGTTCTCATAAACGGCATCAGCCTGGACACAAGGGATGATATAATCCTCAGCAAATTCATCTGTGATATCTTCGATGTAGAGCTTTGCAGCACCGGAAATCTTGGCTCTTTCCTCCAGACCGTCCAATTCCTCTTCCTGTCCGCAATCCACACAACAGCATACAACATCATAATTATAGTTTTCTTTTAACCATGGAATGATTGCTGTTGTATCAAGTCCACCGGAGTATGCTAGTATTACTTTTTCTTTTGCCATGTTTGTTCCTTTCTTTTTCCATAAGACACGCTTACTCGCTTACGGAGTAATTTCACAATTCATAATATACACTAACACAGATTGAGATTCAAGTGTAATTTTATACAGTTATATTCATTTTATGGGATAAAAATACAAAACACAGTTGAAGTTCTGAAAGTTCTTGTGTATTATTATGCAAAAGAAAAAGCGTAGACAATTCTGTGATTTTAGAGCTGAAAAAGGGTATACTGAATGTGTTGTGCCTTTTTGACGTGTTACAGTGTCATACAAGTAGAAATGGAAAAAGAATGAAAGATGTTATAATCAGGCCTCTTGTAATGGAAGATTACGAGAAGGTTCACAGGCTATGGATGAGTATTCATGGATTTGGAATACGATCGATTGATGATTCGGAGGATGGAATACGTCGTTTCCTGCGTCGGAATCCCGATATATCGGTTGTAGCAGAAGTAAAAGGAGAGATTGTAGGAAGCATTCTATGCGGTCATGATGGAAGAACAGGGAGTTTCTATCATGTTTGTGTCAGAGAAGATTTCAGAAGAAAGGGAATCGGAAAGGCGATGGCAACAAAATGTATGATTGCCCTTCAAAGGGAGCAGGTGAATAAAATTTCACTGGTCGCTTTTTCGGATAACAAGGTCGGGAATCAATTCTGGCAGGAGGAAGGCTGGATCAGACGATCGGATTTTAACTGCTACGATTTTTATCTGAATAAAGAGAATATAACAAAATTTAATCAGTAACCGGAGGGATACAGGAAAGAAAGGCGTTTTTTATGGAAAAGAAAAAAGGTGGCGTAACAGCAGCAAAAGGATATATGGCATCCCATACAGCAGCAGGAATTAAATATAAGGATCGGGATGATATGGCCCTTATTTTCAGCAGTCTGCCATGTAAGGCGGCAGGAACATTTACGCGGAATGTGGTGAAGGCGGCTCCGGTTTTATTTGACCGGAAGATGGTGCAGTCATCCGATCACATTCAGGCGGTTGTTATCAATGCAGGAATTGCAAATGCATGTACCGGAGAGGAAGGGTATGGATATTGCAGGGAAACAGCGGATGCGTGTGAAGCGGTTCTTGGACTTGAAAAGGACAGTACCCTGGTGGCTTCAACTGGGGTGATTGGAATGCAGCTTCCAATTGAGAAGTTAAAAGCGGCTCTTTTGCCGCTGTCAAAAGGCTTGGAGGATACCGTCGAGGCAGGAAATGCAGCAGCAAAAGCAATTATGACAACGGACACAAAGGAGAAGGAAGCCGCTGTGACCATTACCCTTTCGGACGGAACCGTTGTCACCATTGGTGGAATGGCGAAGGGAAGCGGTATGATTCATCCGGATATGTGTACCATGCTTTGTTTTATTACGACAGATGCTGTGATCGATCGCCGGCTTTTGCAGAATGCACTTTCATCGGTGGTACAGGACAGCTTTAATATGATATCTGTCGATGGAGACACCTCTACCAATGATACCTGCCTTCTACTGGCCAATGGAGCTGCAGGCAATCAAAAGATTGAGGAGGATACACCGGATTATGCTCTGTTTTATGAGGCGCTTTCCTATGTGGCAACCACTCTGGCAAAAAAGATGGCAGGAGATGGTGAAGGGGCAACAGCGCTGTTTGAAGTCACCGCAAAACATTGCAGAACGAAGGAAGAGGCTAAAATTTTTGCAAAGTCGGTAATCACATCAAGCCTTACCAAGGCAGCAATCTTTGGTCATGATGCTAACTGGGGAAGAATTTTATGTGCCCTCGGCTACGCCGGTTGTGATTTTGATCCGTTGAATGTAGATCTTACGATTTGCAGTAAGGCAGGGGAAATCAGGCTGGTAGAAAACGGAGTGGCACTTTCCTACAGTGAACAGGAGGCTACAAAGGTTCTTTCAGAAGAGCAGGTGACCTGCATCTGCGATATGAAGCAGGGAGACTGTGAGGCGACCGCCTGGGGATGTGACCTGACATATGACTATGTCAAGATCAATGCGGATTATCGTTCTTGATATCGAAGGAAAAAGGAGAAAAGGAAAATGAAAAAAGATACCATGCAGGATGCAAAGGAAAAGGCGGAGGTTCTGATTGAAGCACTGCCTTATATTCAAAGGTTTAACCGTAAAATCATCGTTGTAAAATACGGTGGTTCAGCTATGGTGGATGAAGAATTAAAGCAGCAGGTGATTCAGGATGTCGCTCTTCTAAAGCTTGTTGGATTCAAACCCATCATTGTACACGGCGGCGGAAAAGAAATCAGCAAATGGGTCGAAAAATCCGGCATGGAGCCAAAGTTTGTGAATGGACTTCGTGTAACAGATGACCAGACAATGGAAATTGCTGAGATGGTCTTAAACAGGGTGAACAAATCCCTGGTAGCTATGGTTGAAAAGCTTGGAGTATCTGCCGTTGGTATCAGCGGAAAAGATGGCGGATTACTTAAAGTTGAAAAAAAGTACTCCAACGGAGAGGATATTGGCTATGTGGGAGAGATTAAGGAAGTCAATCCGAAGATTATCCATGATCTGTTGAATCGGGACTTCCTGCCGATTGTTTGTCCGATCGGAATGGATGATGATTATCATACCTATAATATCAATGCAGATGATGCAGCTTGCGCCATTGCGAAGGCGTTAGAAGCTGAAAAACTGGCATTTTTAACAGATATTGAAGGTGTTTATAAAGATCCGGAGGATTCTTCTTCCTTGATATCAGAGCTGACTGTAACGGAAGCAAAGGATCTGATCACAAAGGGTTTCATTGGAGGAGGAATGTTGCCTAAGCTTACGAATTGCATTGAAGCAATTGAAGAAGGTGTATCCAGAGTGCATATTCTGGATGGACGAATTGCACATTGCCTACTGCTTGAAATCTTTACGAATAAAGGTATTGGAACAGCTATTTTAGAGGACGAACAGGAGAAATATTACAATGAATAATGAGGAATATTTACGCGATACCGAGCAGAATCTTTTCCATGTATATCAGAGATTTCCGGTAATATTTCACCATGGAGAGGGTGTCTATCTCTATGATACCGATCAGAAGAAATACCTGGATTTCGGAAGCGGGATCGGTGTAATGGCATTAGGCTATCATGATGCAGAGTACACACAGGCGTTAAAGGATCAGGTGGATCTTTTGCTGCACACATCGAATCTGTATTACCATCAGCCACTTCATGATGCGGGAGAGGCTGTTGTAAAGGTTTGTGGAATGGATCGTGTTTTCTTTACCAATTCCGGTGCAGAGGCAATTGAGGGTGCACTTAAAACAGCAAAAAAATATGCATATCAAAAGCACGGCAAGAAAAAATATGAAGTAATTGCCATGGAACACAGTTTTCATGGTCGTACGGTTGGTGCGCTTTCGGTTACAGGAAATGAACATTACAGAGAAGCCTTCTATCCTTTGATGGACGGAGCAAGGTTTGCCACCTTTAATGATTACGAGAGCGTAGAAGAACTTGTAAATGAAAATACCTGCGCCATTCTTATGGAGACCATTCAAGGAGAGGGAGGAATCTATCCGGCTGACCGGGAGTTTTTGTGTAAAATCCGCAGACTTTGTGATGAGAAGGGAATCCTTCTGATTTTGGATGAGATTCAATGCGGAATCGGTCGTAGCGGATCGATGTTTGCTTTCCAGTCATATGGTATCCGTCCGGATATTCTTACGATGGCAAAGGCTCTCGGAGGTGGTGTTCCGGTTGGTGCGTTTGCGGTTACAGAGGAGGTTGCTGCTCATTCCCTTGTACCGGGGGATCACGGCACGACCTACGGAGGAAATCCGCTTGTGACCCGGGCGGTTTCTACCTCACTTTCTATTTTTGAAAAACGAGATATCACTGGGCACGTAAAAGAATTAACACCGTATTTTGAGGGGATTCTTGATGATTTCGTCCGGCGTTATGATTTCGTGCAGGAGCATCGCGGTATGGGCTTTATGCAGGGGCTTGTCCTCACCATTCCTGTTGGAGACGTTGTGAAAAAGGGATTGGAAGAGGGGCTTGTTCTTTTGTCCGCCGGAAATAATGTTCTTCGCATGCTTCCGCCATTGATCATGGACAAGGCTGGTTTTGACGAAATGCATGAAAAACTGACAAGGATCTTCGATGGCTTTGCATGACTTTTATCTTGTAAAACAAACCGAATTTTAATAAAATAAAATCGTGCAGATTGATCGGTCTTCCATATGGAGGAACGATATGAAAAAGACAGTGTGTAAGATTTTATTTACAGGACTGCTTTGCTTCCTTTTTGTTTTATCCGGATGCTCACGTTCGTCTTATTTGCAGGCGAAGGGAGCGCAGGAAGAACAGGGGAAGACAAAGCTTTCTTTAGGTTCAATGTCACATAAGAAGGCCCGGTCCGAAGTAAAAGAGGCTCCGAAAGGACAGACCATTTTTGTTCAGGTCGCAGGACAGGTGCACCATCCCGGTGTATATGAGTTACAAAAGGACAGTCGTGTGTTTGAAGCGATTCGTGCGGCTGGCGGTCTTACGAAGAAGGCTTACGACAGAGAACTGAATCAGGCATCTGTGCTTGAGGATGGACAGAAGATCTATGTCTTTTCGGTGAAGGAGTTAAAAAAGGAACAGTCGGAAAATCAAACAACTTCTTCTACCACAAAGGACGGTTCACAGACGGATCTGGTCCATTTGAATCAGGCAGATAAGAATTTGCTTATGACCCTTCCGGGAATCGGATCGAGCCGGGCAGATGCTATTCTGGCGTATCGTGAAGAGCACGGTGCTTTTAAAGATACCAAGGATCTTACGAAAGTAAGTGGAATCGGACCCTCTATCTTTGAAAAGATAAAAGATAAAATAATAATATAGATTGTTGGTTGAGGATAAAATGGCTAGAGTATTGGTAGTAGATGACGAGAAGTTGATTGTTAAAGGAATCCGTTTTTCACTGGAGCAGGACGGAATGCAGGTGGATTGCGCCTATGACGGTGAAGAAGCTTTGGAAAAGGCGACAGAAGGAGAGTATGATATGATTCTTTTGGATGTGATGCTTCCGAAACTGGATGGATTTCAAGTGTGTCAGCGGATTCGTGAATTCTCATCTGTTCCGATTATGATGTTGACGGCCAAGGGTGATGATATGGATAAGATTCTGGGCCTGGAATATGGTGCGGATGATTATATTACAAAGCCTTTTAATATCCTGGAGGTAAAGGCGAGAATCAAGGCTGTTATGAGAAGAAGCCGTCCAAAAGATGCTTCGCCGGAAAATAATCACCAGATTACAAGCGGTGATGTGCGGATTGATAATGACAGTCGTCGTCTGTTTATTAAAGACAAGGAATTTAATCTGACAACAAAGGAATTTGAAATGCTTTGCCTTCTGGTAACCAATCCTGGAAAAGTATATAGCAGGGATGTCCTCCTTAAAGAAATCTGGGGGGCGGATTTCCCGGGAGACGCCAGAACAGTGGATGTTCATATTCGTCGACTTCGTGAGAAGATTGAGCCGAATCCAAGTGAGCCGCGTTATGTACATACGAAGTGGGGACTTGGCTATTACTATCAGAAATAAGGGTTTTGGTTCTAAATTATGAAGCGTTTTTCACTACCGAATATTTTTAATAGTTTACGTGTCAGAATCTTTATGCTGGTGCTCCTGATGGGATTGATTCCGGGAACATTGATAGGTTCTTTGTTTTTTCAGATGTACCAGAAGAAGGCATTGAGCAATGACGCTGTGTCAATGACATCCCAAGCGCAGCTTTTATCGAATCAGATCGTTACCACGGGATATTTGTCGAATCCGGATATGGATACCATCAATCGTCAGCTGATGGCCCTTGGGAATATCTATTCCGGTCGCGTTATGATTCTTAATAAATCTCTTCAGGTCGTAAATGACACCTATGATATTTACACAGGAAGAACAATGGTATGGCAGAATGCGATTCTTGCACTGCGGGGTAAGAGAAGTTCGACCTTTGATCATGACAGTCATTGTCAGATTATCGCGGTTCCGATTATGGGAACCGGTTCCGGCAATACGGTAGAAGGTGTTATTGTCCTTACAAAGTCTACGGATTATCTGGAGCAGAATGTGAATTTTTATACCAGACTTCTGGTATTCTGCATTCTTGTTGTAGGAATCATTGCCACAATTATTGCATTGGTTGCATCCATTTATTTGACGGACCCGTTACGAAAACTTTCAACTGCCATTCTTAACCGGAATAACAGCGGAGAACAGGTCATGGTTTTGGATGTGGCGGAGACAGCCGAAATTTCAAAGCATTTCAACGAAGTTATGAGTCGAATGGACGAGATTGATGCCTCCCGTCAGGAGTTTGTATCGAATGTGTCCCATGAGCTTAAGACGCCTCTGACTTCGATGAAAGTACTGGCGGATTCTCTTAATTCCATGGGTGATGATGTGCCGGTTGAGTTGTATCGGGATTTCATGGACGATATCACACATGAGATTGATCGTGAGACAAAGATCATCAATGACCTTCTGTCTCTTGTCCGGATGGATAAGTCGGGTGTGACACTTAATATTGAAGCAAAGAACATCAATGAAATGCTCGAGCAGCTGATGAAACGTCTTCGTCCTATTGCAGAAAAGAATCAGGTGGAACTTGTTATGGAATCCTTCCGTCCGGTTACGGCAGAAGTGGATGAGGTGAAGTTCTCCCTTGCGATTATGAATCTGATTGAGAACGGTATCAAATACAATCAGCCGGGAGGCTATGTTCATGTATCTTTGAATGCAGATCATCAATACTTCTTTATTCGGGTGGAAGATTCCGGTATGGGAATTCCGGAGGAATCCCTGAATCGTATTTTCGAGCGATTCTTCCGCGTGGACAAGTCACATTCCAGAGAAATCGGTGGAACGGGACTTGGTCTTGCCATTACGAAAAATGCAATTGACATGCATCAGGGACAGATTCAGGTTCATTCCATGCTGGGAGAAGGTACAACATTTGATGTACGTGTTCCGTTGAATTATATTAAGGAGTCATAAGTGAAGAAGAATACAAATCAATTTTTGCGAATCGTTGTTTGCTTTAGTATCCTTCTTGTGTTTTTTACAGCTTGCGGTTCAAAGCGTTCTTCTCAGAAGGTGGATAAAGGCGACGTTACCATTTACTATCTGAATCAGACTAAGACATCGCTGTATCCGGTTGGTGTTAAGATGAAAGAAAAGACAACACCGGAGAGGATTCATTATCTTATTACAAAGCTTTCAACGAACGTGGAGGATGCAGACTATACGAATCCGATTCCGGACAGTGTCAGTGTTCGTCATACCACGTTAAAAGGCAGAAAGCTTACTGTTTCCTTCAGTAGGGATTATCAGACGCTGAATTCAGAACAGGAAGCATTGCTCCGTGCAGCCGTTGTGAAGACTCTGATTCAGTTAAGAGGAATTGATTCGATTTCTTTTAAAATTGTTGATGAGGCTTTGCTTGATGGACAGGGTAGCCCGATTGGTGCAATGACGGCGGACTCTTTTGTTGATGATTTCGGAAGTGAGCAGGATTCTGCCCGTGAGGCGGAATTGACCTTATTCTATCCGGTGGCGGATGGCAGTGGAATCTGTCGTGAGGTCCACGATGTTCACTATAATGAAAATGTTCCGTTGGCACAGGTTGTACTTCGGCAGCTAGGGAAAAAGCCGGAGACAGCGGATGCACTTCCGGCCATTCCGTCCAATGTGAAAGTTCTGTCGGTTAATACCAGTGATGGTGTTTGCTATGTGGATCTGGATCAGTCCCTGTTCAATAATGAAACGGTAAGCTATCAGAAGATGGCGATTTATTCTATTGTCAATTCACTTTGTAAGCTTGATCAGATCAATCGTGTACAGATTATGATCGGATCAGGTGAAAATGCCACGATCCTCGAATCAGACGATTTAAGCAATACATTTGCAGCAGATGAATCATTCGTTTTAAATCAATGAGGTGATTTTTATGAATAAACGGCCGCTGCTATTATGCAGCGCCGCTTATCTGGCAGGGGTGTTGTTATCCCTGTGGAAGCAACCGGTTCCGGTGCTTTTTATCCCTGTAATTATAATCATATTCAGTCGTAGAAGACATGCCATGGAGCTTATTTGTGGCATGTGTTTTGTGATACTCTTTTTTTCTTTGGGTTATCGGATGCATCTATATGCATCGGATGTGTATGATAGGGAAAGTAGATATTTTCATAAAGAAAGAGAGGTTTGTTTACGGGGGCAGATCAGCGGTAAACAATGGAAGAAGGAAAAGCTGTATATAACGGTAAAACATGTTGTTTTAGAGGAGAATCCTGAGATAGAACTTAAAACCAAAGTACTTCTGGTCAGCGAGAAGGACAGCTTTTGCTATGGAGATGTAATCCGAGCTTTTGGAGCTATAGAGGTGTTTTCTCCTCCGTTTAATTCAGGAGAATTTGATGAAACAGCCTATTATAAGGGACAAAATATCAGTGGCAGGATAGGGGTGAAATCCTGTCAATACCTTGCAGGCGCCCGGGGCGTAAGAGCGTTCGGCTTTGGTCTTTGCCAGAAGCTGTGGTGGTTTCAAAACCGGATGTCTGCGGTGTGCAGGAAGATTCTGCCGGGGGAGGAGGGAGGAATTCTTTCAAGCATTTGCCTGGGGGATCGCTCGCGTCTTTCGTCCGATGTCAGAACGTTGTTTTCGAATGCGGGAATCGCTCATGTTCTGGCAATCTCCGGATTGCATATATCGCTGGTTGGTGGTTTTGTTTTTCGCAGAATGAAAAAGCGGGGAGTCCGACTGGCTTTGGCGGCTGTGATCAGTTCTATCCTTGTGGTGCTGTATGCTGTATTAACAGGTGGGGCCATTTCTGCAAGGCGCTCTGTTATTATGTATCTGGTATTTATGGGAGCATATATCTGTGGAGAGGTATATGACCTGCTTTCCGGAGCAGCGTTGGCCTTTTTGATTCTTTTGATGTTGTCCCCTTTATGTATCATAGATAGCGGCTTTATTTTATCCTTTTCCGCCATCTGCGGTGTGGGCATTGTTGTTTCTCCGATCCACCAATGTTTTTATGAAGTGCAAAAACTCCGGTTTGAAGCCACTCATCGTATGGTAAAGGGGGAACGTTTTCGTCCGAGTGCTCTGCAAAGTTTATGCGCGAGCCTGGTTTCTGCGATTGGTATTCAGATTTTTTTGCTTCCGGTGATGGGGTGTGTATTTCATCAGGTCAGTTTCTATACTGTATTCCTAAACCTTCTTGTGATTCCGCTTCTTGGTTTGGTTCTTGCGTGGGGATTGATGGGGGCTATGGCCGGATGTGTTTTTATGCCAATGGGAGAAATCATCCTGTGGCCTTGTCATGCCCTGCTGTATTTTTATGAAATGATAAGCGATAAGGCAACGTCCTTGCCCTTTGCAATGTGTTCCATCCAAAGCCCAAAACCTTCCGTCATTATCATATATTATGGCCTGCTGCTTTTTGGCGCCTTTTTGATACGACATTATGTACGGAGGCTGAAGCAGGAACAGGATCAGAAGCTGCCCTGGAAGAAGAAACGGTATTTTGGTGGGTTTGGCTCCCTCTGGTTAGAGATTGGAAGCGTCGGAATTGGACTTTGTCTTGTTTTGATGCTGCTTTATCATCCGACAAATACAGAATTTGTGATGCTGGATGTCGGGCAGGGAGACGGGCTTGTTATTACAGGAGCAGATGGTTGTGTCGATTTGCTTGATGGTGGCAGCAGTCAGAAAAGCAGGCTGGGGGAGTACACCCTTCTTCCTTATCTTAAAAGCAGAGGAATTTCCTCGGTGGATCGCTGGTTTTTGACGCATATGGATACCGATCACGTCAGTGGTTGCATAGAACTGTTGCTAAGGGGCTTTTCGATCGGAGAAATACTTATGCCGAAGGCAGTTGACCGTTCAACACAGAATTATAGAACAATAAAGGCGCTGTGTAAGAGACGCGGGATTCCCATTTGTTATCTTGTGACCGGTGATGTCATTCGGCAGAAGGGGCTGACATACACTGTGATTTATCCGGATGAAACGGGAAGTTATGAGGAAGACGGGAATAATGAGAACAGTCTGGTTATGCTGTTGTCGCTAGGTGAAACAGGGCAGAAGCCGTGTGATATTATGCTTACCGGTGATTTAGGTGAGGCGCAGGAGGAAAAGATTCTTTCGGAGGCCGATTACCGGGAGGTTTTCGATGCAGTGGTTGGAGAAGATGGTGTTGATGTGCTAAAGGGCGGTCATCATGGAAGTAATGGTTCGAACGGAAAGGCGTGGCTTGAGGCGCTTTCTCCGAAGCTTTGTATTATTTCAGCAGGGAAAAACAACCGTTACCACCATCCGGGGAAAGATGCAATCAGTCGAATGGATGAGCAGGGGATTGCGCATCTGTGTACCATCGACTGCGGACAGATTACGTTGGGCTTTGAAGATGGAAAGCCGGTGGTGAAACGTTATCTCAGTCGGGGTTACAATCTCCGACTGAGATAAACGCTCCGCGAGGATGCGCAGAGATTTGCATATGAAATATGTCAGCTACGCTGACGCAAATCTCGCGCCAAGTCTCGCGAGCGAGACTTGAATAGAAGTCTTTCCGGTAAAAGATTTTTATAGTAGAATAGAAGCGAGTCTTGACAAGTTAGAAAGAGGTTACATGCGTTCCATCGATAATGATATACAAAATGGAAACTACAGGCATCTGTATCTTTTGTTCGGAAGTGAGCACTATCTGATCCGCGGGTATAGAGATAAGCTGTTACAAGGGCTTGGTGTCACAAAAGAAGAGGGGGATATGAATTTCACATGGATTCGAAACCGCTCTTTTTCGGTGGCAGATCTAATGGAGCAGGTGGATACCATGCCGTTTTTTGCAGATGTTCGAGTGATCCTTGTAGAAAATTCAGGATTCTTCAAGGGCAGCTCGAAAGCAAATGAAGAGCTGGCGGAGTATTTTAAACAGATTCCGGAAACATCGATCTTGATTTTTACTGAGCAGGATGTTGATAAGAGAGGTAAGCTCTATAAAGCGGCAACGAAGGCGGGCTGCGTGGAAGAGATGAATATGCCGACGGAGAAAGAACTGATGTCATGGATCGGCGGACGTCTGAAAGAAGCCGGTATTGGAATGAAGACGGCGGCCTGGCGTGAGTTTTACAGGCGCTGTCAGAATTCTATGGATCTGATGGATCAAGAGAGTCAGAAGCTCATTGCCTATTGCTTGAACAAAGGCAACATTGAACTAGAGGATGTAGAGGCGGTTTGCGTCAATTCTGCAGAGTCCAAGGTGTTTGATTTGATTGATGCAATGGCAGGCCGGGATGCGAAAAGAGCGATGAAGGTATATCAGGATATGCTTTTATTGGATGAGGCGCCTATGGCAATTCTTGCTCTGATCGTTCGGCAGTTTCGGCAGCTTCACAGTCTTATGGAGATGGAGCAGCAGCGCCTTCGTCCGGAGCGTGAAAAGGAGCTATTGAATCAAAAGAGCGATTATGTTCTGCGTAAATTAAAAGGCTATCTCAGGAATTTTAAGAAGACGGAGATCGAAGAAGTCCTTACAATGGCAGCGGAGAATGAAGCGGCATTTAAGAGTGGAAGATTAGAGGAGAGGATGTCGGTGGAACTTCTGCTGTTAAGTTTTATTCATTGAGAGCAAAAGAGGGTCGGTTCAAAGGAACCGACCCTCTTTTTGCATAATAAAACACCAGGTATGACGGTACCTGGTGTTTATAAACGAATTACGCTTGGCTTATGCTAAAGCGTTAACGGCCTTAGTCAGGCGGGAAACCTTACGGGCAGCATTGTTCTTGTGCATGATACCCTTACCTGCAGCCTTGTGGATTACCACGTTAGCCTCAGCTAATGCAGCAGTTGCTGCAGCCTTATCAGAAGCCTCTACAGCAGCCTCAACCTTCTTGATTGCAGTCTTAACAGAAGACTTGATAGACTTGTTACGCTCAGCTCTCTTAGCGCTTACTAAAACTCTCTTCTTTGCAGATTTAATGTTAGCCAACTTGTACACCTCCAATGTAAATATAATCAAATATAATGTGATCTACATTGCAGCCGGACACGGACAGTTCAATGTAATCATACTTGCTTATAATACAGAAGATCCTCGAATCTGTCAAGGATTATCTTGTGTTTCATCAAAAAATAAGATAATCTAGTGGAAGTGAAAAGCAATCATGTAAATTATGAAGCTTATTGTAAAAAATATATTTTGTAGGAGAAGTCAAATCTATGGCAATTGATCGTTCACATATTCGTAATTTCTGCATTGTAGCTCATATCGATCACGGAAAGTCTACCCTGGCGGATCGTATGATCGAGATGACGAATACGCTCACCGAGCGTGAGATGCAGGCACAGGTGCTGGATAATATGGAGCTTGAGAGGGAGAGAGGAATTACCATCAAGTCCCAGGCGGTGCGCCTGATTTATACAGCAAAGGATGGGCAGGAGTATATCCTTAATCTGATCGATACTCCGGGACATGTGGATTTTAATTACGAGGTATCCCGTTCCCTGGCAGCATGTGATGGAGCTATTCTAATTGTCGATGCTGCACAGGGAATTGAGGCTCAGACACTTGCGAATGTGTATCTTGCATTGGATCACGATCTGGAAGTACTTCCTGTTATCAATAAGGTGGATCTGCCATCCGCCGATCCGGATCGGGTTGCAACAGAGATCGAGGATGTTATCGGCCTTGTGGCAGAGGATGCTCCGCGTATTTCCGCCAAGACTGGATTAAATGTCGATGAAGTGCTTGAGCAGGTTATCGAAAAACTTCCGGCACCGACGGGAGACGAAAAGGCACCGCTTCAGGCTCTTATTTTTGATTCCCTTTATGATGCATACAAGGGCGTTATTGTATTCTGCCGAATTAAAGAGGGAACGTTAAAGGCCGGCGATAAAGTTAAGATGATGGCAACCGGAGCATCTTTTGATGTGGTTGAAGTGGGATATTTTGGAGCAGGACAGTTCCTTCCGTGTGACGAATTAAGCGCGGGAATGGTTGGATACATGACAGCGTCCATCAAGAATGTAAGGGATACGAGAGTCGGCGATACGATAACCCATGCCAACAACCCTTGTGAGAGTCCTCTTCCGGGATACAAGAAGGTCAACCCTATGGTTTACTGCGGTCTGTATCCGGCAGATGGAGCGAAATATCCGGACCTTCGGGATGCGCTTGAGAAGCTTCAGCTCAATGATGCGGCGCTTCAGTTCGAGCCGGAGACTTCGGTGGCACTGGGATTCGGATTCCGTTGCGGTTTCCTTGGACTTTTGCATCTGGATGTCATTCAGGAACGACTTGAGAGAGAGTACGATCTGGATCTTGTGACCACAGCACCAGGTGTTGTATACCGGGTTCATAAGACAGATGGAACAATGATCGAACTGACCAATCCAAGTAACCTTCCGGATCCTTCTGAAATTGAATACATGGAAGAGCCGATGGTGGATGCAGAGATCATGGTTACAAGTGATTACATCGGAGCCATTATGGATCTGTGTCAGGAGCGACGGGGAGAGTACGTTTCCCTGGAGTATATAGAGGAAGGAAGAGCGCTTGTGAAGTACATTCTTCCTCTGAATGAGATCATCTATGATTTCTTTGATGCCTTAAAGAGCCGGTCTAGAGGATATGCATCCTTTGATTATGAAATGAGAGGATATCAGCAGTCCAAACTGGTCAAGCTGGATATTCTTATTAATAAAGAAACCGTGGATGCCCTTTCCTTTATCGTGTTTGAGGGAACGGCTTATGAGCGTGCCCGCAAGATGTGTGAGAAGTTAAAAGGAAATATTCCAAGGCATCTGTTTGAGATACCGATTCAGGCAGCGGTTGGCTCTAAGGTCATTGCAAGAGAGACTGTGCGTGCCATGCGAAAAGATGTATTGGCAAAGTGTTACGGTGGTGATATCAGCCGTAAGAGAAAGTTACTTGAAAAGCAGAAGGAAGGAAAGAAGCGCATGAGACAGGTCGGCAACGTGGAGATTCCGCAGGAGGCCTTCATGAGTGTTCTTAAGCTTGATGATGATAACTAATGTGCAAAATATAAATACAGATCCAAGAGAAATCGAACTTTACATACATATTCCGTTCTGTGTGAAGAAGTGTGATTACTGTGATTTTTTATCCGGTCCGTATGATGAGCAGGTGCAAAAGGAATATACGCTGGCACTCTGTCAGGAAATCATCTGGCAGAGTAAGCGTGTCTTTGGACGCGTGACTTCGATTTATATCGGGGGAGGAACGCCAAGCTGGCTTCCGGTAAAGCTGATGGAAAATATCATGGATACCGTTCGAAAGAATTTTGATCTGGATCCCCTGGCGGAGGTGACCATCGAGGCCAACCCGGGAACGGTTACAAGGGAGGCAGCCAATATTTACCGGAGCATCGGTATCAACAGGATTTCTGTCGGTCTTCAGTCGGCGCATAATGACGAGCTGGAGCTGCTTGGTAGGATCCATACCTATGATCGCTTTCTTCGCACCTATGAGATCCTTCGTCAGGCTGGATTTGAAAATATCAATGTGGACCTTATGACAGGACTTCCGGGGCAGACACCGGGAAAGCTGATTGAGACGATTCGCAGAGTGAGCGCCCTGCGTCCGGAACATATTTCCAGTTATGCGCTGATCATAGAGGAAGGAACCCCTTTTTACAGCAGATACAGGGCGGATGATATTCGTCAGAAGAACGGTCAGCCGACAATGGAACTTCCGAATGAGGATCAGGCATACGAGCTTATGAAACGTGCCCAGCAGGAGCTGATCGCACATGGCTTCTGCCAGTATGAGATCAGCAATTATTCCAAACCGGGAAAAGAGTGCAGACATAACATCGGTTATTGGACGAGAAAGACTTACGTGGGAATGGGAGCCGGTGCTGCTTCCTTGATTGCACCGGCCTGTCTTGTGCCGGAGTGTGAGGGAGAAGAAGCAGGAGGCATGGGACTTGAGCAGCGAATCAGTAATATCCGTTACATATACGATTACATCGAAGAGGCCTCCCATCTGATGGCGATTGATCCGCAATCGGACTATAAAGATGTTCCGATTTATGATGCTGTTCAGACCGTGACGCGTAAAGGTGCTATGGAGGAATTTATGTTCCTTGGTCTTCGACAGACAGCAGGAATCACAGCCGAAGCATTTTATCAAGCTTTTGAAACACCGATTGAGCGTGTATATCAGGCCCCGTTGCAACAGCTAAAGCAGGAGGGGCTTCTTGAGACCCGTGAGGGTCGAATCTATTTAACGGAACAGGGACTGGATTTGTCAAATTACGCCTTATCTAAATTTTTGTTTTAGCAAGTGTTGACAAAGATTAGAAAGGGTGATAAATTACCATTTAGAAGATGTTAGCACTCCAGAGATTTGAGTGCTAACAAAGAATGGAGGTGGTAATTTGGCAGAGAAGACAGAGCTTACAGAACGTCAGGAGAAGATTCTTAACGTTATAATCCGTAATTATCTTGAAACTGGTGAGCCGGTAGGCAGCCGTACCATTTCTAAGAACTCGGATCTGAATTTAAGTTCCGCCACCATACGAAATGAAATGAGTGACCTTGAGGAACTTGGCTATATTTTACAGCCTCATACCTCAGCAGGACGAATTCCATCGGATAAGGGTTACCGGTTTTTCGTAGATCATCTTCTGGAACAGAAGGATCAGGAGATCAACGAAGTGAAAGAGATGGTCGTGGAGCGAACGGACCAGATGGAGAAGATGCTTAAGCAAGTCGTTAAAGTGTTAGCGAATTCGACACAGTATGCGACGATGATTTCAGCTCCGGCGGTCCGGGGAATTCGAGTTCGTTTTGTTCAGCTGTCAGCAGTGAATGATCATGAACTGTTATCGGTCGTTGTTATGGACGGTAATGTGGTTCGAAATCGAATCATCAAGCTGGAACAGAGCCTTAGCAATGAGGATATTCTTAAGCTGAATATGCTTCTTAATACGAATCTTTCGGGATTGACCGTCAACGATATTAATTTGGCATTGATACAGAAGATGCGGCAGAATGCAGGATCTTATTCGGGAATTATTGCAGAGGTTTTGGAGAACATAGCCGGAACCATCGAGTCGGATGATGAACGCGAGATTTATACCAGCGGAGCAACGAATATCTTCAAGTATCCGGAACTTTCGGATTCCAAGAAGGCATCTCATTTAATTTCTGCGTTTGAAGACAAGGGTGAATTGAAGGATCTGATTGAGGATATCGAATCGGATGAAGACGGAAGCCCGAACGGAATCAAGGTCTACATTGGCAATGATATTCCGAATATGCAGGATTGCAGTGTTGTTACTGCAAAGTATGACCTGGGCGACGGGTTCAAAGGAACCATCGGAATTCTAGGCCCGAAGCGCATGGATTACGAGAATGTGATGCGGCAGCTGAAGCAGTTAAAGAGCCAGTTGGGTGACATCGTGAATTCCGCCAAGCTGTCGGATCATTCCGCAGTGAAGAGCATAGAGAAGAAAGAAACATAGTGTAAGGAGGCCAGTGATAGTGGCAGATAAAAAGAACGTAGAGCAGGAATGCGAGCAGGAAGAAGTTAAGGCAACGAACGCTTCGGAAGATGCTGCATCGGATGTGAAGGAGACGGCTTCTGGGGATGAGATGGCGGAAGAGACATCGGAAAAGGAATCCAAGAAGAAAGATCCGCGGGATGTGAAGATCGAAGAGTTGGAAGACAAAGTAAAACGTCAGATGGCAGAGTTCGATAATTTCCGCAAGAGAAATGAAAAAGAGAAGACAGCAATGTACGACATGGGTGTGAAGGATGTCATCGACAAGCTTCTGCCTGTGATTGATAACTTTGAGCGTGGACTTATGGGAATTGAGGAAGATACAACCGATCCGATTGCTCAGGGTATGCAGATGATTTACAAGCAGTTTACAACCATGCTGGATGGCCTGGATGTGAAGGAGATTCCTTCCCTTGGCGAGACATTCAATCCGGATTACCATAATGCTGTTATGCATGTGGAAGATGAGAACTGTGGTGAGCAGGAAATCGTCGAGGTTCTGCAGAAGGGTTATACATATCATGATGGTGTCGTTCGTCATTCCATGGTAAAGGTAGCTAATTAATCGCTGAGAAGGCTGTTACAGGCTTTATCATATATTGTTATTAAGATTTCCTAAGGAGGAATATTATTATGAGTAAGATTATTGGTATTGATTTAGGAACAACCAATAGCTGTGTCGCTGTTATGGAAGGTGGCCAGCCAACTGTTATCGCCAACCAGGAAGGTTCTCGTACAACACCTTCTATCGTGGCTTTCACAAAGAACGGTGAGAGACTTGTAGGTGAGCCGGCTAAGCGTCAGGCTGTTACAAATGCTGAAAATACAATTGCTTCCATTAAGCGTGATATGGGTACAGACAACGGTCGTACCATTGACGGTAAGAAGTATTCTCCACAGCAGATCTCTGCTATGATTCTTCAGAAGCTTAAGGCTGATGCAGAGAACTATCTTGGAGAGAGCGTTTCAGAGGCTGTTATTACAGTTCCTGCATATTTCAATGATGCTCAGCGTCAGGCAACAAAGGATGCCGGTAAGATTGCAGGCCTTGATGTTAAGCGTATCATCAACGAGCCGACAGCAGCAGCTTTGGCTTATGGTCTTGATAACGAGAATGAGCAGAAGATCATGGTTTACGATTTAGGTGGCGGTACATTCGATGTATCTGTTATCGAAATCGGTGACGGTGTTATCGAGGTATTATCTACAAACGGTGATACACGTCTTGGTGGAGATGACTTCGATAATGCAATCATGGATTGGATGGTAGCTGAGTTTAAGTCTCAGGAGGGCGTTGACCTTTCTACTGACAAGATGGCTCTTCAGAGATTAAAGGAAGCGGCTGAGAAGGCTAAGAAGGAGCTTTCTTCTGCAACAACAACAAACATCAACCTTCCATTCATCACAGCTACAGCTGAGGGCCCAAAGCACTTTGATATGAACCTGACACGTGCGAAGTTCGATGAGCTGACACTTGACCTTGTTGAGCGTACAGCAATTCCTGTACAGAATGCTCTTAAGGATGCAGGACTGACAGCAGCAGACCTTACAAAGGTTCTCCTTGTAGGTGGTTCTACCCGTATCCCAGCAGTACAGGCTAAGGTTAAGCAGCTTACAGGTAAGGAGCCAAATAAGTCTCTTAACCCGGATGAGTGTGTTGCATTAGGTGCTTCCATCCAGGGTGGTAAGTTAGCAGGTGATGCCGGTGCAGGTGAGGTTCTGCTTCTTGATGTAACTCCACTTTCTCTGTCTATCGAGACAATGGGTGGTGTAGCAACCCGTCTGATCGAGCGTAATACAACCATTCCTACAAAGAAGAGCCAGATCTTCTCTACAGCAGAGGATAACCAGACAGCAGTAGATATCAACGTTGTACAGGGTGAGCGTCAGTTCGCAAGAGATAATAAGTCCCTTGGACAGTTCCGTCTCGATGGTATCCCACCAGCACGTCGTGGTGTACCACAGATTGAGGTAACCTTCGATATCGATGCAAATGGTATTGTTACCGTATCTGCTAAGGATCTTGGAACAGGTAAGGAGCAGCATATCACAATCACCGGTGGTTCTAACATGAGCGATGATGAGATTGAGAAGGCTGTTAAGGAAGCTGCTGAGTTCGAGGCACAGGATAAGAAGCGTAAGGAAGCAATCGACACAAGAAACGAAGCTGATTCCTTCGCTATGCAGACAGAGAAGGCACTCGGCGAGGTAGGAGATAAGATCGATGCAGCTGCAAAGAGTACCGTAGAGGCTGACCTGAATGCATTAAAGGATCTCGTTGCTAAGCATGAGAAGGCTGAAGATATGACTGAGGCTGATGTGGCTGAGATGAAGGCTGCAAAGGAGAAGCTTGAGGGTTCTGCTCAGCAGGTATTTGCCAAGATGTATGAGCAGGCACAGGCTGCAGCAGGTGCTCAGGGAGCAGGTCCAGATCCTTCTCAGGCAGCTTCCGGTGCAACTTCTTCTTCCAACGATGACGTAGTTGATGCGGATTTCAAGGAAGTGTAATTGATACCATAAAGCAGGTAGTATATAAGTCAGGGGCTCTTCGGGGCTCCTGACTTAACAATGTATAAAGGAACGACAATTATGGCAGAAGAAAAACGTGATTATTATGAGGTGCTCGGCGTAGATAAAAACGCCGATGACGGCGCCATTAAGAGGGCTTATCGTAAACTTGCGAAAAAGTACCATCCGGATTCCAATCCAGGAGACAAGGAGGCAGAAGCAAAGTTTAAGGAAGCATCCGAAGCCTACGCCGTTCTGTCTGATGCAGATAAGAGAAGACAGTATGACCAGTTTGGACACTCTGCATTCTCAGGTGGCGGCGGCGGAGCCGGTGGCTTTGACTTTTCCGGTATGGACTTTGGAGATATTTTCGGAGATTTCTTCGGAGATATTTTTGGAGGCGGAAGAAGAGGAGCATCCAACAATGGACCGCAGAAGGGAGCGAACCTTCGTGCGCAGGTGCGCATCAAGTTTGAAGAAGCAGCCTTCGGTTGTGAGAAAGAGCTTGAAATTGTCCTTAAGGATGAGTGTCAGACCTGTCACGGAACAGGTGCGAAGCCGGGGACAAGTAAGACAACCTGTACCCGTTGTAACGGTCAGGGACGTATTGTTACAACACAGCAGTCTTTGTTTGGTACCGTTCAAAATGTTACAACCTGTCCGGAGTGTAACGGAAGCGGCCAAATTATTAAAGAAAAGTGCGTAGATTGTCATGGAACAGGCTATGTTGCCAAGAAGAAGCGTATTTCCGTATCCATTCCGGCAGGAATTGATAACGGTCAGAGTGTTAGAATCCGTGAGAAGGGTGAGCCGGGACTGAATGGCGGCCCGAGAGGAGACCTTCTGGTGGAGGTTATTGTTGCCGGTTCTGACAAGTTCCAGAGAAGTGGCTACGATGTATATTCCGAGACAGAGATTTCCTTTGCACAGGCTGCTCTTGGCGGCGAGGCAGTGATCGATACGCTGGATGGTAAAGTTGTTTACGAGGTGAAGGCCGGAACACAGCCGAACACCAGAATTCGCCTGAAAGGAAAGGGAATTCCGTCTCTTCGTTCTTCCTCCATTCGCGGTGATCAGTATGTTACTCTTAAAGTCGTAGTTCCAAAGTCTATGAATTCAGAAGCAAAGGAAGCACTTCGTGCTTTTGATGCGGCATGTGGTCAGACTTTGTCAAAAGATGGAGGAAAAGGTTCCAAACGACGTGGACCGTTTCACAGATCATGATCGATAAGAAAAGAAACAACAGGAAGCCGGGGGTGATTCTCCGGCTTTCTTATATCATTGCAGGGATTTGTTTTCTTGTTGCAGTGTTTGGTTTGTATCGAATCTATCGAGGATATCATAGAAGCTATAGAATCTATGAAGATGCAAAAAAAGAATACACCAAACCAAAGGAACAGGATAAAACATCTAAAAAAGAGCAGAAAAAAGACCAAAAAGAAGAGGAACATTCCATAGATGTAGACTTAGAAGGGTTACAGAGGCAGTATCCAGATGTTGCAGCCTGGTTATATATTCCGGATGTGTTAAGTTATCCTGTTATGTATGGAAAGGATAATAAGACCTATCTTCATCGTTCCTACAACAAACAGGAAAACCCGGGTGGAAGTCTTTTTTTTGACCAGAATGATAATCCGGATTTGTCCGATTGGCATATGATTATATATGGCCACAATATGAAAGACGGATCCATGTTCGGACGATTGAAGGAATATTTGAGAGACCGGGAATTTCGTAAGGACCATCCCTGCTTCTATCTCTATGACGGAAGGCAGGAGAGGAAATATCGTATTGTTTCATGCCGTCAGGTGGATCATATGGATGATATTTACACAATCTACGGAAAATCGGATACGGGATACCGGCAATTTGCAGAAAAGGTACTGGGGTTATCGGATGAACAAGCTCGTATGCCAAGTATCACCTTGTCGACATGTTCGGTTACAAATAGACGCTTTGTTATAACAGGTGTGCTGGAAACAACGAGAAATGCGAACACGAAATAGAAAATAATAGACACGAGTGTAAAAACCTGTTATACTGTCTAACGGAATAAGTCGCAAAGTGGCGGCTTTTTTGAAAACGTTTCATTTCTAGTTCAGATGTTGTATCAATGTCTGAACTATTTTCATGTTTTTATACTGGAGGTTATGTGACATGCGAAAAAGGAATAACAGAGTTGCTGTTCTTGTAAAAAAGGCGGTGGCTTTAACCTTGACGACCACTATGCTCCTATCGGGCACAGGTGGTCTTAATTTATGGTCTTCTTTAAATGTTTTAGCGGAAGATGTTGAGCCGTCAAATGAGTTGAATGCGTCAAATGATGTGCCTGCGACCGATGACAGCCAGTCTGCGCCAAAGAGTGTATCAGAGGACCTTCATCAGACTACGCAGCTTTCTTTTCATATTGCATGGGATGATGAAGATAGTCAGGGTAGATTCCGTCCGGGATTGGATGCGTTAAAAGAAGATTTTCGTTCTGCCTTATCGGCGCATCCGTTGCGTGGAAAGAATCAGAGTGAATATGATGTAAATCAGGATGATTTAGCCGGTAAAAAGGATGCCATTGATGTGTCGATCCAGGAGGTTGGATCTGGCTGGAATGTTACCTATTCCAATGTTCCCCTCTTTATCTTGGAAGGAACCGGTAACCAGACGACCTCGAATGGTGACAATACCTATCAGGTAGACCATTATGTTTTGCATTTGTCAGAGCTGTCGATTCCTGGCTATATCCGCCATGAGGATCTGGTCGATTTCCGTACGCGTTTGGAGTCACCAAATGATGTAGCATTTATATCCGATTCACCGAAAGTTAGCATTTCACTGAATACTTCGCTTTTTGCATCTGCGATGGAGCGAACCGTCACATGGAATGATAATGTTGATGTGAATGGTCAAAGACCGAAGAATCTGGATTTCTTATCACTGCACTATACCGTGGATGGAGAAGAGAGGGCGATTGCTTCATCTGAGGGCGCGGATGGGGATGCGCAGGGTGTTCAGACGGTAACAGCCCAGGAAGCAAAGGAAGCTCTGGGAGCCTTGGACGCTTCTGTTTTCACACCGGTTGTGACAACACCGGAGGTAAATACGCATTCCAATCTTATGTGGAAGTACCTTCCAAAGGAAGATCCGAATGGAAAAGAGATTCAATATAGCCTTCATCAGTGTCGGGTGCCGAATTTTTATCTTTCTTCCCTTGGAACTGAAGCCAATGTTGAAGTGAAAGAGGATGTGACCTATACCTTCTCTGATAAGTTCTCGGTCACCATCACCTGGAACGATGCAGCAGAGAAAAATCATCGACTGCAGGATATCAAAGATTTGGATCTTAGTATCTATCAGAAAACGGCAAGTACTGTTAAGAAAATTTACAATACAAAAGAAGAAGTCCCTTCGGGATTAAAAGATTCCGATATTGAGTGGCCAACTTCTTATGAAGGGAATTCCTGGACACTGACCGTTCCGTCTTTAAAAGGTTATGATGAGAACAATGCGACGAACACATACTTTGTGAAAGTAAAGGCTCCGGATAAGATTTCAGGAGAAGACTGGGAATATGAAGTAACCTATGATAACGGTCTTTCTTCAAACGAGACGGGGCGTGCATATTCCAACGGCGATGTTCTTATTAATCTGAAGGGTGATACAACCTATCAGGCGACCAAGGTTTTCCAGGTGGTAAACCTTGATAAGGAAGCGGCTGCTTCTAGTGTTAGATTTCGTCTGTGGTGTTATCCAAGCAATAAGACAGCGGATGCTATGTCTGCTGTAACCGAGGGTGGTAACCAGCTGACGTATCAGCCAAAGGCTTCCGATATTGTAGACTGCGATAAGGGAGAGTATAAAGAAAAAGGTTATGCTCAGATCAATCTTAGTGACAGGAATTTCAAGCAGGAAGCTCTTGATCGATACGATACCTTAGGATACGAACTGAAATATTGTGTGACAGAGGACCCAACGGATTTATATAGCGTAGTGTATCCGGATCTGACCAATGTACTTGAGGATGGACAGGTTATGAGCAATGTTCTGGCTCATCAGAAAATTTTCAAGGTACGTAAGATCTGGAATAGTCAGGGATATGATGCCTATAAGCATACAACGGTAACCTTAAAATTACAGAAGAGTACGAATGGAACGGATTGGAGTGATGCTGACCGTAAGGCGGTGTTCTCAAAATTCACTTCCAGCGTTGTAGCAAAAGAAAAATCTCTAAGCCCTGTCTCTAAGTTTGAAGATGGACAGGAGTTGTCCTTCCGTGTCATCGAAGAGATCGCGTTTAAAGGAACGAAGGTGTCCATCGACAACTGGACCGAAAGCGAGCATGGTTTGTCTGCTACCTATCAGTTGGATGGCAAAGATTATGTTGTTACCATTCGACGGGAAGGTGATACATTTACAGCATTTAATGAAGTTTCTTCTAATGTAACGATTCATCTTAAGAAGGTGTGGGGAAATTCTACCTCTGCATCCTGGGGAGAAGAAGACAAAAAAGAAGGATCAAAGCTTATAAGAAAAAAGAGAGGCTTTTCCTTGACGGTATCCCGTGCCAAGCAGGGAGAGGGGCCAAAGCCATATGCCACAGTAAAAGTGTCTGTATCCGATGACCAAAAGGTGGAGATAATGGCAGAAGATGCGGCTGGAGAATCCATAGACCTTAAAAAGGTTTATACACCGAAGTTTTCCGATGAAACATGGGATGTGGCGGATTTGTCCGTTCCTAGATCGGATGAAGGATATGTATATGATTACTATGTGTCAGAACACTTCCCAGAGATGGAAGGTGCTGGCATTTATAAGATGGTAACCTATCAGATTCTCGAACAGCCAAAGGATGGCTTGGATATCGGTGATATGATTGCTAAGGTTACCAACAGTATCTACTCTGGTACGGGTGAGTACCATGAGATTCATGTCAAGAAGGTATGGAATGACAATAGTGATGTGGAAGGCCGTGGTGATGTAATAGCGACGGTTGGTATCTGGGAGAAACAAGGAGAGACCTGGAAATTTACAAGGGCCAGTGAGCTTCTTGGTGAGGATATCCAGGCAACGTTGCAACCTGAGAATAACTATTCCCAGATTGTGAATGTTACTGATTTATATATTCCGGAAAAGTATCAGGATAAGCCAACGGGTGACAGGATTGCTACTGCGTTAAAAGAGGAGAGTGAAGAGATTCGTCTTGGTGTCCTTGAGGCGGAGATCTTGTATCATGGTATTCATTTCCTTAGCGGAACTGGGAGAACCTATCAGAAAAAGAAGTCTGCCTTAACAGGACAAGAAGGTTGGATTGCCGAGGGTAGCATTTCCGGTGGTGCATTGGATGGAAATCTTCGTAGTGGCTACGATTATACGGTAGAAGAGAAGGATGGAGAATATACCATCACCAATACCAAGTCCGGTAAGGTTGACATCACAGCAACCATCGAATGGAAGGATGGCGGATATGGAAAATATCGCCAGTATGGTTGGGGTGTAGCACTTTATTATGTCAACCAGAATGGTAGTGATGTTCCTTTTAAGGGAGAAGACGGCGAGCAGCTCGTAGCCGAGGATGTGGATGAGAGTGTAACTGCAGAACGTGCTTATAAGACATCGAAAGCTCCGAACAAGGATGCGGATGGCATCAATTATTATAAGTATCAGGATTTAACCTTCCACAATCTTCCTATGTATGATAAGAAGGGACGTTTATATACCTATTCGGTACATGAGTATATTAAGGATCAGGATGGTAACCGCATAGAACTTTCTATTACAAATCCGGCGAGCGATTTGAAGAGAACGCATTATTCTGCGACAGGTTTGGAGGACGGTGACCTTAAGCCGCAAGAACCATCCTTGCAGGAAAATGTTTTAACACAGCCATATACTGTGGATTTCCATCACAAGGCTGGCGGTACTTCTGTGGATACTACGTATTACACAATCTGGTATGATCAGGCGAGAATTACAAAGCCGCAGACCTATGGAAAGCGTGTGCTTGCTGCATATAAGCTGTTCTATAAAATGTCCGATTCTTCCAGCGATACGTTGATAAAGTACGATCAGCGTATGGTAAGAAATACGGTATCGGCGGAAGAAGGCGCAGACAATAACTATTATCAGAAGGTTATGTTCTCGGGAATGCCTGAGTTTGATGACAACGGTAACCATTATGAATATTATGCACAGCAGCAGCTTCTAAACAACCCTTCCGGGGATGCAGGTTATACGACCGAGTACTATAAGAAGAGTGTTGTAAAGAAGAATCCTGCAGTAGAACGCACAGGAACACCGGCGTTTGATCTGGATGAGGAAACCATTGCTTCAAAATGTGAGGCAGGGGATGATGAAAATGGTGTTCCGCTTCCTGAGAATGGATTGTTTGTTAATCGAATTCACGGAAAGCTTAAGATTTCAGGAACAAAAGAATGGAAGGATATGCCGGATGATACGAAGGTAATGGGATATCCGGATATCGAGGTAAATCTTCGTAAGAGAAGCGACTATGATCGGGATGATACTCCGGTGGAGGCTACCATCAATAAGGCCAGATCCAAGTATCATTTTGAGACAAGTGCAGGAGAAGAAAGAGCGTTTGACAAGTTTGATCGTTATGGAGCTCCTTACACGTATGTTTTGACAGAGAAGATGTATCTTCCTGGAACGAAGCGACCAATTAATTCGCATCTGTACCATTCTCTTATGAATGGAGATACAAAGGAAGACAACACCTATGATCTTTCCGGTGATTATGTGTTGAATAACTATTTCAGCCAAGAAGGTGCAAAGCGAGATATCACCATCCATAAGACATGGAATGATACCCCGGCAGATGGTACGCCGACGGCTACCTTCCGCCTGTATCGTAGTGCTGTTGATAGTGCAGATATGTTAGATGGGGACGATGGTGGAAAGAAAACCATTGAAAACATTGTAAAGAATGCCGGAAAGTTAAAATCCTACATTGCGAAAAAGGAACAGGTAACAGGCTTTACTGTTGGAGAGGAAGAGAATCAAGACACCATTACGTTTAAGTACGATAAGGATCATCCGACGGAAGAGAAGACGGTGAAAAATCTTCCAATCTACGCAACGAATGGACAGCTGTATCTATACTTCTTAGAAGAAGATACCATGGTGGATTCCAAGGAAGGACTTCCGGGCTTTCAGCCGAAGTATAGCGAGGAAGATACCGATTACGTGGAACAAAAGGATACAGGACTTCTTGTATTTACTAATAAGGAAGTAAAGATTGGTCAAACATCCCTTGGCGATACAGGCAAAGATGTAGAGAGTATCTCTATTTCAGATCAGGTTCATGTAGAAAACAGCTTTGACACCGATACGGTAAATGAAATTACAGGTGTTAAGCGCTGGGTGGAAAATACGGTTGATAAAAGAAGTGATTATCAGGCGTATATTCAGAGCGCAATCTGTCCACAGATTCACCAGGGGAAATTACCAGGTGTTACACTTAAGGTAAACCGTGTTTTGGGAAGTAAGACGGAAGAGATTCCTTCGGATCAGTATGAATTGACCTGGGAGAATCAGGATGGTGAATATCATTATTCGATTAAGCCAAAGGATGGTGTTTCCTTCCCGAAATATAATAAGGACGGAAGAGCCTATACCTATCAGGTGCTGGAAGAAATGTCAGATACAGGTCATGTTAAGACAAACTATTCCGGCACAGAGAAGGTAAGTAAAAATGCGGCATCAACCGATGACAAGAATGTTCTTACTATGGATGCTCTTACCAATACCTTAAAGGGTGGTCTGAAAGTCAACAAGTGGTGGAACGATGGCCGAGATGCCTACCTTCTTAGAGATGTAACGTTAAAGATAGATCTGGAAGCTTACGAAGAAGGAAAAAGTCAACCTGTATTTGTATTGACCCATGATATGTCCAAAGAGGATAAGTGGGTGTATACTTACAAGAATCTCCCACTTGTAACTTCTAACGGTGCCAAGCTTACCTATAAGGTCAAAGAGAAGACCATTGGATCAGATATAGTTGAGGAATTACAGACACAGCAGGATGATAAAGGCTTTAAGTTCTGGGGTAAGACTAAGAATTATCAGGTCGCATATAAAGATCATGAGGGTCTTAGTTTAACGGAAGATGCTCCGGTGGCGTCAACGGAGATTACAAATAAGCTGACCGGAACATCTCTTGATATTGTCAAGAAATGGGAAGATGACAGCAATGACTTTTATGCCAGACCAAAGGAACTTCGTTTCAAGCTTCAGTATCGTGTGGCGAAGTGGAACGAAAGTGATGGAAAGGTAACAGAATTTGAGGGAGATTGGCAGGATAGCCAGTCCAATGCAAGTTCTGATAATAAATCCGTTATCATCACAATGAAAGCATCGGATCAAGATAAAGAGAATTCAATCCTCTGGAAGAAGACGGTGTCAAACCTTCCGAAGACGGTTATGGTTGATGGTAGTGCCAAGTTCGTACAGTATCGTGCGGTTGAGTTGGATCAGGATCCGGACGGAAAAGACAAAGTTCTGAATCTTAATGATTCAATGGATAGCTATACTCTTACAGCTCAGGATGATCATGAAAATGACAACATTGGTAAAGACGCCGGTAACATTGTCAGCAAAACAGAGTTGACCAATACCTACAGGCCGCATGATGCGATGGAGGTTTGGAGATTGTGGAATGACGATGAGGCCCATGATACAAAGGTGGCACTTTTCAGTGCGAACTTTGAAAAGGGTGATAAGAAAGCTGAGGACGCCGGAGCTGTCGTGTCCATCGTAAAGGATGGCATTGGGAAAACCACGGAGCGCGTTATTGCAAAGGAAGAAGAAAAGGTATCTCATGTTACATACGAAAATCTTCCTAAGTACAACCGTGATCAAAAGGAAATTCATTATTATGCAGGCGAAGTGTCAGCTGCCGGAGAAGCAGTTTCCTACGATGAACCGTCAGAGATGACACGTACCAAGGCGAAAGCCGGTAACAGTTACCGTACCAGATACTATAAGATATCAGATGGTAAGATCGGGAAAGAGTTGGATGATATTTCAGTAACACAGAAGGGAAAAAATTCTTTTGTCAAGATCGAAGAAAATCCGGTTCTGGTAGAAAATACTCCGCTAATCAAAGTGAGTGTTTCTAAAAACTGGAGGGATCAAAACGATTACAAGAGCAAAGGAAATGATTCTACGGATCGCCCGAAGAAGATAACCTATCTCCTTAAGAAGAAAGTAGGAGATCAGGAATCTGTCCTTGTCCCGGAAAAAGGTGAAGTTACGGTGAATGTAACCGGCAATACTTCTGATCAAACAGCTGCGTATGAATGGGAGGATCTGCCGACACATGAAGATGTGAAAGAAGGCGATGCAATAGCGGCAGCTGCGAAAATCGAGTATTCTGTGGATGAACAGGATCTGCCGGGATATGAAAAAACAGTTGAAAGCAGCGGGGTAAATGAATTTACGATAACAAATACCATGCAAATGGATGAACTTACCGTAAAAAAGAACTGGGTTGAGCAGGATATTTTTGCAAAGCTTCGTTCCGTTGAGTCTGTTACCTTTAAGCTGATGCGAAAGACAGGAGATGATACAGAATACAAGGATGTCTTACATACAAACGGTTCGCCGGTAGAGGTGATTGTAAAAAAGGACGAGAATACAAAGACGTTCGAAAATCTTCCTAGATTTAACAGTGAAGGTAAGGCATATAAATATCGTGCGGTTGAAGTGGCACTAACCTATAAAAAGCAGGAACATGAGACTGAGGCTCTTACCGTAAATGCTATTGCCGGTAAAAGCGAAGAGAAGGGCGTGATCGGATATTACCGATATGAAGCGAATACTTCTTCTGAGAAGGACGCAACAGGTAAAACAATCTATACGACAGATGCGACAAACACGCTTGATACGGGCTGTATTGAAGTGTCAAAGTCCTGGGAAGGTGATGATAATAACCGAGATGGAAATAGACCGGAAAGTCTAAAGGTGTCGTTATCTGCAAAGAATGCAGAAGGTGTTTCACTTTCTAATACAGATAAAATACTGACACCGGGGGCAGATGGTCTTTGGACTAAGGCAGAGTGGAAGAACCTTCCTTTACGTGATGCGATGGGTAACGCCATCCAATATCAGGTGACGGAAACAAGAGGAAGCGAGGATGATTCCTTTGACAGTTATTCAAATTATTATAAGGTGAATGGCAAAGAGGAGCAATCGGGTAAAACCGCAACCATCAAACTGACCACATCAGAAAATGGTAAGGTTGAATTCTGCAACAAGTATACACCGGGCAAGGTTCGGGTGGATGTTGAAAAGAAATGGTTACCGGAGTCTGTTACGGAAAAGCCAGAGTCTGTTATTGTCTCTCTAATGAAAAAGACGGATGACTCCCATGCAGAGTTTGTTAAGAGCGAGGAATTATCTGAGAGTAATGGTTGGAAGACATCGTTCCAGAATCTTTCGAAGATGCAGGGGGGAAAGAAGGTTATCTACACAGTAGAGGAAACACCGGTACCTGGATATGAGTCTCGTGTGACATATGAGCAGGGTGAAGACGAAAATATCATCAAAGCTGTTATTACAAACACAGCAATAAAAAGCCGTCTGGTGATTAAAAAAGAATTCACTGAGCAGGCACAATTTTTTGCAAAGAATCTGAAATCCATTACTTATAAGCTGCAGCGTAGAGTTGCAGATGAACCATGGCAGGATGTTCTTACTTCAACCGGTGAAAAGTGGACGTTAACCTACGCAAAAGAGGTTGACTTCAGCGGAACGGTAGATGGGCTTTTAGCCGTGAATAAGGATGGAAAGGACTATGAATATCGTGCGGTAGAAGAAACCCTACATTATACAACCGATACAACCGGTGATGTATCGGCAACTTCGGAGGTGACAGGTAATCATCTGTTAATCGGTGGATTTGATGCCGAGATTAAATCCGAAGGAGATACAACAACGCTGGTAAATGATATCAATGGTTCAATGTCAAGTCATCTTCATTTGTATAAGCTCTGGGAAGACGGAAACGATCAGGATCATAAGCGTCCGACTTCGGTCGTGTTCCATATTTTCGGAAAAATCGAAGAGGGGGCAAGTCCTGTCATTGATCAGGAAATCACCTTGTCTTCTTCTAATAAATTCCAGAAGAAGATGAACCTTCCGGTAGCAGATGAAATGGGACATTCGATTACCTATGTGATTACGGAGGATACAGCATCCTTTGGAGAGGATTATCCTAAGACCATGGCTTCTGTGAAGGCTACCGATAAGCCGGATACGGAGTCTGCACTTTTAAAAACAGAGGAAACGATTGAGAAACAGGTTACCTTTGCTTCGATGGCCGGTAATGTAGGCGTTACCTTCTTAAATCAGCATCCGTATGAAAAGAAGCCATCAATACCATCCGGTGGCGGCGGTGGTGGTGCTGCACCTTCACCAGCTCCTTCCGAAGAAGAGACCCCGGAGAATCCGGAGACGGAGGATCCTGCAAAGGATGATTCTAAGAAGGATGATGTTAAGGATGACGACTCCAAAAAGGATGATTCCAAGGAAGACGATTCCAAGGAAGATGATTCATCTGATCATGGTTCCAAGAAAAAGAAGGATCCAAAGAAGAAGAAGGACCGTCGTAAGGATAAAGGTAAATCGAAAAAGGATTCCAAGAAGGATTCCAAGAAGGATGATTCCAAAAAGGATAAGAAATCGAAGAAGGATGATGTAACTTCGGATGAGAAGAAGTCGAAAGACAAGTCATCCATCAAGAAAAAGGATACCGGGAAGAAGGGTGTTAAGGAAAAAAACTCCAAGAAAAAGGATTCTAAGAAGAACGACACGAAAAAGAAGGATTCTAAGAAGAACGACACGAAAAAGAAGGATTCCAAGAAGAATGTGACGGAGAAGAAAAACAAAGATGTGGACGTAAAGAATAAGAATTCCAGAAAAAAGGATTCGGAAAGCGAAAGTTCCAAAAAGAAAGACTCCGTCGGAAAGACCAAAAAGAAAGATTCCAAAGATTCCGGAAAAGGCAAAATCGATACCTTTAAGAAGAAATCTTCGAAAGAAGATAAAGATAAGGATAAGAAGGGTAGAACAAGGAGTGTGATTATTAAAGGTCACTATGATTACAAAGGTGTTTGGCATCCGGAAGAGGAAGTGCCAAAGACAGGGGATCAATCTCCTCTTGCTCTCTATCTTTTGATGGCGGCACTTTCTTTTGGATATTTGCTATTTGGATTGATTCATTTTATTATTCTTGCTCCGGATAAGAATTCTAAAAAACGGGACTTCCGGTAAGTTTCTATTCAAAATGGTTTTATAAGCGGAGGATGTGGATCTATTTGGGTTCACATCCTCTTTTTTGGCTTTTCTACGCCTTGACAGTTCACAGGAAGTTTAATAAAATTGATACTTGGATTTTTATGTGAATTTAGCCTATCCGTAGTATCAGGGTTGATGATTGGGTCTGATTTCGGATGGATAAGAAAGCAAGTCGAAACCAGGAGGAAACCATGCGTTGGACAAAGTTTACGATTGATACAACGGAGGAAGCAGAGGATCTTGTCAGCGGGGTCCTTTTCGATGAGGGAATAACGAATATTGAAATTGAAGATCTCCTTCCGGTCGAGGCCTTAGAGGGAGAAGAATACGAAGAACTTCAGCCGGATCGGGGCGAGGATGACGGTAGCAGCCGAATCTCTTTCTATGTCGAAGAGGGAGAAGATTACGGTGCCTTATTGGAGAGAATAAAGATATCGTTAGAGTCATTGCGTGCTTTTGTTGATCTGGGAACAGGTCACATCGAAATCTCTTCAACCGATGAGGCGGACTGGAGAAATAAATGGAAGGACTATTTCCATTCCTTCCAGGTTGGAGATATTTTCATCCATCCAAGCTGGGAAGAACTGGAGCCTGGACATGAGAAGGATGTGGTTCTGCAGATTGACCCGGGCATTACCTTTGGAACAGGAAAGCACGAAACGACCCAGTTATGCATTAAGGCTCTTGGCAAGTACCTAAAGGGTGGTGAGAAGGTCCTTGATGTAGGGTGTGGAAGCGGTATCCTTTCCATGGTAGCTCTGAAAAAGGGTGCAAAAAGTGTTGTGGGAACTGATATTGATCCGGCCTGTGTTGACGCGGTAAAAGAAAATTTATCCCGCAATGCTTTGCCACTGGATGCAATGACCTGTTATATCGGAGACCTTACCACGGATAAGACCATCCAGCAGAACGTTGGAGGGGATTACGATGTGGTTGTAGCGAATATACTTGCGGATATTATCATTGGAATGATCGATGCAATCGCTTCTGCCATGAAGCCGGGAACGGTATTTATTTCTTCCGGAATCATTGATTTTAAGCAAACTGAGGTGGAAGAAGCCTTTCGAAAAGCGGGTCTTACTGTGATAGAGACCGGTGAGCAGGGCGAATGGCGTTCAGTAATCGGACGCAAATAAGAATTTGAGGTGAACTGATTCATGGAATGTTATCTTGACAATTCAGCGACCACACGTTGCAGTGAAGCGGCGGCAAAGATGGTTGCAAAGGTTCTGACAGAGGACTATGGGAATCCATCCTCTCTTCACAATAAGGGAATGGAAGCAGAACAATATATCAAGGAAAGCCGGGAAATTATTGCAAAAAGCCTTAAGGTGGATCCGAAGGAAATCGTTTTTACATCCGGCGGTTCGGAAAGCAACAACCTTGCAATATTCGGTGCTTGTCATGCAAATAAGCGTATCGGAAAACATGTGATCACAACATCCATTGAACATCCGTCGGTTGCTCAGCCGATGAAGGCATTGGAGGAGATGGGCTATGAGGTGACATATCTTCCAGTTGACCATAACGGTGTATGTGATCTTCAGATGCTTGCAGACGCAATCCGTGAAGATACGGTTCTTGTTTCCATGATGCATGTTAATAATGAAATCGGAACCATTGAACCAATCGAGGATGCGGCTAGAATTATTCATGAACGTAATGAGAATACGCTGTTCCATGTGGATGCAATTCAGTCCTATGGCAAAGTGGATCTGTATCCGAAAAAGAGCGGAATCGATCTGGTTTCGGTCAGCGGCCACAAGCTGCATGGGCCAAAGGGTTCCGGATTTTTATATGTTAAAGACAAGGTGAAACTGGCTCCTGTTATTTACGGCGGCGGTCAGGAATGGGGAAGAAGGAGCGGTACAGAGAATGTACCGGCCATTGCAGGTCTTGGCGTTGCTGTTTCGGAGATGTTTCATCAGAGAGAAGAGCATATCAAAAAGCTGCGCAGCTTAAAGGATTCCTTTATCAAACAGCTTGAGACAGTGGAAGGTATCAGCTTTAACGGACCACTGGATGAATCCTCCGCTCCGCAGATCCTTTCCGTGTCGGTAGAAGGGGTTAGAGCAGAGGTTATGCTGCATGCTTTAGAAGATAAGGGCGTGTATTGCTCCGCAGGATCTGCCTGCTCCTCTAATCGTCCGTCCATCAGCAGAACTTTAACGGCAATCGGTCTTAAAAAGGAACTTTTGGACGCAACGGTTCGTTTTTCTTTTAGCATTTATACAACACAAGATGAGGTGGATCAGGCGGCAAAAGCGGTAGAACAGCTGGCGGTTGCCCTCAGAAAATACAGGAGATATTAACAGATGGAAAAAGCTTTTTTAGTTAAATATGGCGAAATCGGTGTTAAGGGTAAAAACCGTCATATTTTTGAAGAGGCGCTGGTTCGTCAGATTGAACATGCGCTGAAAAATGTGGATGGAACCTTTAAAGTCACAAGGCCCCAGGGACGTATCTTTGTTGAAGGCGATGGCTTTGATGAGGATGAAGTAATTACGGCTCTTCAGAAAGTGTTTGGAATTGTATGGATCTGTCCATGTTATATGACAGAGGACAATGGTTTTGAGGCACTGGCAGAAGAAGTGTGCGCCGCTATGGCCCAAAAACTTGGAGACACACCGTTTACCTTCAAGTGTGAAAGCCGCCGTGCCAGAAAGAATTATCCGCTGGATTCCATGGAATTATCCAGAGAGATGGGTGCTAAAATTGTCGATGCATTCCCGAATGCAAAGGTTGATGTTCACCATCCGCAGTGCCTGGTTGAAATTGAGATTCGTGAGAAGATTAATTTCCACTGGGAGGCATACAAGGGACAGGGCGGAATGCCGGTTGGAACAAGCGGCCGTGCCATGCTTTTATTATCCGGTGGAATTGACTCCCCAGTTGCCGGTTATATGATAGCCAAGCGTGGTGTCACACTGGATGCGACCTATTTTCATGCACCTCCATACACATCCGAGCGTGCGAAGCAGAAGGTTGTGGATCTTGCAAAGCAGGTGGCAAAATATTCCGGTCCGATCCGTTTGCATGTGGTTAATTTCACAGATGTTCAGCTTGCAATTTATGAAAAGTGTCCGCATGATGAATTGACCATTATTATGCGCCGCTATATGATGAAGATTGCAGAGCATTTTGCAAAGGAGAACGGGGACCTTGGTCTGATTACAGGAGAGAGTATCGGACAGGTGGCTTCCCAGACCATGGAATCTTTGTATGTGACAAATTCTGTTTGTGAGATGCCGGTTTTCCGTCCGCTGATTGGATTTGACAAGCAGGAGATTATTCAGATTTCAGAGAAGATCGGAACATATGAGACAAGTATTCTTCCGTATGAGGATTGCTGTACGATCTTCGTAGCCAAGCATCCGGTTACAAAGCCGCGTCTTGGCCCGATCAAGCGAAGCGAGAGAAAGCTTGAGGATGTCATTGATGACCTTATGAAGGCTGCGATTGAAAGTACGGAAACGATTCTTTGCAAATAAAGCAGGAAAAAGGCGTGTCCGCATGGGACACGCCTCAATCTTGCCTTGATTACATTCTGTTATCAGTCGATGATGTATGGCTTAAGAGCCTCGATGATGTCAGAATCATTCTCTGCATGAATTGTTAAATCAATTGGAGAAGATAAGTCTAAGGAAAAGATTCCCATAATGGACTTTGCATCGATAACGTACCGTCCGGAAATCAGATCAAAGTCGGTATCAAACTGGCTGATTGTGTTGACAAAAGATTTAACTTTGTCGATGGAATTTAAAGATATTTTAACTGTCTTCATGTGTTTTCCCTCCTAGTGTAGACTGTAGATGTTGTCGACTAAGACAATCATCTCTCAACCATGGTAATTCATCAGAGCAGAATTGTCAATTTTTAGTTAAAGGAGATATGTCTAATGAAAACAGCCGCATTACATAATCTGGGCTGTAAAACCAATGCCTATGAAACGGAAAGTATGGCAGAGATGCTGAAGGCTGATGGTTATACGATTGTACCGTTTTCGGATCGGGCAGATGTCTATGTGATTAACACCTGTTCGGTTACTGCTGTTGCAGATCAAAAATCACGTCAGATGATTAGTCGCGCCAGAAGAATGAATCGGGACGCTGTGGTAATTGCAGCCGGCTGTTATGTTCAGACAGGCAAAGAAAAACTGTTGGAAGATAAGATTGCCGACATCATCATCGGAAACAATAAGAAAAACGATCTGATTAAGCAGCTTCATAATTTTATTGAGAATCGCAGTATGATTGCAGATGTGGAGGATGTTAACGCAGGGCAGATGGAATTTGAAGATCTTACCATGCATATGAGCGACGATCACAGCCGGGCGTTTCTTAAGATTCAGGACGGATGTAACCAGTTCTGCAGTTATTGTATTATTCCGTATGCCAGAGGCAGGGTAAGATGCAGAGATAAACAAAGCATTCTCGACGAGGTCTCCCGCCTGGCTCGGGATGGATATCAGGAAATAGTACTGACAGGAATTCATATTACAAGCTATCAGACAAAGGAAGGGAATCTGGTGGATCTGGTGGAGGATATGGCTAAAATTCCGGGAATCACAAGAATCCGTCTGGGATCTTTAGAGCCTTCCGCTGTAACAGAGGAGTTTGCAAAACGCCTGTCAAAGGTGGATGCACTTTGTCCTCATTTTCACATGTCCTTGCAGAGTGGAAGTGATACAGTCCTTCAGAGAATGAACCGTCATTACACAACAGAGGAATTCAAGAAGAGTTGTGAGCTTTTAAAAGAATATTTCAGTGACCCGGCTCTTACAACCGATATTATTTGCGGTTTTCCGGGAGAAACGGAAGAAGAGTTTTTGCAGACTCTTGATTTCGTGGAAGCCGTTGGTTTTTACGAAATTCATGTATTCCCGTATTCCGTACGTCAGGGAACGAGAGCTGAGCGTATGCCGGATCAGATTACCAAAAAAGTGAAGCAGGAGCGCTGTCAGAAGCTTCGTACCAGGGCACAGGAACTGAAGCAGGAATATTTGACCCGTCATGCCGGCGATGTAAGAGAAATTCTTTTGGAGGATCAGCAGATGGTAGAAGACCAGCTTTGCTGGATGGGATATACGAAAGAGTATATTCGCTGCTATGTTCCGGTGAGTGAAGTGGAAAATCATTATAGCGGGGATGCTGTGACCGGATACCTTGGACAGGAAAACGAGGATGGAATCTATCGTCTTCAGCTTATTTGACTTTTAAGTTTCGGTAAGATATCATAGTAAATAATATTAATTTTACAGTCAGTTTTACTGTAAGGAGCGTGACGGACATGACGGATTTAGGACAGACACAATATTTTAAAGTTGAGAAGGATAATGCGATCGGAGTGAAAGAGATTCTTTCTCAGGTATATGAGGCATTAAGTGAGAAAGGTTATAATCCGGTGAATCAAATCGTAGGTTATATTATGTCCGGTGATCCAACCTTTATCACGAGCCATAAGAATGCCAGAAGCCTTATTATGAGGGTGGAGCGTGATGAATTAGTAGAAGAGCTTTTGAAGGAATACATTTCCAGAAAAGCCTGGGAGCATTAATGACAGAGAATAATAGAATTTTAGGACTGGATTACGGGTCTAAGACCGTGGGTGTCGCGATCTCAGACCCTCTTCTTTTGACTGCACAGGGACTTGAGATTATTCGACGGGAGAAGCCGACAAAGCTTCGTCGGACGATTGCAAGAATCGGGCAGATTATCGACGAATACCATGTGAATAGGATTGTTGTAGGACTTCCTAAGAATATGGACGGGACAGAGGGCGAACGCTGTGAACTTTCCCGTGCCTTCGCTAAAATGCTGGAGGAGAAGTTCGATCTTGATGTTGAGATGTATGATGAGCGACTGACTACGGTGGCGGCAGACAACGCCATGAAGGAAGTTGGAATTGACCATCATACAGAACGTAAGAAATACGTAGATGAAATTGCAGCGATGTTGATTTTACAAGGTTATATGGATCGTCGATCCAATGAGGTGAATAATGGATAAGAATACCATTGTTTTTTATGATGAAGAATCCGGGGAAGACTTGGATTTTTATATACTAGAGGAGACCGTGCTCAATGAAAAGAACTACTTGTGCGTAACGGATGCTGATCCGGACGACGAGGAGGCTCTTGTTTATGTATTGGAAAAGACTGGTGAAACGGACGAAGAGGCCACTTATACGGTAGTGGACGACGAAGAGACTCTTAAGGCGGTTTTGGCAGTTTTTTCAGAACTTATGGGAGACACGGACTTTACTCTGGAAAATGAATAATTTTTTAGGAGGTTAAAGTTTGAGTAAAGAGAATAATAAGCCGCGCCTTAAGGTAATTCCCCTGGGTGGAGTAGAGCTGATTGGAATGAATATGACAGCGATTGAGTATGATGACAGTATCATTGTAATCGATTGCGGTCTGGCATTCCCGGAAGACGATATGTTAGGCGTGGATATGGTGATTCCGGATATCACCTATCTTTTGGAGAATGAAGACAGGGTGAAGGGAATCTTTATTACCCATGGACATGAGGATCACATCGGTGCAATTCCTTATGTTCTTCGTGAATTGCAGGTTCCGATTTACGCTACCCGTCTGACTATGGGAATTATCGAGCGTAAACTGGAAGAACACGGAATGATGACGAAGGTTAGAAGAAAGGTTGTCAAGTATGGACAGTCGATCAACCAGGGCCCTTTCCGTGTTGAATTTATCAAGACCAATCATAGTATTGCCGATGCTGCTGCATTAGCAATCTATACACCGGCCGGAACATTGGTTCATACCGGTGACTTTAAGGTGGATTACACACCGGTATTTGGTGATGCGATTGACCTTCAGCGTTTTGCTGAACTTGGCCGTAAGGGTGTTCTTGCTTTGATGTGTGACTCCACCAATGCAGAGCGTCCCGGTTTCACCCAGTCAGAGAGTACAGTGGGTGTTATTTTTGATGATATCTTTGCGGAGCATAAGGACACACGAATCATTATTGCAACCTTTGCATCCAATGTTGACCGTGTGCAGCAGATTATCAATACAGCCTATAAATACGGACGTAAGGTGGTTGTAGAAGGCCGCAGTATGGTAAACATCATTAATACGGCGACAGAACTCGGATATTTGAATATTCCGGAGAACACACTGATTCCAACGGATCAGCTGAAGAACTATCCGGATGAGAGAACGGTTCTTATCACAACGGGAAGTCAGGGTGAGTCTATGGCGGCTCTTTCCCGTATGGCGAACGGCATGCATAAGAAGATCTCAATCAAGCCGAACGATACCATCATCTTTTCTTCTCATCCGATTCCGGGTAATGAAAAGGATGTTTCCCGTATCATCAATGAGCTTTATCGAAAGGGTGCGAATGTTATTTTTCAGGATGTTCACGTTTCCGGACATGCCTGTGCCGAGGAGATTAAATTAATCTACTCTCTTGTTAAGCCGAAATATTCCGTTCCGGTTCACGGAGAATATAAGCATCTTAAGGCTCAAGAGCGTATTGCACGTTCTCTGGGATATGATACCGATCACATCAAGATCCTTTCTTCCGGTGATGTGCTGGAATTTAACAGCAGAGGGAATGCCAAGGTTACCGGTAAGGTTCATACCGGTTCGGTTATGGTAGACGGACTTGGTGTTGGAGATGTCGGAAGCATTGTACTTCGTGATCGTCAGCATTTGGCTGAGGATGGTATCATCATTGTTGTTATGGCAATGGAAGCGTCCACAGGAACCATCGTAAGCGGCCCGGATATTGTATCCAGAGGTTTTGTATATGTACGCGGAGCTGAGGATCTTATGGATTCTGCGCATGCCGTGGTTTCAGATACAATCACACAGCTAGAAGATCATGGTATACGTGACTGGTCTAAGATCAAGACAGAAGTGAAGTCTACACTTTCCGACTTTGTCTGGAAGGAGACACAGCGTCGTCCTATGATTTTGCCGATCATTCAGGAAGTATAATATGCGTGCCTGGGAAGAAATGGATGAGCGTTTTGAACGCTTTATGCAAAAATATGAAAGTCCTCTCCCGGAATGGCTGCAAAAGATTGAACGGCAGGCCGAGGAGGATGAGGTGCCGATTATTCGAAGAAGTACCCAGAGGTATCTGGCGTTCCTTCTTGGAATCATCCGGCCGGGGCGTATTCTGGAAATCGGAAGTGCAGTTGGCTTTTCGGCTCTTTTAATGGCGAATTTTGATCCTTCTCTTGAAGAACTTGTCACCATTGAAAACTATGAGCCACGGATCGTACAGGCGAAAGAGAACTTTTCAAACAGTCCATTTTCCGATAAAATCACCTTTTTGACAGGTGATGCATCGAAGTTGATTTCCACATTGGAGGGACGGTTTGATCTGGTATTCATTGATGCGGCGAAAGGGCAGTATCCGGAATACTTGAAGCTTGTTCGTCCCTTGATGACATCAGGAGGTGTGATTTTGGCAGATAATATTCTGCAAGATGGTTTTTTGCTGATGCCAAAGGAAGCACTTTGTCGAAGGAATCGAACCATTCATAAAAGGGTACGTGAATACCTGGATATGGTTTGCAGAGACGATCAGTATATCACCGATGTTCTGCCTGTAGGCGATGGGCTTGCAATGACACGGATTCTTTGATTATAGGCATATGAAATTTATCATGGTCACCTATTGCAGTTGAGTGTCTAAAAAGGGATAATAAAGATGTAACAGTGGAGTATATCTTCATCAGGAAGATGCAAGTAGGGAAAAGGGGTAATTGCCATGTCAGACAAGAATAAATATGTAGCTTATGTAGGCACATACACCCATGAGAACAGCGTAGGAATTCATGTATATGATATTGATACGACAGAGGGTGTTTTGACAGAACGTTCTGTAGCACCAATTAATAATCCGTCCGATCTTTGTGTTTCCAAGGATGGACAGATGGTTTATTCTATCGAGGATGAAGGAGTTGCAGCTTTTAAGATCGATCCAAAGACCGGGGATTTAACCAAGGTGAACCAGGCCTGGATTGGTGGAATGCGCGGATGCAGCGTGGATGTTGACTCTGCCAGAAGATACCTCTTTGTTGGTGGTTTCCATGATGGGCGTGTGACGATGATGCGTTTGAATCCGGACGGAAGTATGGGAGATATTGCGGATGGCATTTTCCACCAGGGTCTTGCCATTTCCTCATCCAGAAAGCGACTGGATCATCCAAAGGTAAGTTGTGTGCGTTTGTCACCGGATGAGAAATACCTCTGTGCTGCAGACCATGGATTAAATCAGGTAAAGGTATACCGAGTGGATTACAAGAGAGGAAAGCTTCATCTTGTAGATATCATTCGTTGTTCTCTGGACAGCGGTCCTAGAGCCCTTCAGTTCTCACCGGATGGTAAATTCTTATACATCCTGGATGAGCTTACCTGTGAGATCGAAATTTACGGATATGCTGATAGGGATGATGAGCCGGAATTCGAGCTCCTTGACACAGTATCTGTTTTACGTGATGTCAATCATGCGGATGGTGCTTCCGATTTTTGTCTTTCAGAAGACGGTAGCAAAGTATTTGTTTCCATCGATGGCTATAACGGTTGCAGCTGTCTGGCAAGGGATGAGAAGAGCGGTATGTTAAAGCTTCTTTCCTCTGAACCGACCAGTGGCTATTTCCCAAAGTCACTTTCTGCACTTCCGGAAGGAGATTTTCTTGCGGTATTAAATCATGACAACAGCGAGATTCGGACCTTCCGTCTGATGGAGGGCGGCCAGTACGCTCTTATGAAAAATGCACCGGTGAAGGTTGACAAGCCGAACTGTATCCGCATTTTCAAGTTGGCATAACAGATAAACATCAAATGTTTCAGGGCAGCTGTTTCAAGGCAGAAGCAGCTGTCTTTTTTATCTCAGTCGGGGTTACAATCTCCGACTGAGATAAACGCTCCGCGAGGATGCGCAGAGATTTGCATATGAAATATGTCAGCTACGCTGACGCAAATCTCGCGCCAAGTCTCGCGAGCGAGACTTGAACGCAGTAATTTAGTATAAAAGACTAATACTTCCCACACCCAAAAGGGCGTGAAACTCAGTGTTTACAATGTTTGCGGCGCAAAAATACCATTATGCCGCCGACAACTGCTCCGCGCAGACCTCTAAGGGCGCTTTCAGATAGTTTGGCAGGTTGTTGATGAATTGCTGTACAAACCCTGCCATTTGAGCATCAGTGAGCGCAAAGAACTCTTTGACGGTTGAAAGCAATGCGATCATGATTAGTCGCATAGAATGGTCAAAGGTTATTTCCGCTACTTCCTGGACATACAGGTAGAACAGTTCTCCGAGCGATCGGTGATCTGTGTTTGCCCTCTGGAACACGCTAAGCATCATATACCTGACATTGGCTATGGCAAGGTGTGCTGTCAGCGAATCAAAAGATGTGCTTTGGCATTCCTTCGTATATTTCAGATACTGCTTGCAAGTCTTGAAATAGACCTCAATATTCCAGCGGTATC
>FMTN01000043.1 GCA_900100095.1 Lachnospiraceae bacterium C10
AGCGGCCTGAACCTTGTTGCCTGTAGTTCGGGTAAGCATAATGGTGAAACAAAGATAAGCCATAGAGGACGCAAAGAATTGCGAACCTGGCTGTTTCAAGGGGCAAAATCGGTAGTTGCTCATGCAGAAGAATTCCAGTTGCTACATGAGTACTATACTACGAGGAATAAGAATCCGCTTAAGAAGATGCAGTCGCTGATAGTCATAGCGTGTAAGCTTTTAAGGATTATATTTGCAATCCTAAAAAAGGGTGTCAAATATGACCCGCAGAAGATGCTTGATGATATCAAGAGATTTGAAGAAACTGAAGTAGTAGCTGCATAAAATAGACATATTTCCGGGATCCTGCCGAACTGTTGAATGATGTTCGACAGCTGGGCGGGGTTCCGGATGGCACCCGATAACGGTAGAAGCAAGTCTTCTACACAACAACTACCAACTTATGTAAGGATGGATTGCGTCCACCGCTCAGCGGTACCATCTGGATCATATGTGGGTCAGTAAGCAAGTAGCAAAGACAAACAAGAGCTGTAGCTGGCGGTAGTTCTCTCCGTAGGGCATGGACCCTGTATGAAAGCTTTGCTGGCACTTGGTGTATGGATAGGTGGGACGAAGGAAGTTGGGACACGATCCCTTTAGACACGGAAGGTTCACCATCATAGTTGAACAAAGGATTTATGGCCTTTATAGAGTAAACAAGAGGATGCTTTATTAGTGCTATCTAAAATCAACTATTCAGTACATGATACTATGACTATTCATCTCCTCTGGCTCCTGTTATAGAGGTATATCAGATAACGAAAAGCTCATAAATACTGGATTTTGAGCTTGACATTATAGGAAGGAGAAAAATCATGGCGCTGAAGACGTTGGAAGAGATGCGAAAGAAACTTGATGATATTATGTGTCAGTGTATTGGTAAAAGAATTTCAATGTATGGATACAATAGAACATCAAGGTTTATAAAATGGTATGCAAAATACTATCACAACATAGATATAGATTATGTGATTGATCCGGATGGTTCCTCTGGGAAAAGTTTTGAACATGGTTTTTTTGCACCGTCGGTTTTTAAATATGATTACAAGGATGTAAACTCATCTGTTCTATGGATGACGGAGGTGGTTACGGAAGACCACTTGACATATCTTGATCAAATTGGATTCGTGAAAAATCAGACCTGGTTTGATTTTTATGAAACAATTTATGATGGAGATTACGTGTCTGAGTGCACGGAGCAGGATCCCTTTAAGAAGAAAAAGAGTGGGCAACGTGATATTCAGTTTTTAGAGTTTTTGGAATGGAAATTTGATTGTAATTTTGTTGAGTTTGTTGGATGCGACAGTTATGTTGATGGAAATGCAAATCTATCTCATGGTGCACCTAGTAAGCTTTCAACCCAGCTGGAATTATTCCCGGTTCTTGATCAGTTAAGAGTAAATCTTTCAGACGAAGATGCTATCTTCGATTTTGGATGTGGAAAAGGAGGAGCACTAGTTTCTTTCCTGGATTATGGTTTTAAAAAAGTGGGGGGGTAGAATATGAAAGTGGAATTTACAATGTTTTAGAAGATAACATTAAGAAATTGAATCTTCGACAAATGAATCAAATTGAAACGTACTGTTGTGATGCGACTACGCTCACAACAGAACTAGATGGATACAATTATTTCTTTTTATTTAATCCTTTTGATGCAGAAATCTGTGAGAAAGTATTTGCGGAAATATGTAATAGTATGGATAGAAAAAAGCGAAAAGTAAGACTTATTTTAGTATATCCTACAGCATGGAAGGAAGCACTGAACACTGGTAGATTTAGATTAATCGCTCAGATGGGTGTCGATTTGTACCAGCGAGCAGTTGATATTTTTGAAAGTATATGACATTCTTCGGCCGGAGCTTGATGCTGAGGTTGTGGAGAAGGTGAAGAGAATACTGCAGGGATAAGAACTGGAAAGAGCATATTATGGCAGAAAGAAAACTTCCGATAGGAGTTCAATCGTTTGAAATTATGAGAGAAAACGGATATGTGTATGTTGATAAAACAGCATACATGGATTCTCTGATAAAAAATGGCCGGCAGTACTTTTTGAGCCGGCCGAGACGTTTTGGAAAGACATATGCCAGCAATATGCTTTTTGGGGAACTGGTTTTTCCGGAGAAGTAGGGGGCTGCAGATAAGGAGGCAATTTAGTGAAGGATTTTTATTTATATGGAGGCGGAATCAATGCGTTGGCTGTATGTGACTTTTTTCGACAGTCACATATTAAGGCCGTAATAGATCGTGACGAAGCGCTGTGGGGACAGAAGATTCGAGGAATACCTATTATTTCATTCGAAGATTATCAAAAAGAGGAGCAGGGAGAAGCGATTCTGATTGCTGCATATGACGCTCAAGAAGCAATAATCAATGATTTTGAGAAGAAGGGAGTACGAAATTATTTTCGTAGCCCATGGATGCAAAGTGAATTCTATAGAGATAGGCAAGATGTTATCAGTTTTCATAAATTGGACGAATTAAAGAAAATAGTCTTTTTTCAGTTTGACCCAATTTCTGAGTATATTGCAGAAGCGTTACAAAAGAAAGGTGTTGAGATAGGTTATATAGATAAAGGGGATTCGGCTCAGGGAAGTCCGATTGTTATTTCAACAAATGAAAAAGAGGAGACTATAGATAGGTTGACACGAGACAATCCGAACAGTAGGGTGATTGTATTAAATGGAACGAAAAGAAATGACAGTTATGATTATTCTGTGTTAAGAAAATTTAAAGGTGCTTATAAAGGTCGCCGTTGTTTCTTGGTGGGAAATGGTCCTAGCGTAACGTATAAAGATCTAGATCGTTTGTATAAAAAAAAGGAAATATGTTTTGGTGTTAATTCAATATATAAGGCATTTGAACATACTTTATGGCGTCCAGATTTTTATGTGGCGGTTGACCAGTATTTCATTGAGGAAAAAATTGGACAGGTTAATGCTATGAAGGGGATAAAGTTTTTCAGGCATCTTGAATACGCAAAAACAGTTACAGAAGGCGAAACTTATGATGTTCATTTGATACCGAGTGTAGTTGCGGAACACAATTTTTCTTTTGATATTGAAGAAGGCGTCTATTCTGGTAGCACTGTACTTTATGATGCGCTTCAAATTGCTGTGTACATGGGGTTTTCTGAAATATATTTGCTAGGAGCGGATATGTCTGTAGGATTACTGGGCAATTCTGAAGGGAAGCATTTTTATGGAGCAGAGCAGATGAAGATTCCGATTGGGGTATGGGATCCAACATCGTCAATAGAAATCTTTGGAGAAGCGCACGTAAAGTTAAAAGAAAGAGGAATTAAATTCGAGAACGCAACGCGAAACGTATGGTGGGATAATGTGCCACGAACGAGTTTTGATAGGTTGTTGAATCAAGAGTAGAAAAGGGGGATGTAAGTGAAACCAGTATTAAGTATAGTAATTCCAACATATGGTGCGCCGGAAAGCACAGAAAAAACAGTGCGAAATTTACTTGGTTTTTATGATGAGGATATAGAGATTCTTGTTTCGGATAATGATCCGACGGGGGAACAGATTGGTGATCGATTTGATGATATAAAAGATTCACGTTTTTCATATTACCGTAATAAAACTAATATAGGACGTAGTAATAATATTGTTCGCGCGATTGAACTAGCAAAAGCAGATTTTGCTATGTTATGTAGTTCTGAAGACGTTATATACCAAGAGGGCGTGGATGCCGTCCTGAAGACTATAAAAAAACACAGGATATCGCAGTAATAATGGGTCATGTTATAACGACTGAGAATCGTTTGGCTTTTCGCTCTGTGGAACCGGGGATTTATAGGAAGGGATTTTATGCGCTGACACAATTCCTTTTTAGGAAATTTATTACCTCTTGTAGTTCGAAAAGATTGTCTTCCGTTTGAAGAACTATATGACACAAATGAATCTTATATGCAACATCGTTTGCTACTTTTAGCGGCAGGATGTGGAGATTACGTATATATCGATAAGGTGATTGGCATTATCCAAGATAATGGAACTTTTTTTGAGTCAAAAAGATTTAAAGAGAGGGAAGAGACAAAGATAGATTTGTCGTCTTTTGATTTTGGTGGATGTTATTATTCTCCACAAAGCAGAGCGGCTCAACTGATGTCTGATTTATCCATCTTGGACAGATATCGGTTTCGACAAGATAAAAAACTATTGTTAATTGACAAACATGTGGGATATAAAGTTAGCGATGTAGTGGAGTATGTTTACTCATGCCGTGATCCTCTTATGATAAATGAGGGGCCACATGTTGGCTTTCTTACAGCCGATGAAGCTCTTGGAATTTTTGAAGAACTAGTTCAACCTTACTTTGCGGAAAAAGAGAAAAAGGGTTGCTATTTTTATCAAGGAAGATTGCATGACAAAATAAGAAATGAGTTACTACTGGTTAGAGAGGGAGAAAAAATCTTTCAAAGAATTCAAGAAGCTGCACATATAATTGTTTATGAGGAAGGTGCAAAGAGTTCAAGATTGATTAAAGTTTTAAAGATTTTAGAAATAAATGCGGAGAGTGTTGCATTTGATTCTGAGGAAATTGATTCAGATGCAGTTATATTAGTAGCTAATGTCTACGATGAGGATACAGAAAAGGTGATTGCTGAAAAGGGGGGAAGAGAAATTTACTTTATGGACCTGATGGATAAGTATTTAGCAGTAGCATGGTGTCATCAAAATAGAGAGGGTTTTTCTCAAGTTCATAACCTTCTATGATGGCGGTATATTTTGGTGATTGATACAAAAGGAATGACAGGCATTCTGTTGAATAAAAGGAAAAACATAAGCATTTAGATGTTGGAATTGGTGGTTAGCCTGAGGAGGATAAGAAGTTTAACCTAATAGAGGAACAGGAGACTAAGTTACTATGGCTATAGTTTGTGGGCAAATTGAACAGTTTATAGGAACCCGTGAAATGAGCATTATGGATGCGATGGAGAAGATTGATAAAAATGCAAAGGGGTTACTGTTTATTATAGATCCCAAAGGAATCTTAGAAGGCTGTATATCCGATGGAGATATTAGGCGGTGGATTATTCGAACGGGACAACTGAAGGGGAAAGTTAATGATGCGATGAATTGTTCGCCAAAATGGATATATGAAACTCAGGAACATATGGGGATAGATATGATGAAAAAATATCAGATTGATGTCATACCTATCTTGGATATAGATAAAAGGATTATTGCCATTTTGACAGATGATGATAATGAGCTTCCCTTAAGGAATCATGATGAATTAAAAGATATTCCAGTTTTTGTTATGGCAGGAGGAAAGGGGACAAGGCTTTATCCCTATACAAAGATTTTGCCGAAGCCTCTTGTTCCGATTGGAGAGATGCCGATCATTGAGCGAATAATGGAATACTTTTCTGCGCAGGGTATGAGCCGTTTTTTTGTATCTGTAAATTATAAAAAAGAAATATTGAAGGCTTACCTTAATGAATTAAGTCAATATAACATTAGTTATGTAGAAGAAGACAGACCGTTGGGAACAGCAGGAAGTATAAAATTAGCGGAATATGAAATGCCGGATGTTTTTTATGTGACAAATTGCGATATTATTGTTAAAGCTGACTACAGTAAAATGTTGGAATATCACAATCAAAATGGAAATGATATGACGATTATAGCGTCTTTAAAGAATACGACGTTACCGTATGGTGTTCTTCATACAAAAGAAGAAGGTATTATTACATCATTAGAAGAAAAACCTAGGCAAAATTATCTTGTAAACACAGGAATGTATATTTTGAATAGAGAATGTCTTGATTTTATACCCGATGGGGCATTTTATCATATGACAGATCTTGCAAATGAATTGTTAAAACAGAAGAAAAAGGTTGGCGCTTTCCCAGTGAGCGAAAATTCTTTTTTTGATATGGGTGAGTTCTCGGAATTACAGCGAATGGAAACATGGTTGGGAATAAAATGACAACTGAGAAATAAAAAGAAAGGAAACATGATTAATAGTTTTCAATTTAATCATATAAGTTTTTTATGAGTAATATTGTTTTAATTGGTGTTGGTGGCATTGGATTTAGACATTTTCAGGCTATTCTTAATTATAAAGGAGCGGCTTCGGTTTATGTAATTGATATGAACAAAGAGGCCCTTGAAAGGTGTATGTCGGAAAGCGAAAATAAAAATGACAGTATGTCATTGCGTTTTTCGACTAATATTGAAGATCTGCCAAAAGAGATTGATGTCCTAATTATCGCAACATCGTCTAAGCCTAGATGTGAATTGTTTAAGCAGGTTGTTTCGAGGTGTGAGGTAAAGAATGTTATCTTTGAAAAATTTCTTTTTCCTAGAATAGAAGAATATGATGAGATTGGTAGAATTTTAGAAGAAAAACATATTAATGCCTATGTAAATTGTCCGGGTAGAATGTATCCAGGATATAAGAAACTAAAGGAAAAACTAGATAAAACAAAAGGGTGCAATGTGCACGTGCTCGGATCCAATTGGGGATTATCCTGTAATGCAATTCATATCGTTGATGAAATTGGTTTTTTGTTTGATACATATGAGCCAATCGTGGTAAATAATATGTTGGTGGATACAGAGATAAATGAAAGTAAGCGTACGGGTTATGTTGAATTTACTGGTAGGTTAGTTGTTTCTATTGGAAAGAAAATAACTATCGTGTTGGATTCATTTAAAGATGGAAGTGTTCCTTATTTGATGACTCTGATAAATGATAATAAAGTTTATACAATTTCGCAAACGGAAAAATGGATTGTTACTGATGATTGTGGTCAAAGTGAAAAAGATGATTTTGAAACGTTGTACCAAAGCCAGTTAACAGATAAGGTTCTATATCAGTTAATTGAAGAGGGAAGATGTGAGTTGACTAGTTATGAGGATACGAAACAATGGCATGAGGCGTTACTTAATTCATTTAGTGAAATATATCATAAGAACATGAAAAATAACGGAGAGTGTTCTATAACATAAGATGCAACTATGTATTTCACACGAATTGGATGCAGAACATTAATGAAAGCTATTAGAAGAGGTCGTTTATATGGGTGAAAAAGTGGTTATTGTTGGCGCAGGAGACATGGCAATAGAATATGCGAAGGTTTTATCGGCCATGGATATGGATTACATAATTGTTGGTAGAGGTGAGGAAAAAGCAGAACGTTGTGAAAAATTATCTAATCATGCTGTGGTTCGTGGAGGTATTGAAAGATATCTTTCAGAAAGAAAAGAAATACCTAGCATGGCTATTGTTACGGTATATCCTTTAGTGTTAAAAGATGTAACAATAAAACTTCTTGAGGCAGGAGTGAAAAATATACTTGTCGAGAAACCGGCTGGAATAGATTTACATGAGATTAAAGAGTTGAGTGATTATACAGCGGAAAAGAATGCAAACGTTTATGTCGCTTATAATAGAAGATTCTATGCATCTGTAGAAACAGCTCGCAAGATGATTGCAGATGATGGTGGAGTAACTAGTTTTAATTTTGAATTTACAGAATGGTCCCATCAGATAGAGAAGTTAGATAAACCAAAAGGTGAACTTGAAGGGTGGTTCATGGCTAACTCCACGCATGTAGTAGATTTAGCATTCTTTTTAGGAGGAGTTCCGATTGAAATGAATTCTTACGTAAAAGGAGCTTTGCCATGGTATTCAAAGGCAGCGGCTTTTGCTGGGGCAGGCATTTCAGATAAAGGGGCCCCTTTTTCTTATAAGGCAAATTGGATGAGTGCGGGGCGATGGTCTGTCGAGATTTTAACAAATAAAAACAAGTATATATTTGAGCCGATGGAAAAATTACAAATTCAGAAAAGAGGTGAAATTCAAGTAAGTCAGGTTGAAATTGATGATGAATTGGATATTAAATTTAAACCGGGATTATATAGACAGGTAGAGGCATTTGTAACGGGGGATAATGAGAAATTGATTGATATTCATCAGCACTGCTTACATGCAAAAATCTATGAACAAATGGAAAAGAATGGACATTATTCCAGTTGAGTGTTTGAGTATGAGAAAGGAGGTATCTTTTGAAGTATTGTAAAAAATGTGTTATGCCAGATACACGTCCAGGTATTGTGTTCGACGAGGAGGGCGTTTGTTCAGCTTGCAGATCTTATGAAAGAAGAAAAACGATTGATTGGGATGAACGTTGGAAAGAATTTGAGGCATTATGTGATAAGTATCGCGGGTCAAATGGTGATGGACCGGATTGCGCAATAGCTGTTTCTGGGGGGAAAGATTCACATTACCAAGTTCATTTGTTAAAAGATGTAATGCATATGAACCCGATTCTTTTCTCTGTGGAAGATAATTTTCCAATGACAAAAGCAGGTGTTCACAATCTTAAGAATATATCAGAAGAATTTGGTTGCACTATAATTAGTATAAAACCAAATATTAAAGCGCAAAAAAAATTAATGCGCTATATGTTTGAAAAATATGGGAAACCTACTTGGTATATAGATCGTTTAATATATACCTATCCATTACTAATGGCAAGCAAATATAATACCCCATTTTTGATTTATGGTGAAAATGTTAGTTATGAGTATGGTGGGCAAGATGCAAAGGAGTCATATTCTGCTAAAGAGCAGTTGAAGAACGGAGTTGCATCTGATATCGATGAACAAGAATTAATAAAAGAAGCGGGAGTGACGGTGCAGGATTTGTTCTTTACTAGAGCTCCAAGACCGGAAGAATTAGATAATTTGGATCCAGTCTATATTTCTTATTTTCAGGAGTGGAATAGTTTTAGAAACTATGAATATGCAAAAAAACATGGATTCCATGATTTGACACATGAATGGGATCGAACACATCATGTTGAGAATTTTGATCAAATTGATAGCCGTGCATATTTAGTACATTCTTGGCTTAAGTATCCTAAATTTGGGCATGCTTCGGCAACAGATTATGCGGCACGAATGGTTCGTTATGGAATGATTAATAGGGATGAGGCTAAGACGTTAGTAAAGGAGCATGACCATGCACTCGATCCTGAATGTGTAAGAGATTTTTGTGATTTTTGTGGTTATTCAGAGACTGAATTTTGGAACATTATAGATTCGTTATATAATCGTGATTTGTTCGAAAAGAACTGTTTTGGAAAATGGGAATTAAAGAATCCTGTTTGGGCAGAATAAGATGTGATTATTTTGTTAAAGAGGAGAGCCGATTCATGGATAAGAAACTTGTACTTCTCGGTGGAGGCGGCCACTGTAAATCTGTTTTGGATGCTGCTTTACGGATGGATATATTCGACAGCATAGTGATTACAGATCCCAATATGCCTGTAGGTTCAGAAGTCTTTGGATGTAAAGTTGTGGGAACAGATGATTGCTTAAAACAACTTCGGAGAGATGGGTTCAATTTGGCTTTTATAACAGTTGGAAGTGTAAAGGTGTCAAACGTTAGAGAACATCTCGTAGAGAAAGCAAAGCGGCATGGCTTTGCTTTCCCTATAATAAAAGATCCGTCAGCAATTGTTTCCGATCGGGTGGAAATTGGAGAAGGAACCTTTGTGGGGAAGGGTGTTGCGATTAATGCCGATACAACTGTTGGGGCGCATTGTATTATTAACACAGGTGCCATTGTAGAACATGAATGTAGGATTGGCGATTATTCTCACATCTCTGTTGGAACTGTTTTATGTGGCGCAGTGAATGTAGGCCGAAATAGCTTAGTGGGCGCAGGAAGTACAGTCATTCAATGTGTATCTGTCGGAAATAATGTAACGGTGGGAGCTAATAGTACTGTTCTTAGCGATGTTGAGAATAATTCGACAGTGTATGGAGTGGTCAACAGAAAATGAAAAACAGTGTCACAGAAAATAATAATAGAACTTTGATAATAGCAGAAGCTGGAGTCAACCATAATGGTAGTGTTGAACTGGCTAAAAAACTGATTGATACGGCTAAGGATTGTGGTGCTGATATTGTAAAGTTTCAAACGGCAAAACTTGATTCTCTTGTGTCAAAAACAGCGCACATGGCTGATTATCAAAAAAGAAATATAGGTAAAGAGCAAAGTCAAAAAGAGATGTTGCAAAGTCTACTCCTCAGTTATGATGAGTTTATACAATTGGCGGAATATTGTAATCAAGTAGGGATTAAATTCCTGTCGACTCCTTTTGACATTGATAGCATCCATTTTCTGAATGATATGCAGGATATTTGGAAAATTCCATCGGGTGAGATTACAAATTATCCATATCTTATTGAAATTGCTAAAACAGGAAAGAAAGTGATTCTGTCAACTGGTATGGCAGAAATGGATGAAATAGAGGCGGCTATAAATGTATTAAAGCAGAATGGAACCGAGGATATCACAATTTTGCATTGTACGACTGAATATCCGGCGCCAATACATGATGTAAATCTACGTGTGATGGAGACATTAAGAGAAAACTTTGGTTTCCCTGTCGGTTATTCAGATCACACGAAGGGAATCGAAGTTGATCTGGCTGCAGTTGCTTTAGGGGCCAGTGTAATAGAAAAACATTTTACACTGGATCGGAATTTGCCGGGTCCAGATCATAAGGCCAGTCTTGAGCCAAGTGAATTGAAGGCCATGGTTGAAGGAATTCGAAAGGTTGAAATGGCTCTGGGGTCATCACAAAAAAAGATTTCAGATGCAGAGAAAAAAAATCGAGACGTTGCCAGAAAAAGTATTGTTGCAAAGAAATATATAAAAAAAGGAGAGGTCCTTTCTGAAGTGAACGTTACTACAAAACGTCCGGGAACAGGGATTGATCCTATGAGATGGAATGATGTTATTGGGACAAAGGCAATCAGAGATTTTAATGAAGATGAGTTGATTGAAATATGAGTAAAATTGCTGTTGTAACTGCTACAAGAGCGGAGTATGGTTTGCTTTCTCCTGTTATTAGGGAATTAAGGAAGCGAGAGTGTGATGATTTAAGGATAGAACTTATCGTAACCGGAGCTCATTTGAGTGAAGAATATGGAAGTACAATTAATGAAATAAAAGAACGAATCGACCACATTATTTCAATTCCTGTTGCAAATGATAAACCGGAGGATATTTCAAATAACCAGGCGGAGACTTTAAAAGCATTTTCCACATTGTTTGCGAAGGAAAAATATGATGCGTTGTGTGTTTTGGGGGATCGGTATGAAATGCTGGCAATTGCGATTGTAGCAGGAAATATGAGAACTCCTGTCTTTCATTTATGTGGTGGTGATACTACAGAAGGGGCAATGGACGAGTGGATCCGTCATTCTATTACAAAAATCAGCTATCTTCATTTCGTAACAAATGAAGATAGTAGAAAGAGAGTTATTCAGTTAGGAGAAAACCCAGAGCGGGTGTTTAATTTTGGCTCTACCAGTGTAGATAATATATTGTCTATAGCTGATTTGAATAAATTGGATGCATTAAATAGTATAGGGCTTGAAGAATGTAGATATGCGCTATGTACCTATCATCCGGTTACAATGGATGATGCAGGTATAGAGCAGAAAATTGAGGCGTTACTGGATGCAATCGGTCATTTTTCCTCTATTCAATTTATTGTGACAAAAGCAAATGCAGACATAGGCGGTGCTAAAATTAATGAATTGTTGGATGAAGCAGAAGAGAAATTCGATAATGTCCATGTTTTTGCATCGTTGGGAGCAAAAAGATATTTATCTTTGATGAAATATGCTGAGTTTGTTCTTGGAAATTCATCAAGTGGTATTATTGAAACACCATCGTTCCAAATTCCGACAGTTAATATTGGTGATCGTCAGAAAGGAAGATTGCAGCCGGAAAGTATAATCAATTGTGGTAGTGATAAAGATGATATTATTTCAGCTATAGATAAGGCTTTAAGTAAAGAGTTTCGAGATAAATGTAGAAGAACTGCTAGTCCATACGGCAATGGAGATGCTGCACAGCAGATAGCAAAAAAAATAATAGAAACGGTAGCACAAGGAAAAATAGATTTAAAGAAAAAGTTTTATGATTTGTAGGTGTGAAATGACGATAGCGATTATTGGACTGGGATCCATGGGAAAAAGAAGAATTCGTCTTATAAGCGAAATGTATCCACAGTATAAGCTTTTGGGGATTGATGCAAGAGAGGACAGAAGGCGTGAAGTAGAGGCTATGTTTAGCATTTTCTGCGCATCTTCCCTTGATGAAATTGAGGTTTCTGTAGATTGTGTTTTTGTATGTACTTCTCCGTTATCACATCATGTCATTATTTCAGATGCGTTAAAAAGAGGGTGTCACGTCTTTACAGAATTGAATCTTATAGCAGATGGGTATGATGAAAATATAAAGCTTGCTAAAAAGAACCAGTTAAAACTTTTTTTATCATCTACTTTTTTGTATCGAGAAGAAATCCGGTATATTAAGGAAAACATCGACGGTGACAAACGATGGAACTATATTTACCATGTTGGTCAATATCTACCGGATTGGCATCCATGGGAGAATTATAAAGATTTCTTTTTGGGTGATAAACGGACAAATGGATGTCGTGAGCTACTTGCAATTGAGTTACCTTGGATTGTTGATACATTTGGAGAAGTCGAGAGTACAAATAATATCCATGATCAGATGACAGAGCTGAAGATTGACTATGCGGATAATTTTATGATTCAGCTTAATCATAAGTCCGGAAGTAAAGGTATTTTAGTGGTGGATGTTGTTTCTCCTGTAGCAGTAAGGAAACTTGAAATATATTCTGAGAAATCATATCTTTCTTGGAATGGCACGCCGGAGACTTTAATGGAATATGATTGTAATGAAGATTGTCTTAAGCCGATTTCTCTACAGGAGAATGTAGAACATAGAGAAGGGTATAGAAAATTCATTACTGAAAATGCATATAAGAATGAAATTAAAGCTTTTTTTGATTATGTGTTGAATGATATAAAACCATCGTATACTTTTGAAGAGGATAGGAAGATTATACAGTTGATTGATATGATAGGTGCATAGATATGAAAGACCTGAAAATATGTTTTGTCGGGATTGGATCAATTGCCAAGCGACATATTAGAAACCTAAGAGAACTGGAAGTTGATAGTGGCGTTCATTTTTGTATCGATGCACTTCGACGAAGTCCTGTTTCATATGAGGGGATTGATTCTGTTTATACAGATATGGAAGATTTGCCATCGGATTATGATGTGATTTTTATAACCAATCCTACAAATCAACATCTGAAAACATTAAAAGAGTTACATGAAAAGGCAGACCACTTTTTTATTGAAAAACCAGTAGTGGATGTGAAGCAATTGTCAGAAGGGGAAAATTTCCGTTTGAGACCGGGGAGTGTATATTATGTGGCGTGTCCCCTAAGATATAATGCTGTTATCCATTATATAAAAGAAAATGTAAAGCCGGATGAGGTGATTTCAGTTCGGTGTATTTCTTCGTCCTATCTTCCGGAGTGGAGACCGGGGCAGGATTACAGACAGATTTATAGTGCCCATAAAGATATGGGAGGAGGGGTGAGTGTTGATCTCATCCATGAATGGGATTATGTAACGTATTTATTCGGATGGCCTCAAAAGGTAAAGGCGTTGATAGGAAAGAAATCATCACTGGAGATAGACAGTGATGATTTTGCTATATATATCGCAGAGTATGACGATAAAATTTTAGAGATTCACCTTGATTATTTCGGAAGAAGTCCGGTAAGAGAGGTTCAGTTGATTACGAAGGAGGATACCATAATAGGAGATTTGCTGGGAAATAAAATTACATTTTTGAAGACGGGCGAATCCATATGTTTTGGTGAGAACCGGGATGATTATCAAAAAAGAGAACTAAGACATTTCATTGATATGATTTCTGAGAATACAAGGGTTGAAGATGGATTTGGACATGGTTTAAAAGTGCTTAAACTATCTCAGGGCGAGGCTTGAGCCGAAAGCTGGAAAGTGCAGGGAATTAGTGAAGATTTTATTTACAATCTGCGGAAGAGCAGGATCAAAGGGTGTAAAAAATAAAAATATCAAGAAATTTTGTGAAGTCTACTTAGCGTATTTTACTGTATCGGTTATCGATTTATATTTGAAAAAGCATATGGATATAGATGCAGATATTGTTGTTAATTCAGATAGCCAGGAATTAATAAGTATCCTGGATAACAATGGGATGCAGAAGGTTGAAATAATCGAGCGGGATGAAAGCCTGGCGGGAGATTTAATTGGAAAGATTGCAGTTATCAGTGATTGTTATAAAAAAATGCAGGATCGTATGACGAAGTCATATGATATGGTTGTTGATCTTGATATTACCTCTCCGTTGAGAACGGTTCAGGACCTTGAGAAAGTAATCGATAAGCAGGTGAAAACAGGTGCTGATGTTACAACGACAGTAGCTTTAGCTAGAAGAAATCCGTATTTTAATCAGGTGAAAAGTACTCAACATGGTGTGCGTAAAGTGATTGAGTCAGATTTCACAGCCCGGCAGCAAGCTCCGGAAATCTATGACCTTAATGCTTCGATTTATGCATACAAACCGACATATCTTGAAAGCGGTAAAGGTGTTCTTGATGGATATTGTGAGGTAGTTGAGATGTATGATACAGGAATACTGGATATTGATCATGAAAATGACTTTGAATTGATGGAAGTGATTGCAAAGTATTTGATTGAAAAACAGGAGGATTTCCGGGTGGTATATGAAAACATTCCAGTGAGGTGATAGCTTTGTTTACTTTAGAAAACTTTATCAATAAATACGTGACAAAACGGGATACTTCAATGTTTGCGATTGATATTATAAACAATCAATCAGAGCTTGAAAAAGCAATTGGCGAGAAGTCAGTTCTCGTGATTGGAGGGGCAGGTTCTATCGGATCGTCTTTTATTCGTGCGATTCTTCCATTCAAGCCGGCAGAGCTTGTAGTAGTGGATACGAATGAAAATGCGCTGACAGAGCTTACGAGAAGTCTTAGATCTTCAGCTATATTATCAGCTTGTATTCCAGAGGTGTATTTACCGTATCCTATGGATTATAGTTCCATTACTTTTAAGAGGATGTTTTTGCGCCATAAGCGTTCTAATGGAGCTGGTGGCTTTGATATAGTGGCAAATTTTTCGGCTCATAAACACGTAAGAAGTGAGAAAGATATTTATAGTGTCGAAGCTATGATTCGTAATAATGTTATTCATGCGAAGAGCTTGCTTGATTTGTTAGAGATAAATCGGCCGGAAGCATATTTTTGTGTTTCGACAGATAAGGCTGCGAATCCTGTTAATATTATGGGAGCAAGTAAGAGAATTATGGAGGATTTGATATTTTCATATTCAGATTCTTTTCCGGTAAAAACAGCAAGATTTGCGAACGTTGCATTTAGTAATGGATCGTTGCCGGCCGGTTTTTTGGAACGTATCAATCAAAAGCAGCCTTTATCGGCGCCATCAGATGTTAAGCGATACTTTGTGAGCCCTCAGGAATCTGGGCAAATATGTATGTTGTCTGCTACTCTTGGTAGTAATCGCAATATATTTTTCCCGAAACTGGAAGAAGTGCAGATGACTACATTTGATAAGATTGCAGAAGATCTTTTGCATACGATGAAGTATGAGATTGATTATTGTGGCTCAGAGGAGGAGGCAATCAGAAAAAGCCGAGAGTGGGATTATGAGAAGCCATATCCGGTGTATTTTAGTAAGTCGGATACAAGCGGAGAGAAAGCGTTTGAAGAATTCTATATAGCCGGAGAAAAAGTAGATTTGGATCGTTTTCAATCACTTGGAGTTATAACGGACAAAGTTAGACCTGAGCGTACCGCAGTAATTGATTTAGTAAATACGCTTAATGAAGCATTTGAGTCGGACAACTGTACGAAGAATGATATTGTTAGAATCATAAAACAATATATGCCGAATTTTGAACATATTGAAACCGGTAAGGGATTAGATGGAAAGATGTGACTGATATGATACCTTTAGCTGTGCCGAATTTAACAGGAAATGAAAAGAAATATTTAGATCATTGTATCGATACAACCTTCGTTTCTTCTGTCGGAGAGTATGTTACAATGTTTGAAAAGATGGTTGCGGAGGCAACAGGTAGTGTTGATGCCGTGGCAACTTCTGCAGGAACGACAGGAATACATGCTGCATTAACAGCAGCGGGAGTAAAGCAGGGAGAGCTTGTTATTATCCCTTCATTTACGTTTATTGCTTCTGCGAATGCTGTAAGGCATTGTGGCGCCGATCCTTGGTTAATGGATATTTCAGAAGATGACTGGTGTTTAGACCCTGATCTGGTTCGCGCTGAAATTGAAAAAAATTGTGAGAAAAAATCTGATGGTAAAATCTATCATCGTGATACAAAGCAGCGGATTGCCGCATTGATGCCGGTATACACGCTGGGCAATATACCGGATATGGATCAGTTCCGACAGATTGCCGATGATTACGAGTTGCCATTGATTGTTGATGCAGCTTGTGCAATTGGAGCAACATTTAAAGGTCAAAATTTCGGTTCTCTTGCGGATTTATCTGTTCTTTCATTTAATGGAAACAAGACCATTACCTGCGGAGGTGGAGGTGCAGTTGTTGGCTGTAACAAAGAGCTGTTGGATCATGTTCGCCATTTGACGACAACAGCCCGTGTTTGGCCGGACTATGATTTTGATGAGGTTGGGTTTAATTATAGGATGACAAACATTCAGGCGGCAGTAGGTGTTGCACAAATGGAGAGAATGGAGTTGTTTGTTAAAAAGAAGAGAGTTGTTCGATCTTTCTATGAGGAAAAGCTGGATCTTCTTCGGGAAAAAGGTATTTCTTTTTTTCCAGCTACAGATGGCGGTGGTTGTTGGTTTTCGGGAATTGTTTTGCCAGAAGGATCCGATTTGAGTCAGGCAAAAGAGTTATGTGGAAAATTAAAGGAATATGATATTGAAGCACGTGCATTTTGGAAGCCTGTTCACCTGCAGACTCCTTATAAAAATTGCCCACATAGTGAGATGGAGGTTTCTGAGAAATTATGGCAGCGTATTATTGTTTTACCGTGTAGTACCAATATTGTAGATGTGGAGTTGGAAAAGGTGGTTCAGAGTCTGATTGGAATAATGATATAAGGGATAGAATCATTTAGAAGTTGAAAAATGTATAGTAATAAATCAGAGAAAACAAAAGAAAATAGAATAATTCGTGTTTTAATTTTAACAGATAGCTTGGGATGTCCAAGGGAAGAAACAAATGTTGTAAATACATGGACAGATCGTATATTAAGAAAGTGGTCGTCTAATAATTTGATATTTTATACAAAATGTACGCATGGGTTATCTGCAAAAGATATTAATATAAGTGATATTTGTGAGTTGGAACCAGACATTGTTTTTTGCCAGATTGGTATAGTTGATGCGTGTAGAAATGTTTGGACAGAGCGGGAATTTCGCTGTATAAGTTCTATTCCGGGTGTGAGCAGACTTATTAGATGGTTTAGCAGAAAATATCATTATAATTTAACTAAATTGCGGAATGTGCATAGTACGTCGTTGGAGGATTTTCAAAAGAAGTTACAGGAAATGATCATAACTTGCCCTAAGACAGCATTTTATTTTATCGCCATAGCTAAGCCGGGTGCATTTTTGCAAAATATAACATACCATTCAGTTGAGGATTCTATAGAATATGATAATATTCTAAGGGAACTTAAGAATCCTAAAGGGGCGTATTTGAACCCCTATGAGGATTATGAGGATTCTAATCATTATGTTCTTCCTTCGGATGGGCATCACTTAAATGAGTTGGGATTGGATTTGGTTTTTCATGCCGTCGATGACATATTGGAAAA
>FMTN01000001.1 GCA_900100095.1 Lachnospiraceae bacterium C10
GCACGAAGCAATTCTTCGAATTTGCTCTGCTCGTAGCTAGATCAAGCAAGAAAGAGCGCAGGGTGGATGCCTTGGCACTAAGAGCCGAAGAAAGACGTGATAAGCTGCGATAAGCCGCGGGGAGCTGCAAATAAGCAATGATCCACGGATCTCTGAATGGGGAAACCCGGCACGAGCGATCGTGTCATCGTTAACTGAATCCATAGGTTAACGAAGGGAACCCGGTGAACTGAAACATCTAAGTAGCCGGAGGAAGAGAAAGAAACATCGATTCCCGAAGTAGCGGCGAGCGAAACGGGAAGAGGCCAAACCATGGTGCGTGCACCGTGGGGTTCGGACTGCAAACGTGATTCATAACTGTCAGCAGAATGGTTTTGGGAAAGCCAGCCAAAGAGGGTGAAAGCCCCGTACGCGAAGACGGAAGTGACATAGCAGGATCCAGAGTACATCGAGACACGTGAAACCTTGATGGAATGAGCGGAGACCACTCCGTAAGCCTAAATACTACTTAGTGACCGATAGCGCATAGTACTGTGAAGGAAAGGTGAAAAGGACCCCGGGAGGGGAGTGAAAGAGAACCTGAAACCCTGTGTTTACAAGCTGTGGAACACCGCAAGGTGAACCGCGTACTTTTTGTAGAACGGTCCGGCGAGTTACGCGGACTGGC
>FMTN01000008.1 GCA_900100095.1 Lachnospiraceae bacterium C10
CGTTTCCAACTGTTATCCCCCAGTACATGGCAGGTTTCCCACGCGTTACTCACCCGTCCGCCACTCAGTCACAAGGTCGTCACCCCGAAGGGATCGTGACCAGGTGCTTCGTTCGACTTGCATGTGTTAAGCACGCCGCCAGCGTTCATCCTGAGCCAGGATCAAACTCTCATGTTATAATCTCACGATTTAAGATGTTCGTTTCATCCAGTACTTTAGATGAAGCTTAGCTTCTCTTCTTTACTGTCTTTAGGTTTCGAGTCTTCTCGAATAAAATTCTCTTGGAATCTTTCAAGGTTGTTTCACTGTTCAATTTTCAAGGAACTTATGTCCCCTCTCGAGGATTGCTTGACTATCTTATCAAATCAATCACCCTTTGTCAAGGACTTTCTTGCGATTATCGCAAGAGAGCGGAGAAGGAGGGATTTGAACCCTCGCGCCGCTTTCACGACCTGCACCCTTTCCAGGGGTGTCCCTTCGGCCAGCTTGGGTACTTCTCCAAGGCTGCTCGAATCAAATGACTCTCTTCAGCTATTCGCCATCCTTACGGACGCGAGGGATATATTAACACATTCATCCAATCAATACAAGCATAAATTTCACTTTATCTTATTAACCAGAATTATGTGAGCGGAGAGGGTGGGATTCGAACCCACGCGCCCTTGCGGACAAACGGTTTTCAAGACCGCCTCGTTATGACCACTTCGATACCTCTCCATGGGCTGTGTGTTTCACAGCACGAAAAGTATAATATCACAGTGCATAGTACTCGTCAACACTTTTTGCAAAAAAGTTTGCCCAAATTTTATCTTCTTTTGTTGTGAGCTTTCGATTGTTATAATCCCCCATTACCGTCTTCACTCTCGACAGGCCTGTCTGCTCTATAATCATCGCATCATCCGTCACTTTGGACAGACCGTCTCCTTCTGCCTGAAGCTTCCGATATCCCTCCAACAGAAGCGCGCGCTCAAAAGCCTGAGGTGTCTGTATCGCCCGTAATGTGCTACGATCCGGTGTCGCTACCGCATACTCCATTTCATCTACTTCTTTAATCGTATCTGTAACCGGCACAGCGGCAACCACAGCCTTTTCTTTTACCACAGCATCCATGACCCTAGTAATCAGCTCCTCCGATAAAAAAGGTCTTGCTCCGTCATGTATCAGAACATAGTCTCCCTCTGCACATGAAAGACCCGAAAGGACAGAATCATACCGCTCTCTACCTCCCGATACAATCTTACGGCATTTTTTAATCTGATACCGCTCTATTATCTCTTCCCTGCAGTATGCTTCATCTCCATCCCGTACAACCAGGATAATTTCATCCACCGGGCTTTTCTCGAAGGCTTTCAGGCAATAGCAAAGGACCGGATGTCCGTTCAATCGCATGTACTGCTTCGGTATTTCCGATCCCATTCGCTTCCCACTGCCTCCAGCCAATACAATTGCTGAAAACTTAGGCATATTATCTCTCTCCTAATGCCAGGTTAGGCACCGCATTCAAATCCCAACCATCTCGTCGTCCATTGATATAATCATAGTATCCTGCCGCGCCAATCATCGCTCCGTTATCCGTGCATAAGATCTTAGACGGGCAATAAAACTTCACGCCCCTCTTCCCACAGGCTTCCTCCATTGCTGCGCGGAAGGCACCGTTACTTGCAACACCACCGGCAATCGCGAACTTATCCTCACCGAACTGATCAATCGCCATCATTGCATGATCCACCAGTGCGCCCACAACTGCCTTCTGGAAGGAGGCTGCAATGTCCGCTTCATTATATTCAATATCCTTCATCTTACATCCGTTGATGTAGTTTAAAACTGCAGATTTAAGGCCCGAAAAAGAAAAATCATACGGGTGGTCTGCCACCTTTGCCTTCGGGAAAGCAATCGCATCCGCATCTCCCTCCAGAGCCTTCTTCTCAATCTTCGGTCCTCCCGGATAGCCCAGTCCAATCGCCCTTGCCACCTTGTCAAATGCCTCGCCTGCTGCATCATCAACTGTACGTCCAATAATTTCATAACGGCCATAGTCCAGCACACGCACCAGATGCGTATGCCCGCCGGATACAACAAGACACAAAAACGGTGGCTTGAGATCCTTATGTTCTATATAGTTGGCGCTGATATGCCCCTCAATATGATGGACTCCAACCAATGGCTTATTTTTTGCAAACGCAATTGCTTTTGCAGCTGATACACCTACCAAAAGAGGTCCCACAAGCCCCGGACCATAGGTCACTGCAATTGCATCCAGATCATCCAGTGTCACATCCGCTTCCTTCAGAGCCTCTGTGATCACCTGATTGACACGTTCTACATGTTTACGGGAGGCAATCTCAGGAACCACCCCTCCGTACAATGTATGTAACGGAATCTGTGTCGATATAATATTACTAAGTACTTCACGGCCATTTACAACGACAGACGCCGCCGTCTCATCGCAGGAACTTTCCAGTCCCAAAATAACCGTTCTATCTTTATCACTCATGCTGTAAAAACTTCCTTTATCACTTCATTGCCGATGTCACCGGCGTTCCATCCTCATCTGTCAAGGTAAATGCAAGAATCTTATAATGACCATTTTCATCTTCTCTTAAAACATACTTCTGGTATGTCTTTGAATAGGAGCTTGCCTCCTTTACGAAGTATGAGGTCTGAACATACGCCAGATCGTCCCCCTTCTTATCTGTTAAATAAATAACATCCGAAGTGTCCGAAATCGACGTGTCCACAATCTTTGCCTTACGCAACCGGTAATCCTCCATCTGTCCCTTCAGACTTTTCACATAGGCATCCAAAGGATTCTGCTCTGCAAGACTGTCATCCATCAACGCTCTTGCATGCTCCGCAAGGTTTCTAACCTCATCATCACTAAGCTCCTGCCCGGACAGCAAAAGCTTCACAATGCGGTTGTACCATTTCATTGTCTCACGCGGAGTCGGCGGATAATGCTTTGAAAAATCCGCATCCAAAAGGCGCTGCTTCTCAGAAGCCGTAGACTTTGCCTGGGCACTCTGCTGCCGTTCCCCCATCGTATTGTTCAAATAGAAATAATAGCCAACCATAACACCTGCACACAGCAGTGTTACTATGGCAACACGAATGACTTTCTTCATTTTGTTAATCCTCCGCAAAATCAAGCTCTGCCATCCGACCATCACGGCCTAAATGAGCCTGAGGAAAAATCTTCCTGACATCCTTCATGTAACGCCTTCCATCCGGCATCGACGGAGAGAAATGCGTCAGCCACATTTCTTTGACCTGCGCTTTTTTCGCAAGATCCGCCGCCTCGTAGAAGGTCATGTGTTTATATTCCTTGGCCTTTTTTTGTTTCTCCGGTTCACCATACATTCCTTCGCAGATGAACAAATCAGACTCTTTTGCACTCTCAATGATGGAGTTCGTCGGTCTTGTATCCGTACAATAGGTTACCTTGATTCCACGCCTCTTTGGTCCCATAACCATATCCGGTGTGTAGGTTACGCCATCCATTTCGACGACCTGTCCCTTTTGCAAAAGATTCCAGCATCTGACCGGGATTTCCTTTTCCTTTGCTGCCACCGGGTCAAATTTGCCCGCCCGCGGCACGTAAATGGAATAACCGTAACAGGTTACATTATGGTTCACCCGGAATGCATGGATATCCAGACCACACAACTGTAAATCCTGTGCCGGACCCGACAGTTCTATGAACCGTATCTCAAAAGGTAATTCCGGTGCAATCACACGAAGGGAGTTGACCACCTTCTCAAGTCCACGCGGTCCTACCATCGTAAGAGGTTCTGTCCTCTCTGCATTTCCCATACCAAGAAGCAATCCCGGCAAACCGCTAATATGATCCGCATGGTAATGAGTAAAAAGCATCACATCAATCGGCTTGGGACTCCAGCCCACTTCCTTCATAGCAATCTGTGTTCCTTCACCGCAATCAATCAAAATACTGCTGCCGTTGTACCTTGCCATCATCGATGTAAGGTATCGCTTCGGAAGCGGCATCATGCCGCCCGTCCCCAACAGACAAATATCTAGCATATCAATTCCTATCTATTATATATCCTGTATATCCTGCAAAGATGCCACCATCACATCGGCATCTTCCACCGGATGACTGTAAAAGTTCCGACGGGTCCCCGCCACCAGAAAGCCGCAGCTTTCATATAATTTATGCGCCGCTTCGTTGCTGCTTCTGACTTCCAGGAAAAGACGGGTCACCTTCCTTTCGTGGCATTCACTGATCAACCGGTCCATCAAAGCTTTGCCGATTCCACGCCTTCTAGCCCCTGCGTCCACCGCTATAGAAGGAATCTCACCCTCGTCAGCTGCAAAATATAAAACGCAGTAGCCACATATCGCTTCGCCCTCTTCTGCTATCCATACCCTCGCCTGCGGATTCGAACGGGCTGCCAGAAAGTCCTCTTCCTTCCAGGATGACGTCATGGACATTTTCGAAATCGCTGCAAGAGAAACCTCATCTCCGTCCTTCGCCTCCCGTATCAGATATCCATTCATGCCTTCTCCTCAGCCTCTTTCGCAAGTCGTTCCTTACGTTCTCTCTCCGCCTGAGACAGACGCAAATACTCCGGCCGAAAGTCTGCAGCATCTTCTGCCTTCCCGTCCTGATACAGCTGCAACCCAAGTGCAGCCACTGCTGCGGCTCTTTGCTTATTCACATGAGCCGGTGCTTCTATCACCGAAACATTGCACTGTTCCGCAAATGCCTCACGGAAAACAGGTACGCCATCCCCCAGAATCGCAACAGCTTCTCCGAGGCGATTGATTTCTTCTATGATCTCTTCTATGGCACAGACCTTCTGTTCGCTTACCACCTGAAAGCTTCCATCCTCTGCGAAGCGATACAGGCCGGTATAGGTCTGATTCCGTCGTGCATCCATCAACGGGCAGATGATACGTCCACTCCCGTACAGGTTATAAGCCAGTGCATCCACTGTCGGAACCGGTATGATCGGCTTGTTTAAAGCAAGTCCCAATCCCTTCGCTGTTGCAGAACCGATACGCAGACCGGTAAAGCTGCCGGGTCCCTTCGCCACTGCGATGGCATCTATACTGTCCAAATCCAGCTTAAGAGACTGCTTCAATGCATCCAACATTGGAAGCAGCACCTCAGAATGTGTCTTTTTAAAATTAACGGTGTATTCTCCCTGCAACACGTCATCCTCGATCACGGCTACAGAGGCTACAAGGCCTGATGAATCAATGGCCAGGATTTTCATAATTATTCTCCAACTTCTTCTATGGTTATTCTGCGGTAATCAAATCCCCGCTCTAAATCTTTCTCGATTAAAATCTTCGTACGCCGAGGAGGCAGGATCTCCTGAATCAGCTGTGCCCATTCAATCATGGTCACGCCTTCTCCGTAAAAACAATCCTCATATCCGATTTCATCCATCTCTTCCACATCTCCAATACGATAGACATCGAAGTGATAGAACGGAAGTCTCCCGGAATCATACTGCAAAACTATGGTAAAGGTCGGACTTGATACCGGTTCTGTAATTCCCAGGCCTGCTGCAAACCCTTTTGTAAACACAGTCTTGCCGACTCCCAGATCACCCGTCAGCGTATAGACATTCCCTGCCTTCGCTTCTCTTGCAAGTGCAAACCCAAGCTCCCAGGTCTCTTTTTCTCCGTTGGTCTCATATACCATATCGTTCTCCAGCATCATAAAGTTTACTATTATCCAATTTATAGTATAACACGAACCCCGCCATTAGGCAAAATCTCTCTGCCTAGTGACGGGGTCCTCTACGTTTATCCGTGAAGAATCGGTGATATTTTCTTATAAATCAGCCATGTGATCACAACTGAAATCATTCCTTTTACAAAGGTGAAAGGAACATTGAACAGTAACAGGCACTGCCATAAATCCGTTAAATGTGGTCCGTGAACAACCGAAAGAATCACATTGTATGCGTCGATGATCACATCTCTTGGCATAAAATTCTCATAGAACGGATAAACTATGAAAAGATTGATCGGGAAGCTTAACGCCGCCATTGCCACTGCACCTATCACCGAACCAACCATTGCCACTTTCTTGCATTTATTCTTCTTATACATGATGCCGGCCGGCAGTACAAAGATGGCACCAAAAAGGAAGTTACACAACTCTCCTACAAATCCGGACTGTGATGCAGCCAGATGCAGAATATTTTTGATAAATTCAATCAACACGCCACATACCGGTCCTAAAGAAAATGCGCCTAACAGAGCCGGAAGATCCGAAAGGTCCAGCTTGACAAAGCTTGGCATAACCGGTACCGGAAGTTCAAAATACTGTAATACGAATGCCACTGCTGACAGCATCGCTGTAATCGTAATGTAACGGATACGAATACTTGTCTTGTTTTCCACCTAATGCTCCTTTACCTGCAATGCTTAATCCAGTTTCAATCCAGACAACAAGTCTCCCAGACTACTTCCGAAGGAACCCTTGGATGCACCCTGACCTGTCCCCTTTCTGGAAGGGGTATTCTTACGACGATGATCTGCCTTCTTTGCGTTGTTCCTGTTGTTGGAACGGTTGCCGGAAGGACGACGCTCCTTCTTTGCCGCCGGCTTCTCCGCCGCCTTCTCACCATCCGCCTGTTGATCTCCCTGACCAATTCGCATGGTAAGCGCAATTCTTTGCTTTTTCACATCAACCTCAAGAACTTCCACATCCACAATGTCACCGACTGACACTGCCTCTAACGGGTGGGAAATATATTTCTGTGTCATATGGGAAATATGCACAAGTCCATCCTGATGCACACCGATATCAACAAAGGCACCAAAGTCCACGATATTACGCACGGTTCCCTTCAGAACCATTCCCGGCTTAAGATCCTCCATAGAAAGGACATCACTGCGAAGAATCGGCCGCGGCATATCCTCACGCGGATCTCTTCCCGGCTTCTCCAGCTCTTTTAAAATATCCGTCAATGTAGGAAGTCCCACACCAAGCTGCTCAGCCAGCTCTTCCAGTCCCTTCTTTTTCGCATCGGAGGTCGCATTCTGAAGTCTTCCCGCTGTAACATCCTCCTCGGTATAGCCAAGGATGGAGAGAAGCTGATCGGTTGCCTTATAGCTTTCCGGATGAACACCGGTATTGTCCAGTGGATTCTTACCGCTTCTGATACGAAGGAAACCGGCACACTGCTCGAAGGCCTTCGGTCCAAGCTTACTTACTTTCAAAAGCTGCTTACGATCGGTAAACTGTCCGTTCTCTTCACGATAGGCAACAATATTCTTAGCAACAGCCTTACTGATACCGGATACGTAGGATAAAAGCGGAGCGGATGCCGTATTCAGATCCACACCTACCTTATTAACCGAATCCTCTACCACACCGGACAGGGCTTCACTTAACTTCTTCTGGTTCATATCATGCTGATACTGTCCCACGCCAATGGACTGCGGATCAATCTTAACAAGTTCTGCCAAAGGATCCTGAAGACGACGGGCAATCGATGCTGAGCTTCTCTGTCCCACATCAAAATTCGGGAATTCTTCTGTCGCCAGCTTACTTGCGGAATATACGGAAGCTCCCGCTTCATTTACGATCACATACTGTACCGGACGGCTTGCCTCTTTGATAATTTCTGCAATGACCTGCTCTGATTCACGGCTGGCTGTTCCATTCCCGCAGGAAATCAAATCAATCTGATACTGATCGATCAGTTTCTGAACCACCTTCTTCGCCTCATCTACACGGTTCTGCGGTGCCGTCGGGAAAATAACGGTTGTATCCAGTACCTTACCCGTTGCATCTACCACGGCAAGCTTACATCCTGTTCTAAAAGCCGGATCCCATCCAAGCACATTCTTACCTACGATTGGAGGCTGCATCAGAAGCTGCTTTAGATTCTCGCCGAAGACATGGATCGCTCCATCCTCTGCCCGCTCTGTCATATCATTTCGAATCTCGCGCTCAATAGCAGGAGCAATCAATCGGCTATAGGCATCCTGACATACATTCTCAAGAGTCGCTGTTGTATTCGGGTTGTTTGCTGTAACAACCTGCTTTTTCAGATATGTTAAAATCTCCTCCTCCGGAGCGCCAACCTTGACAGAAAGAAAACCTTCTTTCTCTCCTCTATTGATTGCAAGGACACGGTGTCCCGGTAATCCTTTCAACTTCTGGTCAAAGGCGTAATACATCTCATATACGCTCTCTGCTTTCTCATCTCTTGCAGAAACAATCAGATGTCCCTGCTCTACGGTCAGCTCTCTGATTCTGGTTCTGTAATCTGCCGTATCCGAAATCTGCTCTGCAAGAATATCCATAGCACCGGCAATGGCATCCTCTACGGTATGAACGTCGTTCTCCGGATCTGCAAATGGAAGCGCAACCTTCTCCAGCGAATCTGTTATATTCTGCTGGGCAATTAAAACAGCAAGGGGCTCAAGACCTCTTTCCTTCGCGATGGTTGCACGGGTTCTTCTCTTCGGACGGAACGGACGATACAAATCATCCACAGCCACCTGGGTCTGTGCCTCTAAAATCTCTTTCTTTAACTCTTCTGTTAAGAGTCCCTGCTCCTCTATCGAAGAAATGACCTGCTGCTTCTTCTCTTCGAGATTACGTAAATAGGTCAGTCTCTCTCCCAGAGCACGAAGCTGCTCATCATTCAAACCGCCTGTTGCCTCCTTACGGTATCGGGCAATAAACGGGATGGTATTCCCCTCATCAATCAACTTAACAGCCGCTTCCACCTGGCTTACTTTCACTGCCAGCTCTGCTGCGATCTTAGCATTCATATCCATAATAACGAATATCTCCTTAATGTGTAAAATCTATCGGATTCGATTTTAACAAAAAAGCCCCTGCCCCACAAGTCCGGGAGCAGGAGCTTCACCATATCAAGCTTCTCTTCGTAAAAATCCCAATTCTAAACGGCTGCATCCGCATGCAGTCCAAGATTCAGCATTCCGTGAACCGCCTTCTTCTGCTTCTCGTAAGGATTCCCTCCGTTCTTCGGAAAGGCGATTGCTTCCGACGTCTCACCACCGGATACATAGACCCTGCCACATTCCGGGCAGACTGCCGTATGAATCGACACACCGACACTGAGGACCCTACCGTCCTTCTGTGCTGCCTTTACATAAGCATTGGCTACATGTTCTCCCTCATGGGCACGAACAGCTGACGCTGCCGCCTGAGGCGAAATATGTGTAGCAGCCTTATAGGAGACATTCTCATCCGATCCGTCCTGATATTTCCGGTTCTTACAAGTCTCACATTCTGCAGGGGAAGAGTGCCTTCCCGCTTTCTTCACCTCATCCTGACCCGGCTCCTCTGCTGAATTGTCCAGGACTCCTACATGTGAGCGATAGGCCCCATAAATACCAGCTGAAGCCGAATAACCATTTTCAATTACTATTGCCACAGATCCCTTCCTTTCTCATGAAACCGAAAAGGGCGGTGAATACACCGCCCCCAATCTATATTCTTAGTATAACAGAACGCCACACTTTTTACAATCTGCGAAGCAACAAAAGACCAACCTGTGCTATTATAAATCTTATCATCTATTTACGAAAGGAGCTGTATTCCTTATGACAATACCTTTGATTGTGATCGGACTTCTCGTCCTGATTCTTTTGGGCACCACCCTGGGCATCTCTTTCAGTTACGCTTACTTTATCACGCATCCGGCCACCGAGTCCAAAGAGGACAGTATCGAGAAATTAAACCGGCTGGACGAAAGCCTCTGGGACTTTTTTACAGAAGTCTCAAAAGAAGAATGGAACATTCCCTCTTTTGACAACTACCTCCTTCACGGGACACTGCTTACGCAGGAGAAGCCCTCTTCTTCCTACGTTATTATCACCCATGGTTATACCGCCAGCCGCTACAGCAGTATCCGCTACGCAAGAATCTTCTACCGGCTCGGCCTGAATGTCTATCTTTACGACTTAAGAGGTCACGGCGCTAATGCTCCCGCACCCTGCACCATGGGTTCAAAGGAGCACCGGGATATCCTTGCCATCACAGACGCACTGTATGAGCGCTTCGGAAAAGAGATCTCCATCGGTCTTCACGGAGAAAGCCTTGGCGCCTCCTCCACTCTGCTGGCCCTTGCTCTTCGGCAGGATTATCGCTTTGCCGTGGCAGACTGTGGTTTTTCCGATTTAGGACAGCTGATGCACTACCAGGCCCGTCACCGGCTTCATCTCCCATCCTTCCTTGCGTCCTGCGCATCCCGGGCATCCGTTCTTGTCAATGGATTTTCCTTTGCAGGTATTCGCCCTATGGATGCCATGAAAAACAATCAGGTTCCCCTCCTTTTTATCACCGGCGCCTGCGATGACTTCATCCCGGTCTCTATGACAGAAGACCTTTACAAGGCGGATGCCGGAGAAAAAAAGGAACTGCATCTTTTCCCGGGAGCTGTCCATGCGAAATCCTACGCTTCAGATCCCCTTCGCTACCAAACCTGCATCCAGGATTTTATCCACGAGGTTACACTATGAATCTGATTCGACGACTTATCTCTTCCCACTGTCTGTTCTACCGTGTCACCGGACTCTACTGTCCGGGATGTGGCGGAAAGCGATCCGTTTATCTCCTTTTTCACGGACACCCGCTACTCTCCCTCTGGTATCATCCGCTGGTGCTCTATGGAATCGGAGTTCTGCTATACTACAGCATCTGCCTTGGCCGACGCCTCCTGTCCCGCTCCAGTACCGAAAAGCCCATTGCGACCTGGCCGCTTTGGGGTGCTGTCATCCTGTTGGCTGGAAATGTCCTGCTTAAAAATATCCTGCTGGTCGCATTCCATATTACACCACTGTCCAGTCATATATATTAAAGAAAGGATGAGCACCAACGTGCCCATCCTTTTTCATTACAAAACTCACAAGAATCTTCTGTTCTTTAGAAATCTGTGAAGTTCTTCTCTTTTCTTCCTTCGATGAAAGCGCCCATGCCTTCCTTCTTATCGTGTGTATCGTTAACAACACCGAAAAGGTTAGCCTCAAGCTCAACAGCGTTCTTGATATCCATATCGTAACCGTTGTTGATTGCGCTCTTAGCGATGGAAACAGCATAGCTTGCATTTGCAGCAATCTTATTAGCCATTGCATTCGCTGTAGGGTAAAGCTCTTCCTTCGCTACTACCTTGTTAACAAGGCCGATGCGGTATGCTTCCTGTGCATCGATGTTATCACATGTGAAGATCAGCTCTTTCGCACGACCCATACCTACGAGACGAGCAAGACGCTGTGTTCCACCGAATCCAGGAATAATTCCAAGACCACACTCAGGCTGAGCGAACATTGCATTCTCAGAAGCAATACGGATGTCACACGCCATTGCGATCTCACATCCACCACCGAATGCGAAACCATTAACTGCAGCAATGGTAACCTGACGCATGTTCATAAGCTTGAAGAACGGCTCAGCTGCAACCATACCAAACTTACGAGCGGAAGGAGCATCGAAGTCGTACATTTCCTTGATATCAGCGCCAGCTACGAATGAACGGTATGGATCATCTCCATCGATCTTCTTATTGTAGCAAGGACCACCGGTAAGAATTACAACCTTGATGTCATCATTTGCCTCGATCTCTGTAAGAGCCTCATTCAGCTCTACGATTGTCTCTGTGTTCAGGGCATTTAATGCCTTCGGACGACAGATAGACAGAGTTGCTACTGCACCCTCAACTTCTACTTTCAGATTCTTATAATCACCCATGATTGCCTCCTAAATGAGCGTACCGCCACGCGGCCTTAATAAGTAACCACTGTGTTCATTCTCACAGTCACACTGTCTTCATTCTAATGCATCGTTAAATTTTTGTCAATATGAGTTCTAGTTAAAGCCGATCAATTTCTGAGAGATATGATAGAACATCAGTGAAATCCTGCGTCCCACCGGTCCTCCCGGAAGTCTCATGGCATTTCCGAGCACGCCGAAACGAATCTGGCGATACGTCCTGATATCCTTCTGCTTAAGGTAATCCCAGAGCTTATTGACCTTATCCAGATTCTCCTTTGTTCCGGAAACATATCCGATTACAGTGGATACCACCGTGATTGTCTCAAGATAAGAGAGGAGGTATTTTCTTAAGTGTTCCTCCTTTGCCTCCCACGGGTCCACGGTATCGATCATCATATAATTTACCCGAAGCTGCTGATCGATTCGCTTCACCATTGTCTGCTCCGCTACCGACTGGCCTTCTCTTCCGATATAGTAACGGTAGAAAGATACATTCAGATAGTACAGGGTCTTAACATGCATAAGCGGCTGATAAACAAAGAGATTGTCCACATAGAAGGTATGCTTCGGAAGCTCAAGCTTGCAGTCTCTTAACAGCTGGGTCCTGTAGATGACAGAATGCATCAGAATGGAAAAGCCTTTGATATTACGCTTCATTCCATCCCATCCGATGACCTTGTTCTCCGGGAACAACGGTGATAACAGCATTCTTCTCTGATGCCCTGTTGCCACCTTCTCATACACATAATTGGTCAAAAGCACATCCACCGGATGTTCCATCTCACGGAAGGTCTTTAAAGTCTCAAGAACCTTCTTATAGGCGTCCAGATCAACCCAGTCATCCGAATCAACCACCTTAAAATATAATCCGGTCGCATTCCGAAGACCTGCATTGACAGCTTCTCCATGTCCTCCGTTCTCCTGATGGATCGCACGAACAATCCCCGGGTACTTCTGCTCATATGCATCTGCCAGCTCGCCTGTTCTATCGGTGGAACCATCGTCCACGATCAGGATCTCCACATCATCTCCGCCCGGCAGCAAAGAATCGATACATTTGCGCATAAACTCATAGGAATTGTAGCTTGGTACTGCAAAGCTTAATAGCTTCATACTTTTTCCTCCACTCCTGTCTTATTCCGTTCTTAACATATTGTCCTATATTATAACACTTATTCTATCGGCCTGTTCGCAATTCCTTCAAATTTTTTACATACGCTCCAAAAGCCGACGGGAGCGAGTACTGTTCCTTCACCTGCGAAAACGCCGCTGCAAAAAAACCAAGCCTTTTGAAGGCTTCTTCATCCCGAACAGCCACCTGCAAAGCGTAACCTTTCATATGCCATTCAATGTGACTGAAAATATGCTTTGCATCCTCCAGGGAACTTACGGAATAAGGGAGCAGTCCCCATTCTTCCATAAGTTGCCGAATCTGTTCCGTTTCAAGATGCCCCTCCACATTGGGCAACTCATACAGCCCGGACAAAAGTCCCTTCTCCTCTCTTTTATGAAGCAGGACTTTATCTTCAACCAAAAGCACCAGTACCGTTTTATCTTCCAGTCTGCGCTTTTTTGCCTTTTTCTTAACCGGATAGTTCATGGCAGTTCCATGCCTTCTTCCGCTGCAGATCTCTTCCCACGGACACTGTCCGCAAAGCGGTTCTCCCGTTGGAATACATACACAGGCTCCTAATTCCATCATCGCCTGATTGATCATTCCCGGTATATTCTCCTTCGGATACTCCCGGCTAATGGTTTCAATCACCGGTTTTAATGCCTTTGCCGCTTCCCTCTTGGTCTTTTCTTTTAAGATATCATCTTCGCACTCCGCCGCTCTTCCAAGAATGCGAAGGGCATTTCCGTCCACTGCCGGATAGGGAAGGCCATAGGCGATCGATGCAACAGCTCCCGCTGTGTAGGCTCCAATTCCCGGAAGGGAAAGAATCTTTTCATAATCCTTCGGCATTTCCCCGCCGTACTGCTCACAGATTACTCCGGCGGCCGCCTTTAAATTTCTGGCTCTGCTGTAGTATCCAAGTCCCTCCCACAGTTTCATCAGCTGATCCTCATCGGCTGTCGCCAGACTTGAAATGGTGGGAAGAGCTTCTAAAAACCGTGTATAATAACGCTTTACTGCCTCCACTCTGGTCTGCTGCAACATGATCTCAGAAATCCAGATGTGGTAGGGATCGCTTGAGCGCCGCCAGGGAAGATCCCTATGTCCCTGCTGATACCAGCCGAGCAGGTGGCGAAGCATTTGGTCTAATGGTAGTTCACTATATTTCATATTTTCCTAAAAAAAGCCTGCCCCAAAGGGGCAGACCCGTCTATAACATTCGTTTCTTACGAAGAATCAGCAGGGTAATCACACAAATAATCAAGGTGCCAAGACAAATCAGCCCGAATCCGAATGGAGTCTTCGACAATGGCATCCATTCCGGTGCCACATTCATTCCCCACAATCCGGAAATGATGGTCGGAATACTCATGACGATGGTAACCGCCGCCAGGTATTTCATCACATTATTCAGCCGGTTATTGATGACCGTTGACATCAACTCTCTTGTTCCATTGATGATATCACGATAGATTCCCGTCATCTCGATGGCCTGCCGGTTCTCAATGATCACATCTTCCAGCAGTTCCTGATCTTCTTCATATAATTTCAGCCTGCCATACCGGTTCAGACGATCCAGTACAAGACTGTTCGCCCGAAGAGAAGTCGCAAAGTATACCAGATTAGACTCCAGCTCATGAAGATCAATCAGATCGGAATCTTCGGTATTGTCATTGATCTTCTCCTCAATCTCCGTTCTCTTGCGATCGATGGAACGAAGCAGAGACTGGTATACCATACTACTGTTGTAAAGAATCTGATATGTGAAACGCATCTGCTTCTTGGTCGAAAACTCTCTAACTCTCCGGTCGATAAAAGAACGAAGAACCGACGTCTCTTCCGCGCATACCGTAACCAGCACATCCTCCTGCATCAAAATACCCAGAGGGATAGTGGTATAGGTATGTCTGTTGTTACGTTCCTCTGCCGTTGGAATATCCACCAGAATCAGTGTATAATCCTCTTCCATACTGATTCGTGAACTTTCCTCATCATCGAGCGCTGCCCGTACATCCGCAATGTCCATGTGAAACGTTTCGCTCACATAGGTACATTCCTCTAAAGAAGGAGCCGTTAACTTTACCCAGCAACCCGGCTCAAATTCTGCTATCTCATGGATGAGTCCTTCATCCGTTCTATAAAAGCTTAGCAAGGTGACAATTCTCCTTTCTGCCAGATACTATTCTATGGGTCGCTCGTATTTGTCCATCTCCTGTATCCATGAAAAAACTGTCACCTCCTATCTCTATCGACGCAATCTGTCACATCGATTCTATCTGTCACTATCTTCCTGACGCTTTGCGAAGCACCTCCGCAAAATGTCTCTTATCATATATTACCGGAACCGCATACAGCGGATTCGCCTCCTTCGCTGCCCATGCACTCATAGCAGCGATATCCTGCTCCTTGATCTCTTCAATATGATCCGGAATCCCCATCCGGGCATTCATCTCTTCAATCACACGGATAAAGCCCTCGGCACGCTCACTGCGGCTTCCATCCTTTTCAATATCACAGATGGATGCCAGTCTGGCAATTTGAGCTTCCACCGCCTTACCGTAATCCCGTAAAACAATCGGAAGCAGAATCGCATTCACATAGCCATGTGGCAGAGAGTACCGTCCTCCGATTGCATGTGCGAGCGCATGAATATTACCGACGCCTGCTACATTAAAGGCCTCAGCCGCTTTGTTCGATGCAATCAGCATCTCCTCTCTTGCTTCAAGATCTTCTCCGTCATCGTAAGACTTCGGGAGGAATTCCATAATTGCTTCCACCGCTTCCTCGCAGTAGTCCTTGGTATCCTCTCTATGATACCGCTCATTCAAATACGCTTCTACCGCATGTACCAGCGCATCGACTCCTGCATAAGCCGTCGGCTTCTGAGGCAGTGAAACCAGAAGACTCGGGTCAAGCACTGCAACATCCGGCTTTAACACCGGATCGATCAGGGAATACTTCTGTCCTGTGGCATCATCTGTAACCACAGCCGCCATTGTCATCTCGGATCCTGTACCTGCGGTTGTCGGGACTGCAATAAAAAAAGGAATCTCTCTGCGCACCTTGAACAATCCACGCATCTTACGAAGTGCATGGCCCGGTCTTGCGATCATGGCTCCTGCTGCCTTGGCTGCATCCAGATTACTTCCTCCGCCAATGGCAATAATCGAGTCACAGTTCTCCTCTTCGTACATCCTTGCAATCTGCGCAATCTGAGATGCTGCAGGATCCGACTTCACACTACTGAATACCGTATAGGATGTCTCTCTGTCATTTAAAAACGACTGAAAGAATTCGCTCTCTGCAATGTGCGGACCTGTCACAATCAATGGTCTTTCTAAATGGTTACGATCAAGAATATCCGGAATGGAAAACAACGAATCCACGCCTTCTACCTTTTCTGTCTCTCTGCCTTTACTGTGTCGTATAATATATCCTGCCACGCTTTGGTAAAGGCGACTGGAAAGTTCTAACGGAACGTCCATAATATCCTCTCTAAGTGAATCAATAAGCAACTAATATAGTATACTACCGCTACTCCCCTATGATTGTCAAATCATGCATTCCCAGCACAAGGGTTTCAAACACATCCATCGTCGTCAGCTTCTGTTCCCCCTGATCCTCTACCGATACCATCAGATAATGGTCTCCTGTCACAGGAACCAGAAAAGCAATCTCCTTTTTCTTACCGTTCTTCTTCGCTCCGGCGTAGGTGATTCCATCGAAGCCATCCCCCGGTGTCTCCTCATTGCCTTCCCCTTTGAAGAATTCCATTGTAAAATGTTCCTTCTTGTATTCCTTCAAAAAGTCTTCAATCGCTTCCGTATCTCCGGCCTTGATTTTTGAATCGCTCAATGTAGCTGTCGCCCCGAGCTTATTGGTTAAGATCACTTTATCCCCGGTGCTCTCGTCTGTAATATCCCAGCCTCTTAAATTACTGTTAAATCCTACTTTACCGCCTTTACACATCGTGATCCGGTCGGTATAAGGCTCACTTTTCGCCTGTGCCTCTTCTGTAAAAGAGGAAGAAAAAACAGAATTGTCGGTGGCTACGCGCACACCGTTTTCATCCTTCGGTGCGTTCTTCTCCTCCTCTTTCTTCTCCTCATTTTCCTCTTTCTCTTCTTTCGTCTGCTCTTCGCTCTCCTGTTTCTCTTCCTGCTGTTTGCTTCCTTCCTGTTGCGTCGTTTCTTCCTTTACCGTCTTCCCGCTGTTCTTATCCGCCTTCTTACCGCAGCCGGCCAGAGCCAGGGATACAACCGCCGCCGCAAGATATATATATACCTGTCTTCTTCTCATTTTTTCCTCCACATCTTCTGCTTCTTTTCTTTTTGTCATGCCATTATATTCCCTTCCGCAAGAAACTGTCAACGTAACCTAAAACGTCCCGGCACCGTTTTATCTTCGGTACCGGGACACGCTCCCTGATTCACATATATTTACTCATCCTGTTTTGCCCAGCCGTAGGAATACTTCACAGCCTTATTCCAGCCCTTTCGCTTGGCAAGCCGCTCCTCTTCCTCCATGGATGGACAGAAGGATTTTACCTTTGTCTCATTCGTTGTAACATCATCGGTGCTCTTCCAGAATCCTACCGCAAGTCCTGCCAGATAGGCTGCGCCGAGAGCCGTGGATTCCACCGATGCCGGACGCTGTACCGGCTTGTTCAGGATATCCGCCTGAAACTGCATCAGAAAATCATTCGCTGACGCTCCTCCATCCACACGGAGTGTCTTTAACTCAATTCCGGAATCCTCCTGCATCGCATCAATGACATCGCATACCTGGTAAGCAATGGACTCTAAGGTCGCACGAATAATATGATACTTATTCGTTCCTCTTGTGATTCCCACAATGATTCCTCTTGCATACTGATCCCAATGCGGAGCTCCAAGACCGGTAAAAGCAGGCACCACATAGGTACCATGGGTTCCGTGGGCTTTGTTCGCCCAGTATTCGGAATCTTCCGCCGAATCAATCAGACGCATCTGATCCCGCAGCCACTGAATGGCGGCTCCTGCCACAAAGATGGAACCTTCCAGCGCATAAGTCACCTTACCATCCAGTCCCCATGCAATTGTCGTAAGCAGACCATTCTTGGAGAACACCGGCTTGTTACCCGTATTCATAAGTAAGAAGCAACCGGTTCCATAGGTATTTTTCACATCTCCCTGGTTGTAACAGGTCTGTCCGAAAAGAGCCGCCTGCTGATCTCCTGCCGCACCTGCGATCTTGATCTCACCTCCCAGGAAGGACGGATCCGATACACCGTATACACAGCTGCTCGGCTTGGCCTCCGGCAGCATGGAAGCAGGAATATCCAGTTCTTTTAAGATGTCCTCATCCCACTGAAGAGTATTGATATTAAACAGCATGGTCCGGCTGGCATTGGAATAATCGGTCACATGAACCCTGCCTCCGGATAATTTCCAGATCAGCCACGTCTCAACCGTTCCAAACAACAGCTCACCACGCTCGGCTCTCTCTCTTGCCCCTTCCACATTGTCCAGTATCCACTTGACCTTCGTCGCTGAAAAATAGGCATCGATGATAAGTCCCGTCTTCTGCCGAATCGCTTCGGTCAATCCCTTTTCCTTCAAGGCATCTGCAATCGCCGAGGTTCTTCTGCACTGCCACACAATGGCGTGATAGACCGGCTCTCCTGTATTTTTATCCCAGACGATCACGGTCTCTCGCTGGTTGGTGATACCGATAGATGCAATATCCTGCGCTTTCGCTCCGATGGACTGCATGGCCTGAACGGCTACTCCAAGCATCGTGGACCAGATCTCATTCGCATCGTGCTCCACCCAGCCCGGATTTGGAAAATACTGACGGAATTCCTTCTGTGCCATCGCACAGTTATTCCCGTCCTGATCAAAAAGAATGCATCGGTTGCTGGTCGTTCCGGCATCCAATGCCATAACATACTTTGACATGAAACCCCTTTTCTACTGTCTGTTGTCAAGACTCAGTCGGAGCTTGTACCCCGACTGAGTTAAAAACCCTACAACCATATTATAGTTTCTGGTTTTCGCAAATTCAACGAAAAAACCGCCACAGATGTGGCGGTTTTGCTTAGGTTTTATGCAATTATGACTATCCTTATTTTGATAAGTCAAGCTTACGAATAACATCACGAACAGCTAAGATACGGCTCGGTGATACGGAAAGCTCATCTACACCCATGCGAAGGAATGTCTCTGTCAGTGTTGGATCTGCTCCAAGCTCTCCACAGATTCCTACCCATGCGCCACCCTTATGACCATTCTTGATGGTTGTCTCGATAGACTTAAGGATTGCAGGATGATGTGTATCATTGATTGCATCAAGCTTCGGATTCTGACGGTCAATTGCCAGTGTGTACTGTGTCAGATCGTTCGTTCCGATTGAGAAGAAGTCTACCTCCTTGGCAAGCTCCTCACTCATCCATACAGCAGCCGGTGTCTCGATCATGATACCGGTCTCAACCTCACCGTATGGAATCTTCTGCTCATCAAGCTCTTTCTTAACCTCAGCTACGATCTCTTTGATCTTCTTAACCTCATCAACGGAGATGATCATCGGGAACATAATGCTGATCTTACCGTAGTAACTTGCACGGTAAAGGGCACGAAGCTGAGTCTTGAAAATATCAATACGATCCAGGCAGATACGGATGGCACGATAGCCAAGAGCCGGATTATCTTCCTTACCAAGGTCGAAATAATCTACCTGCTTGTCAGCTCCGATATCAAGTGTACGGATAATAACCTTCTTACCGGCCATGTTCTCCGCTACAGTCTTATAAGCCTTAAACTGCTCCTCCTCTGTCGGATAAGTAGAAGACTCAAGATATAAAAATTCACTACGGAAAAGACCAATTCCGCCTGCATCGTTCTTAAGTACGTCAGCCACGTCCTTAACAGAACCGATGTTGGCATATAAATTGACCTTTGTTCCGTCTAAGGTAACGTTCTCCTTACCTTTCAGTTCCTGCAGAAGGCGCTGCTTCTCCAGCTGCTTGTCAAGCTTCGCCTGATACTCAGCCAGTAATTCGTCAGACGGATCAATGAAGAACTTGCCTTCAAATCCATCAACGATACCCATGTGTCCATCCGCATCCTCTGGGAAATCAATTCCGATGAGGGCCGGAATATTCATGGTACGTGCAAGAATTGCAGTATGAGAGTTTGTGGAACCAAGATGTGTAACAAAAGACAGTACCATAGACTTATCAAGCTGAACTGTCTCTGATGGTGCAAGGTCCTCCGCTAAAAGGATGGATGGCTCTGTCGCATTGAAGCCACCGCCTTCATTACCGGAAAGAATCGCAACCACACGGTTACTGATATCCTTAACATCCGCAGCTCTCTCACGCATGTAGTCATCATCCATACTTGCAAACATCTCAGAGAAATTATCTCCGGTTGTTGCTGTAGCAAATTCAGCATTTACCTGCTGTGTACGGATAATGTTCTGTACAGACTCTACATAATCAAGGTCATCCAACATCATCTGATGTACTTCAAACACCATTGCGTTGGCTTCTCCAACCTCTGTCAGAGCCTTATCGTGAAGCTTCTGGAGCTGTTCCTTGGCATCTTCTCTGGCCTTGTCGAATCTTGCAATCTCTACCTCCGGATCATCAATCTTCTGACGCTTCACCAGGTTGTCCTGCTTGCGATAGATACAAATCTTACCAATCGCAATGCCACCAAAAACGCTCTTTCCTGAAAATTCCTTAAACATAGGCTTACAGGTTCTCCTTCATAAACTTCTCTAATTCAGCAACGGCTGTATCTTCCTGGTCACCATCACACTTGATTGTAACTGTCATACCCTGCTTAACACCAAGGCTCATAACGCCGAGAATTCTCTTAGCATCAACTTCCTTGCCATCCTTAGCGATGGTAACGTTACATGGGTAAGCTGCTGCAGCCTTAACAAAAAGTCCTGCCGGTCTTGCATGAATACCTTCTGGATCAGTAATTGTGTAATTAAATTCTTTCATTCTTGTCCTCCTGTTGGTCCTAGACCTTTCATTTTGCTTTCATTATACCAATCTTTACAACGGTGTCAAAACTCAATTGCAATTTGTTCGCTATTATAACATAAAATAAGCACCCTGTGAACTGTTACTTGTAAAAAAGAAAAGATTCCACAAGGGCATAACGCCCCTGTGGAACGATTTCCAGGATGTATTTTCTTTACATCTGATCTGCATCCTTACGAAGAACACCGAGCAGTGCACATGTGATTGCTGATCCTACGAACCATGCAATAATGTACATCAGCGGGTTACCTACTGTCGCGAATACAAACACACCACCGTGAGGTGCCATTAATGTACACCCGAACAGAGCGGATAACAGACCTGCTACAGCGGAACCGATGAAGGTTGCCGGAATAACGTGTCCCGGATCTGCAGCTGCGAATGGGATAGCACCCTCAGTAATGAAGGAAGCACCCATGATAATATTTGTAACCTTTGTCTCCCTCTCAGCAGCGTTGAACTTCTTCGGGAAGAAGATGGTAGCCAATGCGATTCCAAGTGGAGGAACCATTCCACCTACCATAACAGCAGCCATTGCAATGTAGCAAACCTGTACCTTTGGATCAGAAATATCTGTACCGGCCTTGATCAGCTCGTTGGCTGTTCCTAACATACCTGTACCGAATACGTATGCTGCCTTGTTGATTGGGCCACCCATATCAATTGCCATCATTCCACCGAGAATGAGTCCCATGAGCCAGATAGCTCCGGAATCATATACTGCATTCAGCATTGTGGAAAGACCTGTATTAACAACGCCAATGATCGGGTTCAGGATGAAGCACATCAGAACAGCTTCACAGAAGATACCAACCAGTGGGAAGATCAGAACAGGACGGATACCCTGAAGTGACTTCGGGAAATTCTCGGTGCACTTCTTAAGCATTAATACGATAGCACCAGCAAGGAAACCTGCTGCAATACCGCCGAGGAATCCGGATACTGTGTTACCGCTGTTTGGACCTGCAAAAGCGAAATCCTTAATGAATCCAAGGAAGCCGCCTACATTCTTCTCTGAGAATAAGAAGCTTGCCTCACCGTGATCATTAAACAGACCGGTATTACCACTGGATGCAAGAAGACCACCTACGAAACCTACCGCAAGACCCGGACGATCTGCAATAGAGTATGCAATGTAACCTGCAAGTACAGGAACCATCATTCCCATTGCTGTTCCACCGATGGACTTAAGGAAAGCGGAAATCGGTGTTGCAGAACCGAAAGCTCCACCAACATCACCGTATCCCATCAGTGTATCAAGAAGGAATGCCAGTGCTACAAGAATTCCACCACCAACAACGAATGGAAGCATATGAGATACACCACTCATAAGATGGGTGTAAATCTGATGTCCAACACTGTCATTTTCAGCGCCTGCTGCGGAAGAAGCACGCTCTGCACCGGTTGCATGATAGATTGGAGCATCCTTTGCATTTGCTTTCTTTACAAGCTCAGATGCCTTATGAATTCCATCGGCTACCTTTGTGTCAATCACAGGCTTACCATCGAAACGATCCATTGGAACCTTCGCATCTGCTGCTACGATAACACCCTTAGCCTCTGCAATCTCTTTATCTGTCAGTACATTCTTTGCACCGCCTGATCCGCGTGTCTCAACCTTAACGCGTAAGCCAAGCTCCTTGCCTGCCTTCTCGATTGCCTCTGCTGCCATGTATGTATGTGCAATTCCAGTTGGGCATGCTGTTACAGCAACAACATCGTAAGCTCCTACGGATGTCTTAACAGCCTGTGACTCCTCTCTTGCCTGCTCAGCCTTATCGATGATGGATAAGAACTCTTCCTTTGAAGATGCATTCTTAAGGTTGTTTACAAAATCAGAATCCATCAAAAGCATAGAAAGTCTGGATAAAACTTCCAGATGAAGATTATCCTTGGAATTCGGTGCAGCAATCAGGAAAATCAGCTTAACCGGCTCTCCGTCCAATGCATCATATTCCACTCCGTCAGGAAGCACCATTGCTGCAAGTCCCGGTGCTGTAACCGCGTCAGATTTACAATGTGGAATTGCAATTCCGTCACCGATTCCGGTTGTAGACTCATCTTCTCTTGCCAACACACCATTCAGATATGTCTGACGGTCTGCAATGTTACCTCTCTTTGACATCAGGTCTACCATCTTACTGATTGCATCCTGTTTTCCGAGAGCCGAACCCTTCAGTTCAATGCTCTCAGGCGAAAGTAGATCTCTAACTTTCATAATTTCTTCTCCTTTTCTTTTGCCCTCTTAACCTTTATCCATACGTCCTTTCGGACGATATGACCTAGAAATAATTCTTGCCGAACTGCTTCAACAAGTCTGCAACTTCCTCTTTTGTTGCAAGATTATCTGAAAAAGCTGATGCGGATCCGGTGCAAAGTCCGGTATAGAAAGCCTCCTCATAGTTACCGGAATGAAGGTAGCCTGCAATAAATCCTGCCACCATGGAATCTCCGGCTCCTACGGAGTTACGAACCTGTCCCTTCGGCGGATTGCTTTCAATGACCTGTCCGTCTTCCGTTACCAAAAGTGCGCCTTCGCCTGCCATAGAAATCAGAACGTTAACGGCTCCTTTTTCCTGGAGTTTCTTCGCATATGGTACTACGTCTTCCTTTGTCTTAAGCTCCACTCCAAAAATCTCACCAAGCTCATAGTTGTTCGGCTTAATCAGGAACGGATGGTACGGAAGAACATTGAGTAAAAGATCCTTCGTTGCATCTACAACGATCTTCAGCTTCTTGTCCTCTAAATACTTCATGATATCCATGTACATGGATTCCGGCATTACCGACGGGATGCTTCCTGCAAGAACCAGTACATCGCCTTCCTTCAGCTGATCGAGCTGTCCGTAAAGCTTCTTGATGTCCTCGCTTGAAATGGCCGGTCCCATTCCGTTAATCTCAGACTCTTCATTGCTTCTGAGCTTAACGTTGATTCTGGACATTCCGTCCTTAACCTCAATGAAGTTGCTTCGAACCTGACGCTCTTCCAGCAGTCCTGCGATCTCACGACCGGTAAAACCTGCCATAAAGCCTAACGCTTCGCTGTCTACGTCGAGATTCTTCAACACCATCGATACGTTGATTCCTTTTCCTCCCGGAAAGATCAGCTCCGCACAGGTACGGTTGACTTTTCCAAGTTCAAAGTTATCCACCGATACGATGTAGTCCAGGGATGGGTTAAATGTTACAGTGTAGATCATTTGCTTACCTCCACAATATTTCTGCACTCAGCAAACTCTCTGCGCTTCACAAGATCTGTAATGATCGTCGCAGATTCAAATGTGCCAAACCCAATAGCAGAGACCCCTCCGAACTTACTGCCATCAGCCAATACGTACTTTTCCCTGCAGCTTTTCATCGCCTTCTGCTTAACCATTGCTTCCTTTATCTCCGGTGTGGTAAAACCGTTGGTCATGGTGATACCATTGGTCCCAAAGAATCCCTTGGTAAAATTATACTTTTCAAGGGATGCAATCGCCTCGTCTCCGACAATTGCCTCGGTGGCATGCTTGAATTCTCCTCCGAGAATGTAGACCCGACAGCCCATGGCTGCCAGCTTCATGGCATGACTGACCGCATTGGTGACAAACACCGCTTCCTTACAGGTGATATGACTAAGCATCTGATCTGTTGTCGTCCCGGCATCAATATAGACAAAATCCTCCGGTCCGATCAGGCCTGCTGCATAGGAACCTATGGTTCCTTTCTCTTCTATATTTCTTTCCATTCGGGATGCCACTTCATCATCTCGTGTTGAAAGTGACCCGTTCCGTGCAATCGCTCCTCCGCGAACCTTAAGGAGTCTTCCTGAGCGATCCAGTGATGTCAGATCTCTTCGTATAGTGGACTCACTTGAGTTCAACTCATCCATAAGCTCTGCCACTGTCACAGATCCCCTGGCATCCACCAGCGAAACGATTCTTGCAAAACGTTCTTCTGTCAGCATGATGTCTTCCCCCTCCAGTCTCTGTCGAAAACAGTCGTTTTCCTTCAACTTTAGTCATATTATATTTTCAAACCCCTTTACATTCAATCATTTTCCGTCAAAATCATTCACAAAAAGTCAACCCTCATTTTGGTGATTTTGCCATAATTGTGGTACACTGTCTGCATGGAAAAGAATTATAAAATCAAAATTGCATACGACGGAACACGATACAACGGCTGGGAACATCAACCCGGTCAACCGACCATCCAGGGTAAAATCGAAAATGTCCTTGGCTGGATGCTGGTTACAAAAGGTCAGAATCCTGACGCCGCCTTACGGGAGCAGATGAAGAAATCTCCCGTTCCCGAAATTATCCCGGATGTGATCGGTTCTGGCCGAACCGATGCCGGCGTTCACGCAAGAGGTATGGTTGCCTCTGTCCGGCTTGACACCGCTCTTACCTGTGAAGCGATCCGCGATTACTGTAATCAATACCTTCCGGATGACATTGTGATACGCGAAGTCTCCGAAGCTTCGGATCGCTTTCATGCCCGTTACAATGCGGTGGGTAAGACCTATCGCTACACGATTTTCGACGGAGAGGTCCGCCCTGTTTTCAACCGCAAATACTGCACCATCTGGGAGCATCCTCTCGATGTGGAAAAGATGCAGCAGGCGGCTTCCTACCTTGAAGGGGAGCACGATTTCAAATCCTTCTGCGGCAATTCCCGCATGAAAAAATCCACGGTTCGACTCGTGGATTCCATTGATGTCCACCGTAACAAAGGCTATATCTATCTGACCTTCCACGGAACCGGGTTCCTTCAGAATATGGTTCGTATTCTGGTCGGCACCCTGATTCAGGTTGGTCTTGGAAAGATTGAGCCTGCCGATATGCCTGCCATCCTGGAAGCCAAAAACCGTCAGGCCGCAGGGCCTACCGCTCCGGCAAAAGGTTTATGCCTTATGCACGTCGACTATTAAAAATTTCATAAAAAAAACGGGCGTGTGAAAACAATTGTTTTCACACGCCCGTTTTTTATGATTGACCCATGCGATCCAAAACATCAATCAAAGCCTGAAGCTCCTTCGCTGATGCCTCCTCCTTGTAATCAAAGATAAAGTGGTCAATTCCTCCCGTATGCCGTGAGGTCAGTCGTTCCATGCGAGGCATAAACTTCTGGAAAAGGTTCTCTTTTAAATAATCATCCATCGCCTCTTCCAAAATTCCCTGCCAAAGATCCATAGGAGAGGCTTCCACCTTCTCCTCCTTTGCATTCTTTTCCAGATCTTCCATGGTTAGAAGGGTTGTCCGGGGCAAATCTGCAATGGCATCATCCAGATCCCGGGGCGTTGACAAATCAATGAACAATCTCTTCTTCGGTGTCAAGGCTTCCAGATGTCTGGCTGTCAGTGTGTACTGCGGCCGGTTGGTGGCAGAAATGATGATATCGGCCTCCACAGCTGCAAGGTACCGATGCTCATATTCGATGATATGAATTCTTCCATCCCTGCTGCCGGTCTCCTCCATGGTCGTCATAATATCGCAATCGTCCCCGGATAAAAATGCCCGCTGCAGATTCCCAAGCATTCTCTCATCCTCTCCCAGTATCAGAATATTGGTATGTCCACTCATACTACGTCGACAATATTCCATAACAAGGGATAGGATCGAACCAGACATCCCGGAGGATGGCACCGCCGCCTTCACCTTCCTTGCTGCTGCAATGGCTGTCTGAAAGATCTGCGGGAACTCCTCTCCTAAAAATCCGCTGCTCTGCGCCAAGAAGTAGGCCCGTTTGACCTGTCCCATCACTTCATCATCACCGGGACGCATCCATTCCAGTCCGGAGGTTACACTGAGAAGATGCCACAAAGCCTCCTCCCCCAGATAAATCAGCAGATGGTCACACAGAAGGGATTCCTCCACTGCTGTATCCTTGACCAAAAGCCTTACCGCTGTCCTATAGTCGCCTCTTCCGTATATCTCAACCCGGTTATCCGCAGCCATATAGACGCACTCTGATATTTTATTTTTTCTCAGATGCTTCATGAACTCAACCGCATCTTCATCGGACATGGTAAGCTTTTTAAGAAGATCCTCCGGTACCGTTCTATAATTAAGCGAAATAACAAACATACTATGCTTCTGCCTTCATTGCCTCTGCTAATGCTTCAAATGCCTTAGTATCTGCTTCTTTTCTTGTGGAACGAATCGTAACCTGTGGTTCAACCACTTCCATTCCCTTCATCGTCTCCAGAATCTCCCGCATTTTCTTTGCGGCAAGAGGCCCCCAGGAACCGTTTTCAATCAAACCGATCTTACGTCCTGTTAATCCTTTTGCTTTCAGATGGTGAAGGAAATCTTCCATTGGCGGGAACAGACCGCCGTCATAGGTTGCTGCTGCAAGAATCATACGGTCATACATAAATGCCTTCTCTATAGCATAGGAGGCATGGGTACGGGTAAGATCCAAAAGCTCCACGTTCTCGCCTGCTGCCTTAAGAAGGTCTGCAAAATATTCCGCCGCCTCTTTCGTATTTCCGTGGATGGATGCGTAGGCCAGCAGAATGCCGCTCTCCTCCGGTGTATAACTGCTCCACTTCTGATATTTTTCAATATAGTCTCCCAGATTCTCTGTCAAAACAGGTCCGTGGAGAGGAGCGATCCTTGCAATATCAAGGGTTGCCGCCTTTTTTAATAACTGCTGAACAGAAGGACCGTATTTACCGACGATGTTGGTATAGTAACGTCTTGCCTCCGTAATCCACGGAAGGTCCTTAGACAGAGCACCAAAGGTTCCGAATCCATCCGCTGTAAACAGTGTCTTTTCACTGCTTTCGTAAGTGACCATAACCTCCGGCCAGTGTACCATCGGTGCCATAAAGAACTGGAGAGTATGACTTCCGAGAGACAATTCCTCCGCTTCTGCCACCACCTGAATCCGTTCGCTTAAGTCGATATCAAAAAACTGAGGCAGCATGCCCTTCGCCTTTGCAGAGCAGACGATTGTGGTCTTCGGATATTCCGATGCAAACCAGCCGATGTTCGCCGCATGATCCGGCTCAAGATGGGAAACGATAAGATATGCCGGTTCCTGGTCCCCCAGCACTTCCTTAAGGTTCTTCTGCCACTGCTCACTCGCTCTTTTGTCTACCGTATCCATCACCGCAATCTTCTCGTCCAGAATAACATAAGAATTGTAGGATACCCCGTGTGGAATCGGATACTGACTCTCAAACAAATCCAATGTCAAATCGTCTGCCCCGATGTATTTTACTGTTCCTGTCACTTCCATATTGTCTCCTTTCTTTACCTTTATCTTGCCCCGACTGAGTTAAAACAGATTATATTTTGCCAAATAACTTACAATTTCGTCCCCTTTCAGATATGGCTTCTGCAACCTCTCAGCCGGATCGTTTCTTACCATAAGATCCGCTGTCATTGCATTAAAACCACTCTGCTTGAGATATTCCACCTCATATTCTCCAAGTTCTTCTCCCGTCGATACAAGCTGCATCATGGAATAGATATTCCGGTAATGGTCCGTTAAGGTATCCAGATCCCACTCCTGCTTCCACATGCTGTCGTGTCCGTCTTCTTCATCCAGATACTTCAGATACAGAACCTGTTCGGCTATTACAAGATTATTTCCCTCATCGGATACCGGAAGCGTCGCTTCGGGATTGTCCGTCATCGCCTTATGAATGCATTCATACGCCTCTTTTGTCTTATGCTGCTGCAAAAGCTGCCGAAGCAAAGAAAGCAGATCCGCACCACTCGCCTTCTTTTCACTTTCCAGAACCTCGCATACCCGAAGGCCTCTTGCCAAAAGCCATGTAGGAAAAAGAGCCTCCGCCAGATAGGCATAGACACACATCTCATCGCTTTCATAGTGACTGGCATCGATCCTCTGTCCGGCATCCATCAGAATGGTAAACAGCCAGTTGCAATAGTCGTCAAAAAGCGCCCGCTTCATAACACAGCCATGTCCGGCATATTGCCTTTTGCCATTTAATACATCCTCAAATGCCCACTCATCCTCCGGATAAAGCTTTGCCAGAGAAGCCTGCACCGCCTCAAGGTCATTGGCATGATGTTCCTCGAAAAATCTCTGCCCAAATGTCACATCACTTTCCACCGGCTTTGCGATTAACACATCGCACCGCCCCAGCAGATCATCCAGTTTCTCCCCGGATACCTCCTCTGCCCAGGGATGTTCCGGACAGATTCCGATGTTCTCCTGTCCGGTGTAATTCTTCCAGATCCAGTATATCCCCGTCAGATAACCAAAAAAGCAATGCAGCTCCGAAATCTGATCACCTCCGTTATCATCCCGGATATATCCCAGATCCTGTCCCGTGGCCGCTCCCACCTGAAGGGGAACATAGATGGAATCCTGTGGAAATGATATTTCTTTTTGTGTCAATACAAATACTGTTGCCGCCATGCTACTCCTCTTTTATTTGATTGTCCCTTTGAAGTTTCCGAAATTCTACCGGCGTCATCGGTTTACCGTAATAGTATCCCTGCACCATATCACAGTGGAGCGCATATAAACGTTCCGCCTGCTCTTTGTTCTCGATGCCCTCCGCTACAACCGTCAAACCGAGCTGCTGCAAGAGCTTTAAGGTTCCTGTCACCAAAAGATTCTGCTCGTCATCTTCCGGAAAACCGCGGTTGAAAAAGCAGATATCCATCTTCGCCACATCGAAGGATAAGGTTCCAAAAGCCGACAGGTTCGAATAGGATTTACCAAAATCGTCCATGGAGCACTTTGCCCCGGTCCGGTGAATATCGTCAATCAGCTGTTTTAACAGTTCCATATTCTCATAGGCAATATTCTCTGTCAGTTCGAACTCAAGATACTTTCCGGGTACTCCGGTCTCTTTCATAATCTTGCAATACGGGTTAAAAAATCCGGTATAGTTGATTGCCGCTTTGGATATATTGACAGAAATAACCGGTACATCCACATCGTCTTCCTTCATCCACTCGGCAATCTTTTCACATACCTGACGGAAGATGCACAGGTCAATCTTACGTATCATGCCATTTTGTTCGAAGACCGGAATAAACTGATCCGGTTTGATAAATCCGGTCTCTTTGGAAATCCATCTGGCCAGAGCCTCCGCCCCGTGAATCTTCCCATCCGACAGACTCACCTTCGGCTGCAGATAAAAGGTTATGTTCTTGTTTTCAATTGCCTGATCCACATGTTCCACCAGATACTGCTCTAATGCAAGTCGCTTTCGAGTCTCCTCGTCATAGGCATGGAAGCTGATATCCTGGTAACGGCTTGGCGAATTATCCTGCATTGCCGCCAGAGTGCATACCACCATATCCTCCATACTCTTGGACTTTTGCTCGTTACTGTATACTCCGAACCGTATCTTCGGGGCAGAAATCACCTCGTTCTCTGCAAGGGCCATCTCCACCTGTGTCTTAAGCCGAAAACACTTCTTATGCATATCGTCCATGGAGTCTGCCAAAACATAAAAGCCAAAATCCGCATCCCCCATGTAACACATATATTCATTCGCATTCAGCGTCTGCTCCATATGCCGGTATATATCCTGAAGGAGCCTGCTGCCTCTGACCTTACCCAGCGATAGAATCAGCTGGCTGTAGGCGTCAATGGTTGCAATAACAAAGTAGCGCCGGTTCGGCGGCAGACTGTGAATCCGGTCATCCAGGTACAGCCTCGTATTCCCCTTTGTCACGCTGTCAATATAGACTCTGTCCTTATAGGTCCGTGCCGCCTGTGCTTCACGCAAAGATGCTACCGCCTCCCGTGAGAGTACAACAATCAGAATCAAAACCGCCACAGTGAATCCATGACGGAAACCTACGGTGGAATCCATGGTGTTACCAAGGATAAAAAAACGTCCCACATCCACACCTGCTCCGCCCGCCATAAACAAAAAGGCCGGAATCATGACAATGGCATGGCGCTCTCCATTGTGACGATAATTCAACAACAAAAAGTATGTCATAACAGTTGCAATAACGCCCAACATAACGAAGGTTCCGTACATGCATACCTCAAGAGGAATTCCTCCTCCCACGTAAGCCACCATGGAAATCAATACCCAGGCATTATAAGCAATCAGAAGAAGATTCAAAACAAAGCGGCCTTCTTTGACCACATCCCTAAACAGGATCAAAAACAACATCGGTATAATCGCCATCGCACCAAAGAAAATCTGATAGCGCATGGTAAGATTACCGCTGATATACTGTGGAAACGGCGAGTCAATAAAGACCCAAAGACTTGCTGCAAAACATAACAATCCCAGATAAAACGGAGGTTTCTTAGACCAGCTCTTCACCCGATACAGCTTCAACAAGCCGGTATAAATGAGTAAAAGAATGCCTAACAAATCCAGTATGATGGCAAAAACCAGTTTCTGGGCGTTTAATCGCAAAATAAATTCACGGATATCGGCTGCCGAGCCGGCTGCCATATAATTCAGATAAAACAGCTGGTTCGTGTGCATGCGATTCGTAAGATGAATCGTAAGCATACGTCCGGTTGGAACCTGGTTGATCTGAAAGACCGCCCAGTGTTCACTGCTCTCATGTCCAAACCGATAGTTCGACGGGTCCGACTTTAAGATACTGTCCTTGTCAAGCCAAATGACATAGTCCATATAGCCGGTCCAGAAACCGACATAACTTCCCCTGAAAACAGAAGGATCTGTCACACGACACTGTACGGTCCTGCTCTTTCCGGACTTAATCAGCACCGGCTCTTGTGTGGGCAACTTCTGACCGGTTTTCGCATCCATCCACTGGACATCAAGCACTTTCGGATGACCCATCGGAAGCTTAACATACATTCCTGCATTGATAATAAAGGATGCAGAAAAAAAGACCGCAAGAATGATGGTAACGGCTACGCAAATTGTATAGTTACTAATCCTTCTGATATTCTTCATAGTATTCACACTTCCCGGCTGTCACAAAATACTATCGTTAACTTTAATTATATCAAATGGTTTCCTGAAACGAAACTAAAAAACAATGAGACGCCGGGGAATATCCCTAAAGACGTCTCATTGTTATGTAATACCTATTCTTAAATCGATAAATTATGATACTGCTTCCAGCGCACGCTCTACATCCGCGATCAGATCTGCGGCATCCTCCAGTCCGCAGGAAAGCCTTACAAGACCTGCCGGAATTCCTGCTGCGGCAAGCTGCTCATCCGTCATCTGACGATGGGTGGATGTTGCCGGATTCAGACAACAGGTTCTTGCATCTGCCACATGGGTCTCAATGGCAGCAATCTTAAGTTCTTTCATAAAAGCCTCTGCAGCTGCCCTGCCACCCTTGATCTCAAAGGATACGACACCACAGCCACCCTTTGGAAGGTACTTTTGAGCCAGAGGATAGAACGGATCACTTTCAAGTCCCGGATAGCTTACCCTTTCAATCTTCGGATGTTTGCTTAAGTATTCCGCCATGGCCTGACCATTTTCCACATGGCGTGCCATACGGACATGCAAAGACTCAAGTCCAAGGTTCAAAAGGAACGCATTTTGAGGAGACTGGATCGAACCGAAATCTCTCATAAGCTGTGAGGTTGCTTTTGTAATAAAGGCTCCCTCTTTTCCAAATTTCTCGGCGTAGACGATTCCATGGTAGGAATCATCCGGCTGGCAAAGTCCCGGATACTTTTCGGCATTTGCCATCCAGTCAAAGTTACCGGAATCCACAATCGCGCCACCCACACCTGCTCCATGGCCATCCATGTACTTGGTGGTGGAATGTGTCACAATATCTGCGCCCCACTTGATCGGTTGACAATTCACCGGTGTCGGGAAGGTATTATCCACGATCAAAGGAACCCCGTGGGCATGGGCTGCCTTGGCAAATTTTTCAATATCCAGTACCGTCAGCGCCGGATTGGCAATGGTCTCACCGAAGACCGCTCTTGTATTCTCCTGAAATGCAGCGTTTAATTCCTCCTCGCTGCAGTCCGGCTCAACGAAGGTCGCCGTAATCCCCATCTTCGCCATTGTAACCGCAATCAGATTGAAGGTTCCGCCGTAAATGGAGGAAGAAGCTACAATATGACTTCCGTTTTCACAAATATTAAACAATGCAAAGAAGTTTGCCGCCTGACCGGAACTTGTCAGCATGGCCGCCGTTCCTCCTTCAAGCTCTGCAATCTTCGCCGCCACCGCGTCATTGGTCGGATTCTGTAATCTGGTGTAAAAATATCCGCTGTCCTCCAGATCAAACAGTCTTCCCATGGCCTCACTGGTCTCGTATTTAAAGGTCGTAGACTGCACGATAGGAACCTGTCTCGGTTCTCCGTTCCCCGGGCGATATCCGCCCTGAACACATTTCGTACCCTGTCCAAATTCTTCTGCCATATTCTCTTATTCCCCTTTCCTGTATATTCCACACAACGATGCTAAGTATAGCAAAAACACTAACGCATTCCAAGTGCATAGGCGATGATATAAACGCCGCCTGCTGCTATATATGCCACAACGCACTGAAAAATTACCGTCTGAAGAGCAAACCGTCTTCCCTGCTCCTTTTTGATAGCTGAGACAGCGGCAAGACAAGGTGTATATAAAAGGCTGAATACCAGAAACGTCAATGCAGTCAGCGGTGTCATTACATTCTGGATTCCTTTCATTCCACCGAAGGTTACCGACAGCATGGACACGATACTTTCTTTTGCCATAAATCCGGAGATGATTGCCGTTGAAATCCTCCAGTCTCCCAGACCAAGCGGCTTAAACACCGGTGCGATCAATCCCGCAACGGAGGCAAGCATACTCTGCTCCGAATCCGCTACCATATGCAGTCCAAAGTTAAAATTCTGTAAAAACCACACCAGAATGGTTCCCACAAAAATCACGGTAAATGCTCTGTATAAAAAGTCCCAGGTCTTATCCCACATCAACTGCAGGGTATTTTTCAGTCCCGGAAGTCGATAGTTCGGAAGTTCCATGACGAAAGGAACCGCCTCTCCCTTATAAGTAGACACCTTGGAAATATATGCCACCAGAATTGCGAGCACAATGCCAATTAGATACATTCCAACCGTTACCAGCGCCGCATACTTCGGGAAAAAAGCCAGCGCAAAAAAAGTATAGACCGGCATCTTCGCTGAACAGCTCATAAACGGAATCAACAGCACCGTCATCTTACGGTCACGGTCAGAGGGCAGAGTTCTCGTGGCCATGGTCGCAGGAACCGTGCAGCCAAAGCCCACCAACAGCGGAACAATGCTTCGTCCGGACAAGCCGATTTTACGCAGGAGCTTATCCATCACAAATGCCACTCTTGCCATATAACCGCTGTCTTCTAATATAGACAGGAACAGGTAGAGTACAACAATAATCGGAACAAAGCTTAACACCGTTCCCACTCCGTTAAAAATTGCATCGATGACAAGAGAATGAATCGGAGCCGCAACATTCGCTGCCTTCATTCCCTGATCCACCAATTTTGTCAATTCATCAATGCCGCTCTGCAGAATCTCCTGAAGAAAGGCTCCGATTACATGGAAGGTCAGATAGAAAACCGTTGCCATGATGGCGATAAACAGAGGAATCGCTGTCCACCTTCCTGTGAATAAACGATCCAGCTTCTTACTTCGCTCCCTCTCCTTACTCTCTTTTGGCTTGATAACCGTCTCACTGCAAAGACGCCGGATGAATAAAAATCTCATATCCGCAATCGCCGCCGAACGATCCAGATCCCGCTCTTTTTCCATCTGTACGACGATCTTCTTCATGGTCTCTGCCTCGTTCTCATCCAGACAGAGCGCCTCTTTTACCAATGGATCGTCCTCTATCAGCTTACTTGCTGCAAAACGCAGAGGAATGCCCGCCCGAAGTGCATGATCTTCAATCAGATTCATAACGCCGTGCATCGCTCTGTGAACCGCACCATTATGATCGTTCTTCGCGCAGAAGTCTTCTCTTCCCGGTCCCTCCTGGTATTTTGCGATATGAATGGCATGTGCCACCAGCTCATCGATTCCCTCATTTTTCGCAGCAGAAATCGGGATGACCGGAATCTGAAGAAGCTCCTCCATCTCATTGATCCGGATCGATCCGCCGTTGCCTCGAAGTTCATCCATCATATTTAATGCAAGTACCATGGGAATTCCCAGCTCAAGGAGCTGCATTGTCAGATACAGATTCCGTTGGATGTTGGTTGCATCCACGATATTGATAATCGCTGTCGGCTTTTCCTCGAGTATAAACTGACGGGAAACGATCTCTTCGCTTGTATAAGGGGAAAGAGAATAGATTCCCGGCAGATCCACCACCTCGGTGTTGGGATGTCCCTTGATGGTTCCGCTTTTTCGATCGACGGTCACTCCGGGGAAATTTCCCACATGCTGGTTCGCTCCTGTCAACTGGTTGAAAAGAGTCGTCTTACCACAATTCTGATTACCTACAAGTGCAAAGGTCAGCTTTCCCTTCAATCCGCCCTTATGCTGGCTCTTATAGTCGTGGGATGCCACCGTCTCTTCTCCAAGTCCCGGATGGTTTTTCTGCTTCTTTTTATTTTTCTTCAAAGCTGCTTCCACATCCGATGCATTGCCTTCTTCCCGGGGTTCATCCTCCCCGCCTTCACAAGTCTGAATCTGAATCTTCTCAGCATCCTCAAGGCGCAAAGTCAGCTCATAGTCATGAATTCTAAGCTCCATCGGGTCTCCCATCGGAGCATATTTCACCAAGGTGATCTTCTCCCCCGGTATCATACCCATATCCAAAAAATGCTGGCGAAGGGCGCCACTGCCGCCTACCGCTGTGATTCGCGCACTTTTACCGATTTCCAAATCTCTTAATGTCATTTTTTCCTCACGTTAGAATAATATCGTCACATTATACATACCGGCTCATTATACGTCATCCCCCATCTCCTGTAAATGGAGGATGTATTCTTTGTTTTTATCTGACAACAAATAATCTTTGTTGGAATTTTACAATTTCTATTGTATAAACAATCAAATATCGGTAAACTTATACATATACTCAACGGAAGGGAGGAGCACACATGAACGTTTATACTACTGACAAAATCAGAAATGTGGTGTTACTTGGACACAGCGGGGCGGGCAAGACCAGCCTCGTAGAATCGATTGCATATCTCGCCAATCAGATCCCGCGTCCGGGTTCCATCGATGCTGGTAACACGATTTCTGACTACGACAAACTCGAAATTGAAAACCATTTTTCCATCAACACATCGGTCATTCCGATTCCATGGAATGACACGAAAGTCAACTTCCTGGATACCCCCGGTTACTTTGAATTTATCGGCGAAGTAGAGGAAGCTGTTTCTGCCGCTGATGCTGCCATCATTGTAATCTCCGGCAAGAACGGAATTGAAACCGGTACCAAAAGGGCCTGGGAAATCTGCGAGAAATTTCATCTGCCTCGCATGGTCTTTGTCACCGAAATGGATGTAGACAAGGCAAGTTACCGCGAAATCGTCGAAGGTCTGCAGGAACTCTACGGAAAGAAAATCGCACCGTTCCATTTCCCGATTCGTGAAAATGAAGAATTCGTCGGATACATCAACGTCATCCAGCAGATCGGTAAACGCTGGCAGAAGGATGGCAGTGTCGTTCACTGTGATGTTCCGGACTACTCCCAGGAATATCTCTCACAATATCGGGAGATCTTAATGGAATCAGTGGCAGAGACTTCCGACGAATTTATGGATCGGTATTTCAACGGTGAGGAATTCTCCGAGAATGAGATTCGATCTGCCCTTCGTGCCAATGTTGCCTCCGGTGATATCGTTCCTGTCATGATGGGTTCGAACCTTACCAACCGTGGCATGTACACGATGATGTATGACATCATCAAATATCTCCCATCTCCGGAAGACCGTACCATTTCCGGTATTCACGCCGATACCAATGAAGTTTATGAAGCCGACTATGATTTTTCAAAGCCTAAGAGCGCCTACTGCTTCAAGACCATCGTAGATCCTTTTGTCGGCAAATATTCTCTGATTAAAGTGAATTCCGGCGTCTTGAAAACCGATGATATTCTCTTCAACAAGCACAAACAGACCGAAGAAAAGATTGGAAAACTCTACATATTAACCGGCAATAAAGCCGTAGAAGTTCCGGAACTTCACGCCGGCGATATCGGAGCTCTTTCCAAATTAAGTCAGCTTGCCACAACAGACTCCCTGTCTACAAAGAACAATCCGATTCTCTACATCCGGACTGCTCTTTCCACACCTTATACCTTCAAGCGATATAAGACGCTAAACAAAAAGGATGAAGACAAGGTGGCACAGGGTCTTGCCAAGCTATGTCTTGAGGATCTTACGCTTCGCATTGTTAACGACAGTGCCAACCATCAATCACTGATCTACGGTATCGGTGACCGCCATATCGATATCAGTGTTGCCAAATTAAAAGAACGGTACAAAGTCGAAGTAGAACTTTTAGAACCTAAGATTCCTTACAAGGAGACCATACAGGGTTCCTCCGATGTGGAATATAAATATAAAAAGCAATCCGGTGGTCATGGTCAATATGGTCATGTCAAGATGCGTTTCTCTCCAGATGAAGATCCGCAGTGTAGCTATCACTTCACCGAATGTGTTGTCGGTGGAGCCGTTCCTAAAAACTACTTCCCAGCAGTGGAAAAGGGACTTGCTGAAGCTGTTCTTGCCGGTCCTCTTGCCGGATATCCGGTCATCGGTATTCACGCCGAACTATATGACGGTTCCTTCCATGCCGTTGACTCCTCAGAGCTCGCATTTAAGACAGCTGCAAGAGAAGCATTTAAAAAAGGCGTTATGGATGCCCATCCGATTCTTCTCGAGCCGATTGAATCCTTACGCGTGGAAGTGCCTGATACTTACACCGGTGATGTCATGGGTGATCTGAACAAGAGACGTGGAAGGGTTCTTGGAATGAATCCAACAGAATATAAGAAGACCGAGATCCTTGCTGAAATTCCACTGGCTGCTCTCTACGGATATGATGCAAAGCTTCGCTCTATGACCAGCGGTTCAGGAACTTTCTCCTACGAACTGGCCCGCTATGAACAGGTTCCTGCCGATCTTCAAAAGGCGGAAGTAGCGCGCAGATCCGAACTGCTCAAGAACAAAGATACCGAAGCCTGATAACATTTGCTCTCTTGAATAAAAAGTCATATGACAAAAGGACCCCGGAATCATAAGATTCCGAGGTCCTCTTTACGCTTGAACATATATTATAGCTAAAAAGCTATGAATTGTAATCTATAAAATCAATTACTCGATAACAGAAGATACACGGCCTGAACCTACAGTACGTCCACCCTCACGGATAGCGAATGTAAGACCCTGCTCCATAGCAACTGGGTGGATGAGCTCGATTGTCATCTCTACGTTATCACCAGGCATGCACATCTCTGTTCCCTCTGGAAGAGTGATGATACCTGTTACGTCAGTTGTACGGAAGTAGAACTGTGGACGGTACTCGTTGAAGAATGGAGTATGACGACCACCCTCGTCCTTAGTAAGTACGTAAACCTGAGCTGTAAACTTCTTATGGCATGTTACAGTACCTGGCTTAGCAAGAACCTGTCCACGCTCGATAGCATCACGGTCTACACCACGAAGAAGAGCACCGATGTTATCACCAGCCTGAGCCTCATCAAGAGTCTTACGGAACATCTCGATACCTGTAACTACAGTCTTGCCAACCTCTTCATGGATACCAAGAATCTCAACCTCGTCGTTAACGTGAAGCATACCACGCTCTACACGACCAGTTGCTACAGTACCACGACCTGTGATTGTGAATACGTCCTCAACAGGCATAAGGAAAGGCTTATCTGTATCACGCTCTGGATCTGGGATGTACTCATCAACAGTATCCATAAGCTCCATGATCTTGTCGCCCCACTCGCCGTTTGGATCCTCAATAGCCTTAAGAGCAGAACCCTTGATGATTGGGCATCCCTCGAAACCATACTCCTCAAGCTGCTCGGTAACTTCCATCTCTACGAGCTCGATAAGCTCTGGATCGTCAACCATATCACACTTGTTAAGGAATACTACGATGTAAGGTACACCTACCTGACGAGCAAGAAGGATGTGCTCCTTAGTCTGAGCCATAACACCATCAGTTGCAGCTACTACAAGGATAGAACCATCCATCTGAGCAGCACCAGTGATCATGTTCTTAACGTAATCAGCATGACCCGGGCAGTCAACGTGAGCGTAATGTCTCTTTGCTGTCTCGTACTCTACGTGAGCTGTAGAGATAGTGATACCTCTTTCACGCTCTTCCGGAGCCTTATCGATGTTTGCGAAATCAACCTGTGCGTTACCATCAACACGTGCAGCAAGTACGGATGTGATAGCAGCAGTAAGAGTTGTCTTACCGTGATCTACGTGTCCGATTGTACCAATGTTTACATGTGGCTTGCTTCGATTAAAATGCTCTTTTGCCATTTCAAATTTCCTCCTGTGGAATATTTGCCCCCTGCGGGGCTATTATCTGATTACCAGCTAAATTTAATTATATTAAATTTAGTAGTTTCTTTCAACTGGTTTTTGCACAGTCAACTGTAAAAGCAACCATGCAAAACCAGAAATTAACGAACAATAAGTAAATTACTTATGGTTGTTCAGGATCTGCTCCTGTACGTTCTTTGGAACTGCCTCATAATGATCGAAGAACATTGAGTAGTTACCACGTCCCTGTGTAGAAGAACGAAGGTCTGTTGAGTATCCGAACATCTCAGCAAGTGGAACATAAGCCTTAACAAGCTTACCGTTACCACCAACGTCATCCATTCCCTCAACACGTCCACGACGAGAGTTAACGTCACCGATAACATCTCCCATGTACTCCTCAGGCATTGTTACTTCAACCTTCATGATCGGCTCAAGAATCTGAGGGTTAGACTTCTTCATAGCTTCCTTGAAACACATAGAACCTGCGATATGGAAAGCCATCTCGGAAGAATCGACCTCATGGTAAGATCCGTCATATACTGTAGCAGAAACACCTACAACCGGGAATCCGCAAAGTACACCGGACTTAGCAGCCTCTTCGATACCTGTTCCAACAGATGGGATGTACTCCTTAGGGATTGCACCACCGACAACGGCGTTAACAAACTTAAAGGTCTCCTCACCATTGACATCCATAGGCTCGAACTTAACCTTACAGTGACCGTACTGTCCACGACCACCGGACTGCTTAGCATACTTGTATTCCTGATCAACAGGCTGTGAGAAGGACTCCTTGTATGCTACCTGTGGAGCACCAACGTTAGCCTCAACATTAAACTCACGTAACAGACGATCAACGATAATCTCAAGGTGAAGCTCACCCATTCCAGCGATGATAGTCTGACCTGTCTCCTCATCTGTATGAGCACGGAAGGTAGGATCCTCTTCTGCAAGCTTAGCAAGAGCCTCACCTAACTTCTGCTGACCTTCCTTAGTCTTAGGCTCGATAGCCAGCTCGATAACAGGCTCAGGGAACTCCATAGACTCAAGGATTACAGGGTGCTGCTCGTCACAGATTGTATCACCTGTTCCAGTCATCTTAAGACCTACAGCTGCAGCGATATCACCGGAGAAGACCTCATCAATCTCCTCACGCTTGTTAGCGTGCATCTGAAGAAGACGACCTACACGCTCCTTCTTACCCTTTGTAGCATTTAATACGTAAGATCCAGACTTACATGATCCTGAGTAAACACGGATAAATGCAAGCTTACCTACGAATGGGTCAGTCATGATCTTGAATGCAAGAGCTGAGAATGGCTCCTCATCAGATGACTTACGTGTGATATCGTTACCATCAAGGTCAACACCGGTGATATCCGGTACATCTACTGGTGATGGCATGTACTCGATAACAGCATCAAGAAGCTTCTGGATACCCTTGTTCTGATGTGCAGAACCACAAAGTACCGGGATAGCCTCGTTGTTGATTGTAGCCTTACGAAGTGCCTTCTTCATCTCAGCGACAGTTGGCTCTTCACCCTCAAGGTACTTCTCCATGAGATCCTCATCAAGGTCACAAATCTTCTCGACAAGAGTCATTCTCCACTCTTCTGCCTCGTCCTTCATGTCCTCTGGAATCTCACCGATTGTGATATCCTCACCAGTCTTATCATTGTAGATATAAGACTGCATCTCGAAAAGGTCGATAACACCCTGGAAGTGATCTTCCTTACCGATTGGTAACTCGATAACAACTGCGTTCTTACCAAGCTTTGTTCCGATTTCATCTACAGTGTTGAAGAAATCAGCACCTAAGATATCCATCTTATTTACGAATGCCATACGTGGTACATTGTATGTATCAGCCTGACGCCATACGTTCTCAGACTGTGGCTCAACACCACCCTTAGCATCGAATACACCTACAGAACCGTCAAGTACACGAAGAGAACGCTCAACCTCTACTGTGAAGTCTACGTGTCCCGGAGTATCAATGATATTGATACGATGCTCCTGAGCACCCTTCTTAGGCTTAGCCTGCTCCTGCTGTGTCCAGTGACATGTTGTCGCTGCAGATGTAATAGTGATTCCACGCTCCTGCTCCTGCTCCATCCAGTCCATGGTAGCAGTACCTTCGTAGGTCTCACCGATCTTATAGTTTACACCGGTATAGTAAAGAATACGCTCAGTCAATGTAGTCTTACCTGCATCGATATGAGCCATAATACCGATATTTCTGGTTCTCTCCAGTGGGTATTCTCTCTTAGCCAAGATACGTTCCTCCAATTAGAATCTGTAATGAGCAAATGCCTTGTTAGCATCAGCCATTCTATGCATCTCTTCCTTACGCTTTACAGCTGCGCCTGTATTGTTGGCTGCATCCATAATCTCACCTGCAAGACGCTCCTGCATAGTCTTCTCACTTCTCTTGCGTGAGAAGAATGTGAGCCAGCGAAGGCCTAAGGTCTGACGACGATCAGGACGAACCTCGATTGGAACCTGATATGTAGCTCCACCGATACGTCTAGCCTTAACTTCGAGCTGTGGCATAACGTTATTCATAGCTTCTTCGAATACTTCAAGAGCCGGCTTACCGCTCTTCTCTTCAACTCTAGCAAAAGCTCCGTATACAATCTTCTGAGCAATACCCTTCTTGCCGTCTAACATTACGTTATTGACAAGCTTGGTAACTACCTTGCTGTTGTAAATAGGATCTGCCAGTACGTCTCTTTTTACTGTATGTCCTTTACGTGGCACGTTAACTTCCCTCCTTAATCATGGGTTTTGATTAAATCACCGGTACTCACATGTTAAAATGTGTTCGTGTCTTTGTATCTTTGGAATAAATACAAACACTAACCATTTTAATAGCTCGTACGCTTGTGTTGTGTTCGTTCCTAATTGCGATGGTTTAATTACTTAGACTTAGGTCTCTTAGCACCATACTTAGAACGAGCCTGCTTTCTGTCAGCAACACCAGCAGTATCGAGTGTTCCACGGATAACGTGATAACGTGTACCTGGAAGGTCCTTTACACGACCACCACGGATTAATACGACACTGTGCTCCTGCAGATTGTGTCCTTCACCTGGAATGTAGCTTGTAACTTCGATTCCGTTAGAAAGACGTACTCTGGCGATCTTACGAAGCGCTGAGTTAGGCTTTTTAGGGGTAGCTGTCTTAACAGCAGTACATACACCACGCTTCTGTGGAGCAGAAGCATTTGTAGGACGCTTCTTCAGGGAATTGAAACCCTTCTGAAGAGCTGGTGAGTTAGACTTCTTCTCAGATGTCTGTCTACCCTTTCTTACTAACTGGTTAAATGTTGGCATTTATTTCACCTCCTGATTATTACTATGCCAATCTATTTCTAGGCATGCTAGCACATTATATATCCTCAAATCCTCACTGTCAAGAATAAAAACTTCCAAACAAAAAAAGTCCTTGGCGGGGCATTTTATCAAAAATGCCTCACCAGGACTTTTTTTATCAAATATGGATCTTAATCCACTTCAACAAGATTCTCTTCGCTCTCTTCGGCTGCCTTCTGGGCATCTTCCTCTTCGAGCTGCTTGATCAAATCTGTGTTGTAATCTGTATTCAGCTTGATATCGCGGTAAGTCTTCATTCCTGTACCAGCCGGGATTAACTTACCAATGATAACGTTCTCCTTGAGACCCTGAAGCTTATCAACCTTACCCTTGATTGCGGCATCGGTAAGAACCTTCGTTGTCTCCTGGAAGGATGCTGCTGATAAGAAGGAATCGGTTGCAAGAGCAGCCTTGGTAATACCAAGAAGAACTCGCTCACCTTCTGCAGGCTCCTTGCCTTCCTTCTCCATCACTTCGTTGGTCTCATCGTAATCAAGGAAGTCTACCTGGCTACCCGGAAGGAAGTCGGTATCTCCGTTGTTCTCGATACGAACCTTACGCATCATCTGACGTACGATAATCTCAATGTGCTTATCGGAAATTTCTACACCCTGCAGGCGATATACTCTCTGTACTTCAGAAAGAATATAATCCTGAACAGCTGAGATACCCTGTACCTTAAGGATATCATGCGGGTTGATAGAACCTTCTGTCAGCGGATCACCGGCATTAAGCTGCTGACCCTCACGCACTTTGATATGAGAACCGTAAGTAATCTGGTATGTCTTGATCTCACCATCTGCCGGATTTGTGATATCGATCTCACGCTTGTTCTTCTCCTCACGGATATGAACCGTTCCCGGAATCTCTGTGATGATTGCAAGACCCTTCGGACGACGAGCCTCGAAAAGCTCCTCTACTCGAGGAAGACCCTGTGTGATATCAGAACCAGCGACACCACCTGAGTGGAAGGTTCTCATGGTAAGCTGTGTACCAGGCTCACCAATGGACTGTGCAGCAATAATACCAACAGCCTCACCTACCTGTACCGGCTGACCGGTTGCCATGTTTGCTCCGTAACACTTCGCACAGATTCCATTATGGCTTCGGCAGCTTAATACGGTACGGATCTTAACAGCCTCAAGCGGGTTACCATTCTTATCCACACCCTTACTGCAGATTGCATCTGCACGACGAGGTGTAATCATATGGTTCGCCTTTACAAGGACATTGCCCTCTGCATCCACGATTGTCTCGCAAGCGAAACGACCTGTGATACGATCTTTGAGTTCCTCAATAACTTCCTTACCATCCTTGAATGCAGATACATACATTCCAGGAATTTCACGGTCAGTTCCGGCAACACAGTCACGATCCTTGACAATAAGCTCCTGAGATACGTCAACCATTCGACGTGTCAGGTATCCGGAATCGGCTGTACGAAGCGCTGTATCGGACATTCCCTTTCGAGCTCCATGTGCAGACATGAAGTACTCAAGTACGTCAAGACCTTCACGGAAGTTTGACTTGATCGGCATCTCGATGGTACGACCGGTTGTATCAGCCATCAATCCACGCATGCCGGCCAGCTGCTTGATCTGCTTATCAGATCCTCGCGCACCAGAGTCAGCCATCATGAAGATTTCATTGTATGCATCAAGACCTTCCAACAGATCCTTGGTCAGCTGCTTATCGGTAGCCTCCCAAACCTCTACGGTCTCCTTATAACGCTCTTCTTCTGTAATAAGACCACGACGGTACTGAACCTTGATCTTCTCTACCGTCTCCTCTGCCTCTGCAATGAGCTGTGGCTTCTGAGGCGGTACGGTCATATCGGAAATAGATACTGACATAGCGGAAATGGTGGAATATTTGTAACCCATTGCCTTAATGTCATCAAGAACTTCCGCTGTACGTGTAGCACCGTGTGTATTGATAACACGCTCAAGAATTGCCTTCTGATCCTTCTTCTTAACGAGGAAGTCTACTTCCGGCTTAAGCTCGTTACCCGGAATGGTACGATCAACAAAGCCAAGATCCTGTGGAATGATTTCATTGAACATGAAACGTCCAAGGGTAGACTCTACAATGTCTGAAATCTCTCTTCCATCCGGAAGAGTCTTGGATACACGAATCTTGATACGTGCATGATACTCAAGCTGTCCATTCTCATGTGCAAGAATCGCCTCGTTCAGGCTCTTGAACACCTTACCCTCACCGATTGCACCAGGACGTTCCTGTGTCATGTAGTAGATACCAAGTACCATATCCTGTCCAGGAACAGCTACGACACCACCATCAGATGGCTTCAGAAGGTTGTTCGGTGACAGAAGCATGAAGCGACACTCAGCCTGTGCTTCCTGTGTTAATGGAAGATGAGCCGCCATCTGGTCTCCATCGAAGTCCGCATTGAACGCTGCACAAACCATCGGGTGAAGACGGATTGCCTTACCTTCTACAAGGATTGGCTCGAAGGCCTGAATACCAAGACGGTGAAGTGTCGGAGCACGGTTCAACATAACCGGATGCTCCTTGATAACTTCTTCAAGAACATCCCATACAGCAGGATCATTCTGCTTCTCTACCATCTTCTTGGCATTCTTAATATTATGAGCAATTCCATTCGCTACAAGCTCTTTCATAACGAAAGGCTTGAACAGCTCGATTGCCATCTCCTTCGGCAGACCACACTGGTAAATACGAAGGTCCGGTCCTACGACGATAACTGAACGTCCGGAATAGTCAACTCGCTTTCCGAGAAGGTTCTGACGGAAACGTCCTGACTTACCCTTAAGCATATCGGAAAGAGACTTCAGTGCTCTGTTACCAGGTCCTGTAACGGCACGTCCACGACGACCGTTATCGATCAGAGCATCCACAGCCTCCTGAAGCATACGCTTCTCGTTACGGATGATGATCTCCGGTGCGGAAAGCTCTAAGAGTCTTCTCAGACGATTGTTACGGTTAATGATTCGTCTGTACAGATCGTTCAGGTCAGATGTAGCAAAACGTCCACCATCTAACTGTACCATTGGACGAAGATCCGGTGGAATAACCGGAAGAACATTCAGAACCATCCACTCCGGCTTATTACCTGACTCACGGAAAGCCTCTACCACCTCAAGACGCTTCATAATACGGGCACGCTTCTGGCCGGAAGCTGTCTCAAGCTCTGCTGTAAGCTCTTCAGAATCCTTCTCGAGATCAATGTCTGCGAGAAGTTCCTGAATTGCCTCTGCACCCATTCCTACACGGAATGCATTATATCCATACTGATCAACATACTGTGCATATTCCTGCTCGGAAAGCACCTGTCTCTTCATCAGTGCTGTCTCGCCCGGATCTAATACGATGTATGATGCAAAATACAGTACACGCTCCAAGATACGAGGGGACAGATCAAGGATAAGTCCCATACGGGACGGAATACCCTTGAAGTACCAGATATGGGATACAGGAGCTGCCAGCTCAATATGTCCCATACGCTCACGACGTACGGAAGCCTTTGTAACTTCTACGCCGCATCGATCACAGACAACGCCCTTAAAGCGGACCTTTTTATATTTACCGCAATGACATTCCCAATCCTTCGTAGGTCCAAAGATCTTCTCACAGAACAGACCATCCTTCTCCGGCTTTAATGTACGATAGTTGATGGTCTCAGGCTTCTTAACCTCGCCTCTTGACCATGCTCGAATCTTATCCGGAGATGCCAGACCGATCTTGATAGCATCAAATGATACGGACTGATTGGTTGCTTCCTTATTCTCTGGCATCATATTCTCCTTCCCTTACTCTTCTTCACCTGACATGCCGGACAGTTCAGATGCAAATACATCATCAACGTCAACATCAGCATCGGAATCCTCTTCGATGGAAACCAGCTCACCGCTGTCCTCATCAAATTCCTGCTTCGTAAATCCGGCTGCAGCAAAGGATTCGCTATTCTCAAAAGCATAACGGCTGTTATCATTGCCGCGGCTGTCTTCTGAGATAATTTTATTAATATCTGTATTACCGTACTCAGTAGACTCCATTAACTTAACTTCGTCTCCCTGATCATCCAATACTTTGACATCTAAGCACAGGGACTGTAATTCCTTAAGCATAACCTTGAAGGACTCCGGAATACCCGGTGCAGGGATGTTTTCACCCTTAATGATTGCTTCGTAAGTCTTAACACGTCCAACAACATCATCAGACTTCATGGTCAGAATCTCCTGCAGTGTATAAGCTGCGCCATACGCCTCAAGAGCCCAAACCTCCATCTCTCCGAATCGCTGTCCACCGAACTGAGCCTTACCACCGAGTGGCTGCTGTGTTACGAGGGAGTACGGACCGGTTGAACGGGCATGGATCTTATCATCTACAAGGTGATGCAACTTCAGATAGTGCATGTGTCCAATGGTAACCGGTGCAGCAAAGTCATCGCCGGTACGTCCGTCACGGAGCTGAACCTTACCATCACGCTGAAGTGGAACACCCTTCCAGAGCTCTCTGTGATCTCTGTGATCCCACAGATACTGCATTACATCAGCATTCAGAGTATCCTTATACTTCGCCTCGAAGTCCTCCCAGCTGTCGTTGACATAGTCATTTGCCAGCTCAAGAGTATCCTGAATATCAATCTCCTTCGCGCCATCGAAAACCGGTGTCTCAATATTGAAACCAAGTGCCTTCGCTGCAAGAGACAGGTGAATCTCAAGGACCTGTCCGATGTTCATTCGGGAAGGTACACCCATCGGATTCAGTACGATATCCAGTGGACGACCGTTTGGAAGGAATGGCATATCTTCTACCGGAAGCACGCGGGAAACGACACCCTTGTTACCGTGACGACCAGCCATCTTATCACCAACGGAGATCTTACGCTTCTGAGCGATGTAAATTCGTACAGACTTATTAACTCCAGGCGGAAGCTCATCACCATTCTCACGTGTGAAGGTCTTGGCATCTACGACAATACCGTAGTATCCATGAGGCACCTTAAGAGAAGTGTCACGTACCTCTCTAGCCTTCTCACCGAAAATAGCACGAAGCAGACGCTCCTCTGCTGTAAGCTCTGTCTCTCCCTTAGGAGTAACCTTACCTACAAGAATATCTCCTGCACGAACTTCCGCACCGATACGGATAACACCATCCTCATCAAGATCCTTAAGAGCATCATCACCGACACCCGGTACATCTCTTGTGATCTCTTCCGGTCCGAGTTTTGTATCACGAGACTCTACCTCGAACTCCTCCATATGGATGGATGTATATACATCATCACGTACAAGACGCTCTGAAAGCAGAACCGCATCCTCGTAGTTATAACCTTCCCAGGTCATGAATCCGATCAGTGGGTTCTTACCTAATGCCAACTCACCATCACAGGTAGATGGTCCGTCTGCAATAACCTCTCCAGCCTCAACACGGTCTCCACGGAAGACGATTGGACGCTGGTTGTAGCAGTTTGACTGGTTGGAACGAGAGAACTTGATCAGATCATACTCATCACGCTTACCATCATCGGCACGCACAATAATACGATTAGACTCAGCCTTCTCAACAACACCTGCATGTCTTGCAAGTACACAGTCTCCTGAATCGCGGGCAGCCTTACCCTCCATAGAAGTTCCGACAACCGGAGCCTCTGTTGTAAGAAGAGGTACAGCCTGACGCTGCATGTTAGATCCCATCAGCGCACGGTTCGCATCATCGTTCTGAAGGAACGGAATCAGCGCTGTCGCAACTGAGAATACCATCTTAGGTGATACGTCCATGTAATCGAACAGGGACTTGTCGTACTCCTGTGTCTCTTCACGGTAACGACCTGATACAGAATTACGCTTAAAGTGTCCTTCTGCATCAAGCTTCTCGTTCGCCTGTGCTACATGGTAATTATCTTCTTCGTCTGCTGTCATATAGACAACTTCATTTGTAACGATCGGGTTCTTTGGATCTGTCTTATCCAGCTTACGATAAGGTGCCTCAATGAATCCGTATTCATTGATACGAGCATAAGATGCCAAAGAGTTGATCAGACCGATGTTCGGTCCCTCCGGGGTCTCAATCGGACACATACGTCCATAATGAGAATAATGTACGTCTCGAACCTCGAATCCGGCACGGTCACGGGAAAGACCACCCGGTCCCAATGCAGAAAGACGTCTCTTATGTGTCAACTCGGAAAGCGGATTGTTCTGATCCATGAACTGAGACAGCTGAGATGATCCGAAGAACTCCTTCACTGCTGCAGTAACCGGCTTGATATTGATAAGCTTCTGAGGAACAACTTCAGACATATCCTGTGTTGTCATACGCTCACGAACCACACGCTCAAGTCTTGAAAGACCGATACGATACTGGTTCTGAAGCAACTCACCAACGGCACGGACACGACGATTTCCCAGATGATCGATATCATCCTTCGTACCAACGCCCCACTCCAGGTGCATATTATAGTTAATAGATGCGAAGATATCCTCTTTCGTAATATGCTTAGGAATAAGATCAGCGATGTTACGGCTGATTGCATATTCGATATCTTCCTTTGTATCATTCTCTTCTAAAATCTGAGCGAGAACAGGATAGTATACCTTCTCCTTGATTCCCAGCTCTTCCGGATCACAGTCTACATGTGCTGTGATATCAACCATCAGGTTAGACAGAACCTTAACATTACGCTCCTCTGTCTGGATCATAACGTACGGAACACCTGCGTTCTGAATCTTGTCAGCCAGCTCGCGGTCTACCTTTGTACCTGCCTCTGCGATAATCTCACCGGTGGATGCATCAATAACATCCTCAGCAAGAATCTGACGGTGAATACGGTTGCGAAGAGCAAGCTTTTTATTGAACTTATAACGTCCAACCTTAGCTAAATCATAACGACGAGGATCAAAGAACATCGCATCGATCAGGCTCTGCGCGTTCTCTACTGTCATTGGCTCACCCGGACGAATCTTCTTATATAATTCAAGAAGACCATGCTCATAATCACCCTGAGAACCCTCACCCTCAAGACAAGGATCCTTCGCAAAGGATGCAGTAAGCTTAGGCTCGTCACCAAACATATCCAGAATCTGCTGGTTGGTTCCAAGTCCTAATGCACGTAAAAGAACCGTTACCGGCACCTTACGTGTACGGTCAACTCTTACAAAGAATACGTCGTTGGAATCTGTCTCATACTCAAGCCATGCACCACGGTTCGGAATAACGGTGCAGGAATAGAGCTTCTTACCTGTCTTATCGTGATCAATTCCATAATAGATACCAGGGGAACGTACCAACTGGCTGACGATAACTCGCTCAGCACCATTGATAACGAATGTACCGGTATCTGTCATGAGAGGAAGATCACCCATGAAGATCTCGTGCTCGTTGATCTCATCTGTATCCTTATTATAAAGGCGCACCTTAACTTTCAGAGGAGCTGCATATGTCGCATCTCTCTCCTTACACTGAGGGATTGTATACTTAGCCTCATCCCTGCACAGTGTAAAATCAACGAATTCCAGGCTCAGATGTCCGCTATAGTCGGTAATTGGGGAGATATCCGCGAAAGCCTCTTTCAGACCTTCATCCAGGAACCATTGATAGGAATTCTTCTGAACCTCGATGAAGTTCGGCATTTCCAGAACTTCCTTCTGGCGCGAATAACTCATACGTATGCCCTTGCCTGCGACGACCGGACGTATTCTGTTTTTCTCCATTGACATTTCACCTCTCGTAAATTTTTTGCTGATCTATAGGCCACAAACGTAAAAGGGCGCAAAAACCCACTACGCCTAATAGTCCATGGTAAAGCAAAGTATATACTACCACAAATGTCAACCCCTCGTCAATAAATTTTTAAAAAAACAAAAAAGACAAAAAAGAAGGTTACCCTTCCGCAGTATACCTGCAAAAAGATAACCTTCCTATGCGTTATGATATAAATGCTCTCGCAGAAATTACTTAAGAGTAACCTTAGCGTCAAGCTCCTCAAGCTTAGCCTTGATGTCCTCAGCTGTAGCCTTGTCAGCAGCTTCCTTGATGATCTTTGGAGCGTTATCAACAACGTCCTTAGCTTCCTTGAGGCCAAGACCAGTTGCCTCACGAACAACCTTGATAACCTTAACCTTGTTAGGACCAACCTCTGTAAGCTCTACGTCGAACTCGTCCTTCTCCTCAGCTGCGCCTGCCGCTGCACCGCCTGCTGCTACTACAACGCCTGCTGCTGCAGATACGCCGAACTCTTCCTCACATGCCTTTACAAGGTCATTAAGCTCTAAAACACTGAGCTCTTTGATTGCTGCAATAAACTCTTCTGTGGTAAGCTTTGCCATTTTATTTTCCTCCATTAAAAAATTATAGTTGATTTATAAAAATCGATTCACACGACCTGCGAATTACTCTGCAGGTGTCTCTTCAGCTGCTGGTGCCTCTGCTGCAGGTGCCTTCTCTGCGATCTGATTAAGAACGCGAGCCAGATTTGTAACTGGGGACTGCATAGAACCAAGCAAGCGTGACAGAAGCTCTTCTCTTCCAGGAACGGAAGCGATAGCCTTCATGCCTTCAGCGTCGTAGAATGTTCCCTCTACAACACCAGCCTTGATCTCAAGTGCTGGAGCATCCTTTGCAACCTTTGCAATGATACGAGCCGGAGCTGTGGCATCGTCCTTGGAAATAGCGATAGCGCTAGGTCCTTCTAAAACTTCTGCTAACTGCTCAAAGTCTGTACCCTTGAAAGCAAAGTTCATCATGGTGTTCTTGTAAACCTTGTATGTACATCCAGCCTCACGAAGCTGCTTACGCAGATCGGTATCCTGGGTTACAGTAAGGCCACGGTAATCAACAACCACAACTGTTGCTGCATCCTTAACCTGCTCAGAAATCTCCTGAACGATAGGCTGCTTTAACTCAACTTTAGCCAATTTACTTTACCTCCTATTAGAATTTAGCAAATTGCCAAAAAAGACCTCTGCGGCCATATAGCCGTAGAGGTCTCATAACGATTCAATAGAATTCATCATGACCTCGGCAGGTAGCGTTGCGTTATGTCCATTCGGACACCTGCTGTCTTCGGCAACATGCGTATATCAATATATCAAAAAATTATAATGATGTCAACCAATATTAAGCAAACTTATTAGCATCAACACGGACACCAGGTCCCATTGTGGAGGTAAGTGTGATGTTCTTAAGATAAGTTCCCTTTAATGTTGCAGGGCGAGCCTTAACAATGGCATCCATCAGCGCCTGGAAGTTGTCCTTAAGATCTGCTTCAGAGAATGAAGCCTTTCCTACTGGTACGTGGATGATATTAGCCTTGTCCAGACGATACTCAATCTTACCAGCCTTGATATCGTTGATAGCCTTGGTAACGTCCATGGTTACTGTACCAGCCTTAGGGTTTGGCATTAAGCCCTTAGGTCCAAGTACACGACCAAGACGACCAACAACGCTCATCATGTCCGGTGTAGCAACTACTACATCAAAGTCCAGCCAACCTTCGTTCTGGATCTTTGGAATCAGCTCGTCGCCGCCTACGAAATCAGCGCCAGCTGCAGTAGCCTCATCAGCCTTAGGTCCCTTAGCGAATACAAGAACACGAACAGTCTTACCTGTACCGTGTGGAAGTACTACAGCGCCACGGATCTGCTGGTCAGCATGACGTCCGTCACAACCTGTACGGATGTGAGCTTCGATTGTCTCGTCGAACTTAGCAACAGCATTCTTCTTAACGATTGCAACTGCCTCAGTTGCATCATACTGCTGTGACTTATCAAAGGACTTTACTGCGTCCTGATATTTCTTTCCTCTCTTCATGAAAAAAATTCCTCCTGTGGTATTGTCGGGAGAGGGTCCCTCCCACCTTATGAATGAATAATCGCTTCCGTGAAGTGTTTAGTCAACAACCTCAACACCCATAGAACGAGCTGTTCCAGCGATCATTGAAATAGCGGACTCAATGTTTGCTGCGTTAAGATCCGGCATCTTAGTCTCAGCGATCTCCTGAAGCTGAGCGCGTGTGATCTTAGCAACCTTTGTCTTGTTAGGCTCACCAGAAGCCTTCTGAATCTTACAAGCCTTCTTGATAAGAACTGCTGCTGGTGGAGTCTTTGTGATGAATGTAAAGCTACGATCAGCGTAAACAGTGATGATGGTTGGAACGATGGTGTCACCCATATCTGCTGTCTTAGCGTTGAACTGCTTTGTAAACTCAACAATATTAACACCATGCTGACCTAATGCAGGTCCAACTGGTGGAGCCGGTGTTGCTTTTCCGGCTGCAATCTGTAACTTAATATAGCCTTCGATTTTCTTAGCCACTTGAAATCATCCTCCTAATTCATTTTCTGTACTTCTGCGAAACTGATTTCTACCGGAGTTTCGCGACCGAACATCTCGACATTGATCGTCACGGTCTGCTTGCCTGGGTTCATAGCCGTAATGACGCCCACGGTATCTTTCCATACGCCACCTTTGACCGTTATGGTGTCTCCCTCACCGAAGTTAACTTCGATTGGAATATCCGTCTGGATACCAAGGGAATGCATCTCCATCTCCGTAAGCGGAACCGGCTTACTTCCCGGCCCAACGAATCCGGTAACACCTCTGGTGTTGCGGACAACATACCATGTATCATCATTCATGATCATGTTGATCAGCACATAGCCCGGGAACATCTTCTTAGTAACCTGCTTACGAACACCGTTCTTAAGCTCTGTTACATCCATCTGCGGTACACGAACTTCCAGGATCTGCTCCTCTAAGTGTCGATTCTCTACAGTCTTCTCAATGGTCGCCTTGACTTTATTCTCATATCCAGAATAGGTATGAGCAACATACCACTGTGCCTCTGCCATTACTGCCTTCCTCCATTACAAATTAACAAGCTTATCCACTCCGTACTGAATTACCATATCAAAACATACGATAATCAGCGCGAGGATAACGGAAACGATCACGACTGCTGTTGTCTGATGACCGACCGTGCTGCGATCAGCCCAGGCAATCTTACGAAACTCAGCCTTGAATCCTTCCCAACGATCGGACCATCTTTTCTTGGTCTTACCTTCTGCCATAATGTCACCCCTTTACTTTGTCTCTTTATGTAAAGTGTGTTTCTTGCAGAAACGGCAATACTTCTTTGTTTCCATTCTCTCGGGATGTGTCTTCTTGTCCTTTGTCAGGTTGTAATTACGCTGCTGACATTCTGTACAAGCCAGTGTTATCTTAGTACGCACAACTTCCACCTCCAATTTTAAATTTGTGATTGTGTGTAGGACCTCCTATTACGCTTCCAATCTTCCTCATCCCCGGCATCCGTCCGCTAATGGAGCCTTACGGAACGTATCTAATTTTAGGCATAAAAAAAAGGCCTTGCCTTCCATCGCCATGGTAGCATAACACAGAAGGCTGGCCTTTGTCAATTATATTCTTATAGAAACTGGTCAACAAGCATTCCGGAATAGGCACTTGAAGCATATGGTGCTGCAAAGGTGTGACCCGGATTCTTGTATTCCACTGTCACCTTGTTAACATAATTCAATGGATTCGTTGCAGTCTTACGAGCCTCATTTGAAAGAGCATCCTTGAATAAATTCAGGCATCGGAATGCCTCATCGCTATCCTCGCCCGTTACTGCCTCTGCCAGCTTCTGACGATCGAGCGTCAGCATATCATTCTCATCGGTGGTAAGACCGACCGTACCAAGTTCCTCGGAGAGATGACGGCCAATCGCTGTCACTTCATTCAAAAGGCTACGGTTGCCATCCACATCAGAGTATTTCTTACCCACTGCGACAAAAGCATTGTAGGAATTCAAAAGTTCTGTAACAGAATCGGCAATCGCATCGGTATTCTCCTTAAAACCAATGGTCGCCGGACCCATATCACCGGTTGCCTTCTTCAATGTCAGCTCGAATTCATGATTAATCGTAAAACTGTTGGACAGGGAATGATGTTCCTTGCCATTCAGGAAGAAAGTGGAACTTCTGGCCGGAGACGTAATATCTCCAATACCCAAAAGACTCAATTCATTCCAAGAACTGCCGGATGTGATATTAAAAAGGTATTTCTCATTCTCTGCCAGTCCGGTCTGACGTGAGGTGATGGTAAGTGTGGACAAGCCGTCCTCTTCACTGACACTTGCACTCAATCCGACATTGGATGTATTGATCAGTCGCATGATCTTGCTCTGAACATCCTTATTCGTATCGTCCTTCGATACATTAAACTGGAATTCATAGGATCCCGAATTCGTATCCAGATCAAAGCTGTAGGTTCCGCTCTCGAAGGCCTGTCCCTGGGCATACAGTTCATTGCCACGGTTAACCTGAGGGCGCGCCAGTTCCTTTACTTCGATGGTAAAGCCCGGATCCTCCTGTGCAGAATCCGCTTCTTCATCATCCTTACCAACGTATTCCACACTGACAGCCTCTTCATTAGAAGATGCCGCAGACTTCTTATGGAATACAGACTCAATTCCGTTCCCGCTTCCACCGAGAGATGCCACAACATTCGACATCTTACGGGCTGATTCCTTCAAATCAATCGCGAATTCTGTCACATGCGATGTGAAGTCAATCTTATATAAAGGAGACTCCTTATTGGCACGGACCATGCGATTATACACGTCCTTAAGCTCACTCTTCTTGTGTGAATCATAACGACCAGAAGTAGAGGTGCCATAGACTGACATCAGATAATTATAGACATTCGCGCTACTGATAACCGCCATATCCGCCCCTCCTTTCCTCCTTGAAAAACCGGTTGCCCCATCCATGTATTCAACGCAACCACGGGTGTTATGGTATCATCGTATCACCGCATTCTTGCGGATGCCATTCTCATAACCGAAAAATGGGTAGACTTATCCATCTATTCAATATAAGAATATCATGTTTTTCGTCATTTGTCATGCACATTATACAGATTCACGAGGTATAAATACCACATGATATATGATTTTCCACTGTAAAATTCCTGTCCGCTTCCTTCTTACAGGTCAAACTCCTTCAGACGCTCTTTTGCCGGCTCATAATCCCCGCAGGCCTCAAATTCTTTCTTCGCTTTTTCCACCTGCTCCGCATCACTCCAGAGTTCTCCCATACGATAATGTGCAAGGTAGCTGTTAACACCCGCTTTTCTGGCATTTTCACATTGCACTGCCTTCTGATACTCCTCCATGGCTTCCGCACTTCTTCCGTTTCCGCGGTAGATCATTCCCATCAGATACAGGAAATCTGCGCTCTTATCAAAGTTCTCATAAATTGCTTCCAGCACCAGCGCCTGCTTCATCTGTCCGGAATACATCAGGGCATATCCGAAATCAATGACCATTTCCTCAACAAAAGGCGCACTAACATCCAGCTCATCAAAGGAGAGTCCCATTCCGAAATATTCCGCCGCATTCTCATAATCCCTCTGCAGATAGCAGGCTTTTCCTGCACGGAAAATCAGCTCCGCCGCTTCCCGTTGAATTTCCGGACGCGCCTCGCCAAGGTCCGCTCCCGCATGCTTTGACAAAAATTCCTCTAATCTGCTCTCCTGTAGCAGAACATCTGCCGCCTGGGCATCCGGCATAGCCTCCCAGATAACAGCATCTGTCACAAAATTTCCTGTCACCGTCTCTTCCAGCGGAGAAAGCTTTGGCTTATCTCCCCCTACGAACTGATATCTTGTCCGGTTGTAGAGACGCGGCAGAAGTTCCTCCTCCGGCTCACCGTCATCCTCCATCGGTGTGCTGATTCTATGTACCAGACCAATCTGTCCGCTGTGATAAGAAAGAGCCTCCATCAGCTCATCCATGTTAAGCTGTCCCACAGTCTCTCCCGGACACATCACAAGAATATCCTCCGTATGAGCCTCGGCTGCCGCCGCATTCAATGCATCCGCCATCGTCTCTTTGGACAGGGTTCTGGTGTAGATCCATGGTGTATAACGGCTGACCGCCACATGCTCCTCTTCTGTAAAATCCTCTTCCACCACAAGGAAATCCAGATTGTATTTTTCAAGGGAATCCAGTGTCGTAAGTGTTGCCTTTGCATCCCCTTTCGCTACAATAACTGCTGTAATCATGATTGATATTCCTTCCTAATCATTATTCTTCTCTTCAGTATTCATACTTTCTTGCTTCTAATGCAATGCCAGTGCAAGCATCTTTTTCACTCTTTTGTGCAGGGTATGCTCCTTTTTCACCAGCTCGTAACCGGCCCTAGCAATCGTCTCCCGCTTACTGTCGTTGACAGGTCTGGTATAGTAGGATGCCTTTTCCAGTAATTCCTCCTGAGAGGTGAACCATACCAGATGCTTTTCATTTTCAAAATAATAGGACAGCTCTGCCTGTGCATTGGTCAACAGAAAACCGCCGCACCCCATTACATCCCACACCCGAAGCGGAATGCCGCTTTTGATATTCGGTATCGTAAAATTCAGATTCACCTTACTGTTTGAAAATACATAGGGCATCTGCGTGCCATACTCCACGCTCCCCTTATATTCCACAGGATACAGATCCATCGCATTACTTCCGGAATAGATGCTGACCCTGTTTTGCTTTGCAAGGGCCAGAAGATCTCGAATCCTCTGTATCTGCGCCGTCTTATAGCCAAGCGCCGTTACCGAAAAGACAAGGTCCACATCCGAAAATGACCGGTCAGACTTCTCAAGATAAAGTTTCTCCTGCAATTGTTCCAGCTCATCCTGCGACATTGCCGCATCCACAACGTGACTCACTCCGTACTGCCGGCTCTGTATTTCCATAACGGCTTCAAAATATCCCTGCAGAAATTCAGGTAATTTCCCGGACAGCCTGTCATAGGAATTCTTCTCGTACAGACTGCCGACAAAACTGACTTCATTCCGGTAGTAATCCAGCGACATCAAAGGTGGCGTTTTCAGCAGTCCATCCAGTCGCTCTACCGGCGCACCTAAGGGGAGATAGAATATATTCTCCACCCCCATCCTGCGAAACTCGATTTCATTGGTCTTATCAAAGGTAAAAATCCGGTTCACAGAATGAAAGACTGAGTCATGATACATGGCGATCAACGGACTGTCACAGGTCCAGCACACATACCGTATCCCGATTTCACTGCACACATCGGAAATCACCGGAAAATAATTGATGCTGAAAACGAATTCATAGGAACATCCCTTTAACCTTTGCCGCAGCAACTCCGCCATTTTGTCATCGGCATCGTAGGAATCCATCGTGTGCCAAAGTTCATCCACCTCATATCCTTCCTGCAAAAAGGCGTCGATCACATCGGCATAATGATATACCTTCCAGCGATATACTAAAATTTTATCCATGCACCCTCACTTATTCTTTTCACCGGGGTAGTTATCCACATTGCCCCGGGCTTATTCACTTTTTTCATTTTACCATACAATTGATAGTGTTTCTGATAAAATAGATGCATAAGGAGGTTCTTATGAACATTTTGATGTACCGATATGGCAGCATTTGCGAGCCGGATATTATAGACACCTTTCACACCTTCGGTTTCCAGGTGACGGAATACAGGCGGGAAATGGAACATAAAAACGACCGTCCTTCGGATTCGGTAAAGCAGCTGGCTGCTTTTATCGAAAAAAGCCCGGTGGACTGCATCTTTTCCATCAACTTCTTTCCCTTTGTGGCAGAGATCTGTCAGGTACTGCATCTGCGCTACCTTTGCTGGATTGTGGACTGCCCGGTTATGGAATTATATGCAAAATCCATTACAAGTCCCTACAACCGCATCTTCCTTTTTGACTGGGCATTATATAACGAGATCCACCCGCTGAATCCGGACTGTGTCTTTCACCTACCTCTGGCTGCCAACACCGGGGCCAAAGACCGGCTTTTTGCCGATACAACCGAGGCGATGCACCGTAAATTTTCCCATCCCGTTGCCTTCGTCGGCAGCCTTTACACAGAAAAATCCCCTTTTGACCGGGCGAAAAACATCCCTGCTCATACCAGAGGATATCTGGACGGCATTATGAAGGCACAGGAAAGCGTCTACGGCTACTACTTTATCGAAGAACTCTTAAGCGAGGAAGTGGTAGAGGACTTCAAGCATTCCATCGAGGGATTTTATCACTATCCATCCGAAAGCTTCCTCACCGACAAGCGAACCCTTGCCCAGCTCTATATCGGAAATAAAATCACCGCTATGGAACGCCTTTACACCTTCCGCGCCCTGTCCGATCACTTTCCTACCTATATCTACACCGGAAGCGACACCGGCAGTATGCCAAACATCCACAATATGGGATTCGCAAAGAGTTTAACAGAAATGCCTTTGATCTTCCATAACTCGAAGATCAATATCAATACGACCTCAAAGATCATTCGAACCGGTCTTCCGCTGCGTATCTTTGACATCTTAAGTTGCGGCGGATTCTGCCTGTCCAATTATCAGGAAGAAATTCCGGAGCTTTTTGTTCCGGGGGAGGATCTTGCCGTCTATACAAGCCTTGATGAGATGCTTGGACTATGTGAATATTATCTTTCTCATGAAGCGGAACGGGCAGATATGGCCCGAAGTGGCTATGAAAAGTTAAAAGCGAACTATACCTATATCCACCAACTGGAACGGTTGATGACAACCGCTTATTCCTTCTGATACAGGAGAACACTATGAACATTATTTTTATCGACTGGAAATGCTTTAACCACGATGACACCATTCAAACGCTACAGGCTCTGGGGCATCAGGTCACCTTATATGCACATGAGGAATACAACTTTCCTGTTTCCAAATCCTTCGTGGAGGACTTTACCGACTTTCTATTCGGAAAAAAGGTGGACCTTGTCTTCTCCTACAATTTTTTCCCTCCCGTTGCCGAAGCCTGCCACAGGAACCACCTGCCCTACATCTCGGTCGTATATGACAGCCCTTATGTTTATCTCTATTCCTACGCCATGATGTATGAAACCAACCGGGTTTACCTCTTTGACTCCGCCTGGGTCAAGGAGTTGAATCAAGGCGGTTTATCTCAGGTAACCTACGCCGCCCTTCCGACTTCGATTCACCGATCTCTTCCCAGTGGCGATACAATCCCTGAGCGGCTTCGGGCTGACATCTCCTTTGTCGGAGCACTGTATAACGAAGCACACAACTTCTATGAGCGCATGGAAGAAAAGGCCTCGGATGAATTAAAAGGATACCTGGAGGGAATTTTATCCGCCCAGTCCCTGATCTACGGCGCGGATATTCTAAAGCCTTTGATGACCCCCGATCTCCTTGCAAAAATGCACCGTGCTCTTCCTTTAGAGCCCGATTCCACCAGCGCCGAACCAGCGGATTACCGGCACTTGAATGATGTCCTGCGCCGGAAGCTTACATCCATGGAACGTTTCCGCTATCTAAAGACTCTGGGAGAACATAATCGGGATAACGACCGCTCCATAAAGCTTTTCACCTTAGAGCCTGACGCCGAAATTCCTGGAATCTCCAATATGGGCATCGCGGAATACACAAACGAAATACCCCTGGTATTTGCAAACAGCCGGATTAATCTAAACATAACACTGCGAAGCATTACCACAGGCATTCCCCTTCGCTGCATGGACATCATGTCCTGCGGTGGCTTCCTTTTAAGCAATTATCAGCAGGACTTTTCCCTGGATTCCATTGCCCCCGCTCCGGGCTTTACCGAGGATCATCCTCTATCCACCAGCGCTTTCCTTCCCGGCGTGGACTATGACTACTTTGACTCTCCTGCCTCTCTCTTAGAGAAAACAGAATACTATCTGTCACACGAAAAAGAGCGACAGGAAATCGCCCAAAACGGCAAACAAAAGGTAGAAACCTACTACTCTCTAACCGCCTTCCTTCAGCGGATTCTTCCTTCTTAAAAAAATACGCATAACAGAAAAGGCCCTTCCGGTTGGTACGAACCGGAAGAGCCTTCTGATAGTGCTATTAAGATGTATCTTACAGGGGCAAATTAGCCAAGTAAGGAAAGAACACCCTGGTTGCTCTGGTTAGCCTGAGCCAGCATAGACTGACCTGCCTGAGCAAGAATGTTGTTCTTGCTGTAGCTAACCATCTCTTTAGCCATGTCTGTATCACGGATACGAGACTCAGCTGCAGATGTATTCTCAGATGTTGTATCTAAGTTAGCGATGGTGTGCTCAAGACGGTTCTGAACTGCACCGAGATTAGCTCTCTGTGTAGAAACAGCGTCGATAGCTTTCTGAACCGCGTCCATTGTCTTACCAGCCTCTGCGAAGCTAGAAACTTTAACACCATTTACCTTAAGAGAAGATGCATTCATGTTGCTGATGTTCAGTGTAATCTTCTGACCAGAGAGAGCACCAACCTGAAGGTTCTTGTTTTTGAATGTTCCATCTAACAGCTTCTGAGTGTTGAACTGTGTTGTAGACTGGATACGATCGATCTCTTCAACGAGCTGATTCACCTCAAGCTGAATCTGGCTACGGTCCTGAGAAGTATTTGTATCGTTAGCAGCCTGTGTAGCAAGCTCATTCATACGCTGAAGAATGCTGTGTGTCTCATTCAGAGCACCTTCTGCTGTCTGAATAGCAGAGATACCATCCTGAGCGTTGGCTGAAGCCTTATCAAGACCACGAACCTGTGAACGCATCTTCTCAGAAATTGCAAGACCAGCTGCATCATCACCAGCACGGTTAATTCTGTAACCAGAAGATAACTTCTCTGTAGACTTAGCCTGTGCACTAGTTGTGATTCCTAACTGACGGTTTGTGTTTGCTGCCTGTAAATTGTGCTGTACTACCATATATTTTTCCTCCTTGAATTTACTGTGACATCCTTGTCACATTTGAAAACTTTGGCTTCTTAATTTGAATAATAAGCTATTAATCGTACCCTTAATCGCCTTTCTTCCTCTTTTAAGTTACCTTTTATCTTTACACCTATTATATCGACGGTTCCATCGAATACTTAATAGGGAAAAGAAAACTTTTTAAAAATTATTTTGTCTTATCTAAGAACTGGGCATCTACATGATCCGGCCCGTTCATAGACTTATAATACTGGCTGACTGCGCTCTGACTTCTTCGGATCTTCTGAGCCTGCTGCTTGATTCCTGCGAATTTATGCTGAGCAAGCTTGTAATTCTCCTGCTCCTGCGCACGAATATAGGCTGTATCATCCGTAATCTGTCGGATCATAGCCTTCATCTGCAGAATCTCTGTCTTGTATTTCGCTTTGTTCTGCTCAAAAATCTCTTTCACACGCTCGAATACCAGTTGGAATCCGTCATCTAACGCATTTAATTCGTCAATCCACTTCTCCTTGTGATCCACCGTCTCCTGAAAATCCTCCGGAGACGCCTGTTCATCCATCAATATATCCCGTTGCCGAAGGTTCTCCTCCTTGATTTTATCCAGGAGGACAACCTTCTTCTCGAGACTTTCTCTTAAAATTTGGACATAACCAGCTTCTGCCATATCAGCCTACTCTCTGCCCGTTATTGGTCTTCTTCATAACCTCTTTCCAGGTATCACGCATAGTATGGAGATGTTCCTGAACTTCTTCAAGGATTGCCTTATCCTTTTTCACGTTGGCCCACATCAGGCGCTCACGGATATATTTATATACCTGATCAAAGTCCTTTGCTACCTCATATTTATGGTTCAGTGTAATCTGAAATTCTTCAATAATGAGATCCGCCTTACGAATGTTATTGTGCGCCTTCTCAACGTCCTTCTGGTCAATCGCATCCATTGCGATGTTTACAAATTTAATTGCTCCATCGTATAACATCAAGGTCAGCTCCGCCGGAGATGCCATCATAATTTTGTTGTTTGCGTATGCTGCATATGGATTTCTCTTAACCATATGATCCTCCTATTTCTAACGATTATCTACCCATCATACCGGTTAATCCACTGGTACTTCCCTGAAGCTTTGTAAGCGTAGACTCCATCTTCGCAAACTGCTTATAATACCTCTCTTCCATAGCGGCAAGCTTATCTTCCCACTTCTTAATCTGTGAGGTATAGCTGTTGTATTCGCTCTTCATCTCCTTGTCGTTGTAGACAGTGTAAGCACTTCTAAGAGATGTACTCTTCATCTTCTTATCGAGATTCTTGTAAAGACCATCCACCAACTGCTTCATAAAGGATGTAACAGATTCCGGATCATCATTGATCGCAGCCATCAGCTTATCTACATTAGATGCTACATCTTTATCATCCGCATCACCATCAATATGATATGCATACTGACGGTTTGCCTCGGAATTCAAGATACCCTTGGTCTTGATTCCGAAGGATGCCAGGCTGTATTTCTTACCATTGACTTCGTAAACCGAAGACATGGAATTTGCCATGGTCTGCATGATACTGTTCAGTGTTGTATCACGACGCAGAAGGGAATCTTTGATCTTCTTTTCCCATTTCTCCACCTGCTTATCGGACATGGCACTCTTTTCATCATCTGTAAGAGGCTCATAGCCCTTTGCTGATTCTGCATTATAGACGTCGGTTAATTCATTGATTACATCATTATAGGTGGAAAGGAAGTCCTTGATCTTATCGTAGAGTCCCTGTGTATCCGTCTGTGTATTAATGGTAATTCCATCGCCCTCTGTCTTGGCAAGCGCTGTAATATTCAGTCCGTTAATCGAGAAATTACCGCTCTCACTGGTGTAGGTAACACCATTAAGATCAATCTTTGCATCCTCACCAGCCGTATGAACAATGCCTTCACTCTGCCGCTGATTTGCAGATAAGGATGCTGCATTCATAACCTTTGATACGATGGCATCGACAGCCGTTTCGTATTCCGGTGTTCCTTCTGCCAGGGAAGCTGCGGAAGCGAGCACACCATTTCCGTCTATAATCTTCTGTGCATTGGTAACCTTTTCCCGGTTCACCTGAAGCTTCTCGGCAAAGGTCTGTGTTGCATCATTGATATTACCGTTGGCATGAGCCTCATCAATGGCAGCTTTCAGTTCTGCTCTGGTGTAGGTCTCATCGGTATCGACTGTAACAGCTTCCGTCGCATTCTCAAAATCACGAATGGTGCGCGCTTCACCGGCTACGGAACGAAGCTTCTCAAGGGCTTTATCCTTATCTGCCTCAGTCACTCCCGCATTCTGAAGATATAAATCCTCAGTATTTTTCTTAATATCTGCTACCGAAGTAATGGACGTATTGGCTTGAGCCGCTGTCACATAATTCGGTGTACTTCCTGCTGTCACATTCGTTACATCAACCTTGTATGCACCTTCAGCAGATACACTGTTACCGGAGGAATCCTTTGTCATGGTCAGAACCAGCTTATCATTCTCATCTCTGCCCAGCGTAAATTCGGCCCCATCATCATCCTTAAATACGGTGGCATCTGTATTCGTCGTTGCGGTGTAGGTTACATTACCAACCTTATAAGTTGCAAGGTCACCCTGACGCTCCTGATCATAGTAAGCATAGGACTTCTTACCCTGCTCATCCGTTCCAGTCTCTTTAGCGAGAATGCGCTTTTCATTACCATCCTCATCCTTATAGGAATAGGTGATATTGCCATCCTTGTCCGTCTGCCCCTTTGTATAGACCTTATTATCGCTTGTCATGATTGCATCATCGGATGCTAAAAGCGCCGTCTCATAACGATCTTTCTGAGCAGATGTCAATCCGGAATTCTTATAAGCTTCATCCCTAGCCGTAATTGCATTGGCATAAGTATATGCTGCACGAATATTGGCAATGCTGGCATTGTTCTCTGTAATATCAGACTTTGCAGTCTTATAGGATGCTAATGCTGCTGTTACATTATCTCTTGTCTGCGCCTCAGATCCGCCTGCATATTTCGCATAGGATGAATATAAATCGCTCGTACCTTCGCTGGTATAGCTCAGACCTAATGCATACAAAGCATCCGCTCCAAAACTATCAGCACCAGCCAAGGTAAAGTCCCCCTTTGATCCAGATTCCTTAGAATTCAGATAGATTCTTCCATTGGTGCTATCAAAGTTCGCAGAAAGACCTGCCTCCTGCAATTGGCTAACAAACTGATTCACCGTCGTTGAAGCGTTCACACTGATATCAACGGTCTTCTGATTCTCACCCTTCCCCATAGAAAGCGTAATCTTGCCACTTCCGGATGAAATACCCAGCTCCGCTAATGTGGTTGAGCCTGATGTTCCTTTCGCCAACTGTCCGCCTGTCATAGAAGCGGATGTTGCTGTATTAAGAATCTTCAGCTTCTGTGTTCCATTGAAGGCTGTTCCACTTGCGCTAACGGTTGCCTTCGTCGTATCAGACGACGTCGCTTTCTTTATCTTATAACTGTTCGAATAACGCAGGGAATCCAAGCTGGAGTAGAGGCTATATACCTTCTTATTAATGTTCTTCCAAGCATCCTGCTTCCATCCCAGCTTTGTCTGTGCCTTCTTATTCTTATCTACTTTGTTCTGATAACTGGATGTCAGAGCCTTAACAATGGACTCTGTATCCAATCCGGAATTCAATCCGGTCATTCTGATTGGTGATGCCATAGGCTCCTCCTTATCTCTTCTCGTCCACTAACAACCCTGCCAATTCCCATACTTTCGCAATCATATCCAAGGTCTTCTCCGGTGGAACTTCCTTTAATACCTTCTTCGTTTCCTTATCCACAATCTTAATGGTCACGCGATTTGTCTCATCATGAATACCAAAAATCGCTTCGGTGCCGCCTGCATTCTTGTTGATTTCAGAAACAACCTTACGAATCGCATCGCGATCCTGTTCCTCCTCCTGCTCTTCTGTTCCTTCGGCGGAATTCTCTGTCTTCTGCTTTTGCAAACTCAGCTCCGTCGCCTTCGTCGTATTCACTTCTTCTACTGCAGGTTCCTGCACTTCCGCCTGAATATTCTCTACTGGACGGCTTGCAGCTGCCGGTGCATAACTTCCATGTTCTGCCAGGCTAACCCCACTTGTCGAAATACCCATTTCTACACCTCCCTGTGTGTCGCAACGTGCCTTACACGCAAAAGACACCTACCGATACAATCTTCTAATTAATTTATCGGTAGATGCCTTACATATTTTACCCTTATTGAAACAAAAATTGTATTTCTTTTGTTTATTCTGCAGTATCAGGAGAACAATCCCTTAAGTTCAGAGAGAACATCGGTCTTCATCGACGCCTCATTCTCCTTCTGAATCTGCAGATATACTTCCTTACGATAGATCGGGACTTCCTTCGGTGCTGTGATTCCCAGCTTCACCTGGTCGCCTCTCACTTCCATTACGGTGATCTCAATGTTGTTATTGATTACAAGAGATTCCCCCTTCTTTCTTGTTAATGCTAACATTAATTCTCACCTCCCTGTTCTTTGCGGGACTTTAGAATTTCATATACCGGCTGACGTACCGGCAGGTCATCCTCTACAATAATCTGATTCCCCTGCAGGGTATCTGTATTAATAATGATCGGAGCTTTGAGATTCACTGTCATGGCTGTGATATCACTCGGAACCTTAATGGTAACAAGACAATAGGTGTTGTCTTCCTTAAGATCTCCGAGTTCTGCGAGCATATCATCCTCCACCGTCGGATTATAATCCGGAAAAATAATATCCGGTGTGATCACAGGAAGAGCAAACTGCGGCTCATCCATGGACTGCAACCACATCAATGACTGCTGACCTTCGTCTTCCTCATCATAAATCAAGGTGAATTTGCGAAGATCCGGAAATCCGATGATTCCCTTTGTCAATTCGATAATCTTGGCTTCATCAATGTCAATCTCGCCAAATAATCTTGTGTTTACCTGCATTACGTACCCCTTCCTTAAATGTAATTCAGTAACGACATTTCTCCTAACCGGCCTGCTGCCTGCAGTGATGACTGATAAGCTGTATATGCAGCCGTATAGTTAATAATAATCTCAGACAGATCCAGGTTATCATTTTTGGATTTTAATTCTGTCACTGTCTGCTGCTGTTCATCCATTCTTGTCTTGGTCAGGCTGACCTGGTCACCTTTACATCCGAGCTTCGTTGTCGCCAGATTGATCTTCTCAAGGTAGTCATCTGCCTTTCCAAGTTCCTTGTTAAACAGGTCACCCAACTGTGCATTGTAATAATCGAATTCCTTCTGCGCAATATTCTGCCACTTATCAAGCTTCTCCTGAAGCTCCTTGCTCTGATAGTTGGCATCCTTTTTCATTGTCTTGATCTTATCAACCTTATTAAAGGCTTCAATCGCGTTACTTACGGAAGCAATCAGATCTGCCACATCCTGCTGTATATCACTGTTGAAGATATCACGAGCCTCCTGGTTCACAGAAATGATCTGATCCTGGGCAATGGTGTAATTGATCTCGTAGCGCTCGTCTTCAAGCTTATACACCTTACGGTTCATGACATCGGAATTGTTCACACAGTCGTAGTAGAACTCCGGCCGAAGCTCACCCTTCTTAAATCCTTCCTTATCGTATTCCACCGCTATATTGGCATGCTCTGATCGAAGCTGTGCTGCTGCCTCTTTGTCAAAGAGCAAATCGCCCGTTGACTTAATCATGACACAGGCATCCTCCGGAACGAACTTCTTCAGAGTATCATCGCCAGTCGCTCCCGATAAATTCTTCGACCAATCTGCCCAATCATCCTCATTCTCAAAGATATATAAATCCTTCGGAACAAGCCCAGCACCGCCGGTCTGATGATAGTAATTGTACGTCACATCCTGCTTGCTACCGCTTGCTGTATATACAGAACGTGTCACATCGGCCGACTTGACACCGGCCAGATATTCCATCTTACCTGTTGCCTGATCATAATTTGCCATCTGCGGGTCAAAGGAAGTATCCGGATTCATAACAGCCAGGGAAAAAATATTGTCAACGGTCGTTCCATCCGCCTGTTTGAAACTGAAATTGATATTCTCCACATCGGTGATATCATCATAATTCAAACGAAGCCTGTAGTAATCACTCTTCTGGATGCTTAAATCCTCTGACATAACACCGGCTACGGCATTTAAATTATTGATCTCATCTTCGTTGGTCGGAAGCATGACCTTATGGTTGTAATAGCTTACATTCTCCATAGAATCCGCCGAAAGATTCTGCGTGATATTGTAATTGGTATCCTTCTCCTCCTCGGTGAAGACCAGATTATGATCTGTTCGGTAACCGGTAAATACCGTTCTTCCTGCAAAGCTGGCATTTCCCTGTGAAAACACTGCCTCCTGCAGAGACCGAAGCTGTGTCAGAATCGTATTACGGTCATCCTGCGTCAGAGTACCGGTAGAACCGGTAACACAAAGATTACGGATATCGCTCATGCAGCCTTCGATATTCGAAAGAGCTGTTTCCGATACGCTCATCCAGGATTCTGCGTCCGGAATGTTTTTCTCGTAGTATTGATTGATCTTGGACAACTGTGTCTGGAGACGTAAAGAGCGAACCGCTATAACCGGATCTTCGGATGGCCTTTGAATCCTCTTCTGTGTTGTCATCTGATTATTGCCTTTATCTACCGCAACCTTGTTCCCGTTAATATTGCTCTTCGCATTGGTAAGGATCATATTATTTGTTACTCGCATGTCCTACCTCCTTACACTCCTGTATTCAAAATCAGCTGGTCATACATCTCCGCCAGTGTGGAAATAACTTTCGCATTGAGATTATAGGCATTCTGGAATTTCACCAGATTCATAGCCTCTTCATCCTCGTCAACACCGGAAATAGACTGCCTCTGCTGATCAATGGCCTGTCGTATATTCTCAAAGTTTCTTGTAAAATTCTCGCTCTCCTGCGTATCCACCGTCACATCCGCATAAATTCTCTGAAGGAATTTATCAGCTGTTCCGCCGCGGTACATCGTCACATTGCTCTCGAGCTTATTCAGTTCCTTTACAAGATCTGCCGCATCTCTTCCAAGATCCTTATTCCCATTATATTCCTTATTGATCGTCGTAACAAACTTCGACGGGTTATAGGATACAACAGAATTCACCGCAAAGCTGGACGCTGTCAGCCTGTAATAACTGTCATCCGTTGCCTTAATCACACCGCCTGTATAGGTGACATTCCCTTGGGCATCCTTCGTAGAGCCAATCGCATGCTCCATCTCTCTTAAATCGTTGATGATCTTATTACCCTTTGCATCCAGTACCGGATCTCCATTGGAATCAAGCTTATAATAGTCCGCATCAACCGATGTTACATCATCCTGTTCCCTACTATTTACAAAATCGCCTTCGCGATTCATCACCTTGTCATTGCTTACAAAAAAGGCGACACCAGCATCTCCGTTCAGATCCTGACCACTCTTTACAATCTTATTAAAAGCTCTAGCAAAGGACCTTGCAAAATTATTCATCTGGTTCTGGTAGTAGGCAATTCCCTTGAAATTCACTGTCTGACCCACAATCGCCGGATTACCTGCAATCTTACCAATCTTGCTTCCCGGAATCGGATGTTCCAAAGAGAAGGTGTAGGATACAATCTCCCCTTGTTCATTGGTCTGAGCTTCAAAGGACTCGTAGGCATATTCCGTTCCGTTGACCGTGATCACACCCTGCTCCGGAAGATTCATGGTATCCACTTCTGTATTGGACGGATAGGTGATGCGAAGCATGGATGGATGTGTTCCGCCGGCTCCGTCATCCACCAGTTCCGCTGTACCTTTCAGATTCTGCTCGTCGTTACCGTCACGAATTTCGAAAAGGCCTCTGAGACTTCCCTTCTGATTGATGCCCCAGACATCGAAATTCATTCCGGTCTCTGCCCATTGGATATCGTACAGACCATCCACATCGGACTGGTTATGCTTATATTCTCTGGTCTTGACTGCAAGCTCATTATATTCATAGTTATCCACAAGAACCTTGCCGTTTACCTTAATGCTGTAGTAAGTAGCACCGGTGTCCATGTCCGGATAATTGGAATTCTTAACCTTGGTCTCATAGCAGTCGATTGCAATAATGGACGAAAGCTGATCCACAAGAAGTTCTCTTTGATCGCGCAATTCATTGGCCGGCGGCTGTCCCTGTCCTGTCTCAATCAGATTGATCTGCTTATTGAGCAGTGCAATCTTCTGAGAAATATTATTGATGGTATCCACCGTGCTCTTCACTTCATCATTAGCGGAGGACTGCAGTTCCTTCAAACGGTTCGATGTAAAATTAAAGTAAGTACAAAGTTCTGTCGCATCCGAAATAAATTCATTCCTTATGGATGTGTCTCCCGCATTGGACTGCACCTGATCCAGCGCATTGAACATCTTGCTGAACACGGTTGAGAATCCAGGATTCGTAGCTGTATCATCCTTGAAGTACTCCTCAATCTGGTTCATGTAATAGCTCTTTTGATTGTAAAATCCGTAGCTCGACTGATTGTTCCAGTATTTCGTATTATAGTACTGATCCCGTAATCTTGAGACTGAATCGGTAGACACACCGGTACTGACACTTCCGTATCTCTGGAACGAACGAAGAGCAGAAGACTCTGACAGATTCGTTACCTGCTTACTGTAGCCTTCCGTCTGCACATTGGAAATATTATTTGCTGTTGTATTAATGCTGGCCTGAAACGCATTCAGTCCTGACTTTGCAACGTGTAATCCAAAAAAGGTAGATGACATAAGCTTCCTCCTTACTTATACACAGTATTTATCGGATATAAAAGGCCGAGACTTAAGTCCCGGCCTGTCTTTTATCTATGGATTAGAATCATCTTCCCATGGAATTGATCAATGTATCAATCATTGCACTCACTACATTGATATATCTGGAAGATGCATTGTATGCATTCTGGTATTTGATCATATCGGTAAGCTCTTCATCTGCATTCACCCCGATCACACCCTGACGGCTTGATTCGATCTGATCCCTTGTCATTTCAAGGCTCTCAGAAGTCGTCTTATATACACTTCCTGCATCTGCAAGCTCTCCACACATCTTCGCATAGAAATTCTCGAAGGAACACGGTGTCTTATCACTTGGGTTCAATGTGAATCCGTCCTTATTCCAGAGATCGTAAATATTCTGTGCCACATCATAGGCAATATTGTCATTCTGATGCACATGAGGGATGAAGCCCGGCTGCTCAACCAGTGCTTTGTTGGCTTCAAGCTCATCCAGCGTATACAGTGTCGCCGTATCCTCCGGATCCTCTTCATTATAGATATACAGATCCTTTGTCTCACCAGCCGCATTGGAAAGCGTAACCTTGGTGTACCGCTCTGTGTTACGTCTTGAAAAAAGCTCCTTCGGTGGCATCTCCCGGTCATTTCCCAGGCAACAGTTATCTTCATCCAGTACAACGGTATTCTGTGTAATGATAAGTTCTTTCCCGTCTACAAATACGGTTGTAGGATTCGCAGGATCTGTACTGATAAAGCCGTCATCTATCAGCTTCTGTCCATACTTCGTGTCAGAAAGCGTCTCAACCGGTGAGAGATACTGATTCACCTGTTCGATCATGGAATGAATCATCAGATCCAGCTCCGCCTGCTCATTCATCATGATGGACTTCGATAATCCCATGTCATACTGAGCAGAAGTCAGATGAATCATATCCTGATAGGTGGCCTTATGATCACCACGGGCAAGCAGAAGAGATTTGATTTCTCCAATATCAGTATTCTTCGTCGGATCGACATTCTTCGTGTTGAATACTTCATAGTATCCTCCACGGTTAACATCAGACAACTGCGGCCAGTACGGAAGCACAAAGCCTGTCGCCTTATCCTCGTACATCTCAATCTTATATACACGATCAACATCCACAAATGGCTGTCCTTCAATCTTGACCCGGACAATGCCATCCACATTCTCATCATAGCTGATGCTTGCAAGCTTCGACAATTCATCGAGGGCCTGATCTCTTGCATCACGGGCTGCCATGGCTGTCTCAACCTTGCCGGCCTCTGTCCGCTGGATTTCCACATTCAGCTGATAGATTGTCTTACTGAGATTGTTGATTCTGTTCACATCATCCCTGATCTTCTCATTGATATTCAGCTGATAATCGGACATTCCCTTATTCACCGCTTTGGCACGGCTAATAAACATCGAAGCCTTCTGGACTACTAAATTCTCGACCTCTTCCTGATTCGGATCCTTCGCGAATTCATTAAAAGCCTGATAAAGACCTTCGATAGAAGAAGAAAAGCTTTCGCCGGCTCCCTCCTGAAGCAGTGTCTCCACTTCACTGGCAGCCTCATAACCGGCTGCATAGAAAGCATGACGACCATTCTCCTTACGATAAGAAGCGTCCAGAAATTGGTCTCTTGTATGAATTACATCACCAATCTGGACACCTAATCCCTGCGCCTGATCACTGATGGATGCAGTCGCAAATTTAACATAGTTATCATCTACAAAGAATGTCTGCTGACGAACATAACCTTTGGTATCAAGGTTCGATAAGTTGTTCGCTGCAACATTTAGCGCATTCTGTGAACCGCGAAGTCCAGATGCGCCTACATATAAGCTACCAAAACCGTTAGCCATGGTGATCCCTCCGCTCGCGCCATTTATTGTTTTGCATCGAAGCCGCTGCTCGGCAGCACGTCTCCGGTGTTGTAGGCATTCCTGTTATAATTCGCTGTCTCCGGTCCGCCCTTCAGGCTGCGGAACAGCGTTAAATCAAATTCTGTCATCTCGAGCGCCTGCTGGAGCAACACCTGAATCTGTTCATTCAGCTGCTGCATTCTGGTAGCACTCCGCACCAGAAGTTCCTTCGCCTCCTGTAACTGCTTCTGCTCCTTCGGCTGATTCGCAAGCAGATCGATGATCTGCGTCACCGTCAACAGTTCCCGATCATGACCTAGAACCGCAGACATATCTGCAAGGCAACGGGTACGCTTATTCTCAAGATTCTTAAGATCTGAAGCTACACGCTCTTCTGCTGTATTCACTTCTTCGAGGCGCTGCAGATTCCTTTTCACGATGGCTCCTCTCTTCTCTTCGGAAAGAGCATAGAGCTTATCATAACCATCCTTCTCTTCCTGCATAACGCTTAAAAGTTCTTCAACCAGACTAGCCACTCCGATATCCTTTCTCTACCTGTCTGCCGGTATATTAAAGTCCTTGATATTTTGCCAAAAGCACATCAGCAAAACGATCCACGTCAACATCTACCTTACCCTGATATTTCTGCTTCATCAAAGCAACCTGATCCTCACGGATATCGGAACTCTGGGCAACTGACTGCTTAGCGACCTGATACTCCCTGCCGATGGATGAAATCTGAACACGATCTGTAGCGGCAGCGGATTTGCTGGTGGATTTTGTGCCGGACGGCTTATTGGACTGGTAAATCTGTGAAATAGCGTTATAGGCATTAATACGCATATCAGGCACACTCCTTTCTCACAAACGTTTACTACTGTAGGAGCTTCCCTCTTGCTTCCTACACTATGATTATCGGTGGTTCGCCTGAAATCCTTAGTGCATTTTTTATAATTCTTTACAAGAAATCTCAATTGCCCGAAGAATCTCCGCTGTTCTTCTCTCCCAGGATTCCCGGGAAAGCGCCTTCTGATATGCCCTCTTTTCAATGGCACACCGCTCATCCTCATGGGTAAGATAATACTGAATCAACTGCGGCAGCCGGTCGATTTTCTCCAGATCAAACAGCAGCATATCCCTGTCTTCCTTGTAGTTGTCCACCAGCTCCTGCGCCCTCTGGTCATAGGTGCCATCCGCCTTATAGATATTATAGTACCTTCCCAAAAGGTAGGCCTGCTGCCTGTATTCTTCTATCTCTTTTGTATATGACATACAACTTCTTTCATCGCTTCAGGCCAACCTGCCCTGCATTACAAGATCCATGATCTGCTTCAGGCGATCCTCCATCCGAAAGGCCGCCCTTACCTTCTCCATTCCGGACCGTGCCACATTCTGTCGCTGCTCTTCGTTGGCCAAATAGTATGCAGCAAGATCCGCCGCCTCTTCCACCGATGTATAGATACCGGCATCCTGATTCGGAACAAAATATCCCAAAAGTTCCGGCTGTGACGGAATCAGAAGGAATCCTCCGCATCCCAGCCCAATTTCTGAAAAGCCTCCAGAAAGGGCTTATCATAATAGGATTGAAACAAACGTATGAAAATCAGTTTCATGCTTCATCTTCCTCATCCAGTGCTGCCAGGAACAGATCCATTGCCTTTTTCGATCCGGTGGAGATTCTCAAATACTTCTTCAGCAGTTCGTTGCCAAAAGTATGGATCAGCACCCTATGCTTCTCCTCAAGACGTTTTGCCAGTTCCTTCGGATCGGTCTTCGGCTCCATCAGCACATAATTTCCGTGACAGTCCTTGCAGGCATAACCGCGCTTTCCCAGTTCTGCAAGGAGATAGTCTCTGCCTTCCCGCTCGGTTTGAATCAGCGCATCGATTACATCCGGACGCTCCAGGAGTCGTTCTGCAAAAAGTAAAGCGATGCTGTTGGCATCAAAGGTGAGCCTTGCATTCTTCACGTAGTGAATAATATCCGGATGACTGATCATAACCCCAAGGCGGCAGGCCGCAAGGGACAGAAGCTTGGAAAAGGTTCGAAGGATGATGACATTTTCTCTCTCCATCGCAAATGACAGGAAGGTCTTCGGATAAAAATAATGATAGGCCTCATCGATGACCACCACAGCTCCCACTTCTTCGGCACGGTCAATGACTGCCTTCGCCTCTTCCTCTGTGTAGACATTGCCAACAGGGTTATTGGGATTGAGCAAAACAACCACCCTGGTATCCTCGGTAATGGCATCCACCACGCGTCCAATGTCTATGGTCAGATCCTCATTATAAGGTACTGCCACATGGTTATACCCGAGAATACTGCAGTTCACCCAGTACATTTCAAAAGACGGGGTTACCGTCACAATATCCTTGCCCTTTTCTCCGAAGGTCTCCAGAATATAGCGGATTCCCATGTCTGAACCGTTGGTCGCCAGAACATTTTCAAAAGAAACGCCGACAAAGTCAGCGTATTTTTTAAGGAATCGGTCCGGTTCCGGATAGACGGACAAAAACTGGGGAGTGACCTCTTTTAACACACTCTCAACAAATTCCTCCGGCAATCCTTCCGGATTCTCATTCATATCCAGACGAATCTTATCGTAGCGGTTCTGCGCCGGAAAAACGCGGTAGGTCTTCTTAATATCAGGATCCACATAAACATCCTTTTTCATGAGGTCTTCTCCTTCTTGTTATCTTTGTATTCCATATATTTTTCAACGATCTGGGACATCCAAATGGATTCCTCTGCCGTAAGCTTGTATCCGTTATGGCTGATGCCGGAGATCTTGCGGACAAATTCACTGATTTCGTAACGCAGTCCATCCCCCTGGAACGGCGGATCGTAGACATCCACCTGATCCTCTTCCTCGTAGCGGACCTCAAAATGCTGGGTCAGCCACCACGGGGACGGAGCCAGAATATAACCTTTGGTACCGGAGATCACCAGCTGTCCCTCGGTCTTGACACCAACACCGGTTCGCATGGTTGCCATGGCATTAGGATAGTAAAGTTCCAGCTTGTTATACAGATCCACACCCTTCTCGTCATAGAGGCTGTGGAATTTATAATCCTTATATCCAGGGCCTAGAAGCTTTACAATCGGGACAAGCACACTTGGGCCAAATTCCAGAAAGGCTCCACCGAATTCGGCATCTTCCCGCTCTCTTGAACCCGGGTTCGCAAGCCTTGTAAAATTTGCTTCCACATCCCGGATCTCTCCAATCACGCCGCTCTTCGCCACATTGATCAACTGCTGAAATCCCGGACAATATGCAGCCTTGACACCTTCCATCAGCACAAGTTTCTTACGGGTTGCAAGGTCATACAGTTCCTCAGCCCTTGCCATGGTAAAGGCCAGAGGCTTCTCTGACAGAACATGCTTGCCGCGAAGCAGGGCTGTCTTGGCGTATTCGTAGTGGGTTTCATTGGGAGAAGCGATATACACCGCATCCACCTCGTCCAGAAAGTTCTCGTAATTCTCGGACTCCATATAAAATCCCTTGTAAGGCTGTCCCTTTCTGGTTTCCTCGTCCGGCCGGGTTGAAAAATCCTGCAAAGACTCCAGGTTGGGATTATAGATGGCTGTCACCTCGGCGCCGCTGACATACTTGGATTCTGTCACGAATCTCGGCGCCATCCGGCCGCTTCCCACAATTCCGATCCGAAGGGCCTTATACTTTTGCACCCGAAGATCCGTCGAGGAAATATCCGGTGTCCTTGGAAGATAAACCACCTTACAGAACTGGTCAAGATAATCAAAGGTTCCCACCCAGTCGGAACCCACAGTAAAAATATCCACGCCGTATTTTTGAATATCTTCAATTTTCTGCCCCTGGTGATCCTCGATAATAATCTGATCCGCAAAGCCTGTGTCACGGACATGCTGAACCCTTGTCAGGACATCATCTACCACATTGATCTTACCCCGGGCTTCATCAAAATGTTCGGATGTAACGCCTACAATGAGATAGTCACCCAAGGCTTTGGCATTCTTAAGGAGATTATAATGCCCCTGGTGGAAAAGATCGTACGTTCCGTACGTTATAACCTTTGTCATGGCAAGTCTCCCTTCTAAAAAATACTTATCTCATTTTATTATATCGGATATAACCCTGTATTTGGCTATAAAATTCTCACCTTTTTAAATAATTATTGGCAAATACATCTTAAGTCCTTTAGAATAAAAGTCGAAAACGATTCTATAAGGAGGATGCTATGACATTTGATGCCGACTTTTTCAAAGATGAAGAACGGGAGGGCTTTCTTGTTCCGTCCCTGATGAAAAAAACATGGGCTGCAGAACTTAAAACGCTACAGGCTCTTTTAGATTTTTGCCGGCAGCACGATCTTCGGATCTACGCCGATTTCGGCACTCTCCTCGGCGCCATCCGCCATAAAGGGTTCATTCCCTGGGATGATGATCTGGATCTGTCCATGCCCCGGAAAGACTATATGAAACTGATCGAACTTGCGGATACCTTCCCTGCTCCCTACCGGATCAAATCCATCTATACCATGGAGCGGTTTTCCCAGTTCCATATCGTCCTTTCCAATTCAAAAAGAGAACGGTTCACCTATGCACCGGAACTGATCCGGGACTTTTACGGCTGTCCGTTTTTTATCGGAATCGATATCACCCCTATGGATTACATTCCACGGGATCCACAGATCCGGCGAATGCAACAGATTCTGTACAAAATCGGTTATCAGTTGTCTACGGATCTCTCCCGGGATTACATCCGGATAGAAGATGGAAGGATCACAGAGGGGGCGCATGCCGTTTCCTCTCCTTCCCAGTCCATCGATTCCCCAGAAGAATTCCAGCGGTTACTGCAAAGCTTCGAAAAATACACCGGTGCCACCCTTCCTTTGGACGGGCAGCTTCAGAAGAATGTTATGCTGCTTACGGATCGCATTGCCATGCGGTTTGGTCCTCAGGACGGAGACGAGATCAACTACTATGCCCGAATGGCATACTGGGAAGATGCCACACCTTCCATCCGGCCTGCTTCCCTGGAGGACGAGTTCCTTTCGGTTCCTTTTGAGAATCTTATGATTCCGGTTCCAAAGGATTACGAAAAGCTTCTGTCTCTTCAGTACGGATCGGACTGGAGAACTCCTGTCCGGGAGGAGAGTCTACACGACTATCCCTTCTACCAAACCCAGCTTGAGCTCCTTTCCATGGAGGGACATACCGAATTTTCCTGACGTATTACAAACGATGATTTATATATAAAGGAGGCATATCGAATGAAACTTCAGTTTGACAATGACTACTTCAAAGGAGGCGAAATCGACGGTTTCTATGTCGAGCCGCTGATGAAGCGCACCTGGGCCGCTCAGATGGAGGTTTTGGCCGTTATCGATGATATCTGCAGACAGTACAACATTCATTATTTTGCTGAATGGGGCACTCTGTTGGGAGCAGTCCGCCACCAGGGCTTCATTCCATGGGATGACGATATGGATATTGGCATGCTGCGTGAAGATATGCTTCGCTTCCAGAGAATCGCACCGGAGGTTCTTCCGGAAGGTTTTGAGCTGATTAATTACAACACCGAACCTGACTGGGAGAATGTTCTGATTCGCGTTATGAACGGCAAGCACGTCTGCATCGACGATGACTATCTCGACCGTTTCCACGACTGTCCTTTCGCCATCGGAATTGATATTTTCCCGATTGATTACATTCCGGACAACCAGGCGGATTACGACATGCAGATCCACCTTCTTGAGATGCTGTATGCCGCTAAAAACGCCTACGCTCAGAAAGATGTGGTGGGTCTTGCCAATGCAAGATACTATGGGGTCAAGGTGGAGGAAGCTCTCAATGTAAAGCTTGACGAGACCAAAAACATGAACCAGCAGCTGATACGTCTGATCGATGCGGTGTCCGCCATGTATGGCCCTCAGGATACCAACTCCATGGGTATTCCGCTTCGCGCCCTTTACGCCGGAGACCAGCGTCTCCCGAAAGAATGCTACACCACACTGATTCTGTCACCTTTTGAGAATACAGAGATTCCGATCCCGATCGGATATCACGAAATCCTTGAGAACTACTACGGTGACTACACGAAAGAAGACCGTACACCTGGACACGATTACCCTTTCTACACAGAACAAAAAGAGATTCTGCAACGTTATCTGTCACAGAATCCCCTGGCTTATACTGACCGGATCAAAAACATCCTAGAACAGTAACTTCTTACTGAAATTTTCCAATGCCACATCTTCCCGGAAGTCTCTGGCCGCTTCCATAAGCGCCTCTGCTTCCGGGATTGGCAATTTCCCTGTTGCAATACAATCCAATATAAAGGACAACTGCTGCGGATTGTCATGTTCAAAAAGATATCCGTTCACCCCGGGTGTAATGGACTCTATCATTCCGTCCACCGGTGTAGAAATCACCGGTATGCTTGCCACCATGGCTTCGATTCCCACAAGAGGATACCCTTCATATTCCGATGCAATAACAAGAAAATCAATAAGGCGATCCGACAGATAGCTCCAGGGCTGCTCCTGCCAGCCGCAGAATTCCACCCTCTCTTCAATCAAAAGCTCTGCCGCCAGCTGCTCAAGGGACTGCCGTTCATCCCCATCTCCTATGACCACAAGGGACCATTTGGATTCGGCACAGGCCATCGCCTTTAAAATAAGATCCACCCGTTTTTCCTCGGACAATCTTCCCACGTACAAAAGTGTATATCCCAAAGGATGTTTTTCCGGCACATTTCTTTGGCACTGCGTAAAATCCACAGGATTTTTCACAGGGAAGGCCTTTGTTTCTCCAAGAACTCCGGATATCTTGTCTGCCTCCTTCTTCGTTAGGCAAAGGATCCGATCCGCCAGTGTCAGATGCTGTATGCCTCCCACTCCATAGGTCTCGTAGGTGGCCACCGGTCCCTGAAGCCATGCAACGATCCGGCAGTTTTCTTCACATCCCATGGTCCGGACAGCCTTTCTTGCGATATAGGTCAGATACGGCCAGGGAGTTGCAAGAATCACATCCGGTGTTCCCTCACGGGTCAGGAAGGTGGCATAGAAATCATAAAAGCGGTCGATATGATCCACCTTTTGATCCGAAAGAGGATAAAAAGGAACAGACGGGTCCAGCCACTGTAAATGATTCCACACCATCTCCACCACCCGGACCTGATGTCCCAAGTGAATCAGATGCAGTGCCACCCGATTAACCATTTTCTCTGCTCCGCCTCTTCCGGAAAAAGGAACCAGAATATCAATCTTTTTCACAGGTCATCCCTCCTTGGCTGCCCACCTCCATAATATCTTTATATTAAGCCAAATTTATCCAAAGCCTTATAGATTCCATCCTCTTTCATATGGGTCGTCACGTAGTCCGCTGCTGCTTTGGCATCCTCGGTTCCGTTTCCCATGGCTACACCGATTCCTGCCTGACGCAGCATATCCAGATCGTTCACCGAATCTCCAAAAGAAACGGTATTCTCCAACGGAATATCCAAAATCTCGCATACCTTACGGATTCCGCTGCCCTTGTCATGACCGACGGGAACCAGCTCCACCACCTCAGAATTATGCACAAGGAAGGTATACCGGTCTCCAAGTTCTCTGCGCACCGCTTCAATGTCGCAGCCTTTTGTGTCACAGGAAAGCTTGCTCATCTCCCACTGTCCGTAATGGTCCTTGATGGAGAGAAGATTCTCTCCCAGCTCCGTTACCAGCTTGCTTCCGTAGGGATCGCCTCCAAAGTCCTCCATATCCATGTAGAGGTAGTCCTTCCCTTCAAGGATCGGCTTGAATCCATGGGCGCGAACCGTCTCCACCGCCTCAACTGCCTGCTGCGGATCAATTCTATGATAATAAAGAACCTTTCCGTGCTCTTCGATCATGGTGCCGCATCCTGAAACGATACCGTCAAACCCGATATCCAACAGGTGCTCCGCTGTCACAAAGCCTCTGGTTCTTCCGGTATTTAAAAATGCCAGATGTCCCTTCTTCTGAAGAAGATGGATGGCCTCGACGGTAGAGGGTGGAATGACATTGTTCTGATCCCATAATGTTCCATCGATATCAAAGAAAACTGCTTTCATCGTTGTGTATCCTCTGCCTCTTCTGATGCAGCCTTAAGCTCCTCCACCTTTCTCGCAGAATTCCGGCCCTTGTAAAAGGAGCCATAGTCCTCTGCCACTTTGGTATAGTACTTCACTGCCTTATCGGTGTCTCCATTCTTTTCAAAAGACTCTGCCAGACGATAAAGCGCATCACCGTTTTCATAGGTCTCATCAATCTTAATGACGGTTTTAAACGCCTGAATTGCCTTGGCATAGTCTCCTGACGCCATTAAGTCCCGGCCTTCCTGATACTTTTCTTTCATAACCTGGGCATCAACGGACTTCGCCACTTCCTCATAAATGCTTTTACCATTGGTATCGAGCAGTGTCTTATTGACCTTCTCAAGAGCCGTAGAGGCAGCACCGTTGTCCTTTTCCTTTACAGCGTTCTCAGCTACAAGAAGCTGCTCATAGGAGCCCTTTACATCCGACTGACCTTCATACTTATCCAGCTTCTTCTGAAGCTGCTTCACTTCTTCCTTCAGCGAATTGGCATCACTTTGGGAAGAAGCCGCCTGTGAATTTGCATTCACCAACGCAGAGGCTGCGTCGGAGTTCGCCTTCTGCTTCATCGTCGGCATAACAAGGAACACACAGACCAGCACACCGATCACACCACCGATGAGAATATTAAACAATCCGCTCTTTGAATTATCCAGAGCCTCAATAAAGGTCTGACGCGGCATGCGTACGGTATCATTTCCGTCTGTAAAGTCCACCACGCGACTCTGCTGCGCCTTTTTCTTTTTATTATTCTTACGTGCCTCTGCCAGATGCACCCTGACTTCCTGCTGATAGGTCGTGGTCAGCGCATTGTTGGTGTCAATCCTGGCTGCCGCCGAAAGGGATCGGTTCGCTTCAATATACTTCTCTTCGCGGATATCCAACAAAGCCAGAAGCTGATGGGCACGAACCATCTTCGGATTGCTTGAAAGCACACGCTTTAACTGAATCCTCGCCAGATCATAGTTGCCGTCCTGACAGTATGCAATCGCCTGATTAAATTTCTTCGTTGCATTGTCGATCCGGTCAAACATTCCGCTCTGACGCTGTACCATGTCCAGATACCGGTCTGCCTCATTCTCCTCCGGAGCAAAACTCTTCGAGATCACCCACTCACGAAGCGCAAGAACCGGCTCACCGAATTCCATATAGACAAGTCCCAGAAGGTTTCTCGCATCCGTATTCTTCTTATTATAACGAAGTGCACGGGACAGACAGACCATGGCTCCTGAAAGATCATGGCGCTTTGCACGGACAAGTCCCTCGTTATACGCCTGATTGGATGACGCAATAATCATACGGTAGGCCTTCTGATGGGCTCCGCAATAGGAGCATCGTGTTGCCTGATCATCCACAGGAGATCCGCAATAAAAACAATCCTTCATGCCAATCTCCTTAATTCTTGCCTGCCTGCTGATCGCTTGTCATCTGCTTTAAGATATCAATCATATCCGTCAAGTCCTTGTTCTGGATGGCATCCTCTGCCTCTTTTACTTCCATACTCGGCTTGAACTTTTTTAATTCTTCATCAAAATCAATCATTCCTCGCCTCACTTCTCCAGCGCAAAGCCGGCCGGTAACAACTGTTCTAACGTATACTCATCATAAGCCGTTCCGTGTTCTTTTGCCAGAAAAATTCTAAAATCCCTGTCACAAAACTCGCTTATGACCTGCCGGCAGATGCCACACGGTGTGCATGTCTCTTTGTCATCCCCCTCATGACCGCCTGTGATGGCAATGGCTTCAAATTCCTTCTCGCCTTCACTGACTGCCTTGAAAATGGCCGTCCTCTCTGCACAGTTGGTGGCTCCATAACTGGCATTTTCAATATTACATCCTGTATAGACTTTTCCGCTTTTGGTTAAAAGGGCAGCCCCTACCCGAAAACGCGAGTAGGGAACATATGCCTTTTCCATTGCATCATGAGCCTTTTTACAAAGTTCTAATTCTGTCATTACATCTGCTCCAGACGGGCTGTTACGTCCGCCATCATCTGCTCATACTGTGCAAGCTTCTCTTTCTCCTCTGCCACCTTTGCTTCCGGTGCCTTGGAGAGGAACTTCTCATTGGAAAGCATTGCGCGGCTTCTCTTAAGCTCACCTTCCAGTCTCTTCTGTTCCTTGCAAAGACGCTCCTTTTCCTTCTCCATATCCACCAGCTCGTTGAGTGGAATATATACGGTTGTATCCGGAATAACGAAGGATACAGCGCTCTGATCAACACCCTGTGTTCCTTCCTGCACCGTTACCTCACTTGCGCCTGCAAGTCCTGCATAAATTCCGGTATTCTCCTCAAAGAGCTTTCTTACCTTCTCATCGGAAGATGTAATAATAAGAGCTGCCTTCTTGGATGGTGGAACGTTCATATCCTTACGTACGGTACGCATACCGCGAACCAGATCCTTGGCACGGGTTAAGATATTCTCTGCCACCGCATCGTTTCTCTTCTCATCGTACTGCGGCCATGCAGATACCATGATGGATGGCTGATCCGGATTCAGAGAGCAGTAAATCTCCTCTGTGATAAACGGCATATACGGATGTAACAGCTTAAGGGCCTCGGAAAGAACCGTCTTTAAGGTGTAAAGTGCTGCATTGGCAGATACCTTATCCTCATCACGATTATACATACGTGGCTTAACAATCTCGATATACCAGTCGCAGAACTCTTCCCAGATAAAGTCATATACCTTGGATACCGCAATACCAAGCTCGTATTTATCCATATTCTCCGTTACATCTTTTGCCAATGTATTAACAAGAGAAAGGATCCAGCGGTCCTCAGTCTTAAGATCGCTCTCCTCAGGCTTTGTCAGGTCGAATCCTTCCAGGTTCATCTGGATGAATCTGGATGCATTCCAGATCTTATTTGCAAAGTTACGGCTGTTCTCAACACGCTCCATGTAGAAACGCATATCGTTACCCGGTGCATTTCCTGTCATCAGAGTCAGTCTTAATGCATCGGCACCATACTGATCGATCACCTCTAACGGGTCAATTCCGTTACCGAGGGACTTACTCATCTTGCGTCCCTTGTCATCTCTTACAAGACCGTGAATCAGTACATGATGGAACGGAGCCTTTCCTGTCTGCTCGATTCCTGAGAACATCATACGGATAACCCAGAAGAAAATGATATCGTAACCGGTTACAAGGACATCCGTCGGATAGAAGTAATCCAGCTCCGGTGTCTTCTCCGGCCAGCCTAAAGTTGAGAATGGCCAAAGGGCAGATGAGAACCAGGTATCCAGGGTATCATTCTCCTGTGTAAAGTGTGTTCCGCCACACTTCGGACATACATCCGGAGCTCCTCCGCGCTGTACTACAAATTCACCGCACTCGTCACAGTAGTAAACCGGCATTCTGTGTCCCCACCAGAGCTGACGGGAAATACACCAGTCCTTGATATCGGAAAGCCAATGCTCATAGGTCTTACCATAGTTCTCCGGTACGAAGGTCATGTCACCCTGGTACATTGCATCCAGTGCAGCCTTTCCCATTTCCTTCATACGTACGAACCACTGTGGCTTAACCATCGGCTCTACTGTTGTATGACAACGGTCGTGTGTTCCTACTGCATGGCTGTGTGGAACAACCTTTACAAGCAGGCCGAGATCCTCGAGATCCTTTACCATGGCCTTTCTTGCTTCATAACGATCCATTCCCGCATACTTGCCACACTTGTTGTTCATGGTGGCATCATCGTTCATGATATTGATCTCTTCAAGATTATGACGCTTACCTACCTCGAAATCGTTCGGGTCATGTGCCGGTGTGATCTTAACGCAACCGGTTCCAAACTCCTTGTCTACATAGGAATCTGCAACCACCGGAATGGTGCGGTCTGTCAGCGGAAGCGCAAGCTCTTTGCCGATCAGATCCTTGTAACGCTCATCCTCCGGGTTAACTGCTACTGCTGTATCTCCAAGTAATGTCTCCGGACGTGTTGTGGCGATCTCTACGTATCTTCCTTCCTCTCCTACGATCGGATAGTTGATATGCCAGAAGAATCCGTCCTGATCCTCATGCTCTACCTCTGCATCGGAAAGGGATGTCTGACATACCGGACACCAGTTGATGATACGACTTCCCTTGTAGATATAACCCTTTTCATATAAACGAACGAACACTTCCTCAACGGCCTTAGAGCAGCCCTCATCCATTGTGAAACGCTCTCTGTCCCAGTCAGCAGAACTTCCCAGCTTCTTTAACTGATTGATGATGGTACGACCATACTCATCTCTCCAGTTCCAGCAGTGTTTCAGGAACTCTTCCCGTCCAATCTCTCTCTTGTCAATGCCCTTGTCCTTGAGCATGTTGGTTACCTTAACCTCTGTCGCAATTGCGGCATGGTCGGTTCCCGGCTGCCAGAGAGCCTCATAGCCCTGCATTCTCTTATATCGAATCAGGATATCCTGCATCGTGTTATCCAAAGCATGTCCCATGTGAAGCTTACCGGTAATATTTGGTGGCGGCATCACAATGGTGAACGGCTTTTTATCACGGTTCACCTGTGCATGGAAGTATCCGTTATCTTCCCATTTCTGATAAAGTCGATCCTCAATTTCCTTTGGATCATAAGTCTTTGCTAACTGCATGTTGTTTCCTCCTCATGTAGGTGATCACTGCCGGGGCAATGATCTGTCGTCTTGCAATCGGCTGACAGGTTTCAAGTCTCAGTCGGAGATTGTAACCCCGACTGAGATAAAAAAAGCCCCGTACAGCCAAACTGTACAGGGCATAATATCTTATCATGCGGTACCACCTGTGACGATCCTCATCTTATCCGTAACGTGGACGGGACGGGAGAACTTACTTCTTAATCAACAAATGAAAACACCTGCCATTAAGCTCTGGTCTCTCCGGCTCCGAAGCTACCTTCTCTGCGTGCTCTGACAGATGACCTTCCAGCCCATGAGTCATCCTCTCTTATGACCGCCTTCGCAGATACTCCTCTTCATCTTCGCCTTTACATAACTGTTCTTCATTATATAGCCTCAGAGAAAAATACGCAACCGGATGCATCACTTTTCCTGTTTAGATGCGTCTAATTTGTTGTTGACATATCCAACCTGCCATGATATTATCTTTCCAGAGCAAAGGAAATGAATAAACAAGGCTACTCACACAGCCCTGTTCCTCCTTCCTTGGCTTTGGAAAGTGAGGCTGATATGATCGCTAATGTTGTAATTCTGGGAATTATTGCAATTCTTGTATTTTTCTCCGTTCGCAAGATTTATACGGATCGCAAGAACGGTGTACATTCCTGCAGCGGCGGTTGCGCCGGATGTTCCGGAAGTTGCTCACACACACATCTTTCAGATGATGAGGTGCAGCGTCGGCAGGCAAGATTGAAACATTCGATTCATTAAAGCTTCCTAACACACATACTCTCTATACAATACTTTTTATGCAAGCAATAGCCCGGGAATGCCATCCCGGGCTATTGTTTTGCTGTTTTTTTTAGAAAAAAAGCAAAATACACAGATTTTTCATAAATGTATGCTAGACTTCCTTTTCGTAAATATGACGCCACCCCGCTTCTTTCCACGGGAATGAAAGGGTATGGTGTAACGAAAGCAAGGTAAAACATATGACTTCACAAGAATTTTTAACACAATACGGCTCCGTCAAAGGCGTCGTCCTCATGCTCCTGGTAGGCTTTTTCGCCATCGCCCTTTCTCTTGCCCTGATTATCCTATCTTCTTTTATCATGGGAAAACGATTCAAGGCCAAAAAGGAACAGGTGGAATATGCCAAGCTTGCCATTCTCAACCTGTCCGAGCGACTGTTTGAGCTTATTTTCTCTGCAACCTTCATTCTTCTGTTTGTTGCTTTGTATTTCATGTTCAGTTACTTCGGGGTGAACAGCGTCCCCCTGCAGGCCTTCTGGGAAAAGTATAACGGCATCATTCTCCTGATCTTCATTCTGATGTCCGTATCCCTCAACTCCTGGATGGACAATCATATTATCCCGCTAAAGTACCTTCGTCCCGGCGACCGGTCTGCCATGCGTCTGATCGGCATGATCTATATGATGGTGATTTTTATCTATATCAAGTACATCTACGTTGACAGTAACTACGATGCCATTATCATGTACTTTATCACGCTGATCATCGGACGTTTCATCTATTTTGACGCTTCAATGAAGGACTTTCAGAATGTTATGAAAAATGCCCTGGACAGCCTTCCGCTTCTTTGCCTTGCCCTTATGTGCTCTGCTCTCATTGCACATTTCGGCTTCGGATCCGGATACCTTCTGCATAAGAACGGCGTTGTCTTCAATCTCTTCCTCGGTCACCTCTACCTTCTTGTCTGGATCTTCATTATCAATCGGTTGAAGCTTTTAAGACACATTATAAAAATGCTGTAACTTATTTGTGTCCTTTACAACGGTATAATGACCCCATAATAATCGAGGGGCGGACAATTGTCTGCCCCTTTCTGTTTTATCTCAGTCGGGGTTACAATCTCCGACTGAGATAAACGCTCCGCGAGGATGCGCAGAGATTTGAACTACAACCGGGTTTTGGTAAGAGGTATCTGTATGACGAGTGAAGATAAGACTTACACAACTGCATTTACCGGCCTGCCTCTCGCTAGAGAACAAGCTTTTGAGCGTATGTTATATGACGATTTCATGATTTATAAAACATACACTAAAGACAAGGGGCCCCTTCCCGACCTTACACAGTGGCAGTCCATCGGGGAAACAATAAAAGACACCAATATGCTCATCACAAGCATTGAACGTGATCATAAATCCACAGAACGTATTAGCGACGAGAAAACGCAGCTTCTGTTACAGCAGTTTCCTGTCATAGCAAAGGCTGGTTCCGCCTACCTTCTGATTCGAAAGCATCACCATCTTTTGACAGAACGTTCGGATCGGGCCCAGCAGCGAATCGAATTCGCCCACTTTGTCCATGCTCTTCCACAGCGAGCAAGCCTGATCGACTATGCTACAGAAAAGCTGCATCCCGACAAAGCCTCTTTCGGTCTGTCTGCTGAACTCTTCCTGATTCATCTCGCCAAGAGTGATATGATCCGCGATTACTTTGTGCCCCACGGCCAAATCACTACCGCTCCCAAAGAAGTTGCCATGTTCGAAAAGGACGAACTCATCCTGAAAGCGGTTGCTTCCAACGTCCTGGCCACTTACCTGGCAACTGAAATGATCGATGAACAGAAACTGGATCGAAGATGCACCGATTTTTACCGCCATGCAATCACAGGTACCGTGGCTTTTAAAGATATCTGTATCCGTCGTATTGACCATCGCCATTTCAAGGAGAGTCTTCTCCCTGAACACCGGCTCACCATAAAGCATGATTTTATTACCTCCATTGCACAGGCAGCCAAAGAGCAGCGTTTAGGCGGCAGCACCTCCCGTGCAAAAGCTCAGGAATACATCGGCCGGCTTGCCATCCAGCGATGTCAATGATCCTGAATTTGTTTTATTCTTCCTAATACAAAGAAGCGGCAGTGAAACTCACGTCTCACTGCCGCTTCCCATGTGGTTCTATTGAGGTTTTTTCCAAAGAATGAAATCATAGCTCTCTACAATTTCAAAGAATTTCAACAAGCGCTCATACAAAGGATGCGCCTTCTCTCCAAAATGCTCTTCCACCTTTTTTGCAATTGTCTCCACATCCGTCTGTCCGTCCATTAAACGCCAGACAAAACTTCCCGTCTCGTCCAGATGAACCTGTGAAATCCGGGGTTTATGTGCAATCTTTTGCATGATGGTATTCATCACACCCTTGTTCTCAATGAACAAAGTTACGCTTCCATCCTCCTGATTTACATCCCACTTCATGATCTTCTCACTCACCTGCGGAATGTATGTCTTATAGAGGGCGAGAGCCTCCTCTTTTGATAAACGCTTTTTCTTTTTCATTCTTATGCCTTATTTTTCTTACCTGCTGTGTATTTCGCTGTGATGCAGATCACGAATGCAAATACAAGAACAGAGCCTATGGTAGAAACTACCAGATTGTCTGCAAAGATCTTGCTTAGATCCATTGCCTGTGTAACTCCTGCAATCGCAAGAAGTGCCAGGAGAATTCCTACCAGACCCTCACCTGCAATCATACCGGAACAGAACAGAATTCCACGGTTAACGGTCTTTGTCTTCTCCTTCTCATCACGGTAATTCTTACGATCAAAGTACCAGCGAAGAAGTCCGCCGACCATAATGCATGCATTCAGCTGAACCGGAAGATAGGTTCCGATTGCAAACGGAAGAACCGGAATTCCAAGAATCTCAACTACAACAGCGAGAACAGCTCCAACAATTACAAGGTTCCATGGAAGCTTGCCTCCCATAACACCCTCAATGATCATCTTCATCAGTGTAGCCTGTGGAGCACCGATCTCCTTGGTTCCATATCCATAGGCATGGTCGAGAAGATAAAGTACAAATCCAATGGCTGCACCGGATGTAACAACACCGATGATCTCACCGATCTGCTGCTTCATAGGTGTTGCACCTACCAGGAAACCGGTCTTTAAATCCTGTGAAGTATCACCGGCAATAGCGGCAATAACACAGATTACAGTACCAATGGCAATGGCTGCCTTCATTCCAGGAATCCCATCGGTTCCTGTTACCTTAAGAAGGATCGTGGAGAACAGAACCGTCGCAATTGCCATACCGGAAACCGGGTTATTGGAAGAACCTACAAGTCCTACCATTCTGGAAGATACCGCTGCGAAGAAGAATCCGAACAGGGTAATCAAAACAGCACCAAACGGGCCAACCGGAATCTGTGGAAGTACTGCAATCAGTACAATCAGAGCTGCGATTGCAATTACAACCGTCTTCATGCTCAGGTTCTTGTCGGTACGAAGGGTACTTCCGCCCTGACCACCGGCCAAATCCTTCATAGAATCACGGAAGGTTGCGATGATCATTGGAAGAGACTTGATCAAAGAGATCACACCACCGGTTGCAAGTGCTCCGGCTCCGATATAACGGATGTAAGATGACCAGATTCCACCAAGTCCCTGATCAGAGATAATAGCAGAAACTGTATCAGATGCCGGGTACATTACGACATCAGCTCCGAAGAGAGCAATCAATGGCATAAGCACAAGCCATGATACAATTCCACCTGCGAACATATAGGAAGAAATCTTCGGACCGCAGATATATCCTACAGAGAAAACTGCCGGATAGATCTGTGTACCGATCTCACCCTTAAAGTTGCCGATTCCCTTATCCGGAGTATTGATCTCAGACGGGAAAATCTTAAGTCCGTCAATTACAAACTTCACCAGGGCAGAAATTCCCAGTCCTGAGAATACGAGCTTTGCCTCTTCTCCGCCTTCCTCTCCTGCAAGAAGTACCTCGGCACAAGCCTGTCCTTCCGGATAAGGAAGAACACCATGCTCTTTTACGATCAACGCATTACGAAGCGGAACCATGAAGAGAATACCTAATACACCGGCAATAATGGTGATAATTGCAATCTCAAAGATTCCCGGCTTATCCATCACACCGTCCTTTGCCCAAAGGAACATGGCCGGCAATGTGAAAATGGCACCGGCTGCCAAAGACTCTCCGGCAGAACCGATGGTCTGCACCAGGTTATTCTCAAGAATGGACTCTCTCTTGAGAATCAGACGGATAAATCCCATAGAAAGTACTGCTGCCGGAATGGAAGCAGATACTGTCATACCAACACGAAGTCCAAGGTACGCGTTGGCTGCGCCAAACACAACTGCCAGAATAATACCAAAAATGATCGCAACAGCTGTCATCTCCGGCACAATCTTGTCAGCAGGGATGTATGGCTTGAATTCATTTTTTTCATTCATCTTATTTCCCTCACTTACTATCATTTATAAACTTCCGATACCATGCATGAGAACCTACTCTCCAACAAAAGCCGACAGTTGAATTATTTTCACCTATCCTCCACAAGCAATGCACGTCATTCAATCGCCGATGTGTCGCGTTAAAGTCACAGGGTAACATACTACGGTACCACACGATTCGGTATTATAACACATGTCCGTCAGAGAGAGACAGTAGATTCACCATAATAGGCATAAAATACACTTGTTGATTTTTTGACATAAAGATGAATTTTTATCACTTTTAACTCAAAATTTTAACAATTTCCCCTTATTGAATCTATATCTTCGATAACCTATGATGATAAAGATTGTTAGTTACATCATAAATGGAGAAAGATTATTATGGTAGAAATTATTACAGATACATCCTGTGACTTTAGCTTAGAGCAGGCCAAAGAACTTGGTGTCACCCTGATCCCTATGACAATTACCTTCGGTAATCGTGATTTTAAGGATCGATATGAAATGGAAGCTGATGACTTTTATCGCCTTTTAGTAAGCTATGACGATCTTCCTGTCACCAGTCAGATTAATCCATACGAATTCGAGAAGGCCTTTGAGAATACACAGCGCAACGGAGACACTGCTGTTGTTATCACCTTAAGTTCCGAATTATCCGGAACCTATGCCAATGCAGAACTGGCATCCCGGGACTACCCCCATATCTATGTCGTGGATTCCAGAACCGGATCTGTCGCCATCCAGTGCCTTGTGCGTCTCGCCTGCAAGCTTCGCGACCAGGGACTTGATGCAGAAGAAATCGCCAGAAAGGTGACCGAAGCAACCTCCCGGATCAAGGTTCTTGCTCTCGTCGATACCCTTGAATATTTGAAGAAGGGCGGACGCATCTCCGCTACTGCAGCCGTTGCCGGTAACGTTCTTTCTATTAAGCCGGTCCTCACAACCTCCGATGGCAAGATCGAAGTCGTCGGCAAAGCCCGGGGATCCAAGAACGCCAATAACCTGATCAAGAAACTTGCCAAAGAATGCGGCGGCATTGACTTTGATGAGCCTGTCGTTCTTGCCTACAGCGGAACAAGCAGAGATCTTCTGGAACAGTATGTAGCAGATAACAGGGATCTTTATGAGGGGCATGAAGAATCACTGATTTACTCCCAGATTGGAAGTACCATCGGTACACACTCCGGCCCAGGTGCCATTATCATTGGATTCTTCCCTGCAAATCCATAACTTTTACCGTAAAAGTGGCTGGAAAAATGCGTTAAAGCATTTTTCCAGCCACTTTTTTTATAAATGACGCATTATTTATTCCAGTCAGCTCCACCCCGGCCTGCTGCCGCCAGTCGAGCCATGGCACGGGAGAGGGATGCCTGGGAGTGGTAATACTCCTGCATGCTCTGCTTCTGACGAAGCTGCTCTTCCGCTCTCTCTTTTGCTTCTCTTGCACGGGCTACATCGATTTCCTCCGGTCTCTCAACCGATTCAACAATGATCTTCACTCGGTTATTCATAACCTCCGCAAAGCCCATTCCGGCGAGACCTTCGATGATCTTGTCCGCATTTTCACCATTGCCTGCATGTTCTGCCGGCTTAATTCGAATATATCCTTCGTTTAATGCAATGACCATATTCTCATGATGGGAAAGAATCTCTTTCTCACCATCAAACTGTTGCACTGTTACACGCTCGGCAAATCCCTGGAAGAACGTCTTATCGGCCGCAATGACCCTAAGATAGAACATCTTTGTCTCAGCCATAATGCCTCCTTATCTCTTCAGGCTCTCCGCCTTTTTCTTAACGTCTTCAATCGTTCCAACGTTAAAGAACGCATTCTCCGGATATTCGTCCATCTCACCATCCAGGATCGCCTTAAAGCTCTTAACCGTCTCCTCCACCGGTACATAAGCACCCGGAATACCGGTAAACTGAGTCGCTACATGGAATGGCTGTGACAGGAAACGCTGTACCTTACGGGCACGGTATACCAGTGTCTTATCCTCTTCGGAAAGCTCTTCCATACCAAGGATTGCAATGATATCCTGCAGCTCTTTGTACTTCTGTAAAAGAGCCTGCACACGACGTGCTGTCTCATAGTGCTCCTGACCGACTACATCCGGCTCAAGGATACGGGAAGTTGAAGCCAAAGGATCAACCGCCGGATAGATACCCTGCTCCACGATCTTACGGGAAAGAACGGTGGTGGCATCCAGATGTGCGAAGGTTGTGGAAGGAGCCGGATCTGTCAGGTCATCCGCAGGTACATAAACCGCCTGTACGGATGTAACAGAACCTTCCTTTGTAGAAGCGATACGCTCCTGCAATTCACCCATTTCATTAGCAAGGGTAGGCTGGTAACCTACAGCGGATGGCATACGTCCAAGAAGGGCACTTACCTCGGAACCCGCCTGGGTAAAACGGAAAATATTATCGATGAAGAGAAGCACATCCTTATGCTGCTCATCACGGAAGTACTCCGCCATTGTAAGTCCTGTCTCAGCAACTCGCATACGAGCTCCTGGCGGCTCATTCATCTGACCGAATACCAAGGCTGTTTTATCTAAAACGCCGCTTTCCTTCATCTCAGACCAGAGGTCATTACCTTCACGAGAACGCTCTCCTACACCGGTGAAAATGGAATATCCACCGTGCTCGGTTGCCACGTTACTGATCAGCTCCTGAATCAATACGGTCTTACCAACACCGGCACCACCGAAAAGGCCGATCTTACCACCCTTTGCATACGGAGCAAGGAGGTCGATGACTTTGATTCCGGTCTCAAGCATTTCTGCTGCCGGATTCTGATCTTCGAACTTTGGAGGTTCTCTGTGTGTCACCCACTGTTCCACATCCTGTAATGACTCACCGTCATCAATGGTCTCACCTAATACATTGAACAGACGACCCAGGGTCTTCTCTCCAACCGGTGTCTTGATTCCACTGCCTGTATCGGTAACTTCCATATCACGATGCAGTCCCTCACTTGGGGATAACATAATACAACGTACTACATGGTTACCCAGGTGAGATGCCACTTCCATGACACAGGTCTTGCCTTCATTATCAACCGTCAAAGCCTGACGGATCGGAGGAAGCTTCTCCCCTTCAAAGGTCACATCCACTACAGGTCCACTGACCCGAATGATCTTACCTTTTTCCATAATCTATCCTTTCTTCTTCTGAGCACGTACACCCGCGATAATCTCTGTGATTTCCTGGGTGATGGCCGCCTGACGGGCACGGTTATACTGGATGGAAAGCTGACGAAGCATCTCCTGTCCGGAGTCCGTCGCACTCTGCATCGCAGTCATTCTCGCATTCTGCTCGCAGGAAAAAGACTCTACCAACGCACCATAAATAAATCCAACAACGTATTCCGGAACAACGCGATCCATAACGGCCTGTGCAGACGGAACAAACGCAATGGTTTCCATAAAAATATCCGCCGGCAGACCTTCGATTGCGAAGTCCGATTTATGAAGCGGAAGAAGCTGCTCAATCTGAGCCTCCTCCTGCGCTGCATTCTCCATACGCGTATAGATAATATGCACCTCATCCACGCGATGATGTAAATAGTCATCGAGAAGCGTCTCACCGATATTTCTTGCACGGTTTAAGGATGGGTTCTGAGCTGTATAACGGAACTGGGTATTGATCTCAATCCCATGTCCCTCAAAATAATGACGGCCTAACTCTCCGACACAATACAGACGGTAGTTTTCGCACTGACTCAGCTCTTTTTCAACAATCTTAAGAACGTTCGTATTATAAGCACCGGCAAGACCTTTATCTGCTGTAATGACCAGATAACCAACGGTCTTGTCCTTTTTCTTTTCCAGTTCCTCCTTCTCAACGAAGTAGTCACTTTCCATATCCGGAACGTGTCGTAAGATTCGACTCATTTCCTGTTGTAAACCGAAGAAAAACGGCTCGGTCTCAGCCAGTTCCTTTCTGGCTTTTTTCAGCTTGGAGGATGAGATCATATACATAGCATTGGTAATCTTTAATGTATCACGGATACTACCCATACGTTCTTTGATCTCTTTGGTTCCTGCCATTAAGCTTCACCCTCCTGTTTTACAGCGTCACAAATCTTTCGCACCAGGTCATCGTCCAATACCTTCTTCTCACGAAGCTCGCCCATAACAGCTGCCTCTTTCTCGTGGAACATGGCCAGAATTTCTTTCTGACGTGCCTTCACTTCTTTCTTTGGTACATCATCGAAGTAATGGTTATTTGCAAGAACCAGCGTAACCACCTGCTCTTCCATAGACAACGGGTGATTCAGCGGCTGTTTCAAAAGTTCCATAAGTGCATTACCATGATCCAGCTGTGCCTTCGTCGCATCATCTAAATCCGATGAGAACTGGGTGAAGACCTGAAGCTCACGGTACTGCGCCAGATCGATTCGAATGGATCCGGAAGCCTTCTTCATTGCCTTGGTCTGTGCCGCACCACCCACACGGGATACGGAAAGGCCCACATTAACCGCCGGTCTTTGACCCTCGAAGAAGAGGTTTGACTCTAAGAAAATCTGTCCATCTGTAATCGAAATAACATTGGTCGGGATGTAAGCAGACACATCTCCGTCCTGTGTCTCGATAATAGGAAGCGCTGTAATGGAACCGCCGCCTAATTTATCATTTAAATGGGAACTTCTCTCAAGAAGTCTGGAATGAAGATAGAATACATCTCCAGGATAAGCCTCACGTCCCGGGGATCTCTCAAGCAAAAGAGAAATCGCACGGTAAGCGACTGCATGCTTGCTGAGATCGTCGTATACAATCAGCGCATCCTGTCCCTTGTACATAAAGTACTCGGCAAGGGCTGTTCCTGCGTACGGTGCAATGTACTGACAGGCTGCCGGATCGGAAGCTGTTGCTGAAACGATAATGGTATATTCCAGCGCTCCATGTTTTTCCAGTGTATTCACCACACGTGCAACCGTAGAAGCCTTCTGTCCGATTGCCACATAGACACAGACAACACCTTTTCCCTTCTGGTTGATGATGGTGTCGGTTGCAATGGAAGTCTTACCGGTCTGACGGTCTCCGATGATCAACTCACGCTGTCCACGTCCAATCGGGAACATGGAGTCAATCGCCAGGATTCCTGTCTCCATCGGTGTATCAACGCTCTTACGATCAATGATACCCGGAGCATCTTCCTCAATGGCACGGTAGTCATCTGCCTTGATTTCACCCTTTCCATCGAGAGGCTCACCCAACGCATTGACAACACGTCCGAGGAACTCCTCACCGGCAGGGATTCCTGCACGTTTTCCGGTTCTTGCAACACGGCTGCCTTCGAATATATCGTCATCGCGGCCGAACAGGATAACACCGATCTCACGCTCGGTAATATCCAGAACCATTCCCTTTACGCCATTCTCAAATACAACGATCTCTCCATAAAGTGCGTGGTCAATTCCATAGATTCGTGCGATTCCGTCACCTACGGAGATAACCTGACCAACCTCCTTCGCTTCAAACGTTGTATCAAAGTTTTCTATTTCACTTTTAATGATTGAGATAATATCTGTAGCACTAATGGCTGCCATTACCTTACCTCCTGTTATTTATCCTGTTCAGCAGACGGTTCAACTGTCCACTGTAACTCTTGTCATACTCTACGCCGCCGGCTCTTACCAGATAACCTCCAATAAGAGTGTCATCCTTAACGGCCTTCAGCTTAACCTTCGCTCCGCCCAGATGAGCAGAAATATCGGATGCCGCCTTTTTCAGCAGTTCATCCGGATCACCTTCTCCGGCATAGTACAAAATACCGTTCACATTTCCACTCTTCTGATCCAAAAGCACCTGATAGCAGTCCATAATTTCCGACATGCTGTCAGCGATCTCTACCACGCAGCATCGCTTCAGGAAATTGATCAGTCTGCCATCCCAACCGGCCTTCTGGCCGATTTTCTCCATAACCTGTGCCTTTTGCCGGGCGGTAATCACCGGATCCTGTAAAAACATCCGAAGTTCTTTCGATTCCCGAAGCAGATTGGAAAGTTCGGTCATCTGTGTGGATGGAAGGTCAAGTTCCAGCAGAGCTCTGGCATTATTGATGCTGCACTCCTTCATTGCCTTCCTCCATAATCTTCTTAGCTGCCATCATCGCCAGTGTCGCAATCTTCTCTCTGGTTTCTTCCTCAGCCTTCTGCTGCTCTCTGGCAATCTGTTCCATGGCTTTCACACGAATCTGCTCTGCCGCTTCGTTGGCTTCTGCAATCCGCTTTTCCTGAAGATGGTCAGCTTCTGTATGTGCATCAGCAAGAATCTGTTCCGCCGCTTCCTTCGCGCCTTTCATCTTCTCCTGATATTCTGCCTTTTTCTCGTCTGCTTCCTTTGCCTTCGTCTCTGCCTCATTGAAACGATCCTGAATCAGGTTCTCACGGGCATCGATGACAGCAACCACACGATCAAACAGGAACTTCTTCATGATCCAGTAATCGATCAACATATTGATGACGACAAACAGGATGTTCCAAAAACTAATGTGTAACATAGGCTCTCATCTCCCTTTGTAACAAGATTTTTGACATTACTTTACAAGAAGAATGATAAGAAGAGCTACTACGAAACCATAGATGGCTGTTGCCTCTGCAAGTGCTGCACCAAGAAGAAGAGAAGACTGAATCTTACCAGAAGCCTCCGGCTGGCGTGCGATTGCATCAACTGCACTTGCTGTTGCCTTACCGATACCGACACCGGCTCCAATACCTGTTAATACTGCAATACCTGCTCCAATTGCTACGAATACTGATGCTGTCATGTTCATTTCCTCCATTTTAAAATCATCATACATTACTCAATCGATTCTCTGATAAACAGAGAGGTCAAAAATACAAATACATATGCCTGAATCAGGCCGTCGAATACATCGAAATACAAAGATGCCACTGCCGGTGCCACAACCGGAACCACCAGTTTGATCAATTCGATAATGACAAAGGAACCAAGTACATTACCAAACAGTCGCATACACAGAGAAAGTGGTCGAATGAAGATCTCCAGTACATTGATTGGAGCAACGATGGCCATCGGCTCTGCGAAACTTTTGATAAACCGCTTCGGTCCCTTGTAAACAATACCCGAACCCTCAATCAAGACAATACTCATAAGAGCCAGGGCGATCGTTACATTCAGATCTTTTGTTGGTGGCTTAAAACCTAATAATCCGATCAGGTTGGCAATTCCAATGTAGAACAGCACGGCAGATAAGTACGGAACAAAAGGCTTCGCCTCGTTTCCAACCGTATCACCGAAGAATTTGTAGCACCATTCTACGCAGTGCTCTAAGAAAAGCTGTCCCCGCTTTGGATGTTCGACGCTTAATTTGCGCGTCAGAAGTAAACATAGAACCAGAATAACTGCCGTGATCATCCAGGACACAACAACCGATTCAAATACCGGTATGCCTTTGAAGACCGGAATGGTGAACACAGTCTGCAGGTTCAGTTCCTCTGTCAGCGCTTCAACCAGCGCTTCCACTTCACACTCACTTCCCTTCTACCTATTAAAATATTTGCGGAACGTTTAAATCCGTATCGTAGTTTAATCATCTCATTTTTCAAAGTCAATCGCTTTAAAAATCATGCAATTTCAATCATTCATTGTGCATGTTGCATAATTTGGAGATGATTTTTTTGTGAGATTGCTGAAATTGTCTATTACATTTCTTTTTTGATTATGGATGCTTTTCTTCTCCACAAAAAATCGACGAAATTTTACTAAAAAACACTGGATAATTTCCGTCGGTTGGTCAATGTTACACAATAAAGTGTTTCAAAACACTAAAAAGAGGGAACCACCCTCCTTTTTCAGGAAATTGGTCCCCTCACATTGTCATATAATTAATACTATGTAATTCCACTCACGTCTGAATTATATCACTCGTCAAGAAATTTGTCATGTACCGCCTTCATTGCAACCTTGACATCATCAAGATCAATCAATACCGTAATTCTGATCTCTGATGTTGCGATCATGCGGATATTCACTCCTACATCATATAAAGCCTCGAACATCTTCGCAGCAACACCGGCATTGGACTGCATTCCGGCTCCAACGATGGAAAGCTTTGCCACGTTCTCCTCTTCCTTGATATTCTGAATGGTCAGACGCTCCTGGTTATCCTTAAGAAGCTGTACACACTCCTTCGCCTGGGTCTGATCTACCGTAAAGGAGATATCCTTTGTATCATCACGTCCGATGGACTGCAGGATCACGTCAACATTGATGTTGTGCTTTGCTAACAAATCGAATACCTTAAATGCGATTCCCGGCTGATTCTTAAGACCAACAATTGCAATTCTAGCTGCATCCTTATCAACTGCAACTCCACTTACCAGCATGCTCTCCACTTTCGTTACCTCCTTTACGACCGTTCCTTCTGCCTTGGTCAAACTGCTTCGTACCACCAGAGGTACGTTGTACTTCTTTGCCATCTCAACCGAACGGTTATGCAAAACCTTGGCACCCAAGGTTGCCAACTCTAACATCTCATCATAGGAAACTTCCTTCATCTTACGCGCATTCGGAACAACACGCGGGTCTGCGGTGTAGACACCCTCTACGTCGGTGTAGATTTCGCAGGCATCCGCATTCAATGCTGCTGCAAGTGCAACGGCTGTTGTATCGGAACCGCCGCGTCCTAATGTGGTAATATCATCGAACTTGTTCACGCCCTGGAATCCTGTCACGATGACAATCTTTCCCTGCTCAAGTTCTGCCGTGATACGCTCCCCATCAATCTTTTTAAAACGAGCGTTCATATACTTGCTGGATGTGTGCATCGGCACCTGAAAAGCATTTAATGAAACCGCCGGCACTCCAAGCTTTGCCATAGCCATGGCCATCAGCGCTACAGAGACCTGCTCACCGGTTGCAAGAAGCATATCCATCTCGCGCTTCGGTGCATCTTCATTGATTTCAGCCGCTTTTGCCAAAAGCTCATCGGTCGTATCGCCCATGGCAGATAAAACGACCACCACTTTGTTTCCTTTTTTATATTCTTCAATACAACGCTCTGCGACATTGAAGATTCGTTCTTTGTTGGCAACGGAACTGCCTCCGAACTTCTTAACGATCAGCATCTTTTTTCCTCCAAAAATATCTTAAGCCAGGCGGATCATCTGGATGATGTCCCCAAGTTCTCCTGCCTTGGCATCGTACTCCTTCTGTGTCATCTCTTCTGTCACAAAGCCGATCTCGCCAGCTATGCCTGCATCAACACATTCCACCTTAGAGAAGACCTTCTCAATCTCTGCAAGGCTCTTGGCACTTCGTACGAAGAAGCGATAACTCTGCTGTCCCGGATTTGCCAGTACAAGCTTCTCTTCCTTCCACTCAAGGTAGATGTTCTTATCGATATGCTTTGCAATGGCAACCAGATCACCAACCACTGCCGATGCGGTTGGAAGCTTACCGGCTCCTGATCCATAGAACATTCCGTCACCTAACATGTTGCCGTGAACGAAAACTGCGTTGAACACATCGTTAACGTTATACAGCGGATGCTGTGGTGGAAGCAGGAACGGTGCTACCCGACAAAAATAAGTCTTGCCGTAGGCCTTGCTGGTTGCAAGAAGCTTGATGGCTCTTCCCATGACATTTGCGTACTTGATATCGGTAGCAGTGATATGAGAAATACCCTCGGTCGGGATATCGTTGTAATCCACCTGGGATCCGCTTACAAGGGAAGTCAGGATGGCAATCTTACGGCAGGCATCATATCCTTCAATATCCGCTGTCGGATCCTTCTCCGCATAACCTTTTGCCTGTGCCTCCTTTAAGACATCCTCAAACTCGGAGCCTTCTGCCGTCATCTTCGTCATCATGTAGTTGGTGGTACCGTTGACAATTCCGGTAATCTCTTCGATGACATCTCCTGTCAGGCAGGACTGCAGCGGACGGATAATCGGAATTCCACCACCTACAGATGCCTCAAACATAAAGTTTACCTTATGCTCTCTTGCAATACGAATCAGCTCTGCTCCCTTGTCTGCAACCAGTGCCTTGTTACTTGTTGTAACATGCTTGCCTGCTTCGAGCATTGCCTTGACAAATGTATAAGCCGGCTCAACGCCACCCATCGTCTCTACAACGATTGCAATTTCCGGATCATCTACAATTTCCCTGTAATCGTGTACGATAAGATTCTGAACCGGGTCACCCTCAAAATCACGAAGATCCAAAATCTTTGTGACCTCTAACGCTTCACCGGCACGGTTTGCCACCACGTCACGATTGATTCGAAGGATCTCAACGACGCCGGATCCAATCGTTCCGTATCCCATTACTGCTACTTTCATGTTGATCTTCCTTTCTTTTTCCTATATCCAATCCAAGGATCAGTTCTCCTCGGCTAAGACCTTCGCGTACGAAACTCCCGGAACCCGTTCAATCATAGAGATGATCTCAGAGATATCTCCAAGGGTCTGTGGAAGATCCATAGATAACGTCAATGCTGCAATGCCATTGACCGGCACCGCCTGGTGGATGGTCAATATGTTCGCTCTGAAATCTGCCAGGGTCTTAAGAATCAGGGATAAAAGTCCCGGTTCATCCTCCAGCTTAACCACCATGGTAATGGTTCTTCCTTTCCGGTTTTCGTGATAACGGAATATTTCGTCTTTGTATTTGTAGAAACTGCTCCGGCTGATTCCTGCCTTCTCTGCGGCCTCGGATGCACTCTGGCATTTGCCCGACTCAAGCAGACGCTTCGCTTCTTCCACTCGAAGCAATACTTCCGGAACTGCTTTTTCCTTCAATACATAATAGACATTTTTCTCTTCCATAATAGATATAGCCTCCGACTGTCTTTCTGTGGAAAACAAATGTCCTCACTTGGAATACTTTAACACATCAAAGTATCCCACGCAAGGACATTTGTCTTTATTTCTTATTTTTATACAATTTACACGGAAAAAGCTCCGCACAAGCGGAGCCTTTACACATATCGACTACTCAGAATCGGATACACCTCTTTTTGGTCTTCCGAGGGATACCCACTTAAGGTAGGAATTCATGAACGGATCCAGGGCACCGTCCAGCACAGCATCGGTATTGCTGCTTTCCTCTCCTGTCCGCAAATCTTTTACCATGGTATATGGCTGGAGGACATAGGAGCGGATCTGGTTACCCCAGCTGATGTCACTGACATCACCACGAATCTCAGCTGCCTTCTTCTCCTGTTCCTGCATCTGAAGAAGATAGAGCTTTGCCTTCAACATCTGCATCGCCTTATCCTTATTCATATGCTGAGAACGTTCATTCTGACATGTAACGACAATTCCGGTCGGGAAATGTGTAATTCGAATAGCAGAAGATGTCTTATTGATATGCTGTCCACCGGCACCGGAGCTTCGGTAGGTATCAATACGGATATCCTCATCTCTTACTTCCACATCAACATCATCGTTCAACTCCGGCATAACATCACAGCTGGAAAAAGATGTCTGTCTCTTACCATTAGCATTGAACGGAGAGATACGAACCAGACGGTGAATACCGGCCTCCGACTGCAGGAATCCATAAGCATTCTCACCATTCACCTGGAAAGTTACAGACTTAAGTCCTGCCTCATCGCCCTCAAGCTCATCCAGAAGCTCAACAGAAAAACCTCTCTTATCCGCCCAGCGGGTGTACATACGATAGAGCATGGAAGTCCAGTCCATCGCCTCTGTACCGCCGGCTCCGGCATGGAGGGTCACAATGGCATTGTTGGCATCATATTCACCGGACAGAAGGGTCTTGACACGAATGTTCTCAAGCTTGTTCTTGAAGTCTTCAAACATCTCCTTCGCTTCCTCATACATATCCGGATCATCCTCTTCCATCTCGGCATCCATCTCAATGTATGCTCCAATGTCGTCAAACTGATCCGAAAGCTCCTTGGCACCTGCCACATCATCCTTTAAACTTTTCAGATGCTGGCTCTTTGCGGTTGCCTTCTCAGGATCATTCCAGAAGTCCGGAGCTTCCATTTCACGCTCCATCTCTTCGATCTTATGCTCCTTGCCTTCGATATCCAGGGAAGAAAGAACCTCTTTTAAAGTTCCCTCATAGCCTGCCAATTCTGTTTTCATCTGTTCAAACTCTAACATATAACTCCTTTACCGGGACAGTTCCTTTTTCAGGACCTCCATCCCCTTTTGAATCTGGTTATCGTTTTTGTAATCGTAGGTGTCCACAGACAAATCTGCTCGTTCCTTATCACCTTTAAATTTGTACTGTAATTCCAGATCCGGCTTGATTCCTTTCTTATGAATGCAATCGCCGGACGGTGTGTAGTAGGTCTCCGTTGTCAATTTCACCGCGCTTCCATCCGATAACGGCATGGTCTGCTGTACAATTCCCTTTCCAAAGGTTTTCGTACCAATCAGGGTTCCATACTTGAAATCACGAATGGCTCCGGCAAAAATCTCCGCTGCGGAAGCCGACTGACCGGAAGTCAATACAACACATGGAATCTTCTCCTGCGTCCTGTCATCGGAAGAATAGGTAACTTCTCTTCCCTTCTTATCCTTCATGGATACGGTAGTTCCCTTCGGAAGCAGGTCATCAAGAATTCCTGTCACCTGATCCACAAGTCCTCCCGGGTTCATCCGAACGTCGTAAACGACGGCCTTAAGTCCCTGACGTTTCAGGTCGGCAAGCGCATGTTCAAATTCCTTTTGCGTATTGCCGGTAAATTCCATTATCTCAATATAACCGATTCCCTTCTTTTGGTCTAGCATATAATAAAGTACAGAAGGAATTTCGATGTTCTTTCGCTTGATAATGACAGATTTTTCCTTACCGGCTCTCTTATAGACGATTGTAACATCGGAGCTTTCTTCTCCGCGAATGTGGTTCACAAAATCCGACAGCGTCTCAAAATGCTCGGAGCGATATCCGTCTGCAGAGACGATCTCATCATTTTTCTTAAGTCCTGCCTCCTGAGCCGGTGAGTTATCATAGACCTTTGTCACCAGTGTATTCGTGGTTCCGGCGGGTCTTCCCAGCAGCGCTCCGATTCCGGCATAGTTGCCGCTGGTCTCTTCCTTTAACTGCTCGTACTCCTTCGGTGTAAAATACTGGGAATAAGGATCGTCCGTACTTGCCACAAGCCCTTTGTACAGACCGTCTGCCATATCCTCCTCCGTTACATCCTTGTAGTAGTAACGGGAAATCATCGCCTGAATGACGCGAAGCTTCGTGCTCTCCCTTTTCCCGAGAAACTCCTTGGAACTGTTATCCTTAAACCACAGGAAACCTCCAATCGCACAGCCCAGAACAATTGCGCTAACCACACATACGCCGGCAATCACTCCCAGCCAAAAACTTTTCTGTTTCTTTTTCTTCCATTCTTCTTCCATAAACATGATGTCCTTTATGTGACTTAATCACAACTCAGAGAAAGGGGGCTGTTTTGCAACGGCCCCCTTCCCTTTATACGTTCAAGTGTCTCTTCAGTGTAATTCGGCTGCCTGCATATCCGATTCCAACACCAAGAAGGAGGGAAACCGGAATCAGTACATGGAAAATATCTCCCGTACTAACGAAAGAAAACATGCTCTTTAATGCATCAAACCGTTCTGCCACGTAATGAATGATATTGCTGTATACAAGTCCGAGAATGACCAGCGGAATAATGGATCCGATCAAACCGATCAGAATTCCTTCCACGACAAACGGTGCTCGAACGAAGGCATCTCTCGCTCCTATGAGCTTCATGATCGCAATCTCTTCCTTACGAACCGAAATACCGACGGATACGGTATTACTAATCAAAAATGCTGCTACGGCAATCAAAATAATGATAATACCGAGGGAGATGTAACGAACCAACGCATTAAAATCCGTCAATGTACGCGCCGTACTTGCACTCTGGTGAACCTCTCGAACCCCTGCAAGTCCCTCAAGATAGGAAACAAGTCCTGCCTGCCGGCTGACATCCTTAAGATAAATCTCATAGTTGGCCATGTCTTCCAGCGGGTTATCGTCTGCAAAGGAATCTGCCACATTGGTATGTCCCTTGAAATAATCCTTCTGGTATCTCGCCCAGGCTTCATCTGCCGTTACGAAATTATAACGGGCGACTTCCTTACGCTTGCTGATGGCAGTTCCAATCTTATCAATCTCATCCTGTGTCGCATTCTTGTCAAAATAGACCGTTACGGCAACACCCCGCTCTGCCTTCTTAACCATACCCGAGAAATTCACACTAATGGAATAAAACAGCCCGAACAGAAAAATACAGGCTGTCATCGTAGCAACGGATGCTATCGAAAACATCTTATTGCGCCAGATGTTCTTAAGTCCCTGACGCAGATTATATTCAAATGAACTAAATCGCATCTGCGTCTCCCTTCTGATCGTCTACAACGCTTCCCTTGCGAATCGTAATGACACGCTTGTTCATCGCTCTTACAATCTCCATATTATGTGTAACAACAACCACCGTTGTTCCAGCCTTGTTAATCTGATCGAGTAACTTCATGATCTCCCAGGCATTGTGCCCGTCGAGATTACCCGTCGGCTCATCTGCCAGAAGAATCTTCGGCTTATTCACAAGCGCTCTTGCAATGGCAACACGCTGCTGCTCACCACCGGAGAGATGACGCGGAAGGGAGCGATACTTTGCAGCAAGCCCCACCAGCGAAAGCATGTAAGGCACCTGCTTCTTGATCTGGCGCTTTCCTGCTTCGATAACGCGCATAGCGAAAGCCACATTCTCATAGACGTTACGATCCTGCAACAGACGGAAGTTCTGAAAAACACATCCGATCTTACGTCTGTAATCCGGTACGTGCCGATGGGAGATGCGGCTTAAATCCTTACCGTTCACCACGATCTTGCCTGACGAAGGTGATAATTCCTTGAGCAAAAGCTTGATCAGGGTGGACTTACCTGAACCCGAGTCGCCTACGATGAAGACGAATTCACCGGGTCTGATATGAAGGCTGACATCCTTAAGAGCCTGGACGCCCGCCTCATATGTTTTACTGACATGTTCTAACTTGATCATAATATCTTAAAAGTCCTGTTCCTCCATATATTTCATATATTCTACCACCATTAGAGCAATCTTGAAAGTAATTGCGTCCTCAAATACACGAAGATCCAATCCTGTGCTTTTTTGAATCTTATCTAAGCGGTAAACTAATGTATTTCTATGGATGTACAGCTGTCTTGATGTCTCCGAAACATTCAGACTGTTCTCAAAGAACTTGTTAATCGTACTCAATGTCTCCTCGTCGAAATCATCCGGTGACTTCTTCTCAAAAATCTCACCGATGAACATACGGCAGAGCGGAAGCGGAAGCTGATAGATCAGTCGTCCGATTCCAAGAACCGAATAGGCAATCACATTCTTTTCCTTGAAGAAGATCTTGCCGACATCGAGCGCCATTGCAGCCTCTTTATAGGAACGGGAAACATCCTTGATCTCGGATACGATTGTTCCGTAGGAAACACGGATCTCATTCTCATTATGATCCGCAAAGGCATTGATGATCATACGACTGGTCTTCTCAATGTCTTCGTAACCGTCCTCAACATCCAGCTGCTTTACAACAATAATGTTATCCTCATCGACTGCCGTCACAAAATCATGGCTCTTTCCGCCAAAGATACTGCGTACACGATCCAGCTCATCGCCGTCCTTATGTCCGCCGGTCTCCACGATCATAACCACACGATGGGCATCAATATCCACATGTAATTTCTTCGCACGATTGTAAATATCCACAAGAAGCAGATTATCAAGAAGAAGATTCTTGATAAAGTTATCACGATCGAATCGTTCCTTATAAGCGACAATCAGCTCCTGAATCTGGAAACATGCTACTTTCGCAATCATCTGCGCCTTATCATCCTCGCCTAATGCAATAATGATGAATTCCAGCTGCTGATCATCAAACACCTTGAAGAACTGTCCTCCAAAGATGACCTGACTCTCTGCATGGGAACCGGCAAAATCAACCGCCGGCTGCGAATACTGTGTCGCATCCTGGAAGGTGGCTGCAAGAATACTTCCCTCTTGATCTGTAATTGCAAGATCTACCTTTGCAATTGCATGCAGTCCGTCAATTGTCTTTTGTAGAATTTGGTTTGATATCATCTTAATCCTACCCCCTAGCTCTTAAGCCCTAGGCTCTTTGAGCATTTTATACCAAAATGAAGGTCTATTTTTGCACAATATTTCTATTACTCCTATCTAGTTTAATACATAATGCAAAAATTGGGAACCCCTAACTTGCGTTTTATTATGCACATTTACTCATTCTACCCATGTCTATCCATTTAACCTCAATATTTGGTGAAAAAAGCCGTTTTTCTGTCTTTGTAAGATTTGAACAAAATGTCTGTTCGCAAAAAACGAGTTTATCGGCTTTTTTCTCCACACGGTGTTTATAGTTTTTGTGGATAATGTGGATAAGTTCGTGTATAACTTGATTTTTAGCCTTTTTGGGGAGGAAAACTGTGGATAACTTTGTTTGTTCTTTTCGTCGTTTTTTTCTTAACAATCTCTTGACGGAATATGGACAGCGTGATTAACCACACCTCTTTTTCTTCTGAGGTTTTCCATCACGGATTCCCCCGCCTGACAATGGAAGCAAAACAGCTCAAAACCGTGGCAGCAGCGCCCCAAAAATGAAACAAGGGCTGTAACCCGGCGCCCCGGATTACAGCCCTTCGGTACTGTTATACCTTTTTAATCGAAATTAAAGTACACGACGTACTGCAAGAATATTGCGGTAGTTTGCATTTGAAATCTTAATTCCGTCTCTTGCATTAGAAGCATGTACAATCTGTCCGCCACCGATGTAGATTGCTACATGGCCGCTGTAACATACAATATCACCAGCCTGCATGTTGGACTGACTAACTGCTACACCTACACTACGGTCAGAGCTTGAGCTATGTGGAAGGCTCTTTCCAAAGTGAGAATATACTGCCATTACAAATCCTGAGCAGTCCGCTCCGTTTGTAAGGGAAGAACCGCCCCAAACATATGGGTTACCAACGAACTGAGTAGCAAAACGTGCTACTGCACCACCATTGCGGCTGTCCGGCGCATCGTAATCCCTGCTGCTTGAGTTGTTCGAGTTGTTTGAGTCATTAGACTGATTGTTGGAACGGTTGCTGCTGCTTGAACCGTTGGATGTAGAAGAATTGTTGCTTGTATTCTCTAACGCATTCTCTGCCGCCTGCTCCTCAGCCCGTTCTGCCTCAAGCTTAGCCAGAATGGATTCGATAGACTCTGCATAATGGTAGCTTCGAGTCAGACGAACATAGTCGGTTGAAACATAACCGGTACGGTCGCCGGCCTTGATCTTAATCCAGCCATCCTTAGCGTCTTCACTGTTATAATCCTTAACGACCAGTGTATCGCCCTTTGCAGCGAGATCTAATACCTCTGCCTTGGTAGAAGCCTTTGCACGAATCTTAAGTGTCTGAGTCTGAACCTTAGCAATAACACGGCTTGCCTTCTTTACAGCCTTCTCGCTGCCAACGGTAAGATAGTCAGCCTTAACATATCCTGTTACCTTACCTGACTCAACCTTATACCAGCTACCCTTCTTCTTAAGAACGGTACATAAATCTCCATCAGATAAATGTCCGACAAGCTTGGAAGATGCAGATGCATGCTTACGAATGTTCGCGTAGTCCTTCACATGGCCTACAGCAAGGTGATTAAACTTGCTATCCTGCTCTGCTTCCTTTGACTCAGCTACTGCTGTTGTCTCTTTCTCTGTAACTGCCTCATCTGCCTTAGCGGATGCCTCGGTTACCATATCTGCCAATGCAAGGTTTACGCCTGATAAAGTTGAGTTGGATGTAACCTCAGCAGACGCCTCTGTAGTAGAGACCATTGCGGTAGCACCAGCTAATGGTGTAGCAGAAACAGACATTCCTGCATTTCCGATCATTACCCCTGCTGTTAATGTTAATGCTGCTACCTGGACTTTACGATTGCGATTCATAGTGAAACTAATCCTCCCGAACACGTTTATTACAAATTTGTTACATTTATTACTTTGTCATTATAGCAAGCAAATACAGCGTTGTCAAGAAAGATTGAAGAAAGCTTGAAGCTGACATTTTTCTATTTATTAACAATTCGTTACGTTGTTACAAAATATATATGTTCTATTACATATGGTTGAGATATCTCTGTACGCTGGTAACAGCATTTGCTCCGTCTGCAGCTGCTGTAATTACCTGGCGAAGCTGCTTGGTACGAAGATCGCCGGCTGCGTAAATTCCTTCGATTGCAGTTTTGCAATCCTCACCGGCAATGATGTATCCCTTCTCATCCTGCTGAGGAAGTCCCTTAACGTCCACATTCGGCTCGGTTCCTACTGCCATGAATACACCCTGTACCGGAAGGCTTGACTTCTCACCTGTCTTCTTATTTAAAAGTTCCAGGCTCTCAACCTTGATATTACCGGATACCTTTTCAACAACGGTATCGTAGATCACTTCAATGTTCTCTGTTGCAAGAACCTGATCCACAAGAACCTTGGCACCGCGGAAGGTATCTCTTCTATGAATAAGGTAAACCTTGGAGGCGAAACGAGCCAGGAAGAGGGCATCCTCAAGAGCCACATCTCCACCACCGACAACGGCAGCCTCTTTCTTACGGTAGAATGCTCCGTCACAGGTTGCACAGTAGGAAACACCGGAACCAATCAGCTCCTTCTCACCCGGAACGCCGAGCTTTCTGTGATCTGCACCTAAAGCAAGGATAACTGTCTTTGTCTCAACAGCCTCGCCCTGATCTAAGATCAGGCTCTTATAATCTCCGTGATCCTCGATCTCAAGAAGTCTTGCCTCTAAAAACTCTGTATCCAACTGGTTCGCATGCTCACGGAACTTCATTCCCAGTTCCATTCCACTGATTCCCTTTAATCCAGGGTAGTTATCCACTTCATAGGTTGTGGCAATCTGTCCGCCATCAACCGGACTCTCTGCAATTACAAGAGATGAAAGTCCTGCTCTCTGCGCGTAGATTGCTGCACTAAGTCCTGCCGGTCCATTTCCAACAATAACGGTATCGTATCTCATAAGCACCTCGTTCCTTTCGGTATTTGTCATCTTATTTTTAATAGATTGTTCGCAATTTGATTGTGTATCCACTTTATCATCCATTTGTATCTTTGTCAATCTGAAAAACATTGTTTTTTTCTACAGCTCATGGCATAATGAGGTTAGAGGAACTACATAATTTTAAGGAAAGGACGTGATTTCATGGATATGATGGACGTTGCCTTATTATCCACCTCCATGGCAAGCTCACAGTCTCTTTCTCAGCTTGGCACTGTTGTTCTAAGTAAGACCTTAGACACCGCCAGGGAGATGGCAGCAGGAGAAGTCGCTATGCTCGACTCTATGCCCCGGGCTGCTATGGAGACATCCGTTAATCCTGCCGTTGGCAGTAATTTTGACGTGAGCATCTAATCACGGGTGGATAAGAAAGCCCGGAACAATCGGTCGAAGGATCGCATTGTTCCGGGTTATCTTTTTGCTTATTTTTCTACAATTGCCTCAACTTCAAGCAGGACATCCTTCGGAAGACGGGCAACTTCCACACAGCTTCTTGCCGGATACGGCTGCGGGAAGAACTGGGCGTACACCTCATTGATCTCGCCGAAATCATTCATCTCCTTGATGAAGACCACGGTCTTGATCACCTTATCCATGGTTGTTCCGCTGGCTTCTACCAGATTCTTAAGGTTGGTAAACGCCTGCTTCGCCTGCGCCTTGGAGCCTTCCGGAATCTCTCCCGTTGCCGGGTCAACCGGAATTACACCGGATGTGAATACGAGATTACCTACCTCGATGGCCTGTGAGTACGGGCCGATTGCTGCCGGCGCCTGATCTGTTGCAATTACTTTTTTCATAATAAACAGCCTTCTTTCTATATAATGTGAATAATCTTTCGGACAAAAACGCCCTTGTGTCTCATTGTATGAAACACAAGGGCATTCGTCAATAACCTTCTATCCTTATGAACGATCCTGATTCAGGCGAATCTTGCCGCCCTCTAACGTGATTTGTCTTTGCTTATATAATCTTCCAATCGCACGCTTGAATGCGTTCTTGGACAGTCCCGTCTCTCTGCTGATAACCTCAGGTGAGGCCTTCTCGGTAAAAGGCAGGACACCTGCATAGGAGCGGATAATGGAAAGCACCTTCTCCGCATCCTCATCCATCTGGAGATAAGAAGCTTCCCTTGTGGTGACATCGAGCTTACCATCCGGCTTCACATGTGTGACCCGAAGGGAGAGCACCTGTCCGATCCGGCAGTCCGATACATCCTCATGTGCCGGTATCATGGCTGAATAGCGGTCATCTACTGCCACAAAGGTTCCGAAGTCATGTCCGAATTCGTAAATCCGGCCCACTACCTGATCCCCCGTCTTATAAGGGGAATCCGTAGACATAACATCATAGAGATGACGCATGGACGCAGCCAGACGTCCACTCTTATCCTGGTACATGCGCACAAGAATCTCATCGCCCTCTTCCACTTTCCCCACCAGTTCATGGTAAGGCAGGAGCAGATCCTTCGGAAGTCCCCAATCCAGGAACACGCCGATCCGGCTCACTTCTCTTACACGAAGGGTTGCCATCCCTCCCATGGTGATCAGTGGAGTGGCGGTTGTCGCAATCAGACGATCCGAAGAATCAAGGTATAAAAAGACCTTGATCTCATCTCCGACCTTCAGATTCTCCGGCACTTCCTTTTTCGGCAAAAGGACGCGATCCTGCGCATCCTGTCCCTTTCCCGCGTCCGTCGGATCGTAAAGGTACATGCCGAAATCCACAGCTTTCGCTACTTTTAAATTCTGATATTCTCCTAATCGAAACATCTCCGCTCCTTATTTCTTCCAGTTGGTCACGACGTAAGGATTTCCCTCCTGATCGGCAAGTACCACCTGAATATGGTCTTCACTTTCTCTTTTTAAAATTGTAATCTCATCACCCAGCCGCGCCTGCTGCTTGTATTCCACAAAAAACGCCCGGTATGAGCTATCCTGCAAAAGCACATGACTTGCAAGCTGAACGTAGCGGCCATTGTTCACATGACCGTTGGTGTCCAGAAAACTTGTGTCGACAACAACTCTGCCGGCTTCCACCAATCCGGCTTCCACAGGAATCTTACGGCTTTCAAATTCCTCTGTCGGGTCCTCATCCGGCGCATAGGCTTCGATCATTTCCTTCGGAGCCCTCTGCGGCTTGTTCGTCTTACGGTTCATCAGCACCCAGATGGAGTTGGCCGTGGCATATAAGGTGCCATCTTCTCCTTCTATTACAAAGTAACGGCTGGCCATCATGCCTCTGAAATGATAGGGATAGGTTCGAACGACGATCCGATCTCCGATGGAAGGCAAAGCATTCAAATGCACCTGCCAGTTGGTCACAAACCAGCCCAAATCCTGTTCTCCGAGCATTTGACAGGTGAATCCCACATCCTCCGAATGAAAGGTCGCACAATCCTGAAGCAAATCGATGAGCCCTGTACATGTCAATTTCAGATTGCCATCGGTCTCACTAAATCGTATCCTCTCTCGCATTTCATACATGATGATCTCATCCTTCCTGCTGCCGCGCTTTGATCTTGCTCTTGTACCCCGACTGAGTTGAAAGATATAAAAAGAAAAACAGCAGGTGACACTCACCTGCTGTCTTATTAGCTGGCCCACAAGGATTCGAACCTTGAAATGACGGAGTCAGAGTCCGCTGCCTTACCGTTTGGCTATGGGCCAATGTGTTGTTTGCTTGTTTGTGTTTCCCGCGTCAACAATGAATATTATACACGAATCAGATAATAATGCAAGCACTTTTTTCAAAAAAAATTATTTTTTTATAAAAGGCGCACTTCATCCCCTACAAGCCCGTATTTTAGCGGGTTCCCGGCATCCATCCGAACCCGTCCGCCGCTCAGATCCGTTACTTCTTTTATGAAATCTTCGTATTTTTCTTCTTCAAGCATCACAGAAAATGTCACCTCTGCTCCAAATTCACTTCCGTATACCGGAATCTGACCGGTGCGCACAAGGTAATCCACTTTTCCATAGTCATTGTAATCGCAGACAAGCTCAATCTTACGTCCTGCCAATATCTCCATCTGCTCGGCGGCCTCCAGTGCCTCCTTCGCCGTCTGACCGTAAGCTCTCGTCAGTCCACCAGTTCCAAGGAGGACACCTCCAAAGTAACGTACTACAACGACAAGGACATTCTGAACACAAGCATAGCCGATCATATCCAGAATCGGACGTCCTGCTGTTCCGGATGGTTCCCCGTCATCACTGCTCCTTGTGATCTGATCCACGCAGTAGGCATAGCAGACATGTCTTGCATCATAATACTGCTTGCGAATCGCCTTGATCACATCCTGCGCCTGCTGCTCCGATGTGATTGGAAGTGCTCTTCCGATAAAGCGGGACTTTTTCTCTACAATTTCACTGTGACCTTCACTTAACAGCTGACGCTCTGACATACAATCTCCTTTTTCACCTTTTCGGTGGTACTAAAACTTAGTTTATTATATAGGAAATCTTTGCTATAATAAAGTGGATATGCATGTAACTTCCCCGGTTTAACTTTGGGGCATTTTACAGGAGGTAACATGAACTACAGTAAACAAAGCGTTCGCCGTCATAAATCCGGCAAATCCAATACAAAAAGGAGCGCGAGAAAGAAGTTCGGACTAACGGTTCTTAAGTCCATTCTTGTTCTTATTCTTGTTCTTATCGCCGTAGGTCTCGGCTTTTTTGCCTATTACGCGAAACAACAGATTAAAGAGCTTCCGGATATTTCCGATGTCAACATTTCTCCTTCCGGTTTTCAGACCAAGATTGTTGACAGCGACGGTAACCAGATTGAAACCCTGGTCGCATCCGGTGCGAACAGAGATTATGTATCCCTATCTGAAATTCCTCTGGATCTGCAACATGCTTTCGTTGCCATTGAGGATTCCCGTTTCTATGAACATAATGGAGTGGACGTCAAGGGCATTATCCGTGCCGCTTTTACCGGCCTTGCCAACGGCGGACATTTTTCTCAGGGTGCTTCTACCATCACACAGCAGCTTCTCAAGAACAACTTCTTCACCGGCTGGACAGAAGAGGTCGGCTTACAGACCAAAATCAAGCGTAAGATTCAGGAACAGTATCTTGCCCTTGAACTTGAAAAAGTCACCAGCAAGGACACCATTCTTGAGAACTACTTAAATACCATTAACCTCGGACAGAATACCTTAGGTGTCGAGGCCGCTGCACAGCGTTACTTTAACAAAGACACCAGCGACCTTACCCTTTCCGAAGACGCTGTTATTGCAGGAATCACACAGAATCCTGCCCGTTACAATCCGATTACCCATCCGGAATTCAATGCGCAGCGCCGTAAGAAGGTTCTGTCCAACATGCTCGAACAGGGCTACATCAATAAGTCCCAGTACAAGGAGGCTATGGATGACGATGTCTATGACCGCATTCAGCTGGTCAACAACGATCTGGATTCCTCTTCCACCTCCTACTTCGTCGACGCTTTAGTGGAGCAGGTCATGGATGATCTGATCGAACAGAAAGGCATGACGGAGACCGAAGCCTACATGAAGCTTTACTCCGGTGGTCTTACCATCCACGCAACCCAGGATCCAACCGTTCAAAAGGTTGCCAACAAGGAAGTTGCCAACAAAGCCAACTACGGTTACGCACCTTCCTACTCCTTCACTTTCCGCCTGACTGTGAACAAGGCAGACGGAACACAGGAAAATTACAGCGAACAGACGATGCTTGCCCACTATCAGGCAACCAACCGCGACTATTCCATCAACTTCTCTTCCAAGGCCAACGCCAAAGCCGCCTATAAGAAATACAAGGAAGAGATTATCAAAGCCGGGGACAGCATTCCGGAGGGTGGTGAAACCATCACCTACACCCTGCAGCCACAGGTTGCCATGACGATCATGGATCAGTCCACCGGTCAGGTAAAGGCCATTGTCGGAGGCCGTGGAAAGAAAAAGGGACGCCGTACTTTAAACCGTGCAACGGACATTACCCGTCAACCGGGATCCACCTTTAAGATCCTCGCTGCCTATGCTCCTGCTCTTGATGCCGGCGGCATGACCCTTGCCACAGTTCAGGATGATGCACCTACTTCCTATAATAACGGAAGACCAATTCGAAACGGCGGCCGCTACCGCGGTTTTACCAATATCCGTACCGCCATCACTCATTCCATCAATGTGGTGACCGTCAAGACACTGACCGCCATCGGTACAGGACTTGGTTATCAGTACGTACAGGACTTCGGTATCTCCACCCTCGACGAGGGTGACAACAACCAGGCTCTTGCCCTGGGTGGTATCTCCCGCGGTGTCAAAAATGTAGAGCTTACCGGCGCCTATGCCGCCATTGCCAACCACGGTATCTATCACCGTCCGGTCTTCTACACCACCGTCGAGGACAACACCGGTGATATCATTCTCGATACCACAAAGGACGAGGGCAAACAGGTCATCAAGGAGACCACAGCCTTCCTCCTTACTTCTGCCATGCAGGATGTTATGACCAAGGGTACCGGTATTCGTGCCAACTTTTCCGGCATGGCTGTTGCCGGCAAGTCCGGTACAACCACGAAGAACCGCGACTGTCTCTTCGCCGGTTATACACCGTATTATACCTGTGTCATCTGGGGCGGTTATGATGACAATGCTCCACAGGCTCAGAACCAGACCTATTACGCAAAGAATATCTGGCGCGCTGTTATGAGCCAGATCAATTTAGGAAAAGAGAATCCCGGCTTTGCTGTTCCGAAGGGAATCCTGCGTAAAGCCGTCTGTGCCAAGTCCGGTCTGCTTCCGGAAGAGGGTGTCTGCAGCAACGATCCTCGTGGCACACAGGTCTATACAGAATACTTCGCCAAGGGCACGGTTCCGACCAAGACCTGCGACCACCATGTGAAGCTTACCGTATGTAAATCTTCCAACCTTCCTGCCGGTGAATTCTGTCCGGAAGATGACATCGAAGAAAAAGTCTTCATCATAGGAGCAAGCTCCGGCAGTGAAGACTCACCGTTCTCCATCTCTTCCAATGCCATGAAGTCGACCTGCGACGTTCATACGGAAAAGACCAGAGAAGAGGAAGAAAAGAAGAAACAAAAAGAAAAGGAAAAAAAGAAAGAAAAAGAGCGAAAGAAGCGTGAGCAGGAAGAAGCGCAGGCTGAGACCGAAGAGGAGACACCTGCAGAAGAATAACACTTTATAATTTCTTCCTGAACTTTATAAAAATTTTATAATCTGTTCGATTTTTCTTTTTACCGGAGGGTGCTATGATAAGGGCACCCTCCTTCTTTATGCGTTCCCCGATGCAGCCGATTGGAGGAATTATGAAAAAGTTATCTTCATTCGGACCGTTTATCCCGGCCCTTCTTATTATGACCCTTATCATTCTCTGCCTTCCTATAACAGCCTATGGTCAGACCGCCACAGTCCCACGGGATTGGGCGAAGCCTTACACAGGGCCTGTCACACTCTCCTGGAAGGAGGATGTTCCGGGAAGCAGAACCACTGCCCTCTTTTCCATTGAAAAGGGGAGCCGTCTCTATCTCGGAGATCTTGCCGCTACCGGTGTAAAAGGCGTCAGCGCCCGTCAGCTGGGAGATGAGACCTATCTCAGTACTTTTCCCCGCATTCTATCGATTGCAGGAAAAAGCGGCCTTCTAACCGCTAAAAAGACCGGATGCTCTACCGTGTCAATTCACGCCGGAGACCAGACCATTACCGCCTTGATCACCGTTCTTCCCAAGGGAAGCTGTGCGCTTACAGGCGAAGGAAGAAAATACAACGCCGCCCTCTTCCGGGACAGCAGCTCTTTTACCGGTAAGGTAAGTCCATCCACCTGCATTACATGGTATCAAAAGGCTTTAAAGGCAAAGGAGCGCCTTTCTGCCCTAGCGGATCACAGACTCAACTCTCTTGGCTTTGGCAAAAGCTCTCTTCTCATCCTTCCGGGGGCACCTTCTGCCGATGCTTTATTCCAGACTATGAACACCTACGCCCTGGATGCAAGGCCTCTTCGAAACGGCAGTAGCAACTGCTTTCTGCCAGAGTCTTTATCTGCCAACGTCAAAAAGAACACCCTGACCCTTCGCCTGAATTCGACGGTGAATCAGAGACATCTTCTCGGACTGATGACAGACCCGTCTGCCCTTCGCTCTTCTCCTGCCAAAGTGACAAAGCGAAAGACCTGGACACTGCCGGTTCTTGTCTACGACTTAAGCGACGTGAACGCCTTTGGAGAGGGCAAAGCCTATTCGGCCGAGGCCAATATCTCCTGCGGAAGCCGTCTTGTTACCATTCGTTTCACAGACAAGGGCACCCATCTGATCCGGGGACATCACTACCTCCTGTCTGACGACCGCTTATCCCAGGCCGAATCCGTCGGCGGATGGACTGCAGGGGCTGACTGCATTGCTCCTTCCAGATAAAAAGGAAAGCTGTGAAAACAGTCATGTTTTCACAGCTTTCCCGTCGATCGTACTTTTGGTCAAGACTCGCTCGTTATACTTCAAAAATCATATCGCCGTAAGATGGCATCGGCCATGCGGACTTGTCCACAAGCATTTCAAGCTCATCCACCGGTCTACGAAGGTTTGCCATGGCAGGCACAACATGATCTCTGAAATAGAGCGCACGCTCCACCTGGCTCTCGCAGGCATTCGCTTCGTCATTCACCTTCTCTAAGGCAACCAGAGCATCCTTTGTCTCTGCAAGACGGGCAGATACCTCTTTTAACATCTCACTCTGAGTTGAAACATCTGCGCCGACTCCTGCGGCCTTCACCGCTGTAATAGAGGTTGCAAGGGTTGTTGTATATCCGATAACAGCCGGAATAACCTGCTTACGAATGATGTCCCGCATGGTCTTTGCTTCAATGTTGAGCTTCTTGGCATAAATCTCATATTCGATCTCTGCACGGGACTTAAGCTCGGTCTCCGTGAATACGCCAAACTTCTCATACATCTTAACCGTGGATTCCATGGTAAGTGCAGGAATCGCATCCAGCATGTTGGTGATATTCGGAAGTCCGCGGCGCTCAGCTTCTTCCACCCACTCACTGGAATAACCATTTCCGTTGAAGACAATTCTCTGATGATCCTTCGCAAGCTTCTTGATCATGTCATGAACCGCCTGCTCAAAATCCTCTGCCTGCTCAAGCTCGTCACAGGCTTCGCAGAATGCCTCAGCCACAATGGTGTTCAATACAATGTTCGGCTCGCCGATGCTGTCCTCGGATCCAACCATACGGAACTCAAATTTATTTCCTGTGAAGGCAAACGGTGATGTTCTGTTACGATCCGTTGCATCCTTCATAAAGTCAGGAAGCGTCTTAACACCGGTATCCATTCGGCTTCCCTCAATACTATGGGTTGCAGATCCGGTTGAAATCAGCTGATTGAATACATCCTGAAGCTGCTCGCCCAGGTAGACGGAAACAATAGCCGGCGGTGCCTCATTCGCACCGAGACGGTGGTCATTACCAACATCCGCAGCAGACTCACGTAACAGCTCTGCATGACGATCCACTGCTTTTAAAATACAGCAGAGAACCAGCAGGAACTGGATATTATCATGTGGTGTCTTACCCGGGTCCAGCAGATTGATACCGTCATCCGTAACAAGAGACCAGTTGTCATGCTTACCGGAACCGTTCACACCGGCGAAAGGCTTCTCATGTAACAGGCAATGAAGATCGTGACGATATGCCACTTTCTTCAAAGTCTCCATAATCAGCTGATTATGATCAACCTCAACATTCGCCTCCTCATAGATCGGTGCAAGCTCATGCTGAGCCGGTGCCACTTCGTTATGCTCCGTCTTTGATGTGACACCAAGCTTCCAGAGCTCTATATTCACATCGCGCATAAATGCCGCAACACGCTCACGAATCGCTCCGAAGTAGTGATCATCCATCTCCTGTCCCTTCGGTGGCATGGCACCAATTAAGGTACGACCGGTATAGACCAGATCCTTACGAGCCAGGAAGTTCTTACGGTCAATCAGGAAATACTCCTGCTCAGCTCCAACCGAAGGTGTTACCTTGCGGGATGTTGTATTACCGAATAAGCGAAGCAGACGAAGTGCCTGCTTATTGATGACCTCCATGGAACGAAGAAGCGGTGTCTTCTGATCGAGCGCCTCTCCTGTATAGGAGCAGAAGGCTGTCGGAATACAAAGGGTCGCACCCGAAGCATCCTCTCTTACAAATGCCGGAGAAGTACAATCCCAGGTTGTATAACCTCTCGCCTCAAAAGTGGCACGAAGACCACCGGAAGGGAAGGAGGACGCATCCGGCTCACCCTTTATAAGCTCTTTACCTGAAAAGCTCATAAGAACCTTTCCGGATGGCTGTGGGGCACTGATAAAGGAGTCATGCTTCTCCGCTGTAACTCCGGTCAATGGCTGGAACCAGTGGGTATAGTGGGTCGCTCCCTTTTCAATTGCCCACTCCTTCATCTCATGTGCGACAACATCTGCTGTCTCAAGATCCATCTCACGTCCTTCGCGGATGGTCTCCTTTAACTTCTGATAGACCTTCTTAGGAAGTCTCTCCTGCATGGTGCGATCATCAAAAACATTCTCACCAAAGATTTCTGCTACGTTGATTCTGTCTGTCTTTCTTTCTTCCAAAGTATTTCTCCTAATTGCTCGTTTGCGCAGCGTGAAAAAAGGTGCTCCGTTATAATAACGGAACACCTTCCTGTGTTACTCTGTAATCATTAGGCCTTGTTTACAGAACCGAAGAGCTCCATCTTCTCCTTAACCTTAGCCTTGATTGCCTCTGTACCAGGAGCAAGAAGCTTACGTGGGTCGAATCCCTTACCGCTCTTGTCCTTGCCAGCCTCAATATATTCACGTGTAGCATCAGCGAATACTAACTGACACTCTGTGTTAACGTTGATCTTAGATACACCAAGAGCGATAGCCTTAGAAATCATATCGTCTGGGATACCTGTACCTCCATGAAGAACTAATGGCATCTCACCTGTTAACTTCTGGATATTCTCTAATGTCTCGAAAGAAAGACCAGCCCAGTTCTCTGGGTAAACACCGTGGATGTTACCGATTCCTGCAGCAAGCATATCAACGCCAAGATCAGCTACGCGCTTGCACTCTTCCGGATCAGCACACTCGCCGGCACCGATAACGCCGTCTTCCTCACCACCGATAGAACCTACCTCAGCCTCGATGGACATATTGTTATCATGAGCTAACTTAACAAGCTCTGTTGTCTTAGCAACGTTCTCATCGATATCATAATGAGAACCATCAAACATGATGGATGTAAATCCAGCCTCAACACAAGCCTTAGCTCCTTCGTATGAACCGTGATCCAGGTGAAGAGCTACTGGAACAGTGATGTTCAGCTCCTCGTCCATAGCCTTAACCATTGCAGCTACGGTCTTGTAACCAGTCATATACTTACCAGCACCCTCAGAAACACCAAGAATTACTGGGGAGTTGCACTCCTGAGCAGTAAGAAGAATAGCCTTTGTCCACTCTAAGTTATTGATGTTGAACTGACCTACAGCGTAGTGACCAGCCTTAGCCTTGTTCAGCATATCTGTTGCAGATACTAACATATTTGTTACCTCCGTGACCTGAACTTATAATTATAATTAATTTACAACAAAACGATTATAGCCTAATCTACAATCCTATTCAACCATAATTTCCATAGCATGGTGCAGGTTCACAATTTCGACGACACTCGGAGCACCGCCATATTCCCCGTCCAACGTCCATGGAACATTCTCCGTCGCTTTCAAAACAAGGTGATCCGCCTGGAAACTGTATACCAGTTCCGACTCCTCCCTTGGCCCTGCAAGCGTCTGTACAATTTCATTTAATTCGATTGGATTCTTTGGAGCTTTGATCAGCGTAACTTCGAATTTACCGTCCGACAATGAAATATCTCCCGGAATAATTCCCTTAATACCGCCAACCGACTTGGTATTGGTAATCATTCCATAGATAAATTCGTCATACAGTACATTCCCGTCGTACTCCACCTGCATCCGGTAGGACTTGATATCCCTCAGCTGCTTGATGGCCTCCAACAGGTATGCGGTATGACCGATGGTATTCTTCAGTTGCTGACTGGTCTGATAGGAGACCTCGGTAAAAATACCAAAGGCCGCTACGTAGACAAAATTAGTTTCGCCAAATTTACCGATATCGATGGCAAGCGGATGACCGGTTGCTGCAATTTGGGCTGCTTTTAACATGTCCTTATCGATACCCAGGGAATTACCAAAATCATTGGTACTTCCCGCCGGAATATATCCCACCGGTACCTTATGACCGGATGACATGATTCCGGTTACAACCTCATCAAGTGTTCCATCCCCACCGGAACAGATGATGCGATCAAAATTCCCCGCTTCCTGTCTTGCCTTGTCTTCAGCATCCCCTTGATACTGTGTCGCATAGACGGTAACGGTATATCCGGCTTTGATCAGCAGATCCATGATGTCGGAAAGATGATTCTTAATCATCCCTTTGCCGGAATGTGGATTATAAATGAACAGAAGTTTCATCCCCATGAAAAATACCCCAAGCAAATTCCTGTCCCTTACTCGGTCAGGAATCTCTCCAGTTCTACTACTGCTTTCTCTTCGTCTTCCCCCTCAGCGTCGATGGTTACAGTAGAACCTGATGTCAATACAAGGCTCATCATACCCATGATGCTCTTTGCATTCACTTTCTTTGTATCCATCTCAAAATACACTTTACTGTTAAACTGATTTGCAAGCTGAACTAAGTGTGCAATCGGTGTTGCCTCCATAGAATTCGACATCTGAATGACAACATTTTTCTTCATGACTTATCCTCCTGATTTCTGATACGTTCTGCAATCTGACCAATCCTGCGTAATCTATGATTAATCCCTGACTTGCCGATTGGCGGAGTGGCTCTTTTACCCAATTCTTCCAACGAAAGATCCGGATATTCCAAGCGAAGCAAAGCTGCTTCCCGCAAGTTCTCCGGCAATTGCGTCAGGCCACCATGGTTCTCGATGCAGGCAATATCTTCTGCCTGCCGCACAGCTGCGGATACCGTCTTATGTATGTTAGCCGCTTCACAGTTGACTTGACGGTTCACGGAATTGCGCATATCCTTTAGAATCCTGATATTCTCAAGTTCCATATAGGCCTTTGGCGCACCCATGACACCTAAGATGGTAGCAATTTGCGAACCTTCCTTCAGATAAACAACATAATGGCCTTTTCGTTCTACTATATGTGGATCGGTGTCAAAGGTACGCATAACGTCACATACCCGTTTCGCCTGGGGCAGCTCATGACAAACAATCTCAAAATGATAGGACTTATTCGGATCACTCATAGAGCCCGCAACCAAGAATGCGCCTCGAAGATAAGACTTTCGACAGCATTCCTGCTGCTCCTCCGGGTGTTCCATGCCATTCTCACTAATACTAATCGTTTTTTTTGATAAAGTAAAGAACTTTCGGCTGATGTCCGTATTGTCGGATGCTATGTATATTTTTTCACCATCGATTTTTTTGTCTTTTTTCCCAAGAAATCCCGTCATCGCAGACAGTTCTGCTGTCTGACAATGGCGGGCTTTGGGGGTGATTACAATTAGTTCCTTCTTCACTTCTGAAGAAAAAGACATGTTAATCTCCTTATTTATTTTCTCTTTTATTATCCTTATCGATATCCCTGTGATGGATCGCAAGGCCATAGGTCTGGCTGTCCTCTGCCAGTTTTGCATAGAGCTGACGGGCCATGGTCACAGAGCGATGCTTGCCTCCTGTACATCCAAAACAGATGACAAGCTGATTCTTTCCTTCCCGGATATACTGGGGAATCAAAAATCCGATCAGGTCGGACAGCTTTGCAAGGAACTGATGCGCCTCATCCGCTGCCATTACATAATCTACAATTGCCTGGTCGTTCCCTGTAAGGGGTTTCAGTTCCGGGATATAATACGGGTTCGGCAGAAAACGGACATCGAATACAAGGTCTGCGTCCGTCGGGATTCCGTACTTGAATCCAAAGGATAACACTGTAATGTTAAGACTCTGATAGGTACTGTTCTCTACCAGGATCCGCTTTAACTCCGCAGTCAGATCCCTTGTCAGAAGATGGGAGGTGTCTACAATGTAGTCCGCCTTTTCCTTAAGGAACTGCAGAGCCTTACGCTCTGCCCGCAATCCGTCCTCAATCCGCCCTTCTCCGGAGAGAGGCGGCATACGCCTTGTCTCCTTGTAACGGCGAATCAAAACAGAATCTTCCGCATCCAAAAACAGGATGTCATAGGTCTTTCCGTCGTTTTCCAGCTCATTAAGGATCTCTTCAAGATGGGACAGAGCCGAACCGTTTCGGATATCAATACCGACTGCAACGTGCTTCATCTCCTTATTGCCTGCTGCCAGCTCCACAAAGCTTTTCAGCAGTGCAACCGGAAGATTGTCGACACAGTGATATCCCATATCTTCAAGAATCTTAAATGCGGAATGTTTACCCGATCCGGACATTCCGGTAAGAATCAATAACTTCACTGTTCTTCCTCTTCCTTTGGGAATTCTCCCAGTAATCTGACCTCAGTTTCAAGATCCACACCGCAGGTGGCCTTTACCGCTTTTTGCACCTTACGGATCAGACAGTATACATCGGTTGCCGTAGCATTCCCTTTGTTGATGATAAAACCACTGTGCTTTTCAGAAACGGCTGCTCCGCCCACAGAGGCTTCCTTCATTCCTGCCTCCTGAATCAACTGCCACGCCGGCATCCGGTTGCTTGCAGCATCTCCGCGTCCCTGGTCAACCCTTCGGAAGGTGGAACCTGCCGAGCGTTGTCCAATCGGTTGGGAAGCTTTTCGCTTATTCGCATTTTTATCCATGCGGGCAAGAATCACGTCATGATCTTCCCTGGTCAAAAGGATATCGGCATCGAGAATGATTTCATCCGAAGTCAAAAACCGGCTGGTTCGATAACCCAGCTTCATATCGCGAACACCAACCACCTCGATGGTTCCGTCCGGCTTAAGAACGGTAACTCTTCGAAGCACATCCTTCATCTCACCGCCATAGGCGCCGGCATTCATCACCACAGCGCCACCAACGGTTCCCGGAATTCCACTGGCGAATTCAAGGCCGGAAAGCCACTTGCCGGCCGCCTCCCGGGCAACAGAAGGAAGAACCGCCCCGGCTTCCGCCGTTATGACGACCTGTTCCTGATCTGTCGGTCCGAGGGTCACCTTGTTCATTCGACTTCCAATGGACAGTACAATGCCGTCAATTCCGCGGTCCGATACCAAAAGGTTACTTCCGTTTCCTATTACCGTGCAGGGTATATTCTTTTCTTTCGCATATGCCAGAATGTCTATCAACTCCTGCCTGTTAACAGAAATATAGACTTGTGCCGGACCTCCCACGCCAAATGTTGTATGACGGGAAAGCGGCTCATTCTCTAAGATTACGGCCCCTTCTCCCAACATCTGTCTAAGGTCTGTTATCACATTGCTGTCCATAAGTAGCTCCTCCTCTGCTCCCCCTGTGGATGATTTATGCATTCTGTAAAAAAGCGATATATCCTAAATAACCCTCGTATAAATCCACCTTGGAGATAATCTCCCATGGTGCATGCATATTCAGCACGGCAACGCCACTGTCAATAACAGACATAGCGTAATTACCAAGAATATAAGCGATGGTTCCACCGCCGCCCTGGTCTACCTTACCAAGTTCTGCTGTCTGGTAGGATACCTTGGCATCGTCAAAGATACGGCGAATCTGTCCCATATACTCTGCGCTTGCATCGTTACTTCCGGACTTTCCACGGCTTCCGGTGTACTTGTTGAATACAAGACCCTTACCAAAGTATGCAGCGTTCTTCTTCTCCATAACAGACGGGTAGTTCGGATCAAAGGCTGCGGATACGTCAGAGGACAGTGCGCAGGAATTTGCCAGGGCACGACGAACATAAAGGTCGCCATCCTTACCCATAGCGTGAAGGACCTCTGCTACTGTATTCTCGAAGAATCTTGACTCCATACCGGTTGCACCCACAGAGCCGATCTCTTCCTTGTCAACCAGAAGGCAGGCATAGCTGCGCTTTCCAGGTGCTGTATCAAGGATTGCCTTGAAGGAAGGGTATGCACATACACGGTCATCATGTCCATATCCCATGATCATGCTACGATCGAATCCGTAGTCTCTTGCCTCACCTGCCGGTACAACTTCGATCTCAGCAGATACAAAATCCTCTTCCTCTACATCGTACATGTCTTTTAAAATCTTGAGGATGTTGGCCTTAACAGCTTCCTTCTGCTCTTTCTGCTCTTTTTCATCTGCGTCGGCTACCGCCTCCTGAAGCGGCATACTTCCGATGAGGACATTTAAGTCTTCACCTTCTACAACAGTACTTCCGTCCTTCTTTAACTGGTCAGCAGACAGATGAATCAAAAGATCGGATACTCCGAATACCGGATCTCCCGGCTTGTCTCCTACGGATACCTTAACAACGGTATTATCCTTTTTCACAATCACTCCGTGAAGAGCCAGCGGAAGTGTTACCCACTGGTATTTCTTGATTCCACCGTAGTAGTGGGTATCCAACAAAGCCATTTCTGTATCCTCATATAAAGGATTCTGCTTCAGATCCATTCTCGGGGAATCGATATGAGCACCTAAAATATTCATACCGTTCTCAAGGTCTTCTTCACCGAGAACGAACAGTGCCATTCCCTTGCCACGGTTATTGCGATATACCTTATCTCCTGCAGAGAGCTTACCATTCTTGGCGATAACCTCTTCGAGATCAACAAATCCTGCCTTCTTGGCTTCTGCCTCGAAATAGCTTGTGCATTCACGCTCTGTCTTGTTCTCTGAAATAAATTTACGGTAATCTTCTGCAAATGCCATCAAAGCCTTTTTCTTGTCGTCTTCTGAGTATTTGCTCCATGCATTTTTACGTTCCATTGATGTTGCTCCTTACTATTTATTACTTACTTGTCGCCGCCTCCGGCGATATTGTCCTGAACTCTGCGATACAGCTCTGCCGCCGCATTGTAGCCCATCTTCTTCTGACGATGGTTGACAGCTGCCGTCTCACAGATAATGGCCAGGTTACGGCCCGGGCGAATCGGAAGAGAATGACATACCACATCATGTCCAAGAATATCCATGTATTCATCCTCAAGACCAAGTCGATCGTATTCCGTATCCCGATGCCAGTCTTCTAACTTAATAACTAAATCGATCTCCTGATTATCCTTAACGCACTCTACTCCGTAGAGACTCTTGACATCGATGATTCCAATGCCGCGTAATTCAATCAGATGCTTGGTAATCGCCGGAGACGATCCCATTAATGTATGATCGTTGATTCTGCGAATCTCAACCACATCATCCGCTACGAGACGATGTCCTCTGCGCACCAGTTCAAGAGCTGCCTCGGATTTACCGATGCCACTTTCTCCTGTGATCAGAAGTCCCTCACCGTATACATCCACCAGTACTCCATGAATGGTGGTGCAAGGTGCCAGCTCCGCGTTCAATGTGTAAATCAGCTCCGCCTCGAATTCCGATGTTGCACGCTTGGTTCCAAGAATCGGAATATTACATTCCTTGGCAACCTGAATCAGAATATCCTCCGGATCAATTCCCCGGCAGATGATCATGCAAGGCAGATCATAGGCAAAAAGCTTATGATAGATCTCAATTCGCTCTTCCTCTGTCTTATTGCTGTGGAGGTAGGCATACTCTACCATTCCGATCAGCTGGATCCTGTTGGCGTCAAAATGATCATAGAATCCGTTCAGCTGGAGTGCCGGTCTGTTGATATCCGGAACCCTTACCCGACACTTTGTTAAATCGATTTCCGGTGTATAGTTTTTTAATTGCATCTTCTCAGCGATATCACTGAGCAGTGCACCCTCTTGTGAAATAGTCATAACCTCCTCCTTTCGAGCAAATATGCCCATTAGTATAATAATTGGATGGGGTTTTTTTGTCAAACTTGCGGGTGCAGAAAACGGTAGAGATTCTCGGCCGCTTCCTGATTCATCGACTCGGTCTGTGCCAGTTCCTCCACCGAGGCATTCCGGATAGCCTCTGCACTGACAAAACGCTTCATAAGCGCCTTTCTTCTCACCGGTCCGATTCCATCCACATCATCCAGGAAGCTCTTTACCGCTCCCTTGCTTCGAAGCGACCTGTGGTATTCAATGGCAAAACGGTGTGCCTCATCCTGTAATCTGGTAATCAGCTTGAATGCCTCACTGCTCCGGTCAATTGGAATCTCTACATTCCGGTAGAACAGGCCTCTCGTTCTGTGATGGTCATCCTTTACCATTCCACAGACCGGGATGGACAGGGACAACTCCTCCATAACCTCAAGGGCTATATTGACCTGTCCCCTTCCTCCATCCATCATGATGACATCCGGAAACCTTGTAAAACTTCCCGTATCCACGGCTTCCCCTGCCTTTTTCTCTTCGATGCCATGCACGAAGCGGCGTGTGAGCACTTCCTTTAATGAAGCATAATCGTTGGAGCCCACCACCGTCTTGATCTTGAATTTGCGGTAATCACTGCGAAGGGGCTTTCCTTTATCAAACACCACCATGGATCCGACGCTTTCGAATCCGTTGGTATTACTGATATCGTAAGCCTCCATTCTCTGGATGCCCGGCAGAGATAAAAGTTCCGACAGCTCCTTCATGGCGCCGATGGTTCTTCCCTCTTCCCGCTTGATCCTCTCCTTATCCTTTGTCAGAATCATGGATGCGTTCTTCCATGCCAGCTCCACCAGTTTGTTCTTCTGTCCCCGCTTTGGCATTACCAGATGGACAGCGCTTCCTCTCTTCTGTGTCAGGAACTGTTCCATCATCTCCATGTCGGCAAGTTCTCTTTGCAGGTAAACCTCCTTCGGAACAAAGGGGGTTCCGGAATAGAACTGCTGTAAAAAAGTGGACAGCAGGCTGTTTCGATCGTCATCCACACGCACATTCATAAAGAAATGGTCGCGGCCGATCATCCTGCCTCCACGAATGAAGAATACTACCACAGCAGCATCCTCTCCATCAATGGCCATGGCAACGATGTCCCGGTCTTCTCCACCGGTATCTGTAATCTTCTGCTTTTGCACACACTCTTTGGCTGAGGCAATCAGATCCCGGTAGGTCGCCGCCTTTTCAAACTCCATCGCTTCGGCCGCTTCCTGCATCTTCTGTGTCAATTCCTTCACAACCGGTCCGTCATGCCCGTCTAAAAATTCCATTGCCTGACGGATGTGCTCCATATAATCCGACTCGGAAATCAGATTCTGACAGACTCCCGGGCACTGCTTCATATGATAGTTCAGGCAGGCCCGATCCTTTTTCATATCCCGGGGGAACTGCCTGCTACAGGTCCGAAGATGAAAAAGTTTGTTCACAAGGTCAATGGTATCCTTCACCGCTTTTGCCGATGTGAAGGGGCCAAAGTAACGACTCTTGTCCTTATGTACAATTCTTGAAAAAAGTACCCTGGGATACGCCTCTCCCAGGGTGACACGGATGTAAGGATAGGTCTTATCATCCCGAAGCATGGTATTGTACTTCGGCCTGTGTTCCTTAATCAGATTATTCTCAAGAATCAGAGCCTCCAGCTCGGAATCCGTCACAATGTATTCAAAGCGATGGATGTGGGACACCATCTGCCTTTTCTTGATTCCCTCATCATGACTCGGCTGAAAATACTGATGGACACGCTTTGTCAGGCTCTTCGCCTTACCGACATAGATAATGGCGTCGGTTTTATCATGCATAATATAAACTCCCGGTTGATCCGGGAGTTTAGCTAATTCATCCTGTATGGAAAACATGTCTATTCTTCCTCAAACATACTGTCTTCTTTGGATGACTCCTCATCCTCTGACTTTGGCTCTTCCTCGATTCCGGTAATCTTACGGAACATATCCATAAACTCCTTACCGGTGATGGTCTCCTTCTCATACAGATAATCGGAAATCTCATCCAAAGCCTTGCGATTCTCCTTCAAAAGTTCCATCGCACGGTTGTACTGGGTCGTAATAATACCAAGCACTTCCTCGTCAACCTGGCTGGCTGTTGTCTCTCCGCAGAGCATCGATGCTGAACCGTCCAGATACTGATTCTCGACGGTTGCAAGTCCCATCATACCAAAGCGGTCTGACATACCAAATCTTGTAACCATGTTGCGGGCAATGGATGTTGCCTTTTCAATATCGTTTGCAGCACCGCTTGTTGATACGTTGAATACCAGCTGCTCTGCTGCACGTCCACCCATGAAGGTAGCAATATCTTCCAAAAGCTCATCCTTGCTCTGGAGGAATTTCTCCTCCTCCGGAGTCTGAAGGGTATATCCAAGAGCTCCCATCGTACGAGGGACAATGGTGATCTTCTGTACCGGATCGGTATTCTTCTGAAGGGCGGAAACAAGTGCATGACCCACCTCATGGTAAGAAACGACCTTACGCTCCTTATCACTCATCGGACGGTCCTTCTTCTCTTTTCCACCGACAGCAACGCGCTCGAAAGCTTCGAACAGATCCGTCTGTGTTACTGCCATTCTGCCGTTCTCTACTGCTAAAATCGCAGCCTCATTGATGATATTTGCAAGATCGGATCCCACAAGACCTGCAGAAGCCAGTGCAATGGCATCCAGATCACAGGACTCATCCATCTTAACGTCCTTCGCATGAACCTTTAAGGTCTCCAGTCGTCCCTTCATATCCGGACGGTCTACGATGATTCTTCGGTCAAAACGACCCGGACGAAGCAGCGCCTTATCCAAAACCTCCGGACGGTTGGTTGCTGCAAGAATCAGAAGTCCCTTGCTGGTATCAAATCCGTCCATTTCAGCCAGCAGCTGATTCAGTGTCTGCTCACGCTCATCGTTGCCACCGCTTCCAAAACGAGAATCTCGTGACTTACCGATTGCATCGATCTCATCGATGAAAATGATACATGGCGCCTGCTTCTGTGCCTCACGGAACAGATCACGCACACGGGATGCTCCCACACCGACGAACATCTCAACGAAATCAGAACCTGCCAGGGAGAAGAACGGAACACCGGCTTCACCTGCTACTGCCTTTGCCAGCAGTGTCTTACCCGTTCCCGGAGGTCCCACAAGCAGCGCTCCCTTTGGAAGCTTTGCTCCGATCTGGGTATACTTGCCCGGATTATGTAAAAAATCCACCACTTCCTGCAGGGATTCCTTCGCTTCATCCTGACCGGCAACATCTGTAAAGGTCACACCTGTCGACTTCTCCACGTAAACCTTCGCATTGCTCTTACCCACGGAGAATACTCCGCCACCACCGGCTCCGCCTCCCATGTGACGCATCAGCATCGCAAAGAGGAACCAGATAATCAAAAGCGGAATTACATAGCTTAATACATTGTAGATCATAGCTGAGGTAGAGGAGGAATTACCTCTTGTAATGGTAACATCCTGACGCTTCAGCAGCGGAAGGAGCTCCTCATCCTCTAAATAACCTGTGTAATACGTAATATCAAGTCTTTGCCCTGTACTCTGAAAATATGCCTCCTGAAGCTTCTTATCCTCTTCATTGGCAAAGAACGTACTGGTTCTTTTTAGCTTCGCATTAATTCTGCTACCGTCGAATTCAACGCTTCTTACGTCTCCCTCCTCTACGAGGCGATAGAACTTATCGTAGCTAATCTCCCGATTCGTAGATGAACCGATTCCTTTATAAATTATGCTTACAATAAAAACTGCAACCAAAGAGAAAAGGATGAACATGATGATGGGATTACGATAAGGTGGCTGCTTGCCCCCCTTTGGTCCCTGTCCGTTATTATTGTTGAAATCTTCCACCGAAGTGTCCTCCTATTTTTTGATGTTATACTGCACTACGTTATTATAGAAAACCTCTTTTTCAAAAGCAAGGCAGGGCCTCCATTGTTAATAAAAAATTCATATTTGATTGAGTTAAAAAAGCTGTGAAACCAAAAGATTTCACAGCTTCGTGCTATTTATGAGAGAATCGCCTGATCGTTGGAGAATTCCTCACCGGACACTTCTTCGAATTTATGAAGAAGATCCTCGATGGTGAGACGCTTCTTTTCCTCTCCGGAAATATCCAGGATGATTCTGCCCTCATTCAGCATGATTAAACGATTACCGTGCTGAATGGCATCACGCATATTGTGCGTGATCATCAGGGTTGTAAGTCCATGTTCTTTTACAATGCGGTCGGTTGCCTTTAATACATTTTCTGCGGTCTTTGGATCGAGGGCGGCTGTGTGCTCATCCAAAAGGAGCGCTTTCGGCTTCTGTAATGTCGCCATCAAAAGTGTCAATGCCTGCCGCTGTCCTCCGGACAGAAGTCCTACCTTTGCTGTCAGTCTGTCCTCAAGTCCAAGGTCAAAGGTCTTCAAAAGTTCCCGATACCGGTCTTTTTCTTTTGCCGTAATGCCCCAGCCAAGACCTCTTCTCTTGCCTCTCCGTGAAGCCAACGCCAGATTCTCCTCGATCTCCATATCTGCCGCTGTTCCTGTCATCGGATCCTGGAAGACGCGGCCCAGATACTTTGCTCTCTTGTATTCGGAAAGACCGGTCACATCCATTCCGTCGATTTCAATTCTTCCACGATCCACCGGCCAGGTTCCGGCAAGGGCATTCAGCAAAGTTGATTTACCTGCTCCGTTGCCGCCGATTACAGTTACAAAATCCTGATCCTTCAACTCCAGACTGATGCCGTTTAACGCATGCTTTTCATTGATGGTTCCGGGATTAAAGGTCTTATATACATCGGTTATCTTAATCATTTTTCGCTCCCTTTCTAGCTGCAGCTGCAAATGAGTGGCCAGCCTTGCCTTTGATATAAGGGATCGCGAGGAAAACAGCTACAATGATGGCTGTGAACAGTTTTAAATCGTCGGTCGGCATCTGAAGCCAGAGCACCAGTCCGATGACAAGATAGTAGATGATTGCTCCGACAACCACGAATCCCAGGCGAATCATAAAGTTCATTCGCTTTCCAAAAATAGCTGAACCCAAAACCTCTCCGATAATCACGGCAGCAAGTCCGATTACGATAGAACCTCTTCCCATATTGATATCCGAATATCCCTGGAACTGGGACAGAAGTCCTCCCGCCATAGCCACCAGTCCGTTGCTGATGGCAAGGGCAATCACCTTCATCATATTAATGTTGATACCCTGTGCGCGGCTCATCGCCGGATTGTTACCTGTTGCACGAATGGCGCAGCCCTGCTCCGTGCCAAAATACCAATAGCACAGCAGGATGACAACCACAACAAAACAAAGGGAGATCAAAAGCGCTGTGTTTAAATATCTCTGGGATACGATCAGTTTAAACTGGTCTACGGAAATCGCCTTGTTGGCTCCTCCCATGATATTCAGGTTAATGGAATACAATGCAATCTGCATTAAGATTCCCGAGAGAATATCCGGAATGCCAAGCATGGTATGAAGAAAACCTGTGCATAATCCTGCAACTGCTCCAACCACAAAAGCCGCCAGCAAAGCCAACGGTGCACTCCATCCGTTAAGGATCAGCATCACCGCCGTTGCGCCTCCGGTTGCAAAACTTCCGTCCACGGTCAAATCCGCAAAATTTAAAATCTTGAATGTTACAAAGACACCAATTGCCATGATGCCCCAGATCAGTCCCAAAGCCACATTGCCCGGGATTGCTCCTACAAAGTCCATAAAGTTAAGAGCCATACCCAATTACCTATCTACCTATTCTTCTGTCTTAATTGCTGTATAATCCTCCGGCACCTTGACACCGAGCTTGTCGCAAAGTTCCTTATTGTATTCCTTCACAACTGTGTCAGCTGTTGCGATTTCCATATCGCCAGGCTTTGCTCCGTCCTTTAAAATCTGAGCTGCCATCTGTCCGGCCTTGTATCCGATGTCATGATAGCTGATGGAAAGTGTTGCCACACCGCATCCCTTACAGATACCTTCCTCACCGGCAATGATTGGTGTCTTCGCCTGTACTGCCACATTGTTGATATTCTCTGCGCAGTTCGCTGCGGTATTATCCGTCGGGATATAGAGTACATCACTGTTGTCACAGGCGGTCTTCGTTACAGATGCCACGTCATTGGAATCCGAGAAGGTGTACGACTTAACGGCATAACCAAACTTCTCAAGATACGGTGTAATGGTATCCACCTGATATTTGGAGTTTGCCTCGGATGAACAGTAGATGATACCAACCTTCTTCGCATCCGGGAAGAGCTCATGCAGCATGGCTGCCTGCTGATCCAGTGGTGCAAGATCACTGGTACCGGTTACGTTGGTTCCTGACTTTCCACTCCATTTCTTGATTCCAAGTGCAATGCTGTAGTCTGTAACAGAGGTTCCGACGATTGGAATATCCGCTGTTGCAGAAGCTGCTGCAGATACCGCAGCTGTGGCATTGGCCATAATCAGATCCACCTTCTGAGATACAAAGCTGTTGGCTATGGTTGCACAGGTTGCTGAATCTCCTGCCGCATTCTGCTCATCAAAACTTACGTTGCCCTTACCGAGCTCCGCTTCGATTCCTTCCTTAAAACCTTTGGTTGCTTCATCGAGTGCCGGATGCTGTACCAGCTGGCTGATGCCTACCTTATACTGTGCATTGGCGTTTTTCTCACTTGCTTGGCTTCCCTTGCACCCGGTCATCAGACCAAGTAGCATCGCTGTGCATAATAATGTTGAAAAAATCTTTTTCTTCATACGCTCTCCTCCATAAACAGTCAATCAAAGTAATACTTAAAATCTATCACCACAACGCGTTAAAGTCAAGTCGCATCTCCCAATCGAGTAGGCTGACTCCTACTCGATTCCAACTCTGTTGTCCACCTCAAGGCAAAGCCTTTCGGTGTCCTACAGTCGCCTAAGTCTCCCTCGCAAGCGAGCTTGCAGGTGGGACTTAGGCTCGTTGTTATATCAAAAAAAGCCGGACCCCCTGTCCGGCTTTGGCATCTTATGCCCGTGTATGTTTTAATTCATCGGTAATGCGGTTGATATCATTATATCCTTCCACCACGCCTCGAATATTGCTGTCGAGATTGGAAATGCTGGCGGAGATTTCCTCCATGGCCTCGGAAGATGAATGGATGGACGTGCCGATATTATCCACATTTTCCATCGCATCTGTCATCAGACGATCAAGACCGTCCATATCAGCTTTCATATTCTTCGCCCGGTTCCTTACCTGTTCGTTATTCTCGCGAATCCTTCCAAACGCCTCATCTACTGCCTCAGCATATTCACTGCAGGCTGACACAGAGGCCTGACCGGCTGAAATTTCGTTTGTGACCGCATCGGTCTTGCGCTTCACCTCATCAAGAATCTCATGAATCTTGCTTGTAAACTCTGCAGAGTTCTCCGACAGTCCACGCACCTCATCCGCCACAACAGCAAAACCGCGTCCCTGCTCTCCTGCTCTTGCTGCCTCAATGGACGCATTCAAAGACAGAAGATTGGTCTGGGATGTCAGGGAATCAAGCTCATTTAAAATTCCGATGATCGTATCCATCTGCTCATTCAGACTGCTCACTGCATCCGCCGTCTGATCCATGGCATCGCTTAAAATATCCATCTCCTTGTTCAGTTGATGAACGCGCTCGCCACCTGCTACCACTGCCTCGTTCGTTGCAACGGAAGCCTCATGCATTTCTCCCGTCTGCTGTGCAACATTATGAACCTTTTCGCTTCCCTCATGCATCATGGCGCGAATCGACTCGGCATCTCTCGCCTCCGTCGCTGTTGTCTTTGCCATATCCTCAGTCGCAACAGCGATCTGACCGGAAATCTGTCCCGTAACATCAACGGATTCATTCAGCTTACTGCTGGTATTGCCCAATATATCTACCGAAACACCGATTTTTTCAAGCAGACCTTCTGCCGCCTCCTTGGCTCTCTGGCTTTCCTTCCCTGCCTTTTCAAGCATCACAAACTGTTCCCTTGTCAGTTTACACATGGAAATGTAAACCATCATTCCGGAAAAGATATAGACCATAGCCATGGCGGTTGTGTCTGTCGGTGAAATATCCACGAAAGCATTCGGAAACTGATAATAAAACCACAGCATACATCCCATGCTGATGACTCCCTGCATCACAATCGGACGGATATCCTCGTAAATTACCACAAGGAACATCGCCATAAAAAACATCATGAAATTCACAATGCTCGGGAAGAGGAACATCAGCGCCACCGATATTCCACTCATCATCACAACCATGAGATACATCATGACAACCGGATGAACCACACTCGACAGAAAAAACAAAATGCCTGCGGCCACAAGACCGGCCCCCATCATGGGAAGCACTTCCTGAAAGCCGACAAAGAAGCCGTTTACCACGCTTCGCAAGATGATACAAAGTAAAATGGTTGCCGAGAGAATTTTACTTTTACGACGAAGCAATTCATTATATTCCATAATCCTACCTGCCTTTTCTTCATAATAAAGCAAAAGGACCCCGACATATCATCAGCATACGTAGGGGTCCAAACAATTCCGTTATTCTGCGTCATCCAATGGATGAAGATTCTTAAGTGACACATCAAGAATCGGAGCTGAGTGTGTCAATGCACCGGAAGATACATAGTCTACACCGAGGTCTGCGATGGCCTTGACGTTCTCTTTTGTAATATTACCTGAAACTTCTGTCGCTGCGCGTCCATCAATGATGGCAATTGCCTGCTTCATGGTCTCATGATCCATATTATCGAGCATAATAATGTCAGCACCTGCGTTCACAGCTTCCTGCACCTGCTCTAACGTCTCTGTCTCCACTTCAATCTTACGAACGAAAGGAGCATATTCCTTTGTCATCTCAACAGCACGTGTGATACTGCCTGCTGCTCCGATGTGATTATCCTTGATCAGAACTCCATCGGTCAGATTATAACGGTGGTTCGTACCTCCGCCTACCTTAACAGCGTATTTTTCAAACAGCCGATTATTCGGTGTCGTCTTTCGGGTATCTAAAAGTCTGGTCTTGCATCCTTCCAACAGGCTTGCAACATGATGGGTGTAGGTCGCAATACCGCTCATTCTCTGAAGATAGTTCAGTGCTGTCCTTTCACCGGACAGTAATACCCTGATATCGCCGGTAACGGTGGCAAGTTTGTCACCCTTTTTCACAGCGTCTCCGTCCTTTACGAACAGCTCCACCTTGGTGGTCTCATCCAGAAGTGCAAAGGTTCTTGCAAAAATCGTAAGACCGCAGATGATACCGTCTTCCTTACACAGAAGATCACAGGTTCCCATTTTGCCCTCACGCATGATGGCGTTGGTGGTCACATCCTCACTTGTGATATCTTCTCTCAATGCAGATAAGATTAATGGGTCGGCATTTAATTTCAATGTTGGATCCGTCATGACTTACTGTTTCCTTCCTGCTCTTCCCGGTCAATTTCATCCCAGACCAGGTCTTTGTATGCTTCTACTCTGGCTGCATCATCTGCCAGCCAATCCAGGTCAATTTTGTACTTTGCTGCAATCTCATCCAGGGACAAGTCTACATATGGAAGAAATTTCGGACTGCGTCCTTCCCATGCCCTTACCTGATCGGACTCTAACATATGCGTTGCAGCATTCCGTGCAAATACCAGACTTTCCAGCAGGGAATTACTTGCCAGGCGGTTTCTTCCATGAACCCCGTTACAACAGGTCTCGCCTGCTGCATAGAGATGATTCATGGATGTATGAGAATTCAAATCCACGTAAATACCGCCCATGAAATAATGCTGAGCCGGCACAACCGGAATGTATTCCTTCGTCGGATCGACGCCATTCTCTAGGCAGTGCTCCACGATGTGCGGGAATCTCTTCTTAATATCGAGATCCTTGATTGCCATCATATTAAGCCATACATGCTTGGTGTGATCCTTATCCATCTGCTTTAAGATTTCCTTCGTCAAAAGATCTCGTGGCAGAAGCTCATTGGCAAAGCGGTTGCCGTCCTTATCCAAAAGCGTTGCACCCTCGCCGCGAACAGACTCGGACACAAGGAAACGGCGCTCCTTCTTCTCACTGTAATATGTGGTCGGGTGAATCTGAACATAATTCAGGTTCTCCACTTTAATATCATGCCGAAGGGCAAGGGCAAGAGCATCTCCCGTCAGATGCGGGAAATTCGTGGAATTATCATAGATTCCTCCGATTCCTCCCGTCGCCAGCAAGATATGACTGGCGAATACCGGGCGGATCTCTCCGTCCTTCGTCCGAAGTAAAATACCGTCACAGCGGTTCTCCTCGCAGAGCAGATCCAGCATCTCGGTATGATCCAGCAATTCCACATTATCCAGCTTCTTAACCTGCTCCAGAAGGGTACTTGTAATCTCCTGCCCTGTGATATCCTCATGATAGAGAATCCGGTTGGTGGAATGTGCTCCCTCTCTGGTATATACCAGTTCCCCATCCTTCATTTCAAAATCCACCCCGTAGGCGATGAGTTCATCAATAACGGAACGGGAGGAGGAAATCATCATATCGACAGATTCCTTCCGATTCTCATAGTGCCCTGCCTTCATTGTATCCTCAAAGAATGCATCATAATCATTCTCATCCTTCAGGACACAAATTCCTCCCTGGGCCAGGAAGGAATCACTCTCTTCAATCTCTGACTTTGTAATCATCAGAATATGACGGTCGCTCGGCAGATGCAGCGCTCCAAAACAACCTGCTACCCCACAGCCAACAATGATCACGTCATATTGTCTATCCATTTGTATCGCTTCTTTCTATTTTGCTAATTCGAGCATTCTCATCATCGGAGCCTTCGCCTTCTCCATCAGATCCTCATCCATGATAATTTCAGGCTCTTCGTCCCTGAGTGCCGCCAGAAGCTTCTCCATGGAAAGCTTCTTCATATTCGGACAAATCTGGGTGTTTCCCGCAGAATAAAACTTCTTATCCGGATTCTGTTTCTTAAGTTCGTGTAAAACGCCAAGCTCCGTTGCGATGATAAATTCATCTGCATCAGAGGATGCGACGTACTTAATGATTCCGGAAGTGGAACCGACATAATCCGCCTCTGCCACTACATCCGGATCGCACTCCGGATGCACAAGCACCGGTGCGTTCGGTCTCGCCTTCTTCGCAGTCTGTAACTGTGAAAGGCGGATGGAATGATGTACATGACAGAATCCATCATTAAAGATGAAGTTCTTTTCCGGAAGCTGCATGGCAATGTAATGCGCCAGATTTTGATCCGGGATAAAATAAATATCCTTATTCGGAAGGTTAGAAACAATCGTAAGCGCATTGGCACTTGTAACGCAGACATCGGATGCCGCCTTCAGCTCTGCTGTTGAGTTAACGTAACATACAACTGCAACATCAGGGTACTGACTTCTTATTTCATTGATACGGTCAACCGTTGCCATATGTGCCATCGGGCAATCCGCTGCAATCTCCGGAATTAAAACCTTCTTATCCGGATTGAGTACCTTCGCACTCTCTCCCATAAAACGAACACCACAAAGCACGATAATATCGGCGTCCACCTCTGTCGCCTTACGGCTCAGGAAAAAGGAATCGCCGATATAATCTGCAATGTCCTGCACATCATCATCTACATAATAATGAGCCATGATCACTGCATTCTTTTCTTTTTTAAGACGGCTAATCTCCTTAGCCATCTGCGCCACATCTGCCACAAAACTCTCCTTCTGATGCAAGACTAACGTAATATCCCGAAAATTGTATCACTTTTTCGGAGGCTATACAAGAAGAAGCAAAACGGGGCATCCTATTCCTGAAGATACTCCTCTATCTGGCCAAGATCCATCATTGCACCAAAAAAGACCTTTTCCTTGACCGTTGACCGTAAGTAGAACAACTTCAGAAGGACCTTCCGGCTCGCTCCGTCCGGCAGAGGGAAATTAAAGGTATCCATAACCCCCTCCTTCTTCCGGTCGGCTGCCACATCAAGGAACTGGTACAACCTGTCCTCGTCCTCTTTTGACACCCGTGCCGAAAGCGGCCTTGCCGAATTATATTCCACCAGATCCGAAAGACTGCCCTCATCATAGTAGTCCTTCATCGCCCAGGTCACCCTTGCTCCTTCACTATCCTGATGTAAAAAGAAGACCGAACCGAAAATTCTCTGAATGATATCATCCGTCAAAAGATCCGACTTAAACAGTTCCCGGATCTTATGTCCCTGAGGATCACTGCAACGGATTCCCGAGGTATCGATCATCGTCACATCCTTCAGTCGCTCTTCCATCTCTTCTACAGGGACTGCCTTACCGTACAAAAATCCCTGTGCATAGGTACAGCCGATTTGAGAAAGAGTCTTCGCCTGCTCGACCGTCTCGATTCCTTCCACAATCACCGGCAGCTTCAGCTGTACCGCCATATCCATAACCGAACGTAAAATATTCACGCTCTTGGAAATATTCTCTTCTGAAAGATTTAAAAAATAAGCATCGACCTTTAAGGAGTCGATATCGGAACTCCGCAGAGAATTCAATGAGGAATAGCCCTTGCCAAAATCATCCATGCATACGGTAAATCCATGGGCATGAAGTTCTGATAAAGTCTCATGAAGCTTTGTGGAGTCTCTTGTAAATGCCTCCTCTGAGATCTCGATCTCCGTCAAATGAGGCGGCAGATCATAGGTATCCGCCAATTCCTTCAGATAGCCTGCCACATCCATGGTATAGATATCCACCTTAGAGACATTGATGGAAACCGTAATCGGCATCAGTCCCTCATCCAGTCTCTTCCTAATCCAGATGGCAACCTGCTTCCAGATCACACGATCCAGGGTGGAAATAAAACCGTTTCGCTCCAATACCGGAACAAAATTCTCCGGCATAATCACTTTGCCGTCATGAATCCATCTTGCCAAAGCTTCCGCTCCAATAATCTTACCGGACTCCATGTCTACCTTCGGCTGAAGATAGAAGGTAAATTCACCGTCACGGATTCCTTTCTGGATCTGCTTTAACAGATGGATCTCATCCTTGGCCTTACGAACCATTTCACTGTCGTACAGGGCACGGCTTTTCGTATAATTACCCTTGATGGTCTCAAGTGCAATCGCTGCCTTGTCGTAGATCTCTCTTGCAGAATTATCGGAGGAACTAAGCTCATAAACACCATACTTCGGAGCAAAGGAGAACTCAAAACTATTGGTCTCTAACAGCTGCGTCATATAATTATGAATCTCATCCAGGATGGCATCCCGTGCCGGGCATAACAGGACAAAATCGTCTCCACCGAGATATCCTGCAACTCCGCCATAGCGCTGCACCGACTGCTTGAGACATTCTCCGATCTGCTTCAGGTAGATGTCTCCTGACTCCCAGGCATAATAACTGTTGAAAAGCTTAAAATGGTCGATATCCATCGCAACCATCCAAAGCTTCCCGTATACACCGCCCTTTAGTCTGGTATCTGCAAGATGGAAAAAATGCTGCTTATAGGTCAGACCGGTCAAAGGATCTACGGCATTCTCATCCGCTTTATATTGACGGTCGATGCTGGCTGCCAGCTCCCTTTGCCTCTGGTAGAGATCCACCGTTGTCAGTACACGACGGCGGACAATCCTCTCCGCGTAAGGGCGCGTAATATAATCGAGGGCTCCCAGATCATAAGCCCGCTCCATATTCGCTGTGTCACTGTCGGAAGAGATCATAATAACAGGGACATAGTCGGTGATATGTTCCCGCTTCATCTCGGATAACACCCCAAAACCGTCCAATACCCCAGGCATGATCAGATCCAGCAATACAATATCGATATCTTCCAGATTATCCTTAAGTATCTCCAGACCCGTGGAACCGTCGGCTGCTTCCAGGATATCCATCTCATCCTTTAAGATTTCCTTCAAAATCTCACGGTTAATGATTGCATCATCAATAATAAGAGCACATTTTCTTCTGTCTGTCCGCATAGAATCCCCCTTCTGCCACACCCCTTGCAGCATTTGGTTATTGCTTAGCCTGCCCACCTACGGCAATATATCTTATTTTTTATCTTATCACTAAAAAAATCATTTTGCCACGAAAGCACGAGGAAAATGAAAATTTATTTGTGAATCACTATGCTTCTACCGGATAGACAAGGTACACCTCATCCTGCCCTGCAATTTCTGTCAGCTCTCTTTTATCACCATAGATCATGGCTCCATAGATACGAAGTCCGTTCTCTTTAATATAGTGAATCTTCTCATTGGCACTTGCCCCGGATTCCTCATCCTTAAATGTCATGATGCCCATCATCTTGCGGAAGGTATCCTGATCCCTTAAATAGGCAAGCATACTGATCATATGCTGCTTCACATCCTCTTCCTTGTCGGAGGTAAGCATCAGCTGCGGATATTTCTTCAACTTCGCGTCCACCGTTTCCACTTCGGACTCCATGAAAAATCCCAGATTCTCCGGCCAATAGGCGTAGCCCTTGGCAATCTCTCCTTTTTCATTCAAAATACCGTCGCCGGTATCCACTGCGCACCAGAGGGTGGAATTGTTCAAATTCTGCCTGCTCCACCATTTCCTAAGATCGTTGTAACGCAACATGCGGTCAAAGGTAATATAGGCCACATAGGTCTTATGGCTATCCAGTTCTGAAAGTGTCTGCTTCTGCGCACTCACATCAAAGCCTGCATGCAGAGGACGATCCCCCGGATCCTGTCCGTAGACCTTTTTCTCCTGCTCATCCTGCTCCCGAAGGGAGATATCGATACTCTCCCGGGATGTCCAGCCGAAGACATTATCCGGTCGGTTCATATAGTTGGTATCGTACAGTGTCAGCGTTCCGCGGGAGATACGTCCGGACACATCATGATAGCCGGTACTGTTAAAGCCGATGACCTGTGGAATCACAACGTCATAATTCCCCCAGCCCCGGGAGATTACCGATACGTGGTCTCTTGGAGATGCCGGTGACATAAGTTCGGAAAAAATTCTTACATCCAGTCCCATACGGTTCAGATCCCCACTGCCTGCCGGCAGTTCATCCATGGGCTGAATCACTTCCCCCGGATTATAGTAAAAACAGTCCACCACCTTTGGAAGCACCAGCGTAATCAGCAGCACCACAATGCCGGCAACGATACTTCCAATCAGAGCCGCTCTTCGCAGGGCCCGACGTACCGCCTTACGAATCATCTTCGTAAACTGCTCATCCTTCATCTTCATATCATCCGAAACTAGAGGCGGTTCCAGACTCATCCTGCTGTAATCCAGTGTTGGCTGTTCCACGGCAGATATATCCCATGGGCCTCTCTCCAGCGTTCTTCCGCTTAAAGTTCCCGGATCAAATCCTAATTCTGCCTGTTCTGCCAGATATTCTTCAATCGCCTCCTGACGATCGATATCCTGACGTACCTTCTTTGCCTGTTCCGGCGTCAGTGTCCCCTCTTTATATTTTTCAATCAGATCCTGATACTTCATAATCGACCCTTTCCGTTACGATATACGAAAATCCGTATTCTGCTGTTCCAACGCTTCCTTCAATCTCTTCTTTCCTCGCGAAGCAAGCACTCTAACATTTCCCGGCGACAGCCCCAAAAACTCTGCAATCTCCTTCTGCGACATGCCGTCATAATACATCATCCGCAAAATACTCTGGGACGGTTGCGACAGTTGCTGCAGAGCTTTCTCCACCATGACACTCTGTTCATAGTTAAGATACTGCTGTTCCGGACTGTCCTGGGTGACAAAAGCCGCACTGGCGTTCAATGCACCTTCCTCCGCGCCTGTGCCGGAAGGCTTGGCATCCCGAAGCATCTGCACATCCAAATGCACGTCTCCACGATCCTTTCGCAGGTGATCAATATATAAATTTTTCGCGACCAGATACAGCCACGCCCGTAAATTGGAATGTGTTTCAGGGAGAGAAATAATTGCTTTTAAGAATGTCTCCTGCGTCAGATCCTCCGCCAGGGCAGAATCTCTCGTCAGGGACAGAAGATAGCGGTAGATGGGATCATAGTATGTCTGGTACAGTTCCATCAAAAGATCCTTATCCACGCTTTCCTCCCCTCTACTTATATAACGAAAAAAATGTTAGAATGTTACAAACTTATTGTATTTTACCCATAGTGAGGTTATCTGTCCATATGGCCAACCATAAAACTTACAACAAACAAAAGAAAAATATCACATTGAATAGCGGTGTTGTCCTGACCTACAACCTGACGAAAAAAAATATCAAGCGGATGAACCTTCGCATCCATGCCACCGGTGACATCAGCCTCTCGGCTCCCCGCTCCCTTCCTTTGCGCACCATCGAGGCCTTTCTTCTGGAAAAAGAGGATTTCATCCTCCGTTCCCTGCATGAGATCAAAGTCAAAGAAAGCCTTAGAAAAGAAGATGCCAGGGAGCGAATGGAAAAGGCCTATGCCTATGCAGCCGCTCACAAACTCCTTGTCAAACGGGATCGGCACGGAAATGAACTAATCGGACGTATGGGTTTTCCGGGCAGTTATTTTAACGGAATGCCTTATATCTCCGGCCGGCAGGAGATGGCTGCTCTCCTTGCCAATGTCTCCGCGGCTTTTAACAAAACCTACGCCCTGGATCTTTCCCCGGCCAAAGTCTCTGTCCGTATCATGAAATCCCGCTGGGGCAGCTGCCGGCCTTCCAAGGGAAGCATCACCTTAAACGGCCTTTTGTATTATGTTCCGCGCGAATGCATGGAATATGTCATTGTTCACGAATACTGCCACTTTTTAGAGGCGAATCATTCTCAAACCTTCTGGAATCATGTGGAGCATTTCCTTCCGGATTACAGAGAGCGGGAGCGCCTTCTTGCAGAATATGAGCCGAAGCTGATGCCCGTCTCCTAATCATTTAAAGGGTGAAGCACCACTTCTCCCGATGCACGGGTCTTTTTCATATCAATGATTCTTTGATTGGAAGAGCCCCGGAAATTGAGACTGATATCCTTTAATTCCTCTTCAAATCTGCCGTCCACAAGCACATCAATCTGATCCAGGATCTCGTCCGTCACCTCGATATGGCGGCATCCGCCCTCTAACATCTCTTCGTAGGTGTTACCGGAATACATCCAGATGGTTTTCCCCGGACATTCCTTTCGAACTCTTCGAATCAGCTTCACTATCTCCCTCTGATTCTCCGGCTCGAAGGGCTCTCCGCCCAGAATAGACAGACCATCATAATAGTCTTCGGACAGTTCCTTAATCAGGTCGTCCTCCACTTCCTTTGTATATTCATGTCCATAGTTAAAATCCCAGGTCTGGGGCTGAAAACAGTTCTTGCAGCGGTTCGTACAACCGGATACAAATATGCTGACTCTGACGCCGATTCCATTTGCTATATCTGCCTTAAATATCTGTCCAACGTGCATACACATTCCTCCTTTATCCTATATGTAAAATACCCGGCCATACGACCGGGTACTCTTTTTCATTTTCACTTAATGCATAGAACCTACATTGGTGGATAATGCCTCTTCTTTAAATGTCTCATCCGAGATATGAAGAACACGATCCTTGATCTCCTGTGTACGTCCCTGATTCCAGAACTGCGTTCCGATATATCCACAGGTTCGTCGTGCTACACTCATCTTCGCCTGATCGCGGTTGCCACAGTTCGGGCATTCCCAGACAAGCTTGCCGTTCTCATCCTCTACGATTCTTATCTCTCCGTCATATCCGCAGACCTCACAGTAATCACTCTTGGTATTCAATTCTGCATACATGATATTGTCATAAATATATTTCATTACGGAAAGAACCGCCGGAATATTCTTCTGCATATTCGGAACTTCCACGTAGGAGATAGCTCCTCCCGGTGACAGCTTCTGGAAGTCTGACTCAAACTGCAGCTTCTTGAAGGCATCCACCTGCTCTGTTACATGGATATGGTAGCTGTTCGTAATATAGTTCTTATCCGTAACATGCGGAATAATTCCAAAACGCTTCTGCAGGCACTTGGAGAATTTATATGTGGTGGACTCCATCGGAGTTCCATATACGGAGTAACTGATGTTCTCCTCTTTCTTCCACTCCTCGCACTTTTCATTCAGGCGCCGCATGACTTTTAATGCAAATTCCTTGCCCATCGGATCGGTATGGGATACGCCAAGCATACGGTAGCACATCTCGCACAGACCGGCATAACCCAATGAGATGGTGGAATATCCGCCGTAGAGAAGCTTATCGATGGTCTCGCCCTTTTTAAGTCGAGCCAGCGCACCATGCTGCCAAAGGATCGGTGCCACATCCGATACCGTTCCCTTTAATCTCTCGTGACGACAACGGAGTGCCCGGTGGCAAAGCTCCAGTCGCTCCTCCAGGATCTCCCAGAATTTATCCATGTCACCATCGGAAGAACATGCAACATCCACCAGATTGATTGTAACCACACCCTGGTTGAAACGACCGTAGAATTTATGTGTACCGTCTGCATTGCGGACATTATCTTCCACACTCAAAAAGCTTCGACATCCCATGCAGGTATATACGTTGCCTTCCTTGATCTCCTTCATGACCTTGGCTGAAATATAATCCGGCACCATGCGCTTTGCGGTACACTGGGCTGCAATCTTAGTCAGATGATAGTAGCGGCTTCCCTCTTCGATATTGTCCTCATCCAGTACATAGATGATCTTAGGGAAGGCCGGTGTTACCCATACACCCTTTTCGTTCTTGATTCCCTGAATCCTCTGACGGAAAACCTCTTCCGCAAGGATAGCAAGGTCATCACGAATCACGCCCTCTTTCGCCTCATCCAGATAGATGAACATGGTAACGAAAGGTGTCTGTCCATTCGTTGTCATAAGCGTTACCAGCTGATACTGGATGGTCTGAATTCCGGATGCAATCTCCTTTTGCAGACGCTTCTTAACGATCATGGCAATCTGCTCATCGCTGGCCTGAATGCCGGCCTCTTCGAATTCCGCCTTCACATGGGCTGTAATACGCTGACGGCTGACCTCTACGAAAGGAGCCAGGTGCGCCAGTGAAAAACTCTGTCCGCCATACTGGTTGGATGCCACCTGCGCCACGATCTGTGTTGCCACATTACATGCAGTTGCAAAACTGTGTGGCTTCTCAATCATGGTCTCAGAGATAACGGTGCCGTTCTGAAGCATATCCTCAAGGTTGATCAAATCGCAGTTATGCTCTCTCTGCGCATAGTAATCACTGTCGTGGAAGTGAATGATGCCCTCTTCATGAGCCTTTACAATCTCCTCCGGTAAAAGGACACGCTTTGTCAGGTCCTTACTTACCTCGCCAGCCATATAATCACGCTGGGTTGAGTTGATGACAGGGTTCTTATTGGAGTTCTCCTGTTTCACCTCTTCATTGAGTTGATCGATCAATGCAAGGATTCCGTTGTCCGTAGTATTGGTTTTACGAGAAAGTTCTCTCTTATAACGATAGCGGACATATTTCTGCGCCACTTCATAGCAACGCATCTCCATGATTCCGGTCTCCACCATATCCTGAATATCTTCCACATTCACTGCATGGGATGACTTCGACACCTGAATCGCAATTTTATCTGCGACGGCCTGAACCTGCGCCGGATTCATCTGATGAATTCCATCCACCTCGTTGTTTGCTTTCTTGATTGCGTCAATGATCTTGTCCTCATGGAAATGTACTTCCCTACCATTTCTTTTGATGACATTGGTCTTTACTTCAATCTGTTTGTCCACGGTACAACTCCCTTTCTTTCTATTTATTTCGCCTTTTGGGGCATAGCACTGCCTGCAGGCATCATTCCTGCAGGCAGGTAAAACAACAACTTTTAGTTGTGATTCTTTGTAAATGCACTATATCTTGTGCCGGATATTATGATAGTACAAGATTTGCTTTTTGGAAAGGGGCAGCGGAATGTTTTTTATTTTTTGTACAAGACTTACAAAATGCAGCCATAATTATCGTGCACTTTCGTTTGACACAGTCTCTTGACATTCAATCTGTCTGACGAGTACTATATCCGCCCTCCCAACTGTATGAAAATATCAATATCATACAAAGAAGCTCCGGAGGGGAGATCCTCCGAAGCTTCTCATGTTCGCTCGTTTAATGAAGCACACTGGATAAAAAGGCCTTCAGTCTCTCATCCTTTGGATGGTTGAATACCTCCTCCGGCGCGCCGTCTTCCTTGATTACCTTGTCATCAATGAACAATACCCGGTTGGCAACCTCTCTGGCAAATCCCATCTCATGGGTCACCACGATCATCGTCATGCCCTCTTCTGCCAGCTCCCGCATAATGTTAAGAACCTCTCCTACCATCTCAGGGTCAAGAGCCGAGGTCGGCTCATCAAACAGGATGATCTCCGGATTCATCGCCAAAGATCTTGCGATCGCCACACGCTGCTTCTGTCCACCGGAAAGCTGGGACGGATAAGCATCCGCCTTGTCTGCCAGTCCAACACGCTCTAACAGCTCCATTGCCTTGGCATCTGCCTGCTGCTGGTTCATCAGCTTGTGATGCACCGGTGCGAAGGTGATATTCTTCTTAATCGTCATGTTCCCAAAAAGATTAAACTGCTGGAATACCATTCCGATCCGTGGAAGAATTTCATCCACGTTGGTCTTTGGATCGTTCAGATCCTCTCCGTCAATGATGATATGTCCGGAGGTTGGCTTCTCCAACAGATCCAGGGTGCGGATAAACGTGGACTTACCACAGCCACTCGGTCCGATGATTGCGATTACCTCGCCCTTTTTAACATCCAAATCTATATTTTCAAGTACGGTATGATTTCCGTAGCGCTTAGTCAGCCCACGGATCTCCATCATAATATCTGCCATGTGAATTCCTCTTTCCTATTTATAACCTTCTTACCGCTCGTTCTTCTTCAGTCCTCTCTCCAGCTTGCCGACCAGAGTGGAAAGTCCTACAACCAGTACCAGATATACAATAGCAACAGCTCCTAACGGAAGAAGTGCATCATAGGTCAGAGACTGGATGGTCTGTCCACCTCTTGTCAGATCGGACAGTCCGATATAACCGGAGATGGAGGTCTCCTTTAACAGAGAGATAAACTCGTTGGCCAAAGCCGGAAGAACATTCTTAAATGCCTGCGGAAGGATAACATAGATCATAACCGTATGGAACTTCAATCCTAGGCTCTTACCGGCCTCGAACTGACCATCATCAATGGACATAATTCCGGAACGGATGATCTCCGCCACATAGGCAGCCGAATTCAATCCGAAGGCAACGATGGCTACAAAGACCTTACTGATATTAACCGATGCAAATACAACATAGTAGATGATCAGAAGCTGTACCATAACCGGGGTACCTCTTACAATCGTAAGGTAAAGCTTCGCAATGCAGTTCAGAACCGGAAGGCTTCCATTCTTGTCGTAAGCCACACGGATAACAGCAAGCAGGAATCCAAACAGGATACCCACAATCACTGCAAAGAAGGTGATCAAAAGTGTGTAACCAAGACCTCTTACCAGGTAATGCCATCTGCCGTCCTTAATGAAGTTATTGTGGAACTTCTCTTTAAAAGAAACGGCACCTGCGGTATTGCCGCCCTTTACCATCATAACCTGGGCAGTATCAATGTAGCTTTCGGAGAAATCAATGCTCTTCTTACGATCCTCTGTAATGGTAAATCCGGAAACACCGATATCCGCCTTGCCAGCATCAACGGCTGCAATAATGGAATCGAACTGGATATTCTGAATCTCTACAGCCACGCCCATCTGATCGGTTACGGCGTACAGCATCTCCACATCAAAACCTACAATATTGCCTTCGCCGTCAAAGCTCTCGTACGGAGGGAAATCAATACTGCTGGCAACCACAAGCTTATCTCCTGTCGTCACCTTCTTCTTATAATGATAGTCACCCTCACCCTTGATCCAGGTGTCTGTAATCTTATCCAGTGTTCCGTTCGCCTTGATGGCTGCAAGACCTTTGTTAAACTTATCCCGCAGTTCATCCTTTCCCTTGGCAAAAACCGTTGCGTACTGTTCCACCACAAGGTCTTCGTCCAGAATGCTGAGCTCTGGATTCTTCTCTGCAAAAGCCTTCGCAACCTGATCATCAATGACGACGGTATCGATCTTGCCCTGCTTTAATGCCTGAACCGCATCCGCACCCTTATCATAACGCTGGATATCGGTTCCCTTTTTCTTCTCAAAATTTTCCGTGACATAGGCATCTCCCGTTGTACCAACCTGTACACCAATCTTCGCCCCTGCCAGATCGGATGCCTGCTTAACGATGTGACTTTTCTTGTCACTTCCACAACCGCTGAATGCTGTCATCAACGTGAATGCGGCCAGTAAAACCGGCAAATAGAGTCTCTTTTTCTTCATGATCTCCGTCCTCTTTCTATAATGAATATTTCACTCAGTATATTCCTTTTTTCCCTCGGGGTAAAGTGTAAATTTATACAATAAACATAAATTTTATGTATTTTTATTCTGCAAACGCACAAAAATAAATCCCGGCAGTGATCTCACATCACTTGCCGGGGTCTCACGTAATCATATGACGATAATGCCTCATCACCGTTGTATCCACTATACCTATCCGGTTCCACGATCCGGGGAGCGATACGCCTCACCCTTCTCCTGTTCACCTGTTCACCGAGCCGGTGCATCCTTCGATGCGTTGTACAGCTTTGTTACGGGATCAAACCTCATCGTGTTTGTAGTACTTCCTGCGGGTTACTTCGAGACTTATGAAACACCATCCAAAGTCTCTTGTGTTGGTTAACTACCTTCTTCCTAAAATACTACACCTGTTACTTCCACCGGAACGCCCGCATCAATGAAGCTCTCGCCATCTCTGCTACGTTCCGGACCGTACTGAATAGAAATGCTGATTCGATGAAGCTCTCGCCATCTCTTCTACATTGCTATCCTGTGTCTGTGATTCGTCCGCTTGTTCGGGTGAAGTTCTCACCGCCCTTCCTGCGCTTCTAACATCACTTCCAACTCCTGACCTTATTGTAGTACCCCTTTCCGGAAATTGCAACCCTTTTATCTGATAATTGTGATATTACTTCTTATTTTTCTGTTTATTTAATTAAAATTATTTTCTTTTTCTGAACAGAGCTTTTCCCCTTCGATCCACCCCCTTCTTCTTGATTCCTCCCCCTCTGCGTCGTATGATATTCCTTGGTAAAAAAGGAGGTAACTATGATTTTCGAACGACCGGACTACTATAATCAGTTTTCATGTATTGCCGGGGATTGTCCCATGACCTGCTGTGCCGGCTGGGAAGTGGACGTGGACGCGGCAAGCCGTGATTTCTTTCTGGAACTGAAAGGCCCCATCGGAGACGAGGTTCGTTCCGTTATGGTCGATTCTGAGGATGGCGGGGATTATGCTGTTTTCCCGTTGACGGATGAGGGAAACTGTCCCTTCCTTGCCTCCAACAAGCTCTGTCGCCTCTACTCTGCCCTTGGTGAAGAGGGATTCTGTGAGACCTGCAGTGAATATCCACGTTATTTTGGAGTCACCGGCTCTCACCAGCAGATCGATTTAACCCTCTCCTGCCCGGAAGTGGTCCGCATCTTTTTTGCTACGACTTCTCCCGTTACCTTTGTTACCACAGAGGACATCATGGACGGAGAGGAACTGTCAGCGGATGAAACCCTGCGCCTGTCGGAGGTCTATCGCTTCCGGGATGCTGTTATGGAAGATCTTACAAACGCCTTTTCCGGCAGTGAATTCTTCCCGGAGATCCTGCTTTCACACAGCAAGGACCTGTCAACCTTTGACACAGCCACCCTTCCTGACCTGCTTGCTTCGACGGAAGTATTGGACGAGAGATGGCAGGAGGTTTTAGATGCGATTCAAACCACCGGAAGTCATCAGAAAGCCTTCCCTGTCAACGATACAGATATTGCTCCGTTCTTTCTTCGTCTGGCGCAGTATTTCCTGTTCCGTTACAGCATCGATATCTTTTACGGAAGCAGCAGGGATGACATCCTTCTTCTCATCCTCCGAAGCCTCACGACAATTCTGTGGATCTATGAGAGCGGCTGGTGCGCCCTTCCTTCCCAAAGCTGTCGTCTCACACTGGATGAAAAAGAGCTTTCCGCTCCGCTTTCTTCAAAAGAGGAAAAGGTCATCCGGCTGATGGATGCTACCCTTATTTTTTCAAGACAGATTGAACACTCCCTTGAGAATGTGGAGATTTTAAAAAAGGCGAGGTCTTAAACATTGCCGCAGGAATTTCTTTTAATCGAGTAGGCTGGCTCCTACTCGATTTCAACTCTGTTGCACCTCAAGGCAGTGCCTTTCGGTGTTCTACAGTCGCCAAAGTCCCTCTCGCAAGCAAGCTTGCAGACGGGACTTTAACCCGTTAGAAACGTGCGCCGCTAGGCGCACCAAAAAAAGCCGATCCGGAGCAAAAAACTGCCCGGACCGGCTCTTTTATCTTTATTCAAATATCTGCCGGATACTGTCGTAATGTAAAAACATACCCTTCGCTGCAAGTGCTTTGATTTCCTCTACGGTCGCAAACATAAAATCTTCCGCCTCTTCTGCCTGCAGGACAACATCCGCTTCCGTAATATCCATCTCGTAACAGTATACATCGACAAAGTAGTTATTCTTCTCCTCCGGATTATCTCTCCGGTAGGTAAAGACATAACCACCCGAGCGTGCCTGCCTTACATCCAGACCGACCTCCTCGGATACTTCGCGCCATACCGCCTTCTCACTGCTTTCGCCGGCACTGACACCTCCACCGGATACCTCCCAGGCCCCCGGAGCCCATTGCTTGTTCAGCTTACGCTGTGTGATCAGAAACCTTCCGTCGGGACGCTTTATGGCACCGAGTACCGTAAGATGGTAGTCGCCATCCGCCATATTCCAGTCATTCCGTTCCATTGTCCGGCCTGTCGGCTTTTTATCCTTATCGTAGATATCCCAATATTCCATAATCTTTTCTCTTTCCTGAATCTGTCAACGACGTCTGTATTTTAACACGTTGATGTATAAAAAACAATCAGAGCCGTTCATCTACCGGTCAAGACTGTAGTCTTTTACGGAATCCCGCTCCAAAAGCTCTGCGGAATAGGTCAGCTGTCTTGTCTGCTTCTCTCCGTCAATAGCCTTTGCAAGAAGTTCCACACAGGAGTGGATCAACTGCTCCTTCGGCTGTTTGACACTGGAAAGAGAAGGCACCAGAAACTTACCGAGACTGATTCCGTCAAAGCCAAGAACCGAAATATCCTCCGGAATCTTTTTCCCTGCCTCTGCAATTGCCTTGTAGGCGCCGATGGCCGTAAGATCCGAGATACAATAAAGCGCGGTAAAATCTGTTTTTTCAAGCAGTTCCTTTGTCACGGCATAGCCGTTCTCCGGCGTAAATTCTGTAATCGAGCGTTTCATATAACCGATCAGCTCCGGATCCTCCGGAATGCCTGCTGCCTCCAAAGCCTTGCGATAGCCCATCAGGCGCTGTCCGCCGACTGCCAGGTCGTCCTCACGTCCGGTAACAATAGCAATCCTTCGATGCCCCTTTTGAATCAGGTATTCCACAGCCTTACGACTCTCTATCTCATCATCAATTGCCACGCAGTTGCACGCCGGCTGTGGTGCATACATCGTGTGTGCCACGGTACACAGGACATAGGGAACCCCCAGACGATCCAGCTTCTCCTCCGGGCGCTCCATCTGTCCTCCAAGGACAACCACGCCCTTCAGTCGCTTTTCTTTTACAAGCTCTACCGTTGCCTTGACCACATCTTCGTTGTCACCCACGCTGTGCAAGAGAAAATCATATCCCTTCTCCTGGGTTTCCTGCTGGAACTGGTCAAACATCGACTGGAAAAAGATATTATCAATGCCTCGTACCACCAACGCAATGGTATTCGACTCTGTCATCTTAAGATTCCTCGCACTGTTATTGGGAATGTAATGAAATTCCTTAACAACCTTCAGAATTCTCTCTTTTGTGGCTGCATTGATCCCCGGATCGTCATTGATAGCCCTGGAAACAGTGGCAACACCCACTCCGCAGTATTTGGCGATATCTTTGATTGTTAAATTTCCTGACATAATCTTTCCTCAGTTTCTTCAAGTCCCGTCCATATGCCCCGGCATCGGATTGCGGAGCCTTTACCTCAGTCGGATAAGACCCCTACCTTCGCTTCGCTTAGAGGAAGGGGGCTTATCCGACTGAGATAAAAAATCTCCGGCAAGGAGCTCCCCTGCCAGAGAAAACCTATTCTATATTCTACCATAGATACCGCTCAGTGCACGAATTCTTTTCGCAAGGGAAGCATTCAAATCCTTCTTGTCCACCCGCCACATCCAGTTCGTTCCGATGGTGGAAGGGCGATTCGTTCTTGCCCTGTTATCAAGTCCAAGATAATCCTGCAACGGAATGATGGCAAGGTCCGCCACGGAACTGTGCACCAGGCGGATCAAAGGATCTACCAGCTTCCCAAGGGCTGTCCTTTGCGGAAGACCCAGATATTCCTTCACGTAATGCTGCTCTGCCGGTGAAATACTGTGCAGCCATCCCAGCAACGTTTCATTATCATGGGTTCCGGTGTAAGCCACACAATTTTGATGGTAGTTAAATGGGAGATACTCATTCTCTGCTTCCTTAACACCGGCTGTGGAGGAGTCTCTTCCATCGAATGCAAACTCCAGAACTTTCATATTCGGAAATCCTGTATCACGTACCAGCTGACGAACCGAATCGGTCATATAACCCAGATCCTCTGCAATGATATCCAGTTCTCCCAGATTCTCGCTTAACGCCTCGAATAACCGGATTCCCGGTCCGTCTTCCCAGTGACCCCGCTCCGCTGTTTCATCCGTTGCCGGAATCGAATAGTACTGGTCAAATCCCCGGAAGTGATCGATTCGAATGACATCGTACAGCCTGCTGCAGGCCCGGATACGCTCTGTCCACCAACTGAAATGATCCTTTTCATGATTCTCCCAGCGATACAGTGGATTCCCCCAGAGCTGCCCTTTCGCGGCAAATCCGTCCGGCGGACAACCTGCCACTGCCGTAAGATGACCTTCCTCATCCATCTGGAACAGTTCCGGCCGGCTCCAGGTATCGGCAGAATCTGCCGCCACATAAATCGGAATATCTCCGATAATGGAAATTCCATGCTCATTGGCATACTGCTTCAGCTGATACCACTGACGAAAGAAATGGTACTGTAAAAAGCAGTAAAATCCGATTTCTTCCGGATGCTCTGCTTCAAAGTCTCTTAGTGCCTCCGCCTCTCTTTTCCGAAGTCTTTCATCCCACCTAGTAAAGCTTACACCGCCGTTGGCATCCTTGATTGCCATAAACAGTGCATAATCCTTAAGCCAGTCCTCATTTTCATCAAGAAAGCGCCGGTACTCACTGTCTTCCGGATTCCTTCTCCTATAGGCTTTTTTCAGAAGTTTATAACGGCTGTGATACAGCATTTCATAATCAATGGCATGTTCCTTTGCCACTTCCGGAAGTTCCCGCAGTTCCCTTGCTGTCAAAAGCCCCTGTGCTTTTAATTCATCCAGGTCGATAAAATACGGATTCCCTGCAAAGGTTGAAAAACTCTGATAGGGCGAATCTCCGTAACTAGTCGGTCCGATGGGAAGAATCTGCCAGTAGCTTTGTCCTGCCTTCACCAGAAAGTCCACAAAACGATATGCCTCTTTTGTAAAACCACCGATGCCGTATTTTCCCGGAAGAGAAAAGATCGGCAAAAGGATACCGCTTTTACGTTTCATACTCAGCTCCTTCTCTTGTTCCGGCGTTCCAGGTTCATCCCTGTTACACCTTCCGTTTCTGTTTCCTGTATGTTATGTATTGTATTGTCAAGACTCAGTCGGAGCTTGTACTCCGACTGAGTTAACCCTTCACAGCGCCTGCCACAACACCGCCGATGATATACTTCTGACAAAGTGCATAGAAGACAATGATCGGAATGATTGCAAGGATCAGCACTGCCATCATGGCACCCCAGTCAACGGTTCCATATCCGCCCTTTAAGTACTGAATCGCAATTGGAATCGTGCGGTAGTCGGACTGTAATACCAGGGAAGGAAGCAGGTAATCGTTCCAGATCCACATGGTCTCCAGAATGGCAACGGTGATATAGGTCGGCTTCATAATCGGAAGTACCACACGGAAAAAGATTCCGCAGGCTCCGCATCCGTCAATCATAGCTGCTTCTTCAATCTCCACCGGAATGGATTTTGCAAAGCCCACAAACATAAAGGTTGCAAGTCCTGCTCCAAATCCCAGATATACCGGTACGATTCCGATCGGAGTGGTCAGTCCGAGACGGTTTGCCACAAGGGAAAGGGTGTACATTACCATCTGGAACGGAATCACCATGGAAAAGGCGAAAAGGAAATAGATCAGATTGCCTCCTTTGGAATTTACTCTTGCAATATACCATCCGCACATGGATGTGCAGAGGATGATGACGATGACCGAAAGCACGGTAATGGTCAGAGTATTTACAAAGGCTGCAAAGAAATTAATCTGCTGCATACCACGGATATAGTTTTCAAAACCTACAAAGGTCTTATCGTTCGGCAGCTGAAACGGTGTCAGGTTAATGGAACTTTTTACCTTAAAGGAATTCCAGAGTACCACCAGAATCGGCATAACAAAAAATACAGACAGCAGCGAAAATATCAGTGTCAAAAGCCAGCCGTTCTTTGCAGGCTTTTCTGACGGGTCGAAGCTTTTTACGTTTGTCTTAGCCATTACATCTGTTCCTCCTTACTCCTTGTTGCATACAGCTGAATAAATGCAATCACAGCTACGATAATGGTGAAGATCACGGCCTTAGCCTGTCCCACACCCTGCCATCCGACTCTTCCGTAGAAGGTGTTATAAATGTTTAACGCCAGCATCTCGGATGACTTCGCCGGCTCACCACCGGTCAATGCCAGGTTCTGGTCAAACAGCTTAAATCCGTTGGTCAGTGTCAAAAAGGTACAGATGGTGATGGATGGACGAAGAATCGGAATCACAACACTCTTCAACCGTTCAAAGGATCCGGCTCCATCGATCATAGCAGACTCTAACAGCTCCGTCGGAACCGACATGATACCTGCAATATAAATGATCATCATATAACCAATCTGCTGCCAGTTCATAAGAATGATCAGACCCCAGAATCCGTATTTTGCATCGTACTGAAGCGTAATATTCCAGTGGGCAAGAATACCGTTTAAGATGATCTGCCAGATATAACCAAGTACAATTCCACCGATTAGATTCGGCATGAAAAAGATGGTTCGAAACAATCTGGTTCCCTTAAAAGTCTTACAGAGAAATAAGGCAATCACAAATGCAAAGACATTGATGGTGATTACACTCACCACGGTGAACAGCACCGTATACCAGAGAGAATGGATGAAACTCTCATCTCCCAGCATCTTGGCGTAGTTCCCAAGGCCTACGAATTTTGTATTTGTTACTACCGTAAATTTCTGGAAAGACAAATAGACTCCCATCACAAAAGGGATAATGAATCCAACAATAAATGCAATCAGTGTTGGAAGTACAAACAGGGGAAATGCCCTGCGCACAGTTCTTTTCATATTAATCTCCATTCCGCCGCCTTCGGCCGGCGGCACAAATAGTGATGAAAGTATCGACTGCCTTCCAAGCTGTGCCTATAATAAAAGTGAGAAGCTATACTACAAAGCACGGGGAGGTGAGTCGTAAAAACTCTCTCGTTTTAGACAGCATATTAATCAGTGTAAGTTCCACCTTCCAAGCACAAATAAGTGGCTCTATCAGACCGTACACTAAGAATTGTTTTAACTCTTGTTAAATGTGTGGTGGAACAGTCAATGGCTTCTCTCACTTTTTAGAAAGGAGCGTTGCCCATGAAAGTTGTTTATCAGATCTG
>FMTN01000009.1 GCA_900100095.1 Lachnospiraceae bacterium C10
TCATCATATTCGACGCACCGGTTTCGCATGGTGTAAACAGGGGCTCCTTTGTCAAAGGGATCCTCCAGGCAAATGAATATGATATACGTCGGCTTTAGCTCACTATAGTCTGCCCCACGCTCAATCAGGTTCAAATCTATCATTCCCTGGTAGTACCGTGTCCGTTTCGGTAAGTTTGCGTGTATCGTTGTCTGCATCTCAATATCATATACCGTATCATCATCCTCGATGTATACGTCCAATCGGATTCCTTTCCCATCGGATGTGATCTCAATCGGCTTCTGCTTCTCAGGCAGCCGGATCTTTTTTACATCCTTCTTCAAAATCAAGGCCAGCAGCTCCCTGCACAGATCCGGATTCGTGGTAAGTACCTTGCAAAACATGAAATCATCCGTAAATTTTAGGTCATTATAATCCTTTTCCATCGGTCCTCCGTTCTTCTACTTCTATTATAGCATCTTTATTTAACAAATCCCACGGTTTTAATCATGGGAGTACTTTTGTACAAATTTGGTCAGAGTTTCCTGTTGAACTTGGAAACTCCGATGATATGATTCTCATACATAAATTCTGCTAATACAGCAAATGGAAAAATCAAAATACAGAATACAACCATAAATCACACCTCCCAATTTCAAATAAAAAAGGATTAGAAAGAAGTTTTGTCTTCTTTCTAATCCCATATTAATCCGTAAGGTGGGTCATAAAAATATCACGTTCTTTAATGGGCGAAAGTTAACGGGCGAAATAATATTCATAGCGAAGATTGCCGGCTTCATTACGGATGGCTTCAACATTTTGTTCGACTATTTCCCATCCGGAAAACTAGTAAAATGGTCTTTTTCCAATTCTGGATATCCATATTTCTCTTTTGCATCCGCGAAGGCTTTGATCATGAAGCTCATGCTTCGCGCTAGATTTCGCATGGTCTGTAAGCCTTCGAGATCCTTCTTTACATCTTCTGCCGTGAATCCGTGCACCTGATTCCAATAGGTGGAAGATGCAACCGGCATACTACTAATCGTAAAATACTTATTTAAGACGTCAAAACTTGCAGTATTACCACCTCTTCGACAGCTAACTACCGCAGCTCCAACTTTCATCTGCTTCGAGAAAGAAGTACTATAAAACAAGCGATCGAGAAAGGATAAGAGATTGCCATTTGGAGAACCATAATACACCGGACTTCCGACAACTAAACCATCTGCTTCTTCAAATTTTGGAGCCACTTCATTAACCAAATCATCGAAAACACATCGGCCAAGTTCTTCGCATTTTCCGCAACTAATACAACCACGTACAGGCTTTGTACCAACCTGAATAATCTCGGTTTCCACACCCTCTTCATGGAATACTTTCACCATCTCATCCAGCGCTGTTGCTGTACATCCATGCTGATTTGCACTGCCATTTAGCAAAATAACTTTACTCATTTTTCTTCCCTTTTTCTTATCTTTTCCGTCTTATTTATGCTTCCCGTTTACCGGCATCCACGAGCTTCTACATGGACTTTAAGAAAGATATAATCTGCTCTGGAGTCATACTAATTTCACCTAGCAGTTCTTCTGGATCATAGCGGTCATAGAATTCCTTCTTCAATCCGAAATTCTTCACCTTCATATCACTTGGTCCATAATAAGAGGCAACTTTCTGCCCAAATCCACCTTCTACGATACCGTCTTCCAACGTAATCACAAGGCTATGATCCTTCTTCAATTCATCCAGCATCTCTTTATCCAATCCAGATGCAAAACGTGGATTAATTAAGGTCGGCTTATAGCCTAATTCCTTCTCAATCTCCGCTGCAAGCGCTTCGCCACGCTGATAGAAATCCCCAAGCGCGAGAATCGCTGTTTTTTCCCCCTTCTGCTCCATCTTAAACTTATTGATGGAAGAGAAATCGCTGTCTGCCGCACGATGAGCGACTGCATTTCCAGGAATCACGATCATCACCGGATGCTCTCTCTGCTCTATCGACCATTCCAGCATGTTTCGATATTCCTCCGCCGATGTTGGCGCAAGCACAACGAGATTTGGAATATTTGTAAATGCAGCGAGGCCAAAGATTCCAAGATGTGTCACATCCGTCAAACCATCAAAGGAAGAATAATTCATCACCATCGTCACCGGATTATTATTGATACATAAGTCCTGTGAAATCTGGTCATACGCTCTCTGGATAAAAGTCATATTCGTAAATAACAGCGGTTTTGCACCATTCTTTGCAGCACCCGATGCAACTGCCACGGCTGCTTCTTCCGCAATTCCCACATCAAGATACTGGTCTCCCAGTTCCTGACGCTGCTCAGGAGACAGTCCAAGTGCTCCCGGCATCGCAGGCGTAATCACGAAGAAATCCTTGTCTTTCTTTGCTTTTTCCATAATGAATTCCACGGTCATTCCGGTATAGGATTCGCCGTCTCCAAAGCTGAATTTTGGCGCACCCGTCTCGCGATCGAATGGCATCGTCCAATGCCAGTTTTCCTTATTCTTCTCGGCGAGCTCATAACCCTTACCCTTCTGTGTGTGAATATGCACGACGATTGGATGATCCATATCCTTGACCTTTTGGAACAGTGCGATCATCTTCTGGATATCATTGCCCTCTTCTTCATAGATATAATCGAGACCATAGGCTTTGAAAATGTTACTGCTCGCCTGGCCCTTCGTCTCGCGAAGCTCCTTCAGATTCTTATACATACCACCGTGATTCTCAGCGATGGCAATTTCATTGTCGTTTACAACAATAATGAAATTCGAATTCATCTCACCCGCAATATTCAAGGCTTCCATTGCTTCTCCACCAGAGAGGGATCCGTCACCGATGATGGCGATAACATTTTCCTTGCCCTGCTTTAAGTCGCGCGCCTTTGCAAGTCCTGCCGCAAGCGCAATCGAAGTCGATGTATGACCGACATTGAAGAAGTCATGCTCACTCTCCTCAGGATTTGTATAACCGGAATCTTCGGAGAAATGTTCCTGATCGATATAACCATTTCGTCGCCCTGTCAGCATCTTATGCGGATAACTCTGGTGAGAAACGTCAAAAACAAACTTGTCCTTTGGCGAATCAAACACATAATGCATGGCGATGGTCGCCTCCACCATACCGAAGTTCGGTCCGAAATGTCCTCCTATATTTGTCAGTCTATGAAAAAGTGCTTCACGCATCTCATTTGCTAAAGTTTCCAACTCATCTGATGAAAGTTTCTTCACATCCGATGGTCCATCAATTTTCTTTAATAATTCGTACATTTTGCTTCCTTTCCTTTTCTCTATTTTCATATCATCTGCTCTTCGGGATTCGCTTATCCCTGCTCCTGGCTCACCGGAATCTTGTCCGGCTCCAACGATGCACGATGTTTACTTCGTTTCACCGCTTCCTCGGAACCGTATTTAATTGCAGTCTGATAATACCAGTCCTTGTAATCCAATTCCTGCAAATAATACTGCAACTGTTCAATCTGCTGCAGCACGCTCTGGCGCTGCTCTTTGATCAGTTCATAGCGCTCCTCGAGCGTTTCATCCCCATATTTTGCTAGTTCCACATATCGTTTAATTTTACGAATCGGCATCCCCGTATTCTTGAGGCAATTCAACACCCTGAGCCATCCAAAATCTTCATCTTCAAATATACGTATACCATTGACACGTTTTACATCCGGTAGCAATTCTTCTTTGTCATAATATCTTAGCGTTGATGGATTCACTCCCATCATCTTCGCCACTTCTGAAATTGTATAAGACATAAACGATCCTCCTTGGATTTCATCAGCTGATATACCTAGACTAACACTTAAAGTTAACTTTAAGTCAAGGGGAAAAGAAGCATTTTTATTATTTTTTATTTCATGGTTCTTTTTTCGCTAATTTGGATAAATTTATTGTTTTTAATGGAACATCTGTTATAATAGATTTAACAGGAGCTCCCACACCTCTCTTTGATGTGTCCAATGGGAGCACATTTTTTATTTAGGAGTATTTATGCTACTCAAAAAATCTAAGAATTATGATGAACAGGTTCAAATATTAGAGTCCAAAGGACTAGAGATATCAGATGAAAATTTCGCAATAAGACAACTTTCGAACAACTGAAAAATATTTACTATTTTGATGCTGAGTTAAGAAATTTAATAATGGGTGCTATTGATGAAATTGAGATTTACCTAAAATCACAAATATCATACTATCATTCCCAGAAGTACGATGCAGAAGGTTATCTTGATATATATGGGTGTTGATTGAGTACTTTTCGATTGGTATGCTTTCTTACTTTTATCGAGATTTACGAAATAGTGATAAAGCAACTATTGCTAAGGAGACATATGGTGTAAACTATCAGACTTTAGATAGTTGGTTTAGATGTCTCACTGATTTGAGAAATAAGTGTGCTCATTATTCGAGATTGTATTATTGGATATTTACAGCTTTGCCTAGAATGCCGAAGAATGAGAAGTATGTGCCAACTAGAAGACTATTTGCTCAGATATATATGTTGAAGATGATGTATCCAGATCATGAAAAGTGGAATAATAATTTTTTAAAGCCTTTGGTTAAGCTTATGAAAAAATATAAAACTGACGTGGTTAAAGACCATATTGATTTTCCTTTTAGATGGAAATCAATGCTGACATATAAAGAATAATAACTCTTACATAGACCAGTACCTCTGGGGACGCCCAGATGATTCGTACTGGTCTATTCGTTTTATAGAGGAATATGATTAAGGATGAGAAGTGAAAATATCGAACTATTAAACTAACGGTACTTGCGTACCAACTCGTTACTTGATTTACAATGGATATATTACATCCATAAAAAACAAATGATCTTTGTACTGCATAAAACCACCTTCCTCGAGACCTCTAATTTATCAATAACTCTAACAAGCGAAATGAGAAGGGATAATTTTTGCCAGCAGCTCAAGACGCTTACAGATAACGGCAAAATAAAAAGATATGAAAAAGGAAACTTGACGAACTATGATCACTCAGCCCAGTTCTCTATTTTCAGATCTGGGACTCTGGAGAACTCTTTCACATTGTTTGTTACCACAGTATATCCCATTGACATCGCATGACCGGCAATCATCATATCGAGAGGTCCTATCGGAGTTCCTTTTTTCTCCAGATTGGCTCTGATCTTTCCATAGCAATCGGCAGCATCTACATCAAAGTCCAAAATTTCAATATTAGCCAAAAGCATGGACAGTGCCAACCTATTCTTCTCTACGGCTGCACTTTTTTCCACACCATGCACCAGTTCTGCATATGTAACTGACGATACACAGACATCCTGCGGATCAACCGTCTGTAATTTCTGAAATACTTTTTCCGGCTTATGCTTTATAGCATAGATACAGATGTTGGTATCAAGCATATATCTCATAATTCTTCACGCTCCTGTACCATATCTGTTGCTCTTCCGTCAGCCATGAAATCATCCGAGAACATGTCGATTGCTCTCATAAACGAATCCCACTTGTTCTGCTTAGGAAGCAGTATCACAATATCTCCTATTTTATTCACCATCACCTCATCTGATGTGAAACGGCATTCCTTAGGAAGTCTGATTGCCTGACTTCTTCCATTTTCAAAAACCTTTGCAGTCATCATAATGATCACCTTCCTTTCATATATAGTATATACCGCGGTATATACCACGGTCAAGAAAAATCTGTTCTTTATGTTCTATGCATCGTCTGCCAAATTCACCCCATTTTGGGGTAAATTTTTTTATCAGAAATCCCTATGTTAGTTATAAACAAAACGCACATCCCGTATTAAATAGGACGTGCGTTCTGTTTTTTCGCTATTTCATTTGCTATTGTACTGTTACTTTAATTTTTTTGGCGTAACCATTCTTAGCGTATACCCAAATATAACAGGTTCCTTTCTTCTTGGCTGTGACTTTTCCGTTTTTATTCACGGCTGCAATCTTTTTGTTTGAAGATGCATAGCGGAATGTCGGCGCATGGCTGTCAGAAAGCATTTTCTTCGAAGGGTCTGCAAGGACAACTGTCGCCTTGATTGCCCAAGTCTTGCCCTTTTTTATTAAGGTCTTGGACTTCTCAAGCTTGATTGCCTTCACGTTCGTATAGGTCTTATTTTTTCTTCCGATAACATGTGCCGTGATAGTCTTGCCCAGCTTTTGTTTTACCCCGTCTGCGGTCTTATACGCCACGACATAGACCTTGAAGTTCTTTTTGAGGTTCAGCTTCGTTCCGTCCAGTTTCCTGATGACTGCTGAAGTTACCCCGGCCCCGGTGATTATTTTAACCGGATTCTTTCCAAACTTCTTTCCGCAGTATGCTACGTAAACTTCATAGCGGTCGGTACCGGAAACCTTACCCCATGATACGTTTATCTTTGAACCTGTTTGCGATACTTTTAATCCTTTGTTGATAGAAATCGCATTCTGGTATGTGGTCTTGCCGTTCGCTGTATTGCCGGATGTACTGTCTGTCTGGCTTTCGTTTTCGCTGTCGGAATCTTTGCCTGTGCCATCAGTTTCATCGTTAGAACCATTCCCGGTCTCATTCTCCATTGTCTCGTCATATACAATCGCATAATCTGAGAAATGTGTTGTTACAAACGAAAGCATTCCGTCTACATATCTTGTCACATAGCGTTCGATTGCCCCGGCAACAGGCAGGTAATACATATGATAATGTTTTACATCCCGCCCACTCTCAGGTGAAAACTTGATGGATACCGTTGCCTTGCCGCCTTTAAAATCATGGATTTCTTTACCATTGCTTTCAAAATATGCCTGGAACGGTTTGGCAGAAGCAAACTGTTTCAATGACTCTTGTTGGGTTGCATTCAGCTTCGTTGTCTGTGTATCCTCAACTACCAGTTTAATGGAACTGCCCTCTGCCTGTTCAGAGACTGCCGACAATGCTGCACCGTCCAGCTCGATCGTGGCATTCGTCATCTTGATTTCTACACTTTCCACGTTGTTATCCGCTTTTACAGCCTCTGTGAGCTTCTCCACTGTTTTCTCGGAAAGCTGTACCGAAGTCACTTCTGACTTTGCCTGTGACATATCAATGGTAATGGATGTATTCTCGCTAGCCCCGGTATTATCTCCTCCACCTGAATTGTTGCCATTATCTACTATCTTATCAATATCAGACTGTGTGATTTCACTGACTACGGCAGTACCATTTGAAATATTCGTTGTAACGTTTATGGTGTTCTCACTTGACACAGGAACGGTATAAGATTCAGTAGGTGTTGTCGGCGTGCTCGATGAGGAAGAACTGCCACCGCTGCTGCTACTTCCACCGCCTCCGCCGCTGCTTTCAGAGCTTATGGTTACGGTAATACATTTCGCTTCGCTGTCCGTATGCGTTTCATCACCTACGGCTTTGTACCAGACATAGCAGGTTCCCGCGTCGGTTGCTGTAGGGATGGATGTGGACCACTTTTTGTTTTCGTTTTCCGTTTTGCCATCAAACTCCGGCGCTGTTGCTGCATCTGTACCGAGAGCATAGTACATTGTACCGCCAACTGCTTCTCCCGCGTTGATGAGTGCCTGTGCCTGTCTGTTGTAGGTCAGTGTTTTTGCTTTTGGTACTGTAGTAACTGTTGCAGGAGATTTATCGCTTATGGTCGATTTCACCGTTTGAGCAGCAACATCATTATAATTGTTATTGCCGACAACCTTATAATATACTGTATATTCCTGTTTATCCGTTCCCTGCGGAATCGTTGTCGAATAACTTGATCCGTCCAGACTGTACTGCATCTCGCCTCCTGTAGTCGATCCTGCTGTGATCAGATCCTGTGCAGCACCCGTATAGGTGGGATTGGTTGCAGTCGGTGCAGTTACTGTCGGGGTTGCCTTACCGATACTAACGCTTACAGGCGATGCACTGACAAACTCATTATAGTCGTCATTCCCTGCCACTTTATAGTAAACGTTGTATGTACCTACATTAGTTCCTGTCGGAAGATCTGCGGAGTAGTTAGTACCGTCCAGAGAATAAGTGATGCTTTCTGATGTATTTCCTGTGGTCACCGTTGCAGCAGAAACAAGTGTCTGTGCAGAGCCGGTGTAAGTCAGGTTGGAAACAGCTACCGGTGCTGTCACTGTCTGATCAGTTTTGGGAGATGCATATACAGCTTCAAATTTAATGTAATTTTGAGCTGTTGAACCATCTCCACTATCATCCGCAAGTTTAAAACCTATCGGCTGTACACTACGATCAAATGTGTGGCCTGATGGTTCTTCAAGCGTAAATATCTCTCCTATTTCTGCGCACCAATAATTTGCATTACCTGGGTATGAGATCGATACAAACTCTTGCCCCTTAGAAAGGTCAGTCCACTGGCCAAATATATTCCTTCCAGTATTCACATAACCGTTATCGTAATACTTATCGGCATAGAAATAAAGAGAATCACCTATCACATAGGTTTTACCGGCAACAATTTCTTGTGGCTTTGATTTTACCTTATAATACATGGTACTGCTTAGCAAATCTGCCTCATCACCCCAGCCAGATTCATTATTATATAACCAAATCTCTTTTGTTTCAGTATCAAGGCTCATTTCTGCTGCAAGTGCTGTCTTAACGGCATCCAGTGTATCTTCGTTAGGTGTAATACTATAATTTTCACCTGTTTGACCGTATGCCGGAGCTAAGCTATAAGTACTAGCTGCATGCACCGTCAGACTAATCCCCGGCATCAGCCCGATAACAAGAGCCAGCGTGAGCAAAAAGCTCATCAGCTTCCTTCCTAATTTCTTTCGTTTTTGATTCATGTGAAATTCCTCCTTGAAATTATTTTTTTGATATCATCGCGTATAAGCAACGAATTGCTCCGCGCTTCGCGCTTTCGCAATTCTACGGGCATTCGCATTCCGCACTATCGCGCTACATGCTCATGGCCGTTGCCTTGTCTAATGTACAAATGCCCTTTCATGCAAGCATGAAGTGCCCTTGTTCATTGACAAGAGCTTATACGCACAAATAAAAACCGCCTTACTTGACAGGGCATAATACCCCGTCAAGTAAGGCGGTTATCCATCACGAATATATGTTGTTTTATACGAAAAAGGCGCAGTTATACTGAACTGAACTGAACTGAACTGAACTGAACTGAACTGAACTGAACTGAACTGAACTGAACTGAACAATTTTGTTTGATCTATTCATGTATGTCAAGCCCCTTTCTTATAAATTCCTTTTGACACATACACATTTATGGTTGTGTCACTCCAGTCACATTATAAATGGCTTCCCATGACCACTCTACAGCATAATCATGCATTGGCAACAACTCCTGTATTTAATCGGCCGGAGCGACGTGCTTCCCTGATTCTCCGTACCTCTGCCATTGCTTCATCATGCGGTAATGTTCTTCCAGCCTCTATATCTTCCAACCCTCTGTCTAACATACGAAGTAGATTTGGATCAACTTCTGATGCATCCTGAATGGTAATCTTTTCATCAGCCATATCAACACCTCCTTCTCATGAGAATGTGATTCCATGCTTGTATCGGCATGCCAGTGCGGATTTTTTACCCCGCGCAGTGCATAAAGATACACATATATTATAGCAAAATCTGACGTTGAGCGAAATGTAAATTTGAATTGGGTGGGGAATTGCTTATTTATTTTACCGTAATCTTAACTCGCTTTGCATACCCATTCTTAGCATATACGTAAATGAAGTAGGAGCCTTTCTTAAGAGCTTTTACTTTGCCGCTCTTAGTCACCGTAGCGATGCGTATAACAACGGCGAGGTAAAGCAGGAAGGCATGGTGATGTGGTATTAGGCAACTGTAAATTTATACGAAAAGCCCCCGATACATGGCGATTAACGTTTGTGTATCGGGGACTTATTTTTTGTCTTTCGCGCTATATATTCTTATCTAAAGAGCAATGGGAACCTGAAGTATCAGATTCCCGTTTTAACTCAGTCGGGGTACAAGCTCCGACTGAGTTAAACGCTCCGCGAGGATGCGCACGGATTCGGACAGGAATTTGTCTGCTGAAGCAGACCCGAATCCGGCGCGCAAGACTCGCGAGCGAGTCTTGACTATTATTGGTAGAATACGTCGTCACTTTACAACAATCTCAGCCGTAGCAGTCGCTTTCTCGCAGTTCGCGTTAGCCTTCGATGTCGCGACAACGGTGATCTTACATTTCTTACAGCCTTTTTTCAGTGTCACCTTACCGGTCTTCTTGTTGATCTTGACCTTCTTTTTCTGCCCCTTCGTAACCTTCTTAATGGCATAGGTCGGTTTTGAGGAGCCGGTCGAAAGATTGCTGACCTTAACCGTAACGGCCTGCTTCTTATTCTTAAGCTTCTTAGCCTTGACCGTAGCACCCTTTACCGAGAAGGATGTCTTACCTTTGTTGATCTTCCAAGTTCCGACTGTCGATCCTCTGAAACCGGATCCCTCTTTAGCGGTGAGGGTAAATTGATACGTTCCCGCATTCGTCTGGGTGGTCACACCCGTGATCTCGTAAGCATCCGCAGGGACTTTGACATCATCCACGGAATCCGCTGACACCCCGGTGATCTTAATGCTCTGAGGCTTGCCGGTATAGGTTGTATCCGCGAAGGTCACACCGCTTAGCGGCTTGATGTTCTCGTTCTGATCGTTCTCGTCATAAACGATCGCATAATCGGAAGCGTGACGTTCTTTAGCAAGTTCCTTTACCCGTATAATGGCAAGGCGTGAATGCTGATCTTCCATAACCTTACTATGACCGCCACTTACGCTCTTTTCATACCAGCTATCTCACGAACCTGCTCAATCGAAATACCTTCACCTTGAGCAATCTGCTCATGAGATAATCCCATACTGAGCCATCGGCGAACACTCGCAACGATCTGTTCCCACCTGGATTCTCTTCTCATGTCTTCCATAACCTTACACATGGCCGCCACTCCTTTCTCGTCTTCCTTGAAATAACGAACCTTATCGGCCAGTTCCTTATAGAGCATATCGTCCGGATCCGTGCAGAAAAAGTCATGCATCAGCTTTCCCAACGCCGTGGATGCGTCCTTATCCGCACCGTTAACATAAAGGATATGCTCGCCGTCATCAAACGCCTCATTTGTCTCTTCTATCTTTCGCTCAATGCGGTACAGCGGCTTTCCTTTTCCTATCACATCATTCTCTGTGATGAAAATCACGAAGGTTTCCGGCAGCTCACCGAATTCCTCCCCCGGCTGAAGCAGATGTGCGTCAAGGATGCTGGAATGGTATCTTGCCCGTTTCCTGTCAGCCCCCTTATCGGAACGCTGTATCTCCACATTGTATTCCTTACCGGATGCATCATCGGCATCAATATCCAGTTGTATGTCTCGTCCCAGCAGGTTTTTCATCCGTCTCTGGGTCTTCACACTCTTCACTCGAATGTCCGGCTTATTCAAGATGATACGCAGAAGAAGTTCTGCACCTTCGTTGTAGCCGTCAAAGCAGGCGTTCATGAAGTCATCGTCGATCAGGCGCAATCCCCTGAGACGCTGCATGTCTTCCTGATGCTGTCTTTCTCTCTCAGCTTCCGCCAAAGATTTATTCGCATGATCGAATTTGTCAAACTCATCAAGATGCATTCGCTTTCTTCCTCTTCTGTATGAATTTTGCCATGTCATTCGGATCGGTCAGAACCCTTGTACCGACCTTGCGTACAGGAGTCTTGTCATTGGCCGCTACCTCAATCTTCCGTCAAATTTATTCTTCAAAAGCTGTGCCCCATATCGACACCTCCTCGCCTTAAGAGCATATGCTTCCATTCTTTATATCGGAACGCTACTCCGGTCTCTTCCCCCTACCGGAACGGTGCTTTCACCCACTTATATTCTATCAGAAAAACGGATTTTTTCAATGAACATTTGTTTATCTCATACATATTTCACTTCATATTTTTGCAGTAGTGCCGATAGAAAATACATTCGATTCGTGGTATTATAATATTGTCTTTATATCCAAAAAATAATTAGTTACGGTAAGCAGTAAGAGGTGTTGACTATGTCGTTGAAGCATCAATTTATCATGGTTGATAATCATATAGAGTCATATAATGTTGAAGACGTTCTTGAGCATTTTGAAAATAATGATTATATTATCAACTCCAAAATCGATGTAGATGATGATCTTCTGCAAGCATTGATATTTGATGAGAATGGAAATGTCCTTAAAGATATTCAGTTTAATGAATGGGGAGTTACCATAATAAATAGATTAGAGATAGAAAAATGGATTAACATTATCAACAAGTTTGCTTCAGAATTGGGTGGGGAATCAAATAATAGCATTAATGAACTAGAGAAGCTGTTTGTGGAGGCCAAAATATCAAATAGAACTATTATTCATCTTGGGATTTAGAATAATAGATCATTATCAGATCATACACATACAAAGGCTAATAGTATTGAAGGTCAATATGACAATGAACTGAACTTTTACAATAACTGTGGCATAAGCTTGTCTGTAACATCGAAATTAAACCCTCGCTAACTTCGGATCCGTAAATTGATTCGACCATTTCAGAAATCCGAGTGGTCGTCATTCCCTTTGCATACATAGCTATAATCTGTTCTTCGATGCCAGCAGCTCGGAACCGGCGGCCCGGTGGATTGCTCCATCCACGCCACCACCGCCGAGGAGACTGTTTTTCGCTGCATTAACGATTGCATCCACTTCCATCTCTACCACACTGCCTTGCACGATATGAAAATGTTCCATCAAACAGTCCTCCGTAACCTTCACACAGTTATTTCTATTCCATGCTTCCCTGATACTCTTCCAACAGTTCCACTGCATGACGGATACAATCGTCACATTCACAAAGTACCTGTCCGGTTGTTACACCTTTCAGGTCACTGCAAACGGATGCACCGCTCTTTGCCTCAAATTCCGTTAAAAGCTTTCTTGACATTGGAACCGTTGGCATTCCGGTGGTATTCGTCATTCCAAGAACCATATTGGCTCCGATCAGGGCTCCGCAGGTGGACTTCATACATCCCATTCCGGCGCCGAAGCCGGAACCCAAAGCACGAAGCTGCTCTTCTGAAAGTTCCAGACGATCCTCAAATGCCTTTAACACCGACTGACAGCAGTTGTAACCGTTATGCTTGTAATATACCGCCTGTTCTTTTCGTTCTGTATTATTTCCCATATACTCTCTTCTCCTGTTTTAACTTGCAGATTCCCTGTGTCATTGTGCCCATAGGGCAAAAGGTACACCAGGTCCGCTCCTTGTATAATACCATACATATAAGCCCGATGATGGTGGAAGTCAGCATCAGACTATAAAATCCATAGCCAAACTGTGCAACCCAGTCCGGAAAAATGCTCCCCTGATAGGCCCACTTCCATGGCACTTGAAATGTCCATAGAATCTTGACCGCCTTTTTCAGTGACGCTGCGCCGGCAAAGACCTGATATGTCGTTACCAGCATAGTCATAAACATCGTTAGGAAAAATACCAGAAAGCCATATCGGAACCACACGGAATGCAGCCATTCCGGCGTCGTCTTACCTCTGGAACACTTTCGGTCTCTTCCAAGCTTCCAAAGCAGCTGGCTTCTTCCGCACATATGATTACAGAACCACTTGTTACCTCCGAAGATTGCAAATCCCAACGGCACAAGGAAATCAAACAGTCCAAGCCACGCAAACAGGATATTAAAAAATCCCAATGTGAAGTATACAATGGTCCAGATCCACAGGTAATCGTACCAGCGGGTCTTTTTCATCTTCCCTGCCGTCTTTTTCATTTTTCTTCACCTCTTTCTACTATTGTAATTGCATCTGCTGGACAGGCTTTCCTGCACAGACCACAACCAATGCATGCATCTGCATCCACCTGTGCACAGATTCCCCTCACCACCTGTATGGCTTCCCTGGGACATTGGTGAATGCATGCGCCGCAGGCAACACAGATCTTAGGATCCGGTTTTGCAAGTTTTAGGGCCATATCTTTCTCCTCTCAGAATTTTGTTGCTATTTTTTAGATGCCTTTGTATATTATATGTGGTACGGAAAATGTATCAAGTACGCAATATAAATTGACCTGGTAAGAAAAAACTGACCGGATTGGAGAGAAAGGCTTATGAACAAGAAAAAAGAACCACTATGTGATGACATTGCAGGGGATGGATGCGGATTGAAAAAAGTGATTGGTATCATCGGCGGCAAATGGAAGATTATGATCTTATGCGTAATTGACAACAACACCGTTGTCCGCTACGGGGATCTGCGCCGCTCGGTTTTTGGAATTACAAATACCATGTTATCCCAGTCTCTAAAGGAGCTGGAGCAGGACGGACTTGTAGAACGGACACAGTACAACGAGATGCCGGTCCGGGTGGAATATTCCCTGACGAAAAAGGCCATGACCCTGATTCCCATCCTACTACAATTAAAAAAGTGGGGAGAGATCAACCTGTAATCTCTCCCCACCGGGTATACTTTATCTTTATGCTTCATCCTGAAGGGTGAAGAATTTCATTCTCTCATTTAAAGCCTGCGCAAGCTGACGCAGATCCTGAGCAGAATCAGCAATCACAGTAAAGGTTGCATTCAATTCTTCCATAGAAGCATTGGTCTCCTCGGAAGAAGCTGCATTCTGCTGGGAGATTGCGGACAGATCCTCAATGATCTCATGGAAGCTGACCTTCAAGTTGTTTAACACACTCACCTTGTCAAAGATCACCTTTGCACTCTGATCCACATTGGCAACATTCTCAACTACGCCGTCCATATCGTTCTTCGTCTCATTCAGATGATTATTCTGAATCTGGAAGGCTTCATTTAATTCTTCAATGGTATCCACACTCTTCTGGGATTCGCTTACAAGCTGGCCAACGATCTGACCGATGGACTCGGCCGCTTCCTTTGACTGAACGGCAAGAGAACCGATTTCAGAAGCAACCACTGCAAATCCCTTTCCGTATTCACCGGCACGGGCCGCCTCAATGGACGCATTCAAGGACAGAAGGTTGGTCTGCTCTGAAATTGAAGTAATGATGTTGGAAGCCTCTGCAATGTTCTTCACCGCATCATTTGTGCTGTTGATCTGACCATGAATCTGTGACATGGAATCCATAACCGCACGGTTCTGATCCATCAGGCCATGGATGGCATCAACGGTTCTCTGGGCATCCTGCTGCATCTCTGTTGCCGCACGATTCAGGGTATCGACATTTGATGTAATCTCTTCAATGCTGTTACCCATCTCTTCGGTATTGGTAAGGGATGACTCTACATTCTCAGCCTGGGAAACAGCTCCCTTGCTGATCTCCTCCACGGCACTGGTCACCTGCCCTGCAACACGGGAAGCTGTATCAGAAGAATCCGCCAGGTGATGGCCGGAATCCGTAACCTCATCCGACAGATGCATGGTGGCCTTGATGACCTCCTGCAGCTTATTACGAAGCTGGGCTGCACTGGAAGCGATAATACCGAGCTCATCCTTACGGTTAAAAGTCTTGTCATCAATATAGAAGGAAAGCTTTCCATCTTCCAACTGATGTAATCCGTATAAGATCTCGTCCATTGCCTTATTGGAACGAACCACTACCCAATGTCCTATTCCAATGTTCAATACAGCAAAGAATAAAAATACAGCGACCATCGTAAGAACGATTCGCAGGATATTCTGATCAACCGACTTTGTCTCTCTCCCTGCAAACATCATACCGATGATATTGCCACTGGCATCCTTAACCGGCAGATAATAGGCATAAAAGTTCTCACCACCGATATCAAAGTTGGTAGCAAGATGCTCCTCTCCATTTTTCAAAACAATCTCTACAATGGAATCCGCTGCCTTGGTTCCTTCCATTCGCTGACCCGAATTGGCATCCATAAGAGACGTTACATATCTGGTATCTCCGTAAAAGAAGGTAAAACTGATACCGGTATCGGTATGCAGTTCATCCAGTATCGTCTCCAGGGAATCATGAATCGGTGTGGTTCCCTTGTAGACTGCACCTGTTCCGTCCTGAGACCATTCTCCGTCCCACTGACCTGTAACCTGATTTCTCATCATAAGTGCAGCTGCATGAAGTTCCTCCTGGAAAGACTCGTAATAAGCCTTTTTCACAAAATAAACTCCAAGCGCTGAAATCACAAGCACCATGATAAGGGCAAGAGCTGCCGTGATTAACATGACATTTCTCGCCAGTTTTTGATTTTTTTTCATTTTTTCCTCCCGACACTAATCATCTTCTTGAGACAGTCCCACTCTTCGTTCTACAACCCTCATTATGATGGTTGATTTTAGCAAGAAAATGGTCATTTTTGCAAGACTTTTATCTTCTTCTTTCATTTTTTCTACATTTTGTATAATATGAAGAATTCAGAAAATGATTTTATTGTTTTTTGTGCCAAAGAGGAACCTATTTCACAGCAGTCCGATCCTTCCATTTTCCCTTCCATGTGTAAAGAACCATCATAAGGGCACACATGAAAATAGAGACCGAATAGGTCAGGTACACGCCCATAATACTGTGAAACAGTGGTGCTATGAAGCGGATCCATAGTATGCGAAGGCCACAGAGGTTGATCAGAATAATGACCATAGGTGGAACCGTATGTCCGGTTCCCCTCACTGCCCCCGCCAGGGAATGGATCACCGCCAGAAAGGCGTAGCACGGGGCAAGAGCCCAGACACAGAGTACCCCGGAGCGCAGTGCTGTGGCATTGCTTGTAAAAAATGAGATAATAGGATACCGGAAAATGATCATCACAGCCCCCATAATGACGGTATAAACCACGCTCATAAGGAGTACCGTCACAGTCCCCCTCTTTACACGATCCCATCGCCCTGCTCCGGCATTCTGTCCTACATAGGTTGTTGCTGCAAGGGAAAAGCTCATAACCGGCAAAATATTAAATCCGTCCACCTTAATGTAGGCTGTAAAGCCGGATGCCGCCAGTGTTCCATAGGCATTTACCCCACTTTGAATCAGTACATTGGAAAAACAGATCACAGCCTGCTGGATCGCTGTCGGAAATCCGATCCGAAGAATACGTTTAGCCATTACCGGATCCCAGCGGATCTTCCGAAGAGAAATTCCATAGCTTTCCTTTGTTCTCATCAGAAATCCCACAGCCAACACAGCTGAGACAGCCTGGCTGACATCCGTTGCAACAGCTGCTCCCATAACCCCCATACGAAGACCTGCCACCAGGGCAATATCCAATGTAATGTTTGTTACGGAGGAAATCACAAGGAACAGTAGCGAAAGTTCCGAGCGTCCAACCGCGTTCAGAATTCCTGCTATCATGTTATAGACAGCATTAAATACCATTCCGATGAAAAAAACCTGAAGATATATCATCGCCTCTTCCAGCATATCCGGAGGAGTCTGCATCCAGATCAATGCACTTTTGCTGAAAATCAATCCCAGGGCCATGATAAGAAGCCCCGCTACGACCGCAAGCAAAACTGTGGTATGACAGGCTCTTTCCAGTCGCTTCCTGTCCTTTGCACCAAAATACTGTGCAATGACAATTCCCGCTCCGGCGGATGCTCCCCACATAAAGGAAAGTAAAAAATTGATAATCTGTCCGCTTCCGCCAACCGCTGCAAGCGCCGCATCTCCCACATATCTTCCTACGATCAGAGAGTCCACAGTATTATACAACTGCTGCATGAAATTTCCTGCAATCAGCGGAAGAGAATATAAAAGAAGGGCACGAAACGGCGAGCCTTCTGTCATGATGTTACTTTGTGTCTTACTTCGTCGAATATCCATGCCCTATAGTATAACCTTTTTTCAACCAAAAAGACCATCCCCCGGATGATGAAATCATCCGAAGCGATGGTCCCCTTCTCTACCTATAGAAATGTGCAAGACTCGCGAGCGAGTCTTGACTTACTTACTTACCTTCGTAAGGAACAACTGCTCCCTTGTAGGTATTATTGATATAATCAACAATGCTCTTATCGTGAAGTGCCTTTGTTAACGCCTTGATCTTATCAGAAGATTCATTTCCTTCCTTTACAGCAATGATATTGACATACTGCTGGATTGCAGCTCCGTCTGCCTTCTCAAGCGCAAGGGCATCTGTCTCTACCTTTAAACCTGCCTCAAGTGCGTAGTTACCATTGATAACACCGAATGCTACGCTTGGAAGCTGCTTTGGAACCTGTGCCGCCTCTACTTCTACGAGCTTGATATCCTTTGGATTCTCTGCCACATCATTTACAGTTGCTGTTACATCAATACCGTCTTTTAACTTGATCAGACCTTCCTGCTGAAGCAGAAGAAGTGCTCTTGCCTCATTGGTTGTATCGTTTGGAATTGCAATGGCATCGCCCTGCTCGATATCCTTAAGAGCCTTCTTGGTTCCTCCATAGATTCCAAACGGCTCATAGTGAACCTTTCCCTCATCAGCTACTACAAGATGTGTCTTGTTTTCCTTATTAAAAGAGTCCAGGTAATTGATGTGCTGGAAGTAGTTTGCATCAAACTCGTCTGACTCCACCACGTTGTTCGGCTGAACATAATCATCAAAAACCTTGACCTCAAGCTTGTATCCTTCCTTCTCAAGAAGTGGCTTTACCTGCTCAAGGATCTCGGAATGCGGTGTCTGTGACGCTGCAACTTTGATCACCTTGGAATCGGAAGATGCTGACTTTGAACTTCCGCATCCTGCTAATGCACCTACTGCCAATGCTGCTGTTAATGCTACTGCTACAATTTTTCTCTTCATAATCTTTCTCCTTTTCCTCTAACTTTATTTTTTTCTGCGATCTAATCTGTTTGAAATCAATGTTCCAATCAGCTGGAAGATCTGCATTAAAATAACAAGTAAAATAACTGTAATCCAGAGAATGTTTGCCTGATAACGATGATATCCATACCGGATCGCAATATCTCCTAAACCACCGCCGCCTAAGGTACCTGCCATGGCAGAATATCCCAGGATGGTACCAACGGTAATGGTGGCACCTGCAATCAGAGAAACTCTTGCCTCTCCAATCAATACCTTGAAAATAATCTGAAGGTTGCCGGCTCCCATTGCCTGGCTTGCCTCAATCACACCCTTGTCCACTTCATTTAAGGATGACTCTACCATTCTTGCAATAAAAGGCGCTGCGGAAATTGTTAAAGGAACAATCATCGCCGTCGCACCATAGGTTACACCAACAATTGCCCTGGTAACCGGAATCACAATAATCAAAAGAATCAGGAACGGAACCGAACGCATGATATTGGTAATGATGTCAAGGACATGATATAAACCCCGATTCGGTCTTAAGCCATCCTTTCCACTTACGGTAAGTACAATTCCCCATGGAAGACCTATCACATAACCTAATACTGTTGCAAAGACTGTCATATAGAGGGAATCTTTAAGTCCCTCAAGAATCATTGTAATTTCTGTAGAACTAAGCATCTTCTTCTACCTCCTCTACTTCTAAATTTCTTTCCTTGAGATAGTCGATAATCTGATGCTGAAGGGCCAAATCATCCGGAAGTCCAAGAATCATTTCGCCTCGTGCTGTACCTCCGATATTCTTGGTATCGGCTTTTAAAATGTTCACCGGCGTCTTGAATTTCAAGATCATATTGGCAATAACCGGTTCATAGGAAGAATTCGTGGTAAAAACAATTCGAATTCTACGATGCTCCTTTAGCAGATCCAGTGGAATATATCCATCGGCATCGTTTCCGATCTCTCCGTTTTTCTTCTCCCACTCATCCGGATCCTTGCCCTCAATAATCAGCCGCTTTGCAGCCTTGCTCTTCGGATGTTCAAAGATCTCCTCCACAAGACCATGTTCCACCAGCTCGCCCTTTTCAATAATGGCTACATCGGTACAGATCTCACGAATCACGGACATCTGATGGGTAATGATTACAATGGTAACCCCCATCTCCCGATTGATTTTCTTTAACAACTGAAGAATGGACTCTGTCGTCTGTGGATCAAGTGCACTTGTGGCCTCATCACACAGAAGAATCTTCGGATTCGTTGCCAGGGCTCTTGCAATTGCAACACGCTGCCTCTGTCCTCCGGACAACTGTGCCGGATAAGCATGCACCTTATCCGGAAGGCCTACAATTTCCAACAGTTCCTTCGCTCTTTTCTTTGCTTTTGCCTTGGAAGCGCCGGCAATGGAAAGCGGAAACATAATATTGGCAAGAACACTCTTTTGCATTAATAAATTGAAATTCTGAAAAATCATTCCAATGGAACTGCGAAGCTGACGAAGCTCCCGTTCAGAAAGTGATGCAAGATCCTTATCTTCTACAGTAACCGTGCCGGATGTTGGCTTCTCAAGATAGTTCAAACAGCGAACCAGTGTTGACTTTCCGGCACCCGACATACCGATAATTCCATAGATCGCGCCCTCTTCAATTTCCAGGGACACATCCCTGATCGCTTGAAAAGCGCCATCTTTTGTATTAAATGTTTTGTTCAGATTTTCTACGGTGATGATAGCAGACATCTGTTTTCCTCCTGTTTTCTAAAAGCAAGTATATTCCTACCAAGACGATGGGTAAAATACATATATCCTTATTTATCCATAGACTCTTCCTATGGAATGATATATAATCAATTCACAAACTATATCATATGAGGATAAAGCTATGACAATAAAACAACTACATTATATCGTAATCACAGCAGAAACGGGTAATATCACAGAAGCTGCAAAAAGACTCTTCATTTCCCAGCCCTCCCTTACCGCTGCCATTCATGAAATCGAGAAAGAATACAATATAACTCTGTTCAACCGTTCCAAAAAAGGAATTGAGCTTACCCCGGAAGGAGACGAATTTCTTGGATATGCCAGAGCTGTTTTAGAGCAGGCCACCCTTATGAATGAACGCTATAGCGGAAAAATACTCCGCAAGAAGCATTTTGCGGTTTCTTCCCAGCACTACTCCTTCGCTGTGGAAGCCTTTGTTCAGATGCTTTTAAACTATGGCGGGGATCAGTATGAATTTCATATGAGAGAGACACAGACCTATGAAATTATCGAGGATGTCGCCAAGCTGAGAAGCGAGATCGGTATTTTATATCTGAACTCCTTTAATGAAACCGTCATCAAAAAGACGCTTCGTGATCATAACCTTACCTTCACGCCGCTCTTTACTGCCAAACCGCATGTGTTCCTTGGCAAAGACTCTCCCCTCGCGAAGAAGGAGAGAATCTCCATCGAAGACCTTGCCCCATATCCAAGACTGACCTATGAGCAGGGTGCCCACAACTCCTTTTATTTTTCGGAGGAAATTCTCAGCACCCTCGACTGTAATCAGGAAATTGTGGTATGCGACCGCGCCACACTTTTTAATATGCTGGTCGGACTAAATGGTTACACCATCTGCAGTGGCGTCATCAGCGAAGAATTAAACGGTCCCCATATCATTGCCAAGCCACTGGATCTGGATGACTCCATGGAAATCGGCTATATTTTGCCTAAAACCATCCATCCTTCACAAATGACCCAAAGTTATATTGCATTATTGCAGCAGTTCTGCTCTTAAGTCAGGCCTGCGCCATAATCTTGTCCACCAGTTCCTTTTCCGGTGTATCTTTACGATAAATGCCGTAAATATCCCAGGTATAGGCATCCTGAATCGGGATGCCCCGTACCGTATCGTCATCTGTAAAGAACTTCGGTGATATTCCGATTCCAACGCGATGGGCAACCAGCTGATGGATGGACTCCCCCTCGGCTACCTTCGCCACAATTTGCGGACGAAATCCGTTCATGTGACATGCATTGATGACATCCGTGTAGACATGATAGTTCTCATTCATCGAAATCAATGGCTCATTTTTAATCTCTTTAAGTTCCACCTCATCTGCATCCCACAATCTGTGACCACGATACACATACAAGACCACGTCAACACTCTTTATTTTATGACAAATCAGCTGATTATCCGATGGTTTCCCGATGACAAATCCAAGTCCCACTTCATGATTGATCACCTGCCGAACTACCGTCTGATTCTCCTGTTCGTGCCAGCTTGCAAGAATCTGGGGATTTCCCTCCATCAGCATTTGAATTCTGGAAATATCCATTGCCCGGATGCTTCCGCTGGCAAAGCCAATTTCAAACCGTCTCTCCCGATCCTCTGCCGCCTCAATGGATTGAAACATATCATTCAGGTCCCGCATGATAACCTTCGATTTTTCATAGAAGATCTTACCACTTTCGGTTGGCACAAACCCTTCCTTCGATCGGAAAAAGAGCGGAGTTGCCACTTCCTCCTCTAAATTCTTGATAATCTTACTCAGTCCCTGCGGGGACAGAAAAAGCTTCCCCGCTGCCACCTGCAGATTCCGTTCCTCATATACGACCTGGAAACATTTGAAATTTCTCGTATTCATACTGCTCTTCCTCGCTAAAAAACACCGGGTCCTTACCGGCCCGGTGCTTCCTTTATTATTGACTGCTTCACGAAGATATTTCATGCAACAAAAGTATTGTAACAAATACAAAAGAGGGATACAACACTTCGAAAAAAGCGGTGACCGGACGGCCACCGCAAAAAAAGTATAAAGAGTATATTTGTATGAGAGTCGGAATATATTAGATATGGTTGGCAACTTCAAATGCATCCCAGATACCGTACATAATATTGGATACCTGTCTTGCATCACCGAGTAAGTATACCTCATTCAGCTCATTCTGGTACTGCTGGTAAAGGGAGTTTTCACTTGCATAACCAACACAGAGAACAACACTATCAGCTTCAATTTCCTTTGTTTCCTCACCCTGACAAGCCTTTAAAAGACCATTGTTGTACTCTGTCACCCGGGCATTTGTGCATACATCAATGCCATGGAACGGAATCAGTCTCTCCAGCATCTCCTTGTTAGCAGAACATAAAGGTCCGTTCACTGCCATCAGCTTATCTAAAGCTTCAACAATTGTTACCTTTTTGCCCTTCTGTGCAAGATCAAGGGCAAGCTCACATCCTACGAGTCCACCACCGACAACTGCAACCTTGTTGCCTGTCTGCTTCTCACCGAGAAGAACCTGTTCTGCAGAGTATACCTTCTCATCGTCGCCCAGGGAGAACATCTTAGGTCTTGAACCTGTTGCAAAAATAACAGCATCATAAGAAGAATCCAAAATTTCCTTCTCTCCTGCCTTTGTATTCAGATGTACTTCAACACCTAAGCGCTCCATCTCATCCTCGTACCACTTTGCAAGAGCAAGATCATCTTCCTTGAATTCCGGTGCACCACCCGGAATCAGATTACCGCCGAGACGGGATGCTGCCTCATATAATACAGGCTCATGTCCTCTCTCTGCCAATACACGGGCTGCTTCACATCCTGCTACACCACCGCCGATAACAAGAACCTTCTTCTTCTTTGTAATCGGATTATATGCGTTCAGTCGCTCCTTGCCGGCCTGCGGGTTAACTGCACAGTTGATCAGAGAGTAGGTCTGAATACGTCCCATGCAGCCTTCCTGACAACTGATACATGGACGAATCTGGCGAGTAGCTCCGGTACGGATCTTATTTACGATATCCGGATCAGCCAGTGTCGGACGACCGAGGGAGATCATATCACAAATATCGGAGGAAAGGCACTCTGTCGCTGTATCCGGATCATCCACACGTCCTGCCATGATAACAGGAATGTTCACGTTCTCTTTTGTGATACGGGCAAACTCCTTATACGGAGCCTTTTCCATATACATTGGCGGGTGATTCCACCACCATGCATCGTAGGTTCCGGCATCTACATCCAGGGCATCATAGCCGAACTTCTCAAGAAGCTTTGCTGCCTCGATACCCTCTTCGATATCACGTCCCTTTTCCTCAAATTCCTCTCCAGGAAGTGCTCCTTCACGGAAATCCTTAATCATGCTCTTAAGAGAGAAACGCATGGCAACAGGGAAATCCCATCCACAGGTTTTGGCAATCTCCTCACGAATCTCCTTGGCAAAACGAAGTCGGTTCTCCAAAGATCCGCCATACTCATCTGTTCTCTGGTTGAAGAAGGAAATCGCGAACTGGTCAATCAGATAACCCTCATGAACCGCATGAATCTCTACACCGTCAAAACCGGCACGCTTTGCGTTATATGCACCTTTACCAAAGCTCTCCACAATGCCGTGAATCTCTTCTACTGTAAGTGGACGGCAGGTCTTATCCAGCCATCTATGTGGAACAGCGGAAGCGGATACCGGTGGGAATTCTCCCAGGTTGGTCGGGATGGTCACACGGCCAAATCCACCGCTCATCTGTAAGAAAATCTTAGAACCATAAGCATGAACACGCTCTGTCATCTGGCGGCTTGTTCTTACAAACTGCACCGGATTATAGGTTGAATTCGGTGTGTTCGGGAAGGACGGCTTTTCTACTTCGGTGTCGGAAAATGTTACACCTGTAATGATAAGACCGATACCACCCTTGGCACGTCTGGTATAGTAATCGATACCTCTGTCGTTCCAGCCGCCTTCGCAGTCTCCAAGACCAAGCGGTCCCATTGGAGCCATTGCATAGCGGTTTTTGATCTCAAGCTTACCAATCTTAATCGGCTCAAAAAGCTTTGGATACTTCATGAAAAAAACCTCCTGTACAATAGATTCTTATGTATATTGTTAAATGTTTGTCACACTAAATCTATTGTAGGTTTTCTCTGTCACAGATGCCATCAACGAAACGTTGAGACTGCTCAACAATCTATTGATACTGCTGAAGAGATTTTTTTAATTTGTATGGTGCTTCGTGAAATGATACAATGTAAAAATTGATAAGATATAACAGAGGTTACAAATAGCATGAAGATATCTCCGATTACAACACCATCACCCATTAAGGACTTAGACAAACTGTCCCTGGTCCGCAAATCCACTTTCCTTGAGAAATTAATCACCCGATACAAGCTTGCCACCATCCTGACCGCAAGCTTTGCCATCGTTATACTGTTAGGATCTGTTCTCCTGGCTCTTCCTTTCTCAAATAATGCGGATTCGGTTCCTTTTCTTTCGCATCTTTTTGTTGCTACAAGTGCTGTATGCGTCACAGGTCTGTCGCCTGTCACCGTTGCAACACAGTATACCTTCTTTGGCAAGTTTGTTCTGATTCTACTGATGCAGATTGGTGGACTCGGTCTTATGACCTTCGTTGCTTTAGCCATAAGCTTTGGAAAAAATCGGGCCAGCTTCCGTGAACTGCAGGCGTTTGCAGATGCCACAGGAAAATCCGGTTACGATGATGTCGCCGGTTATGTTCAGCGAATCGTTCGATATACCCTATTTTTTGAATTCCTTGGTTTCCTGCTGCTCTCCATCCGGTTTGTTCATGATTTCGGCTACCTGAAAGGGCTCTTTCACGCACTTTTCATCTCCGTTGCAGCCTTTACAAATGCCGGATTTGATAGCTTTGCCACCGATTCCCTTGCCCAATATGCCACCGATCCTCTTGTCGCTTTGACGGTCATGGCATTAATTGTCATCGGAGGTCTTGGTTTTTTCGTATGGATTGAGATTCGCCATCATTTACAGACCATGAAGGAGCGCCGCCTTCCACTGCGTGCCTTCTTCACGTCTTTTTCTTCTCACTCCAAGACGGTTTTTATTGTTACCTTCCTTTTGATTGTTTCAGGAACCATCCTGTTTTTGATGAATGAGTTTACGAATCCTGCCACCATTGGTGGACGCAGTTTTACAGAGAAACTGCTGATCTCCGCCTTTTCATCTGTAACCCTGCGAACGGCCGGATTTTCCACCATATCCATTGCGGCCTGCCGGAGGATTACCCTTTTGATCATGTGTCTTTACATGTTGATTGGCGGCTCTCCCGGAAGTACCGCCGGTGGTATCAAGACCACAACGGTGGCAATTATTTTTATCATGCTCAGAAGCTTTATGAAGGAGGAACTGGACAACTGCAACCTGTTTCACAGACGAATCCGCCGAAGATTCTTTATCAATGCGGAACTGGTATTGACTTCCTATCTGTTCTTCCTGATTGTCGGCATACTTGCACTGATTGCATGTGAGCCATCCATACCGACCCTGCACCTGATTTTTGAAGCGGTATCCGCCATTGCCACGGTTGGATTAACCGCTAACACGACCACCGCACTGTCGGCTCTTGGAAAAGTGATCATTATCATATTAATGTTTATTGGACGTGTCGGTCCGATTGCTATGCTTGAAATCTTCCAGCGGAACCTGCATAAACCGCCACACAACCACGTTCAATACCCATCCGCTGATATTATGATTGGATAACACAAACTGTAAGGAGACAAACAACATGAGTGACCGCAGAAATTTTACCGTAATCGGATTAGGAATCTTTGGAAGTGCTGTAGCCAAGACTCTGGCCAGAGCCGGCATGGACGTTATTGCCATTGACCGCAATATGCCTGCCGTTGAAAATGTAGCTGATACCGTTGAGAATGCTGTCAAGGCAAATGCTACCGATATTGAACAGTTAAAAGAAGCCGGTGTACCCAACACCGATGTCGCAGTTCTTGCCATGGGCAGCCATCTCGAGGACAGTATTGTAACCATCATTAATTTAAAAGAACTTGGAATCAAGGAGATTATTGTAAAAGCAAACAACAACAATTACAAATATGTTTTTGAAAAAATCGGTGCTACGAAGGTTATTCAGCCGGAGAAAGAAATGGGTATCAAATCCGGACTTATGATCATGTCCCCAAATATCCGTGATCTGATTCAATTGGACGACCGTTACTCCATTGTCGAAATTACAACTCCTACCCTCTGGCAGAACCATTCCCTTGAAGAGCTGCAACTGCGTGCCAGATATGGAATCAATGTCATTGGACTTCGTGAAAAGGAAGGCAGCCGCCTAAATATGATGATTCATGCGAACGAACCTCTTCAACCGGATTCCATCCTTGTTATGATTGTAGAACGTAAAAAATTCGATAAGATGAAGTTGGAATAATCCAGCTTCATCTTATCCTGCACTACATTCCAAAGCCAAGAGATGCCAAATCATATCCCGGCGCCTTGATAGAACATAAATAATTTGTCATTGTATACCACGTGTCAACCACGGTATCCGCAAGTTCTAATAAATCATCCTCATCCTCATAGGAAAGCAGACCGGATGGATTCAGTAGAATCCAGTCTAAATGATTCTTCTCGCTTTTAATGGAAGACAGTGTCACATCAGTAGAAAACGCCATAACCGTTCCGATTTCCTCCAGATCTTCGTCGTTTATCTCAAAAGACCAGCTCACATTGGATTTACTCTCGTTCACAGGAACCGAGCATATCAGTACCGTGATTCCATAACCATCCTCCTCCCGCTTACTCCCGAATGACATTGAAAACTGCAGCTCATCCTCACTTGCATCATAGGCGATTTCTTCGGTGATAAGAGCGGATAAATCATTCTTTTCCCATATCAATGCTTTGTTGCCCTCATCATCATATTCTCCGTGTTCCAGGATATAATCTGCAAACTCCCGTCTGCTTTGTGCCTGCGTTTTTCTCTTATCCCGGGAGGTATTCTTCTCTTTTGCTCTCACCGTCACCCTGCAGTGAAGTTTTTTGTTTCCCACTCTTCCGGTAATGGTTGCCCGTCCTTTTTTCTTTGCCGTTACAATCCCGTTGGATGATACGACGGCTATCACCGTATTGGAACTTGACCACCGAAGGGACTTTCTGGTTCCGGACACCGTCAGACGAACCGATTCACCCTGTACAAGTGTTACATTCGTCTTATTCAGACGAATCTGCGTCCCTGCCTTTGCCTCAACCGGTACACAGGAACACAACAATACCAATGTCAGAACCAGATACCATACTTTCACTACTCTTTTCATTTATATTCCCTCGCTTTTCTGATTGACATTTTACATTTACAGCATACCAATCCGGAACCAAAAAGATTCTCACCAAAATGGTGAGAGTCTTTTACAATGCCATGGGATATAATGTTTTTTTGCGATTTTCCAGCCCACCGCCTTTTGTCTGCCGGATATAAAGTTCTTGTAAATACCTTCTTCCTTCATCAGTGTTTCATGGTTCCCGCGCTGAACGATCCTGCCCTTATCCACCACTATAATCTGGTCCGCATGGAAGCATTGGAAAATCCCTTTTCTATAAATTCACTTCTGGCAGCTTCCAGTATTCGTTCCTTCATTTTTCTTCCTTCTAAGTTAACACTGCATACAAGTTAGTCTTGTCTAACATTGTAATTAGACAAGACTAACTTGTCAATAAAAAAAAGACGATGCAGATTCTGCCATCGTCCGTAAGCGTCAAATAACGCGCCAATGATTCCTTTGGAGTAATCCAAAACGTATTGGAAGTAACATGAAAAAAATTATTTATCTTCCAAAACTTTACATTCAGACTTTACTATTATATAATTAAAGTGTGTTAGTTTCTAGGAGGTGATGCAAAATGTCAAAACTTCGAGAACAAAGAATTGAAATGCTAAAAGAACTGGCCGAGAAGACCGGCGGCATGATCACAACATCACAGATAGAAAAGGCAGGTATCAGTCGTGTACTTATACCCACCTTTATTGATGAAGGCATTCTTGTAAAAGAAGCTCGTGGAATATATTATTATGCAGATGAGTTCCCGGATGATCTCCAGATCATACAGGCGAACAACCCAAGAGTAGTTTATTCCTATGGCACTGCCCTTTACCTTTGGGATATGTCTGACCGTACTCCCCACGTATGGGATGTCTCCGTACCGCAGGGATTTAATGCAACCCGGTTAAAAAAGGACAATAAGAATATCAAATTACACTATATAAATGCCGATAAATGGAGTGTTGGCATTACAGAGACCTTAACACCGGACGGCAACAAAGTCCGTCTGTATGATAAGGAAAGATGTATAATTGACCTGATCAAGAAAAAAGACAAGATTGATAAGCAGCTATATCTGCAGGCTTTGCACGAATACTTTAATGACCGAACTAACGACCATGCGCAGCTTATCAGATATGCTAAGATCTTCCATATAGAAAGACCTGTCAGAGACTACATGGATATACTGACAGGCTGAAAGGAGCTCCACAGATGAAAACACCGGAGCAGCTTAAAGGCGCAATCCGCAATATAGCCAAAGAGAAAGACCTTCATGCTCAGGAAGTATTACAGATTATTATGTTTGAGTGTATTCTGGAAAGATTATCCCTCTCTCCATATAAAAAGAACTTTGTCCTAAAAGGCGGTCTGTTGATCTCTTCCATGATTGGCATTTCTGAAAGAACCACCATGGACATGGATACAACTGTTCGTGGAATAGATATGGACGAAGAAAATATTGAAAAGATCGTAAAAGAAATCTTTGACATTGATACCGGAGATGGAATCATCTTCCGTTTTGAGAAGATCGAGCCCATCCGTGAAGATGATGATTACAACAATTTCCGAGTTCACTTTGTTGCAGAGTACGGCAAGATAAAGAACAAAATGAAGATTGACATCACAACCGGGGATGAGATCACACCTGCAGCTATCGAGTATTCTTTTCATACCATGTTCGATGAAAAGGACATTGATGTGTATGCCTATACTTTGGAGACGATCCTTGCAGAAAAATATGAAACAGTTATCCGCAGAGGTATCGGGAATACAAGATCAAGGGACTTCTATGATCTGTATGTTCTCTTCCACCTTTACAGGGACTCCATCAATCCGGCACATTTTAAATTGGCTGTAGAGCATACTGCCAAGAAGAGAGGATCCTTTGATCTTTTGAAAAAATATGAGTCCATCTGCGCTGATGTAAAAGCAGAAGAATCTCTTGCAAATGACTGGATCAATTATATCGCTGACGAGACATATGCAGCCAGGCTCTCATTTGATGAAGTGGTCGATAATGCTGTTGTAGTCGGAAAATATCTTGAGAACATTCCTGAAAACAATTGACGTCATGCTCCTGCTCTGCTAACATGACCTCAGTTCAAATTATATAAGAACAGTACTTCAATACTTATTCAAGCAGTCAAGACTCGCTCGCGAGTCTTGCGCGCCGGATTCGGGTCTGCTTCAGCAGACAAATTCCTGTCCGAATCCGTGCGCATCCTCGCGGAGCGTTTAACTCAGTCGGAGCTTGTACCCCGACTGAATATAGTTTGTCATAACCCCCACCTACGCTAACGCTTAGAGGTGGAGGATTTCTCCGACTGAGTTAAACTTTTCTCTCCATTTGCACATCTGTAACATACACCGTTAATGAATTGAATAAATCCTTTATTTTCATCCTCTTTAGCTCCTCTAAATGTATAGTCTACAATTAGAATCGATGTATATCCCACAATTCCTCCTATTATATTACATATTAAATCATTTACATCAAAGAATATGTCTATAGGCTTAAAAATGTAGAGTATTAACAACTGCAATAATTCGAATAAGGATGAAAGGATAATAATTACAGCTAATCTACTTTTATTCTTCATATTAGTTATAAACTGTAGTCCGATTCCAAGAGGAATAGTTAGAAGAATATTTAACAAAAGATGCTTCATCCCCTGTCTAAAATAAAGTAATGATAGCGAAATATTATTCTCAACAGAAAATCCTTCAACATCAATAAATGTCATAGGGAAAAATGTTACAGAAATTGCCAAATTCACATATACAATCCCTATAATTGCACATACAAAGTATGGTACAGGCAATTTTTTCTTTAGCCCATAAATTCCAAATCCAACTAACAAAACAGCTGAAATTGGAACATAAAAAATTGGTCCATAATAAAATCCCATAATAAAAGATCTCCAAATCTTTAGTATTTTATAGTTCCAGAAATACTCATATTGAAACCATCATTCAAAGGTTTATATATATATATATATATTTATCTCTTGAAGTTTCAGACTTTCCACTACACGAAAAGCTTTTTACTTGATTTAATGCTGAAACTTTAACAGATGTAGAGCAAATCACAATTTTTCCGCCCCACCAATTAGATTCACACAAACAAATTGTAGTAGACTGTGGTCCACATAAAGCCCCTCCAGCTACCCCTTCATGGTCAGATCTATCATAGCTATATGCACCTATTTTCCCATTTACTTTTATAGTTTTATCACTACCAATTGAATATGTTACTCCATTCTTTTTTCCATCAACCATTCTATAATTCATTTCTGCACCAAATGAATATGATCCAGCATATGCGATCATAGCAAACGAATTCACAAAGACAACAGCAACCAAAATCACAAAAAACTTCCTTAAAAATTTTTCCATTAGTTTTCTCCTTTTAAACTTTTAACTTAATTGCAATTTATCTTCGAATACTCAAAATACTATGCATTCGACATTAATTCACTCATACCCCCTTCATATCTTCACCTAATATAGATTGAGTATTCCAATACAATAGTGTATTTAGCCGATTGAATGGCACTCTGGTCACATTTAGAGTATAAGTTACCTATTAATGTTGGAACTGTTGTGCCAGGGCCGATTCGATCCCACTGATCATATGACTTTTGATAATGCCATTGACCATTCCTCCACCTTATTTGACTTTTGTTCAAATCACACAGGTTCTGAGTGATTTGATCCAATAATATATACTTAATCCTCTTTAAGCAGCCCATTGTATAATCTTATATTTTCAAAAATAGAAAAAATAAAATTTATAATTATTAAACAAAAAAATATCCAAAATCCGTACGAAAACCATTTAATCTTGTATTCTGCAAATTCAATATAAATGTTTTCTAAAAATAGTGTAATAAACAGTGCTGATAATTGCATCAACATCCGCACAACTGGATGTTTTCTAATGATTGTTCCGACACAAAATAACACAACCGTTAATACAAATAATAACGGTGAATGTTTTGGAGCTGACCAACCACTCTCAATAGTCATTCCCGGTAGATTATAAAATGGCATAAATCTAATGGCTTGCGTTATGCAAAACAACATCACACCAATATAACTAAATATTTTTCTACCTTCTAACACGTCCATATCTTCCCCCATCAGCACCTATCTTATCCCAAGCGTTATCATCACTTGATGCCCATCTATGATAGTTAGTGGTATGCTGTGCTACCTTGTAATCATAATATCCATTAGTTTTGTATGAGTGCCTATCAGTAACAAAACCCATATGATTCCAATCGCCATCATTACCAGTATCTTTTGCTATAAAATCGCCCACTTGAATATTATTCGAAAAATTCACATTACTTGTAGTTGTGTAAGTCACTCCCATATATTTTGCAAATGTATCTGCCCTTATCCAAGATATTGAATGTTCATGCTTATCTCCAAAGAATCCAGACTTTTTGACGTGCCACCACCCCTTATTTTCATCATTATATTTTATTTGCGAAACCCCTCCATTTTCTAATATTTGAGAAACAAAATTCGTACAGTCAGATGAAAATTTTTTATAGTCTGTTGTATTAGGTGAAGTAGCATGCGCTGTCGCATATGCAATTCCTCTATTAACATCAAATCCTAATACTGATGTTTTTAATGATTCTTTATTTATCTCCGTCTTACTATTACTTATAACTTGATTGAATGAATCATAAGGAAGCAACATCAAATAGTCGATATTTAGAGCATTTTTTGATTTCCGAAAAACAGAAGTGGCTGATATTATTTCATCATTTTTTTCTTTGTTTTCATAAATATCAAAAAAATTACTTAAAACTCTAAAATCCTTATTACCCTCATTCAACCAATCCGGACATATAGGTGATTCCATATAATCAAACATTGCATCATAATACTCCAACCAATTATCAGTTGAAATCTCGTCTAGATTATAAATTCTACCAACTTCTTGAACTACCTTATTTGATCTAATATTTATTATTGCTTCTTCCTGCGAATCAAATGTAACATATAAAGGTACTTTCATTCCCTTAATTACAAGTTTTTCTTTGACAGAAATATCACCTATATCTTTAAGCAATTTATTTGTATTTCTCTCAACACTCACACTTTCAATGTAAGGTTTCTCATATATAGACTTTTCTTCATTGACCGTTGCAGCATTAACAATAAAACCACCTTTAACATTCAACAATACTACTAATGCAACGACTACTGACAGGACTTTCTTTATCATCTTCTTATTTCCTTTCTTGCAATTGATTAGGCTTAAATAGAGTACGTATAGTGAATGACGCTTAAATTATTGAACATCTTTATTTGATATTGTTTCTGACGGTCGCTTCGGCTGATGGGCAACCCCCATACAATACGGCGGCCAATGAGACGCATTCCTTATGACCTCCCTCTCCCCAATCTTCTTGGCTGCTTCAAGCAATACCCTCCTAACTGTTTTTCTTGTTTTCATCCTCTTTTACCTCCTGTCTGAAAACTTTTGCTAATAATATCAGAACTGCACAAAGTACGATACTTACAGACATATAGTAGATGTATACTCTGTCAATTCTGATTGCACCCATAAAAAATAAAACTAACAGTTCAATTGAAAGAATGCTTCTTGCTAAAGCTTTGGATTTTCTTAGCTCTACCATATCAAAAGATATATTTGGATGATTCACCGTTCCTATCACAAATATTACGGCTGCGGAAATAGCTGTTGCAATGCATAGGATTACTCCGTGCATAACTATAATTTTTTCCGAAAACGAAATTAGCACATACAACATATTTGTTACGATATAGCACTGCCAGAATTCATTACAATGGAATCCTCCGGTTCTCTGCCTCAGTGTATTGAAAAATAACAGAAACAAGATTGTAGGTACTGTGTTGTGAAAGACTACACTAAGCAGCAATATCGTTCCCACGTTGATTGCCATCTCAAGAATCCTTGTAAACGAGTACACATACCAGTCTTTTAAATTTTCTGCAATAAGCCCTTCCGATATAATACTATCGGTAATAAGACGGGCGGATTTTTCTACCATCTTCCCCTTCCTCCTTCAGCGGCTACAATATAGCATGGAATCAAATTGCATGAAAGATGCTTTGCAGAAAACGGACATTTCATTGCAGAAAACGGACATTTTATTGCTGAAAACAGACAAAAAAACACAGGATTTCAACTTTATCAAAGTCAAAATCCTGCTTAAAAGTAATTGTTTCATTTTAATTTTTCTACACAACATCCTCATCCGGTATGAGAACCGAAAAAGAAAATATATTATCCTCCGTGTCGATATCATACGTCCCATGATATCGATCAATCACTTTGAGAACATTTTTTATCCCGACTCCATGCATATTTTTCCCATGCCTTTTTGTGGTAAGGAATCCACCCTCCACCTTAATCAGTGGTTCCTCGTAATGATTTTTAACCGAAAGAATAATATTTCCATATTCTTTGATAAATTTTACATGAATAACCTTATCCTTCTCGCATTTTCCCGCTGCTTCAATCGCATTGTTTAATAAATTGGAAAGCAGCACAACCAAATCTCTTTCTTCCATTTTGATCTGTGACAGATCATTCACACGCAAAACTACAACGATATGTTTTTTGACTGCCTCCATATATTTTGTATTAATTACTGCATTAACAATATCATTATTCGTATCTATCATCATGCCACCTGACAGCACATCCCCATTCATCTTTTTCACGTATCTTTGCAGCTCGTCATATTTCTGCGCCTCTGCCAGTGACTGTATACACATAAGATGGTTCTTGAATTCATGCGCCTCAGATTTTTGAATCTCAAAATTCTCCTGCACCTTACGGTACATTTCCATCTGATTTTTCCCTTGAATTTCAAAGACTTCCCTTTCTCTTGCATCCTCCTCCCGACTTATCATATCCTCTAAAAGGAAGAACACCAAAAAGTTCATAATAACCAGCCCCAGTCCGACACCACACAGAACCTGCAGCTCACCAATATCCTTCTCATCTTGAAATGTTGTAAGAATTGCAGAAAGCATGATAACTGTAATAACAGGAAACAGTACATATTTAAGCCATTCTTCGCTGTACATAATCTGATTCTTATGTCCCCGGAATATCCGCTTGATCAAAAGAATTATCACAAAACAAAAAAACAGACTGATAACAATAAGAGCTCTACCAATTACTTCCTGTGTCGCATCCATGCTCTCTATATCAGGAATCACAATTTCCACAAAAATCACTGCAAGGTATTCCGTTACCCCCAGCATTCCCTGAAAAAGCAATGAACATACTGCTGCCTTTTTGTATGGTACACCCTGAACAAGCGTCATGATACTTACAATGAGAAGAAATATGACCATCTGTTTTATCAAAATCATATCGTAAAACAGTCTTGCAGATATAAAAGACAAAGCACTCATAAGCAATACTGCCATGATTTTTTTGTGAAAACGACGCCTTCCGGTATCATTTTTGTTTTGAAACACATCAAAGAACATCTGGCAGCATACAGCCTCAAGTACAATAATAGCAAAATCCATAAACAGGTAATACATCGTGTCACACATCTCCTTTGTATTTGATAAAGGCTTTCTTAACATCTCCGTACCGGACTTTCGGAACCATCATTTCTTCACCGTTATCAAGATACACGATATAATGATTTACCGTCTTTATATGCCTGATATTAACAAGAAAGCTCTGGTGCACACGTAGGAACGTATGGTATCCTGCCAATTCCCGTTCTAGTGTATTCAAAGTCTGATACATGGTAAGCACATCACTATGATCTATCAGATGAAACGTCAGTTTATGCAGAGTACTTTCCACATACAGGATCTGATTGATCGGTACCTCTTTTATCCCTTCATTAAAATGCAGCTGCAACACAGGTTCCCGGACAGCCATTTTTTTCAAAATAGCTTCCATGCATTCCGTTAAACCGTCTTCCAGATTATCACTATCCTTTAAAACATATCTGATGGCATTTACTTTATATCCTTCAATAGAATAATCTATGTAAGCCGTCACAAACACGATATATGCATTCTCTGAAAATTTTCTGATTGCCTTAGCCGTCTCTATGCCATTGACATCCTTCATATCGATATCCAGGAAAAATATATCAAATTTTCGGATAGCACTTCCCTGCTGTACAATTCCGTTACCAGAGTCAAACAACTCCACGTTATATTCTATCTTCTTTGAGGCGAGATACTTCTCCAGAAAAACGCCGATTCTACGTCTGAACTCCTCCTCATCATCTGCTACTGCTATATGTAACACCCCATCACCTCCCGGTTTTCTACCGCTCTTATGATTCCTGTTGATTCATGTTGCACTTTAGCGGTTCAAAATGATGTTCCATTAATATTTCATCCAACCGTGCAGGATCAAAAATCCGCTCATTAAGAGCCACAATGATGCAGGCGTCTCTCGAATTTTTCGCGTACAATTCATTAAACCCATAGAGTTTCAGTGCCCGGTTCATTTCCTGCCAATTGCAATGTGCTGCCACACATAACCTTATAATCAGATCCCGGTTCTGCGTATGTTCATTCATTCGGATAATCTGTCCACCGTAGGACTCGCTTACATCCGCCATCATATAGACATCCTTAAGCCGAATGCCTTTTTGATCCAGTAAATCCTTCATGTAATAGTAAAAAGAGCGCTTGGCATCTTTCATGCAGCTGCGGTTTTCCTTCATGTACTCAGGCAGTCCGGAAAGTTTTACCTCTTGAAGGATCTGATTGAGTTCTTCTGTCTTCTTTTCATTCATTGGTCATCTCTATCCCTTCCAGCGCATGTAACAATTCTGCTGCTGTATATCGCTGTTCCGCTTCCATACAGATACAACGTTCAATCACATTCCATACATCACCTGTTGCACGCTTTTCCTTCGGGAAACATCCGGTTATCATAACATTGAGTAACATTCCAACTGCATACACATCGGTTTTACCCGTGGATGAACGCATCCCGAACCCGGCCTGCTCCGGTGCTGCATAAAACTTCGTTCCCATGTAAGTCGTATCATCGTTCTTCAACGGATCATACCATTTTGCTGCATTCATATCCAACAGATATGTTTCCCCCTCCTCTGTCACGATAATATTCGATGGCTTGATATCCCTATGTATGATTGGAATAGGTAAATGGTGAAGTGTATCAAGAATTTTACATATATCCTTTGCAATGGAAACGGCCTGTTTGACGTCGAGCCCCTCCTTCATCCGTTCTTCTACTGTCTTCCCCTTTATATATTCTTCAATTACAATCAAACTGTGATCCCCTTCAAATACTTCCCGGATACGAGGCATGTGCTTCAGCGGATGCAGTTTCAAATATTCATAAATACTCTTATCATAAGTCGTCAGCAGTTTCTTTACAAACATCTGCCCTGTCTCCATATGCCTTACAAGAATCACATCTTCCCGATCCTGAAGCAACGCTTCCTCTGCATATTCCGACAACGCCAACACTTCTGCATCCCTTAGCCCTTTATATGGATTTCTTTGATCCGCGTCATATTCATCCTCTGACAGGTAAATATTGGATGCATCCAGTATATTCCTATACCCGCAACTAAGACAGGTCCATTCTCCCCCGGCATCCTCAAAGCCTGGCTGTATATTCAGCATCTGATGGCATCCGTCACAAATCCATACCACATCATCTTCTGCTTCGACTCTTGGATTGATAAGCATTTGTCCGCAGCCTTTACATATCCAATAGGGCAATGAACGATCAAATCCTTTTTGCAACATCAGATCTGCCTGACAGTTTCTGCAATATACCTCTCGTTTCTTGTGTCTTCCTGATCGACTCTTTCTGAATATAGAAAAAAGATCCATCCTATGCTCCCTTCACAAAATCGAGAAACCTAAAAACAATCCGATGGCCAACAAGGACCATCGGATTGTATCATTACTCCGTAAATTCTCTACACGAGGTAGGATTAGAAATCTACTTCTGTGTCATAGTAGCAGCACTTCAACAGCTTCTCCATCTCCTCCTGGCTCGGCTGACGTGGATTGGATCCTGTACATGCATCTGCAATGGCATTCTTTGCAATCTCAGGAAGTCTCTCAAGGAAAACCTCTTCAGGAACAAATCCCTGCTCACAAGGATAAGAATCTGCACCATACTGCTGAATGCAATGAGGAATATTTAACTGATCGTTCATTCCTCGTACATATTCAATCAGCTTCTCTACCTTCTCATCATCGTTACTTCCGCCAAGACCCATATAATCTACAATAACGCCATAGCGCTCCTTTGCCTTTGGATCCTTGGCATTAAATGCGATAACTTTTGGAAGATACATGGCATTTGCTGCTCCGTGAATAATATGAGCACCATAATCTGCAAATGCAGCACCTGTCTTATGTGCCATGGAGTGTACAATTCCAAGCAATGCATTGGAGAAGGCCATTCCTGCAAGGCACTGTGCATTATGCATGGCATCTCTTGCTTCCATATCTTCCTGATAGGATAATACCAGATTCTTCTGAATCATCTCGATGGCATGAATTGCCAAAGGATCTGTATAATCGCAGTTCGCTGTGGATACATAAGCTTCCACTGCATGTGTCAATGCATCCATACCGGTATGAGCCACCAGCTTCTTTGGCATGGTCTCAGCCAGTTCCGGATCTACAATAGCAACATCCGGTGTAATCTCAAAATCTGCAATCGGGTATTTAATTCCCTTCTCATAATCTGTAATGATAGAGAAAGCGGTTACTTCCGTTGCTGTTCCGGATGTAGAAGATACTGCACAGAAATGAGCCTTCTGGCGAAGCTTTGGAATACCAAAAACCTTACACATATCTTCGAAGGTACTCTGTGGATATTCATACTTGATCCACATAGCCTTTGCTGCATCAATTGGTGAACCTCCACCGATTGCTACAATCCAGTCCGGCTTGAACTCCTCCATAACCGTTGCACCACGCATAACAGTATCAACGGATGGATCCGGCTCAATTCCCTCGAAAATCTTAACTTCCATGCCGGCCTCTTTCAGATAGGCCTCTGCACGATCCAGAAAACCAAATCTCTTCATGGATCCACCACCAACACAGATGATGGCTCTCTTTCCTTCCAATGTCTTTAAAGCCTCTAAAGCGCCTTTTCCATGGTACACATCTCTCGGTAACGTAAATCTTTGCATGTCTTTCCTCCTAAATGTACTTTTATTAAACCGCCCCCGCGGTCCCCCGTATACAATGTAATCAACATCTTGTATACTAGTCCATCTTACCTTTGCACCGATATAAATTCAAGTCTTGACGCCACCCTTCTTAATCGTTTTTTGTGTCTTTTTTGTGACCTTTGCAATGATAGTATAGCTTCATAAAAAATGAAACCAACATACGAAGGAGCATTATATGGGAAGAGAAACCTATCGTGAACAAGAAAAATTCTCTTACGATTATATAGCTTCGCTATTATCGAACCGCCTTTTGAAATACGAACAGGAGAATACCGCCAGCAAGCTTATTTCTCTTCTGGTTCAACTGTTCACGAATATCGGTCTCTCGATCAACGGTGAGGATGATGCTTCGCTGTTAACCGGCCATATTCTTCCTCTTCAGCAAACGCAGGAACTGTTAAACCTCATACACCAGCAGGGCGACTCCTCTCCTGAATGGATTTTTGCCAAGCAGGTGGAACTTGCCTTCCTCACGCCTGATATCCTGATTTCAGACCGTGAAGAGAATATGAATCTTGTCTATGACTGGATCGTAAAGGAAGAGGCTTATAACAATAATATATTTATGGATGAGCAGGCTGCCAAGATTGAACGGCTCTCCTCCACGAAGAGCTTTTTATACCGCATAAATGAATCGGCTCACTCAGCAGAATTTCAGAATCTCGTGGATGCCTTTCAGCTTGCACACAAAGCCATCGGTCATGATGAGAAGGTTGCACGGGTCAAAGAAATGAAGCTGTCAGCCATCCTCTATATTGATAAGACAAAGAAGTCAAATGTTTTTTCCAATCTGACGGGAATTGCAAGGGAACGTATCGTCTTTGCGAATGATCTGATCCGTTTCGCCAGTGATTTCCGGCTGGATCCTAGAAGCAGTGATTATCAGATTGCCATGGGAAATATCATCGGCAACCGTGATGATTATGTCAAAGAAGAGATTATCAATCAGCTTCTTGAAAACACCAAGGTCTCAGAGGATGATCTTGTTGTCCGCAGCTTTTTAAAGCACTATTTTAATAAAGATGAACTGTTGCAGGCTATCAAACAATACGAGAACGGCATTCTGAACGGTTTTGCCTTAAGAGCCTTCTATGATGTGGCCAATTATACCAACGAACAGAAAATCAAACAGATGGTATCCCGACCTGTTGCTTACATTGTCTAACTACTTCCTTCCTATTTTCCATATATGGAGAGCTCTCTCCAAAAGGGCGCATGGAACAAAATTTCATGCGCCCTTTCATTATGTGTCGTGACACAGTTGAGCTCGCGAAGCGTGCGAAATAGAAACCACCCGCTATGCGGGTGCGCGGTGTTTGTTATACAAAAAAATCACCTTTCCGCTATAATTTTGGATGTTCAAGTCTAAATTATAACGAAAGGAAAGGTGATTTTAATGGCCAATAAGGCAAATAGTTTAGCACACACTAAATGGATGCGTAAATACCACATAGTGTTCACTCCAAAGTATAGGAGCTGACAAGCTGATATTTTGTATATCAACATTACTACCATGATAAAGAATCATATAGTTCCTCCATTTCTCCGGCAAAGAGCTTGTAAATCTTCAACCACATTATCAAATGATAAAAGATGCTCTTCTTCATAGAAATCCTTCAGGAACTCTATTCCCTTGAAATCTCGAAGATATCTATATGCTTCTTTAACATTCATATTAAAAGCTTCAGCAAACTCATTAACACATGCAACTGTATAATTTATCAATCTTCTCTGATAGCTCATAGCATTTCCTCTTCTAACAATCTTCTATTTAATAATACCATTACCTATTGTATTTATCTACTTGTTTGGTCTTTCTGCAATCATCAAATTACATATATCTCAAATCGCCTGAAGTAATATCCACTCTTCTTCTCACCGGTTGCGGACATACTGCCTCTGACGAGTATAAGATCATCGCAGATGGTATCTTCTATCAGGATAAAGTGATCGGAACCATCACACTTGACACCAATGAGAGGAAAGCAGCAACACGACAGCAAATATTATTCCAACGATACCGAAGCATTTCTCAAGGAATATGCATCCGATATGGAATAATACGTGAAAAGCACAACCTAACACAGGGCTTCGCTTCAGACTTTTCTCTGAAGCGAAGCCCTGTTCTATTATGCTTTTGTCTTTGTCGCCTTTTTGATCTTATCGATTACAATTTCAAGTGTCTTGATCCTTACCACTATTTAATCATAACCTTTTAAGAGGGGCTCCCACCAATTGTTCAGGCGGTTCTACCGGAAGATTTACAACAGGTTCCCTCTCATCATCAAATATTATATACTCGTCATCTTTCTTTGGTGTATGCTGCGTGTTTGATTTTTTCTTATTTTCCGTATTTCGGGATGCTATATCATGATTTGCTGTAAAATAGATTGAGCCAAGACACATCAAGCCAAGACATCCTGTTACCAGAAGAGCCTGTACATATTTCTTCATTAATACACCTCCCATGGCTTAAATGGAACATCCAGTGTTCTTAACACATTATCGGTAAGTCCCTCTATAGCCATCTATCCTGAGCACTTTGTAATACCAAACTGTCGTATTAGGTTCGGCATTGATTACATATTCTGAATTCACTACCATGAATCATCACACAACAGGCCAGGGATTTCAATCTTTTTCTGTCTATTCTGCGCATCTAACATCCATGTGAATCGAGTAGGCTGACTCCTACTCGATTTCTACTCTGTTTCACTTTTCCTTTACTCTTTGCTCTCATTCTCATCCTGTTTCGCCAGTAGATCACGAATCATGTAGGTGATGATTGCCGCAATCGGAATTGCCAGCAGAATTCCTGCCACGCCAAACATTCGTCCCAATACAATAATCGCAACCAGAACCCATACAGATGGGACACTAAGTGCGCTTCCGTAGAACTTCGGCTTAATAACATAACCGTCCACGGTCTGAATCACTACCGTAAATAACAAGAACGGTATCACAGCGATCGGTTTCACCAAAAACAGAATAAATGCTCCGATCAGGGCTCCAACGATCGGTCCGAAGGTCGGTGCAAGATTGGTCACACCTACTACAACGGAGATCAATGCCACATACGGCATCCTTGCAATCAGCATAAAGACTGCATTTGAGCAGCCTACGATCATAGAATCAATCACTTCGCAGACAATGTATTTGGAAAAAATAACATTCACCCTTGCAAAGGCAGTGTGACTTTTAGCATGTGCTGCTTTCGGAACAACCATATGATAAATTTTACGTACGCCGGCAAGCAGTTCCTTCTTTGCAAAAAGGAAGTAGATGGCGATAATAAAAGCCAATACCCAGGATGCCAGCTGGCTGCCCGCATTCGTCACCTTTTCCAGAATGGCGGAGGAATTCTCATTATAATACTCTCTGAAACGGGACATGGCAGAATTCATTGTCCGACTGATGTCCGAAGCATTCACCTTCGAATGTCCGCCCATACGACCGGTAAAGGATTGTACCATCTCCGACAGCTGCCTCTCATAGGTGCTCCAGTTGGATATGATATCCGTTACGGATTTGACAAGAGACGGAATCAGTGCAAGTGTCAATAACACAATAAGTGTCAGGACAATTGCAATGGTAACTCCCACCGCGACAACTCTTCTTGGCTTTTCACTCAGCTTTCCCGCCAGAATCCGCTCTACGTATTTCACTAAAAAATCCATAATATAAGCAAGAATTACACCGTAGATCACCGGCGTAAAATAGCCGATAAACGTTGCAATTCCGCTCAATATCACATTCAAATGACTGATCAGGGTATAAAAAAGCACCGCTGCACAAAGTGCAAAGGTATAACTACCCCATTTTGTCTCTCTCCACTTAAGCCACTTCATTTATAGCACCCCTTTTCATAACATAGTCGGAGCTTGTACCCCGACTGAGTTAAATCACTTTCGTTGTCCACTTGGAACAATCCCATATATCCGTCGCAAGATCTTCATAGAAATCCGGCTCGTGACATACCATAAGTATACTGCCCTTATACGATTTCAGCGCGCTTTTCAACTGGTTTTTGGCCTCGACATCCAAATGGTTCGTCGGCTCGTCCAAAACCAGAAGATTGGACGGACGGTTTAAAATCTTACACAGACGAACCTTCGCCTGTTCTCCTCCGGAAAGAACCCGGATCTGGCTTTCAATATGTTTGGTCGTAAGGCCGCATTTTGCAAGTGCAGCTCGAACCTCCTGCTGATTGAAAGACGGAAATTCGTTCCAGATCTCCTCGATACAGGTGTTGGAATTGTTTGCAGAACTCTCCTGTTCAAAATAGCCGATTTCCAGATGCCGATCCAGTTCCACTTCACCGGCAACCGGAGATATCAGGCCTAAAATACTTTTCAAAAGGGTGGACTTTCCAATTCCATTGGCACCGGTCAATACGATCCGGCTTCCCCTCTCGACCTCAAAGGACAGCGGGGATGAAAGCGGTTCCTCATAACCGATGACAAGATCCTTTGCCGTAATCATAAATTTCCCCGGAGCCTTGGAATAAAGAAAATCAAATTCCGGCTTCGGCTTCTCGGTCACCTTCTCGATACGCTCCATCTTATCCAGCTTCTTCTGTCTGGACATGGCCATATTACGCGTTGCAACCCTTGCCTTGTTACGTGCCACAAAATCCTCCAGCTGAGCGATCTCCTTCTGCTGGCGTATATAAGCCGCTTCCTGCTGGGCCTTCTGAACGGCAAGCACTTCCTGGAAATGCTCGTAACTTCCCGGATAACGGTTGAGTTTACAATCACTCATATGGTAGATGATGTTAACTACGCTATCCAGGAACGGCACATCATGAGAGATCAGAATGAAGGCGTTTTCATATTCTTCAAGATAGCGGCGCAACCATACAATATGCTCCACATCCAGATGGTTCGTCGGCTCATCCAACAGAAGAATTTCCGGCTTTTCCAGCAGAAGTTTCGCCAGAAGCACCTTCGTTCTCTGTCCTCCGGATAATTCGGACACATCCCGGTCCAGTCCAATGTCCATAAGGCCCAAGGCTCTTGCCACCTCACTTACCTTCGCATCAATCAGATAGAAGTCATGCACCGTAAGCAGGTCCTGTATCTCACTGGTCTCCTCCATATAGGAAGCCATCTCATCCTCTGACGCTTCCGCCATGCGTTCATAGAGCTGGTTTGCCCGCTCTTCCAATTGAAAAAGCCAGTCGAATGCACTTTTTAAAATGTCTTCGATGGTCTTTCCCGGCTCTAACACAGCATGCTGATCAAGATAACCGACACGAACATTCTTTGACCATTCCACCTTTCCCTCATCCGGCATCTGCTTGCCGGTAATGATGCTCATGAAGGTGGACTTTCCCTCACCGTTTGCTCCCACAAGACCGATATGCTCTCCTTTTAACAGGCGAAAGGATACATCATCAAAGATCTGACGGTCACCAAATCCGTGGGTCAAATGCTCTACATTTAAAATACTCATTCTATCGTCCTTTTCTAATTCATGCTTTTTCTGTTGATACAAGGGAGGCTGTCAGAATGGACACAAATATGATAACACATCCTGACAATTCCCTGCCCGACAATGTCTGTCCCAGCACAATCCAGCCGGCCAGGGCAGAGAACACGCTCTCACAGCACATCGCAATACTTGCCAGCGTCGCAGACAAGTGCTTCTGTACCACCACCTGAAGTGTATAGGCCACGCAGCCACTAAAAACTGCAGCATATAAAATGGAACCGGTTGCAGCCCGCAGAGATACCAGAGACAGTTTCTCAGTCCAAAGCATACCAACCGTTGCAAAAACAGCTTCTACCAGAAACATGCCAGCCGCAAGTGTCGGCCCGTAGACGCCATGGCTGAAATGACTGACACATAAAATCTGAAAGGTAAACAGTAACGCCGACACCAGAGTAATCATATCCCCAAATCCCAGGGAATATCCGTCTTTCATACATAACAGGTACAGTCCGACCACACTCAGTCCCACGCAGGCAAACACCAGAGGGCGTACCTTTTTCCCGAAGAACAAAGAAAGAACCGGGACAAGCACCACATACATAGCGGTCAAAAATCCGGACTTTGCTGTTGTGGTATAAGCAATTCCCACCTGTTGCGCCGCACTTGCTGCAAACAAAAAGAAACCGCAACAAAGGCTGCCGAGGATGATATGTCGCCTTCTCGCCTTCGTTGCAGGTACATGGTCTTTCTTTTTCTTCTGCCAAAAACCGATTCCCTGAATCATCAGAGCCATCAGAAAAAAGGAAATCCAGCTTCTTCCTGCCAGATAGGTATATGCCCCTACATGCTCAGCTCCCTTACTCTGGGCGACAAAGGTCGTACCCCAGAAAAAAGCCGCCAGCATCATAAGGAACATATAAAAAGATTGTGCCTTGTGTTTCTGTTCTTGTGCTGTATTTTTCATGAAAACATAGTAACATAGCGACTTTATGCATACAACGAAGGTTTTGAAAAAAAACATTTCATGCTTGACATTCCTTGCTCATTAGTGTACTATTCACCTAGTACAGCAGTTAACTGGTACAGCATGAAAGAAGGTGACTATGGATTTTAAATCAAATGTACCGATTTATCTACAGGTCACAGCCGATTTAAAAGCTAGGATTCTGACCGGCGAAATTCACCCGGGAGATAAGCTTCCATCTTCAAGGGAACTCGCCCTTTCCTATGAGATCAATCCGAATACAGCAGCCCGCATTTATACCGAAATGGAGCGACAGGGATTATCTTATACCAAACGTGGCATTGGAACGTTTGTGACAGAGGATACTTCCGTCCTGGAGTATCACAGGGAACAGGAATTGAAGCGCATCCTGCATGCGTTTACATCCGAGCTTAAATCTTTTGGCTATGACACCGATGACATTCCAAACTTACTGAAGAAATACAGCGAAAAGAAAGAGGTAACCGAATGAGTGTAACTTGCACCAATATAACAAAACGTTATTTTTTCAAAACAGCCCTCAACAACGTAAGCCTGTCCTTTGAGCCGGGTCACATCTATGCGCTCCTTGGCCCGAACGGCAGTGGTAAATCAACACTGATGAAGATTTTGAGCGGGCTTACTTCAAAGGACAACGGTGAAATTACCGTAGACGGTCATCCATTTACCTACAGGGATAAGGCATTCATCGCTTTTGCCCCGACCGAATTTATCTTCTTTGATTATATGAAGATCAAAGACGTTGCCGCCTACTATCATGACTATTTCAAAGACTTTGACCGTGCATGCTTTTTTCAGATGATTCATGAATTTTCACTGACCCCTGATATGAAGGTCCGGACACTTTCCTCCGGTATGCTCGCAAAGCTTAAGATTGCTGCCACAATGAGCCGCCAGGCAAGGCTTCTCCTTCTGGATGAACCGCTGAACGGAATTGATCTGCTGTCACGAGAGGAGATTCTTCGCACCATCCTCTCCCATGCTGATTCCTCCCGCGCCATTGTGATCTCAAGCCACATGGTAGAGGAACTGGAAGCAACCGTCGACACCGCCATTTTCATGCAGGAGGGAAATCTTGTCCTCTGCTCGGATGTAGAAACACTCCGCGAAAAAGAGGGTATGTCAATTGTTGAGAAATACCGTCAGATCTATGGAACAACAACGATGAAGGAGGCTATCTAATATGCTTACAACGATGAAATACGAATTTATGAAGAACCGCATCCTTTATGCTATTTCCCTTGGAACACTTGCCCTGCTTCAGGTGGTCTACCTTGTCATGCTCCCGTTTTCCTCCATTAAGAGCAGCAACATTCTGATTCCGCTGTTCCTTATTTTTATGGCGGGAACCATCATCTTCTTTTTGATTATTATTAACGGAATCTCACTGTTCAGTCGAGATTTAAGGAGCAAGTCCGGCTACCTTGTCTATATGACACCTACACCGATTCCCTTCATCCTTTCGGCCAAGATCCTGCTGGTCTACCTTAGTTCCATTATCTTCACCCTTGGATTTTTCTTCCTGGGACTGGCAGATCTGCACCTGCTTATCCTGGCTGGCGGAAAATACTTAAAAGATGACAATGATCTGATGCCGAGAGTGATCAAGTACCTTCTGGACAACTTCTCAACCGCAGACGTTGCTCTCAAACTGTTACAGGGTGCTGTTATTGTGTTTAACTTTTTATCCACGGTATACTTCTCCATTGGATTAAGCCAGACACTCCTTCGCAACAAGCGCTTTGGCGGACTGATCAGCTTCCTTATTTTTATTGCGATTACTGTCTTTAACAGTTTCGTCAGTCACCAGATTTCCAGCAACGTTCTTACGTACATCTTCCACGTAGGTCTTGGAGTCTTCTGCTTCATCGGCACTTCCTATCTGCTCGTACGTAAAATCGATCTGTAATGCACACAGCGGCATGATATGGTATGATAGCTATGTTGTAACAACATCAAAAGGAGGAGTCTATATGAATGTAACCCTGATTGTCGTTTTAGTTGTTCTTGCTGTTATCATATTATCCATGATATCCATTTATAACAGCCTGATTCGTGGGAGAAACAGTGTAGAAGAGGCATTCTCCACCATGGATGTCTACCTCAAGAAACGTTTTGATCTGATTCCAAATCTTGTCGAAACAGTGAAAGGATATGCTTCTCACGAGAAAGACACCTTAGAACGTGTCATTGCCGCAAGAAATTCCATTGCAAGTGCTGCCAACACATCCGAAAAGATCGAAGGAGAAACCGCCTTAAGTGGTGCCCTCCGTCAGATCTTCGCCCTCTCCGAGAGCTATCCTGATTTGAAAGCCAATCAAAATTTTATGGATTTATCCTCTCAGCTGAAGGCTGTGGAAGAAGACATTGCAAATGCAAGAAAATATTACAACGCTGTTGTCAAGCGTTATAACAACAACGTTATGATGTTCCCGAGCAATCTGATTGCCGGTATGTTCCATTTTGAGAAAGCACCGATGTTTGAATTGGACGATGCTTCCGAAAGAAAAAATGTCAAAGTATCCTTCTAGGATTACAAGGATTATTGGACATCCTCGATTAAGGCGAGGATGTCCTTTTTCTTTTGATAAAAAAGCTGTGCTAAGGTCGGATCAAAATGTGTTCCTGCATCAGCTAAAATAATAGACAGAGCCGCCTGAGGATCCATGGCCTTCTTATATACACGTGGAGAGACGAGGGCATCAAACACATCCACAATCGCCATGATTCTGGCGCTTAGAGGAATATCCTCTCCGCTGGCTCCGGTCGGGTATCCATGTCCGTTCCACATCTCATGGTGATAGGTAGCGATCTCCTCAGCCATATTCTGATAGGATTCCTTCTGACTTCCCATGATCTCTCTGGCAAGCTTGCCACCGATTACCGCATGCTTTTTCATAATGACAAACTCTTCTTCCGTCAGCTTTCCCGGTTTGTTCAGAATCGCATCCGGAATCATGATCTTACCGACATCGTGAAGAACGGAACAGAGAACCATCTGGGCAATGGTCTCGTCGTTTAATTCATCTTTATGATAACCGGCATCCTTTGCCGCACTGGCAAGGATCCAGACGAAGCCGCTGGTGCGTTTCACATGCAGTCCCCGGCCATCGCCCCGTGTCTCAATCAACTCTGCCATGGAAGCAATGATCTGCCTTTGCAATTCAATTTTGGAACGATCCAACTGAATCTTATCCACTGCCTCTACTGCAGACACTTCTCTGGATTTACGTGAAAAAAAATTGAATTTCATTGGCTATAACCATCCCATTCTAACGCCTGCGTCTGTCGTGCAGCCTGTAATATTGCGCCTTCCTGTGATACATCATCTGCTCTGCCTCACTCTGTACCTTCTTCCTGGTGGTGGAATCCGAAGCCCAGCCCCATCCAAGGGAAATATTCACGGTAGATTCACTCAGGCTATGCACACGTTCCTGCATCAGGTGATCAAATTCATCCTGTGAAAAGCCGGAGAAGGTGACAATAAATTCATCGCCTCCCACACGGTAAAGCTTTCCCTCATCATACAGCGATGCAAGTAAATCCGCTGCTTCTACGATGAGCTGATCTCCCTTTCCATGACCAAAATTGTCATTTGTTGCCTTTAATCCGTTCAAATCGGCAAATACCATACCAAGTGACTTCTCATCGCATTCCATTGCCCGGATATCTTCATCGAAGGCATTCCGGTTGCCGCATCCTGTCAGCTGGTCCTCTCTTGACAGCCTCGTAAGCTGATGAATCAGATTCTGATTCCGGATCTCTGCCGCAATAAACAGAGCAATCGTCTGCAGAAGGTTTCTGGTATTAATCAATTCCACATCCCGGTAGTTGTTAATACCAAGATATCCGATTACCCGGTCGTGATCATAGAGCAGCACCACCATTTCCTGCTTAATATGGTATTTGGTCATATGTTTTGCCCCGATTGGAGCCACTTCTGCAAGCTGCGGTGTGTTACGAACGATGACCACACCATCCTTATCCATATAATCCTTCCACCAGTCAAAGCAACTCACCGGGAACTGTCGATATGCCACATGCTCCCTCTTGATGCCAGGGGCACACCACTCTTTTTCAAGGGTTGCCGTTTTGCCATCGCTGGTCGCAAGATAGATACGCTCCGGATGAATCACTCTTCCCATCTCTGTCATAATCTTAGAAACGCCATCTAAGAAATTCTCCTCTTCATGGAGCATTCTGGCACAATTTAAGATAACATGGTTCGTCTTCTCATTGATGGTCTTCATCTCTTCAATGGTCTTACGCTTGCTCATATCCGGAGCCAAACGCTCGAACCGAAGATTCTTGAATTCCTCAATCGGTACCGGTTTGGAATACAGATATCCCTGGAAATAGGTTGCCGGATAATGACGCAGGAAATCCTTTAATTCCTCTGTTTCGACGCCCTCAATGCAAATCGCCTTACCGGTGCTTGTCACCGTATTGGTCAGACCATTGATGATATTTTGATCCACACGATTTCCTAAGATATCTTTTACAAACTGCCGATCAATCTTCACCTCATCAATTGGCATTTTACGAAGTAAATTAAGAGAAGAATATCCCGTTCCAAAATCATCTAAGGCAAAACGGATGCCCTGTGAGCGAAGGGTACATACCTTATCGGAAAGCATATTCTCATCCAGAATACGGCAGCGCTCTGTCAGCTCAAGGCACAGATTGCTCGGATTATATCCCGTCTCCTTTAGAATTGCCATTACTCCATCCGCGAAATTGCTACGCTCAATCTGAGCATAAGATAAATTCACATTCACGATAAAATACGGATCTCGATCTGCGAATGGCTTCGCATCGATACATGCCTGACGAAGAATCCACGCTCCCAGCTCCGGGAAAACCGTGTCCTTTTCAAGAATGGAGATAAAATCATTCGGGCTGACTTCTCCGTAGACATCATTCTTCCAGCGGATGAGAGCTTCCATTCCGGCAAGTGTTCCATCCTTGACACGGATGATTGGCTGATAACACAGATAGAATCCGCGACATCCGTCGATGACGCACTCCCGGATCACATTGAGCTCTTCTAACCATCGCTTACTCTGCTGGGAAATCCGATTATGAAATTTCACCAGTTCTCCCTGATGGCGATCCTTAGAATCAGAATACGCATACAAAAGACAGGAATATACCGTATGTGAACTGATATTAAATTCATTGATTGGCATAATACCGCCGGCTAAAAAGAGATGAATGCGACAATCTCTTATCTCAAGTCCCTGTCTGGTTCCGTAGCGCAGCATATCATAGCGCTTCTCCAATTCTTCAACGGTTCTGGTATGCGACAGGATGGCAAACTTTACGCCTTCCATACGATAAACCGTGCAATCCTCGCCGAACTGCTGACGCAACATTTCAGCAAAGGTTAAGAGAACCTGGTTACCAAAAGAATATCCATAGACATCATTAATCTCTGCGAATCGGGAACTTCCAATCAGCATAACCGATCCCGACCTTAATTTCTTACGATCATCCTTAAGGTCATTAAAAAACGTGTATAGATTTGGAAGCCCTGTTACTGTATCGATTCTGGACTGGATTCCATAGTTCACAAGCGTACCGGCAAAATACAACACCCTCTGCTCTTCATCGCAAACCGCGCTTCCACTACACTCACAAGTCACATAGCTACCATTCCGATCCTTAACCCGGAAACGTAAAATACTATGCTCCCTTTCCCTTCTGCAAAGAATCTCCATTTCATTTGAAACACTAGCACAGTCTTCGATATGAACCCGATTCAACCAATCCTGCTTCGCATGCGTTACCATTTCTCCCGGAAGTCCGAAGAAAGAAACTGCCGCTTTCGACCAGCGGATGATATCATTTTTAACGTCGTAGATAAAATAATACCGTCCGTCATTTGTTTCTGAAAATGCTGCAAGAAGTCCACTAAAAATTAAGGAACTTTCAGAAACCCCCAGCTGATTCAACATACCCTTATCCTCACATATACTCAATGATAGTAACTTTATGCCTAATTATAACCCATCTATATAAGGCAAACTAGCAAAAATTCTTGCTATTGGGTATCAATTTTTAGCTTTAAATCCTCAAGATACTCCCATCGTTCCATTTTCCCCTCTAACCGTTCCTCTGCTTCTTCCTTTTCCTTCTGCAAAGAGGCAAGTGCACCGTAATCTGACGCCTTTTCTACCATCTTCTGCTCAAGCTCTTCCAGCTTCTCCTCCAGGGCTGCGATTTCCTGCTCAATCACCTCATAGTCCTTTTGCTCCTGATAGGTGAACTTTAACTTCTTCTGATGGGTCCAGGTCTCCTTTGAATCCTTTGGGGATGACGAACCCTTTCCCGAGAAGCCTCCCGTCAGATCCCCCGACACCGAAAGGCCTTCCTTCTGTGCCTTGCGGGCATAGTCTGTATAGCCGCCCTCATATCCTTTTAACGTGCCATCCGAAGAAAAGGCAAAGATTCTGCCAACGATACGATCCAGGAAATATCTGTCATGGGATACCACGATGACGATGCCACGAAAACGATCCAGAAAATCTTCCAGTACCGCCAGAGTCTCCGTATCCAGATCGTTGGTCGGCTCATCTAAAATCAGCACATTCGGGGCTTCCATCAGGACGCGAAGAAGATTGAGTCTCCTCTTCTCTCCACCGGATAAGACCTCAATTTTTGCGTACTGTTCCTCCGGCGGAAATAAAAATTCCTCAAGCATCGCCGAAGCGGAGATCAGTCCATCATCGGTTCTCACATACTCCGCCGTATTTTTTATATAATCGATTACACGAAGATTTGGATCCATGTAGGACAGACCGTCTTCTTTCCGGTTGGAAATCTCCTGTGCATAATATCCGATTTTGATGGTAGAACCTATGGTTACCTCTCCCTGATCCGGCGCAAGCTGACCGGTCAGAATGTTCATAAGCGTCGTCTTGCCGGCTCCGTTGGTTCCTATGATTCCGATTCTGTCTTCCTTCTGAAAATGATAGGAAAAGTCACGGATCACCACACGGTCTCCATAGGACTTTGTAATATTGGAAAGCTCAATGGTGGAATTTCCCATACGTGTCGCAATGGATCCCATCGCCAGCTGTCTTGCGCTTACCGGTGCCTCCTGGTCACGCAACGCCTCATAGCGCTGGATATGGGCCTTCTGCTTCGTGGATCTTGCCCTTGCTCCCCGCTGCATCCAGGCGATTTCTTTTCGAAGGATTGACTGTCTCTTTCGCTCCGCAGCCTTTTCATATTCCATTCGCTGTTCTTTCAGCTGAAGATAACCAAAATAGTTGGTCTCATAGCTGTAAAGCGCTCCACGGCTTACTTCCACGATGCGGTTCGTGACTGCATCCAAAAAGTACCGGTCGTGGGTGATCATAATCATGGAACCGGTAAAATTACGAAGATAATCCTCCAACCACTCCACCATCGGAATATCAAGATGGTTGGTTGGCTCATCTAAAATCAGCACATCGCAGGGCGCCAGCAGAACGGACACAAGAGCCGCCCTTTTTCTCTGTCCTCCCGACATCTGTCCCATTTTCTGCTGCAGGTCAAAGATACCGAAACGACCAAGCAAAGCCCTTGCCGAAGCCTCCACATCCCCCGGAGAGGAAGCAGCCGCTGTATTCTGATGATCCAGTGCCTTTTGCCGGACAGCACTTAAGACATCCATCTCAGGGTCAAATACCGGTGTCTGAGGCAGATAGCTGATTACAAGCTGCTTCTTTTTGATGATTTCTCCCTCATCCGCCTCTTCCTCTCCTGCCAGGATCCGGAGGAGGGTGGACTTACCGGTTCCGTTTATACCGACAATTCCGACCTTTTCCCCTTCCTGCAAGGAAAAAGATGCCTCCTTAAGAAGCATCCTTCCTGTATAACTTTTACTGATTTTCTCTGCGTTAATAATACTACCCAAACTGTAACTCCTGATTATAATAATGACTTGAATCCATATTTTAACAGCTGCTCTGCCCTCTTCTTCTCATCGATAAGGGTAAGGCTCATCTCTTCGAAGGTATGTGTGAGCGGTACATCTCTTCTTATGGTCGCAAGCTTCTTGCTAAGCAGTCCCTCTTCCCTGTGCTCCATCATGGCCTTTAACGGGCTTCTCTTGATGTTCAGCTCCTCTTTCCAGAACGCGCTCAGCTGCTTTCTGTCCTTGTCTGTCTCATAGGAATCGATGGTCGCATAGATCTCCTCTAAGGTCTTATATTCTTCCAAAAGAGGAGCTGCCGCCGATGACACACCCTTGATCCCCGGAATATTATCGGAGGTATCTCCCACGATTCCCTTCAAATCCGGAATCTGCTGCGGCCATACATCATACTCACTGTGACAGATTGCCGGTGTCACTTCCACAGCCTTATCCGGAAGTGACATCTTCTCCTTTTGATATCCGTACAGACTTCCGTAGCGATTCATAATCTCATCGGCTGTCTCCTGCTTCGTCTGAATCAGCCAGAGTCTTGTGTAATCACTCACCAGCTGAAGATAATCGTGATCTTTTGTGATGATATACGTCGGCTGCTGCTTCTCATATAAGGCAGCTGCAGAACCGGCAAGGTCATCCGCCTCGTAGGTATCACTCATCTCCACCGCATATCCCATCTCCATGAGCATATTCTCCATATCCACAAACTGTTGCTTCAACGGAGCCGGTGTCTCGGAACGATTGCCCTTATAATCCGCATACATCTCCCGACGGAAGGTATCTCTTGTTGTATCAAAACAGATCAGCATGTGCGTCGGCTTCTGCTCTTTTTGAATCTTTTGCAGTGTCCGCATCATGGTGTACATGGCATTAGTGTAATGCCCCTCATGTTGCATAATCTTCGGATAGAACTTCTCCTTTTCCTCCTGCGTCTTCGCAAACAGGATCTGCTTCGGCAGCATTCCGTAATAAGAAGTCACCAGCATAGAGCTTCCATCTACAATTATAAATTTATTCATTCGGATCTCTCCTCTTCTACGTATTCATACCTTCCCTTCGGAAGAGTAAATTTCAATAGATATGCAACCAAAAGTCCAACGACAAAGCCGCCGATATGTGCATACAGATCTATATTCTCGGAATAAAAGCCCGGCGCAAGCGCCAGCACGACACCCAACAGCACCCTTGGCAAAGGAAATGCCTTCCGTAGCTGCGTATCGAATGCAAAGATAAAAAAGACCGCCATCACTCCAAAGATGGCACCGGAAGCTCCGGCACTGATCTTCACCTCATTTGTTACCGTATCCATATACAAGGATAAAACGTTCCCGCCGATTCCGCTGATCAGATACAGCAGAAGAAATCGAACCCGGCCAAAGTAGGCCTCTGCAATCTGTCCCATAAAAAACAAAGACAGCATATTCCCCGACAGATGTTCCCAGCCGAAATGCACAAACATCGAAGTGAAGATACGCCAGTACTCCCCCTTCACCACCAACGGAAGATATTGCGCCCCGAAGCGAAGGGACACCTCATTGTTTACATTCCCGCCCTCTACGGTCCAAAGGCCGAATATAATAAAGTTAATTATAATAAGACATACCGTAATCCAGGGTATGTTCTGACGTTTCTGTGTCATATGATCTCCTATCCATACACCCCAACCATTATATAAGAATCCCGGAAAAAAGGAAATAATTCCTGATATGCAAAAAGCAGCCACAAAGTGACTGCTTTTTAGGGGAGTATAAATGTTTCATCGAAATTATTAAGGGGAGTATTTCGACGGAACTTAGTATACCATAAATAGTTTTCTTGTAAAGAGAAAATTTTTATTTTTTAACCACAAAATCAAATTTCTGTACGAAATTCTTCCTTTTCGCTAGTTTCGCGTCTTTTTTTTGTTCAAAATCATCATAAACTTATGCTTATAATACACTTTTATCTGACAAAACACAAGACAATTTTACACTTTCCATAGTGAAAGTTGAGGAACCTCCTCATCGCTTTTTGGAATATGATCTACCACCTCATATCCCCGGCTTTCCAAAAATTCCTTTATCTCAAGCTGAAGGGAAAGTCCCTGGATGGATCCTGACAGAGCAATCTGCTTCTTAGGCTGTGCTTCTGCTCTTCTCTCCTCTTTTACACTTGCCCTGTTCCCGTCGGATGCAGGATCTGCTACCACATCTGTCGCCCCCACTGTCACATTGATTCCGTAACCCTTTTCATTGAGGTTTGTGACGATCTGAGCCCTCGGATCCACCACTTTGCCCTTATGAATCAGATTCACCTTGTGGGTGGCTCCGGTTTTTGCCTCCGGCGTTCCCACATTTTCTGCGATCTCATCGCATATGCGATTGTACGGAAAAAGATATAAGGAACCGGACATTCTGGTGTCGTGTCCCTTTTCCTTGACCGGGATGACGTTCAGCCTGCACTCAAGCTCATACATCGGCTGTATGATATCCAAATTCTCCGGGCGCTTTCCATCAGACTTCTTCCAGCCTCTTTTTGCCCAGGAGGCGTGCCAGCTTTTGATTCCCTGCACAACCTGATTGCTGTCTGCACACACTTTAACGGTTGCTCCCTCCGGAATAAGGCTAAGTGCCTCAAGCACTGCCATAAGTTCCATTCGGTTGTTGGTCGTATCCGGATCACAGCCATAGGCTTCTTCTATTATGTTATGCTGATCATCCAATATCACATAGCAGTAACTTCCCGGTCCCGGGTTATGGGAACAGGATCCGTCTGTATGAATTTCATAGGTCATTTCATGCCCTCCGTTTTCTAATCAAATACCATATCCTCTCTAGTATATCATTTCTTGCCACCTATAAGAAACTGTGTTATTCTCTGACTAAAAAAGGGAACAATGCATTCATATGTCATTGTAAGGTTACTATTCATGGATAAAAAGACAAAACGTATTATCATCTTCGTCCTGCTGGCTGTCGCACTTGTCATAGGATTTCGTCAACTTAACCTGCAATCTGTCTCTGATTATAAGAAGGAACAGACAAAGGTGGCAAAGGACCTTCAGCTTACACCGGTCCAAACTTCTAGTGCAACGGAAGAGCACAGCGAAAAAGCAGCTCCTTCCTCTAAGGATCCGGACCAGAAGACCTCCGGCAAGGATCAAAAGAAAACCGCTAAGGAATCTTCTAAGAAAGAGTCCAAGAAAGATTCCAAGGAACACTCTAATAAGAATTCATCAAAACATACTAATAATTATACTAACAAAAAATCCAACAAAGATAACAAGGGCTATACCAACAAAAACGCAAAGAAACAGACAAGGGTAGACCAAAAGAAGGATTCCTCCAAAGGAAAACACCGTAAAAACACCTCACAAAAGAACACATCCTCCAAACAGGAGAAGGAAGATGAAAAAGAGGATGAGAAAAAGCTGATTCAGTGCACCATCTCCATCATCTGCCCGGTTCTCGCCGATGATCCTTCGGCGATGCAGGAAGCCTACCGGAACTATATTCCGGGGGACGGTGTTCTGCTGGAAACTTCAACCGTAACCATTAAGGAAGGTTCTTCTGTATTTGACCTGTTAAAAGCTGTCTGTCAGGCAAAGGACATCCGACTGGACGCGGAATATTCCTCTCTGTATAGTGGCAGCTATGTCCGCGGAATCGGACATCTCTATGAGCGGCGTGCCGGTGATATGAGCGGATGGCTCTATAAAGTCAACGGTGTCATTCCTCAAAAGGGAGCATCCAGCTATAAACTAAAAGACAATGACAACGTTGTGTGGGGATACACCATCAACGGAAGAGGAATGTAATATGACAAAACGACCGGCTATGACCGCTTACCACCCTTTGGTCAGCGGTCTTCACTTTGCTCTGATGCTTTTGATCACCATGCTGACCCTCCATCCCCTGTTGCTTTTATCCTCTCTGCTTTTCGCATCTGTAAACGGCTGCCTGTACTACGGAAGAGGATTTATAAAACGGGGCATCTATCTCGGGTTATCGGTGGGCGCCTATGCTGTATGTATTTACCCGCTCTTCAACCATAACGGAACCACTCCGCTTTTCTACCTGAACCACATGGCGGTCACCTCCGAAGCGGTGACCTACGGAATAACGATGACAATCCTTTTAATCACCGTATTTTTCTGGTGTGAAGTCGGACGGGCCATTTTAGACAGCGAACGACTCCTGTATCTGGTGGGACGCATTTTTCCGTCCCTGGCCCTGATGCTCTCCATGAGTTTTCGTTTTCTGCCCCTGCTTCGCCAGCGTTTTCTGTCGATTCAGGCCGCACAAAGGGGTATGGGAAGGCGAAGTGAAAGTCTTTCATTTTTTATGCGCTGCTCTCTCCTTGTCAAAGAGATTTCCACTCTCTTATCGCAGACCTTAGAGATCAGTGCCGCCTCCTCCATTTCCATGGAAAACAGGGGTTACGGCGTCACGAAGCGAACGACCTACTCACGTTTTACCTTCCGAAAAAGCGATGGAATCCTTTGCCTTATATTCCTTGCGCTCTCCCTTCCCATCCTTTTTCTTATTATAACCGGAGGCTTTCAGGTGAACTTCTTCCCTGACCGGACACTGCCCTCCCTTACACCTGTAAAAATAACCGCCTGGCTGCTATCCTGTCTTCTGGCTCTTTTTCCGGCTCTGACAGAAGGCATCCATCGAAAGAGAAACTGATATGAAACATACGATTTTATCTTTATCCCATGTAAGCTTCACCTATCCCGGGGATCTTACGCCTGTGCTTTCTGATATCAGCCTGTCTGTAAAAGAGGGGGAGATCGTCCTCCTCTGCGGAGCATCCGGCTGCGGAAAGAGCACCCTTCTTTCTCATATGAAAAAGAACCAGATCCCCTTTGGAAAGGGAAGCGGAGACATTGTGTTTGACGGAACTGCCATCGAGGAAATGTCGGACTTTGACAGTGCAAGGGAAATCGGCTTCGTCGGTCAGGATCCCGACAGCAGCATCGCCACCGATCAGGTATGGCATGAGCTGGCCTTTGGCCTGGAAAATCTTGGCGTTCCTACCGATGAGATTCGGCAGAGAATCGCCGAAATCTCCGAGTACTGCGGTATCACATCCTGGTTCAACAAGAACATAGACGAACTCTCCGGGGGGCAAAAGCAGATCTTAAACCTTGCCAGTGTCCTTGTGATGCGTCCACGCCTCATCATCCTCGATGAGCCCACGTCTCAGATGGACCCCATCGGCGTGCGACGTTTTGTGGATCTGATCGTACGACTGAACCGGGAGCTTGGAATCACCATCATCCTCTGCGAACAGCATCTGGAGGAAATTCTTCCCATTGCCGACTCTCTTTTGATTATGGATCAGGGAAAGCTGTTGGCCTATGGACCGGTTTCCATGGCTCATAAGCTGATGCAAAGTTGCCGGGATAAGACCAAAAAGCCCCTTGCGGTGGAAGGTGCCATGCCAAGTGCGCTTCAGGTCTTCATCGGTCACCCCTTCCCTAAAGAGGCCTCGGCCTCTCCCTGGTCCATTCGTATGGGACGAAACCTTCTTAAGACATACGCGCCCTCTGCTACGGATATGGGCAGCTCCCTCCGCCCTGTCCGCACAGCAGAGAAAAATGCAGATGCTTCGCTGGTTGCAAAGGATCTGTGCTTTTCCTACCAGAAGGACCTTCCCATCCTGTCCCACCTCTCCCTGACACTTCATAAGGGGGAGTGCTACGGTCTTCTCGGAGGGAACGGCAGTGGTAAATCCACAGCCCTCAAGGTCATTGCCGGTATCTTAAAGAAGAAAAAAGGAAAGGTCTTATCCGATCAAACCATCTTCTACCTTCCGCAGAACCCAAAGGACCTCTTCACCGAGGTCACCGTGGAGGATGAACTGGCGGAAGCCTTCTGGGGTCATACCATGTCCGATTCCGAGAAGGAGGAGCGGGTCTTTTATATGCTGCAGAAAATGGAACTTACTCCTTATAAGGACAGCAATCCCATGGACCTCTCCGGCGGCCAGAGACAGCGCCTTGCCCTTGGTAAACTGTTACTTCTAAAGCCGGATATCCTGCTCCTGGACGAGCCTACCAAGGGACTTGACAGTCTGTTTAAGGATAAGCTGATCTCTCTCCTTAGGGACCTTTTGAGCAAGCAGATGAGCCTTCTTCTCGTAAGTCACGACCTGGAATTTGCCGCAAGGGTCTGCGACCGTGTGGGACTGTTATTTCAAGGGCAGATTACCAGCGAGGGAACGGTCCGGGAATTTTTCACAGAAAACTCCTTCTACACAACCGGTGCAAGACGGATGAGTCAGAATATCCTCCCCGACTGCATTCTGCCGGAAGATATTCTTAACCGTTTATCCAGGGGAGGTGAACATGAAATTATCTAACCGCTCTCCGCGGCAGTATGACTGGGAGAAGGCTATTGATGCGGCAAAGAAATTCGGTTTTCTCAGAAGAACCCTGTTTTTTGTTGCCACACTTTTTATTTTCAGCCTGGATCTCTTCCTCTTCCGCGGGAAAAGTTATATGCTTTTATCGATGCTGATGCTGTTATCCTTCATTCTGCTCAGTTTCCTGCGATATGAACATAAAAAGCCAAGAGCAAGAGAGATGGTGCTGCTCTCCTCCATGGTCGCCCTGACGGTTGCCCTGAATGAGATCTGCACCCATACCATTCCCTTGCACGCCGGCACCTCCATGGTGATCCTAAGCGGCATCAGCCTTGGTCCCGGCGGCGGATTAATGGTAGGAATGCTGTCCCGGTTCCTTTGCAACTTCTATGACGGACAGGGAAGCTGGACGCCCTGGCAGATGGCTGCCTGGGGACTGATGGGAGCTCTTGCCGGGCTGTGCTTTAACAAGCCCCTTCATAAGAGCAACTGGAAAAACACCACCCTGGCGCAACGACTGGCCCTCCATAAGGAGCATCAGTTCCGCATGGTCTTAGGCCCTGTCCTTATGATCCTTTTTTCCTGGATTCTTGCCTACCTGTCCTATATCCTCTATCATACAACAGGGGAATCCTTCTGGGGATGGAGGCTGTACGCCTTCGGGGCTATAGGACTTCTCCTCGGGGTCATAATCCAGAGAAAGCGCCTTACGGCGGATACCATCACCACGACGCTGTTTACCTTTTTTGTCGTTTTTATCATCTACGGTGGTATTATGAATGCGGCATCCCTGCTCATGCAATCCTCCATGAGCATAGGAATTGTCCTGAATGCAAAGGAGTTACGGGGAATTTATCTGACCGGTCTTCCCTACGATTTAGCTCATGCGGGCGGTGCCGCCTTTGTTGTTTTTTTACTTGGAGATTCCCTGCTTGCGCGTCTGGAACGTATCCAGACAAAGTATGGTATCTTAATAGATTTGTAACTTTATAACACATCATTGAAAGGAGTACACATGAAACTCAAAAAACTTTCTGCTCTTCTTTTAGCAGCTGTCATGGTATTTACCGCTGCGCCACTGGCTTATGCCGAAGAGACACCTGCTACCGAAGAAAGCACACCTGCCAAGGCCTTTGATGCCTACGCCATCGATGATGCATCTGCTGCCACCAAGGTGAACAGCTACAAGAACAAGCTGGCAAAGCGCATCTACAATCTTTCCTTTAAAGAGAAGGCTGACAAGGGAATTTATCCGGGATTCGAAGCTGATGACGCTTTATATGCTGTTTTTACTTTAAAGCGTAGTGGATACAAGAACGATGCCTTCTATCAGAAGGTTGCCAAAAAGCTTACCACCCAGGCAAAAGAGATTGCAAAAAAGGGCAAAACCACCGGTAACTTCTCCGGACAGAAGGAGGAAATCTCTTTAAAGACATTTTCCACTCCATCTTCCTGGGGCAACGTGGAGACTGAAAAGCACCTCACAAAGATTTCTCTGTGTGCAAGCTCCCTTGGATTAAACCCGAAAAACCTCGGTGGCCTGAACCTGATCAAGGAGATTGCAAAGAAGACCAATTATGAGGCTTCTTTCGCCTATCCTACATCCCGTGAGATGATGATGCTTTTAGCTTTAAACTATGACAATTACAGCTTACCGGCTTCCTCTTCCTACGTGACACGCGATCAGCTGATCGGCGCTCTCACAGGAGATGCCATCGATGAGAAAATCAAGAACAACTACGGCATTGTGGATGCACCTGTTATGATGATCTCCCCTCTCATGCCATATTACAGCCAGAAGGCCGTTGGCGAGGCTTATGAGAAAGTGGATGCTTTCCTTGCAACAGAAGCCAAGAACACCGATGAGACAACCAACTTCGTAAACAACTACTACTCCATGGCACAAGTTCTGTTAACCATGGGCGAGAACCGTTTACAGACCTTTGGCGGCTTCAGCCGTGATGCCATCATCGCTTATGCCAACAAGGCAGCCGAAGCAGAGCTGAAATCCGAGGAGTTCACCTCCCTTTCCCTTCAGCTGCTTTCCGGATATGCTTCCATGTCCTATGCCCTTGCCGGTAACGATGCCACCCTCTACCGTACCATCGCTAATCCGGTAAAGAGCGTGAAGGCAAATGCAAAAACCGTCACCATCAAGAAGGGCAAGAAGGCCAAAGTCGTATACACTGTAACAACAGCAGACGACAGAGCTTCCTTCGGTTCCTACCGCTACAATACGAAGACCATTGCAAAGATTGCAAAGGTAACAGCCAAGGCAGACAACCATAAGCTTACTCTGACCTTAAAGGCAAAGAAAGCCGGAAAGAAGAACCTGGTTGTCGTAGTCGGCGGCAAGAAAACAACTGTTAAAGTTGTTGTAAAGTAATTGCGCTTAATTCTATACGTTAACCTATTCTATATTTTAGGTTGACATAAAATTCTAAAACTCCTATACTTTCTTTGGCTAAAAAGTCATAGAAAAGTATGGGAGTTTTTTATGTGTAAGTATAAAAATGTTACAGAACTTGCAGACGCAATTATTAAGGGGTTTAGAATAACAAAAGATATGGACACCACGCTTCTTCTCAACGCGGATCTTACCTCCCTTTGCGAAAATGCCGACCGCATTCGCAAAGAACTCTGCGGTGACAACGTAGACCTGTGTACCATCATCAGCGGACGAAGCGGCCGTTGCAGTGAAAACTGCAAATTCTGCGCCCAGTCCGGACACCATCACACCAATTGTAAAGAATATGATTTTCTGGATGAAGAGACCGTCCTTAAGGCGGCAAGAGCCAACCAGGAAGAGCAGGTGGACCGTTTTTCCATTGTGAATTCCGGATACGGCCCAAGTGATGAAGAATTTGAAAAAATCATTTCGGTTTTTGAGAAAATGAAGAAGGAATTGAAGATTCATCTCTGCGCCTCTCTTGGTTTTATGACCAGCGAGCAGTTTCATCGCCTTCATCTTGCCGGCGTCACAAGCATTCACTGCAACATTGAGACATCTGAGCATTTTTTCCCTGAGATCTGCACCACCCACAGTTTTGCCGATAAAATCGACAATATCCGGCGGGCGAAGGCCGAAGGGTTGAATGTATGCTCCGGTGGCATCATTGGAATGGGGGAGAGCTGGCAGGATCGCCTGGATATGGCATTCACACTTTCGGAACTGGATGTTGCATCCATTCCCATCAATTCTCTTATGCCCATTCCCGGTACCCCGTTGCAGGATCTGCCAAGGCTATCCGAGGAGGATATTCTTCGTACCATCGCAATCTTTCGTTTTATCAACCCAACGGCGGAGATTCGACTGGCCGGAGGCCGTGCATTGATGGAACAGGATGGAAAACGAAGCTTTCTGGGGGGAGCGAATGCGAGTATCACAGGAAATATGCTGACAACAAGCGGTTCCACGATTAAAAAGGACAGGGAAATGCTTGCTTCCCTTGGATTTGATATTACGCCGGAATGGCAGAAAAATGAAAAATAAAGGAGATTACCATGAAAGACAATGTTAAATTTATGACCACAACGGCCCTGATGACCGCCATCTTATGTATCTTAGGACCTTTATCCATTCCCATCGGTCCTGTTCCAATTTCACTGACAAACTTTGCCATCTACATCATCATGTATGTTGTGGGAACAAAGCAGGGAACCATTGCCTACCTGCTCTACCTTGCCCTCGGCTTCGTCGGACTGCCTGTCATGTCCGGCTTCCAGGGCGGTCCTGCCAAGATCATCGGACCAACCGGTGGATATCTGATCGGCTTTATCCCAATGGCAATCCTGTGCGGACTGTTCTTCCAGAAATATTACAAGAAGGTCGTCCTCTGTGTCCTCGTCATGGAAGCATCCACTTGGATTGCGTATATTATGGGATCCTTATGGCTCTCTTTCCAGGCCAAAATGACCATTCCGGCCGCTTTTGCAGCCGGTGTCTTCCCGTTTGCCCTGGAAGATTTCGCAAAGATGATCCTTGCCGCCATCCTTGGCCCGGTTCTTGTCAAGGCACTTGCACCGCTGTCCTTAAACGATACCGGTCTTACGGTCCAGTGAGAATCCTCTTCCACTTACTTCCTGAACGGAAGAAATGGTCATGAAGGCTACCGGATCAATATCCAGAACAGCGTCCTTGATCTGGCGCATCTTACGGGAGGAAACAATACAGATGATCACATCCTCGTCCCGGCCTCTGTAGCCGCCCTGTCCATGCAAAAGGGTCGTTCCGGCATCCAGCATCAAAATCTCCCGGTTGATCTCTTCCGACTTCCGGCTGAAAATTAAAAACTGGACTTCTCCTCCTCCAATGACCTGTACCTTGTCTAACACAATTGCAGTAATAAACTCTGTTAATATTCCAAGAAGAATCTGCTCTTTCGTTGCCCACGGAATCTGGAACAGCATGATAATGCAATCCAGGACATACATCACCGGGGCAATCGGCAGATCCTTTTTTTCATGAAGAATAATCGGAATCACATCCGCTCCACCGGTAGAACCGCCGGCACGAATCACCATTCCCGTTCCCACACCAAGACACATCGCTCCACAGATCATGGAAAGAATCGGATTATCCGTCAGGTTGTTAAACGCAGGGATATGTTCAAACAGATCCAAAAATATCGGGAAGGTAAAGGTTCCGATGACAATGGTTGCTGCCATATGCTTTCCCATGCAGCCCCAGGCCAGCAGGAACAAAAGGATGTTAAATATCATAACACAGGCCGATACGCTAAGGGCTCCATGCAGTGCATAGTGCAGAATCCTTCCCATACCGGTGGCTCCGCTGACAATGAAACCTGCCGGTAATATAAATAAGGCAATGCCCATTGCGTCAATGGCATTGCCCAGTAATAAAAGTCCAAATTGAAGAATACGTCTCTTCCACAGTTTGTTGTTCATAATCTTTTCTTGCCTCTTTCATTTGACTTTGCCTAGGAAATTATAGACAGTCCAAACAAACGTTGCAAGTCTATGAGTTGACCGGATAGCCCGTTACTGTACTAAAGTATTCAGGACTCCTCGGATGCCAGAATGAACGGCTCCAGCAGGTCATATGTGCTTTCGTACGCCTTTAGCACTGCTTCCGTCTTCTCCTCGATTACCTGGTATTCGCCGTTTTTACCAGCCAGTTCCAGCTCTTTTGCCCGCTGGGACAGTTCTCCCAGCCCAATGGTCTTAGAAGAGCTTTTAAGTGAATGAACTTCCACAACGTAATTGCTATAATCCTTCTCTTCCAGGAAGGTACGGATCCGTTTTGCCTTCTCTTCGATGGCTGCTGCATACATGGATACCATCTGGCGGTACAGCTCGGTTACACCGCAATACTTCATGGCCTCCGCCGTATCCAGTCCACGCTCTTCCATTGCAGTAAGGAAATCCTCGTCCGTTGTGACATCAACTTCCTCTGCCGCCTCTTCTTCTACCACTCCTGCCTCTTCCACCTTCTCAGCCGGAAGATATTTCAGGAGCATATTCTCCAGTTCTTCCCCGACAACCGGCTTGGACAAATAATCGGTAAAGCCCTCCTTAAGGTATTCCTCCTTCGCTCCGGCTATCGCATTCGCAGTGAGAATAATACACGGAACCGAAGGATCATAGTGATTCTTCTCTTCCTTCATGGCCTGGAAGGTCTCCACACCATCCATTCCCGGCATTCTGTGATCCATCAGAATCAAATCGAAGGTCTTCTTCTTTAAGAGGTCCAGCGCCTCATATCCGCTGGCACAGGTTGTAATGGCAATCTTGGTCTTTTTCAATAGACCCTTGATGACTTCAAGGTTCATCTGTGTATCGTCAACAACAAGTACACTGGCAGCCGGTGCATGGAACCGCTCCACATATTCCCTCTTCTCTCTTGCTTTCTCATGGAATCGGGATGTAAAGTCTCCGATCGGATCCATATTTACAATATTCTGAATCACCGTAAAAGAAAAATCGGATCCCTTTCCGTATTCCGACTCCACTTCCAGCTGGGAATCCATCAAAGACAGCAGTCTCCTGGTAATATTCATACCAAGACCGGTTCCTTCAATGTTACGGTTTCGCTTCTCCTCGATACGCTCAAATGGAGCAAACAGTTTCGGAATCTCCTCTTGCCGGATTCCGATACCCGTATCTTTGACGTGAATCTTAAGGCAGGTCTCCTGTGACCAGACAACCTGAGAAGTAATGGATAAGGTCACCGACCCTTCATGGGTATATTTCACTGCATTGGTCAGCATATTCAGGATACACTGCTTCAGCCGGTTCTCATCTCCATAGAGGCGGCACGGGATGTTCTCGTCCACGTCCACATGAAACTCCAGACCCTTCTGTCTTGCCCTCTCCTTCACCATATTGACAAGGTCGGAGATCATATCCGCTGTCTCATACTCGATTGGAACCAGTTCCAGCTTGCCGGCCTCGATCTTGGAAAAATCCAGAATGTCATTGATCAAAGACAGCAAGGCTGTACCGGAATTTTGAATGTTATGGGCATATTCCAGAATCGCCGGGTTATCCGTCTCGCGAAGGATCATCTCATCCATACCAAGAACGGTATTGATCGGTGTTCGTATCTCATGGGACATATTGGCAAGGAAATCACTCTTCGCACGGTTTGCCTGATCGGCCTCCTGCTTTGCAATGCGAAGCTGGTCACTTTCTTCCGCCTTTTCCTCTGCTGTGAACAGATAGATGATCAAAATAACAAAGAGAACCATCAGAAGGCCAAATACCCAGGAAACCATATCCTCAATCCTGGTGATTCCTCCCGATACCGACTTCATGGTTGCATAGCCTGCCACCGTGTAATCGGTATCCACAGCAGGGGATGCAAACAAAAAGTACGGTCCATCGGATGTCTTAACATATTTGCCTGCACAATCCTGATTCTGCAACTGGCGTCGCACCTTAACCAGAGTGTTCGATACCACCTGCTCATCAAGAAATGCCACATCCTTGCTTCTTCCGGCATGACTTGGAATAATAATTTCATTGTTCCCGTTTAATACGATGATCTTACCATCTCCGTTATAGCACCGGACACTGAAAAACTGGCGGAGAGCATCTGCAGAATAATGCTTGTACAACACTCCGGTAACCAGATTATCCTTCATCAGAGGAACCGTAAAAAGAAGCCCCTGATCCCTGTCAAAGGAGATGGCACAATTCCCATGATACGACTGCTTTAATCCACTGAATACATTGGAGGAGTAGGTATTTCCCAGTTCCGCATGACCGTAAATATTCAATATACCCGCATCTACGCCATAGGCATCTTTGGTAATATACTTGGACAAAAAATCCTTGCCTTTATAATTCTGATTCTGTCCGGTGATCATATCCGCCGCATTGTTCAGCGCGACAAATTCTGTTGAGACTTTATTCGAAAACTGCTCGGCAAGTGCCTTCACCTGAAGCGCCGATCCCTTTTCCATATAGGCTACCAGCAGATTCCTTGTCTGCATCTGAAGCATCGGTCCTACAATGGCAAGAATCAACAGAAACACGAAGAAACTGATATATACCCGAAACTTTCTTTTAGGTGTTTTCTTAATCATGCACTACGACTCCCTTCACAAACCAATCCATATTGTGAAGCAAGTCTTCTTTACGGATTTGCTCCCCCTTGCGACATCTTATATTTCCGGCATTGTCATAGATATCACCGGCAAAAATATGCTCATTGGACAAAATCGTCACCATAGCGCCTTCCACCGTACCGGAAACAGCTTCGCTCACCTCAGGCGAATAACTGGACAGACCGGTTGCACCATCCTCCATTCCGAGCCAGTAATCTCTCATATAGTTTCCGCCCTCTAATTCATAATCCCGAAGGATATTGTAGTAAACAATATCCCAGTTATTGACAATAGAGCACAGATTCTTTTCGGAATAGTTATGCTTCTCCTGATGAAAACCGATGGAATAGATTCCAAGTTCCTCCGCCGCCTGAATCACCGCTTCATCATCCTGATGATAGGTCACAACGTCAATTCCTTCCTGATGATACAGTCTTAGAACTTCTTCTCTTTCTTTCGATTCATCCTTCCATTCGCCTGTAAATTTCACATCCACAACAGCCTTTGGATTTGCCGCCCGAACCCCCAGGGTAAAGGCGTTGATTCCACGATTTACCTCCTGGTTTTTCATGGCTGCGATATAGCCGATGTGTCCGCTTTTCGTTGTAGATCCGGCAATGATTCCCGACAGATATCTGGCCTGATACATCTTAATGGAAAAGGAGGTAAGATTATCCGCATAGAAGTCACAGGAATTCGAATAAAAGGATATATCCGGATACTGCTCCATTACGTCAATGGCCTCTTTGGAATAATTGTAACTGGAGAAAATGATAATTGAAACGCTCTTCTCAGCCAAACGCTGGATAGCAGAAATCACTTCTCCGTCCTCATCCTTCACATTCTCTTCAAAGAAAAGATGCGCTCCTGTCCGCTTCGCTGCACTCTGAATGCCGTCATAATTGGTACGGTTCCATCCATCCATGTCCTTTTCCCCAATCATGATAAAGCCGACCTTTAATTCGTCGTCATCCTGCGGATGCACTGAATATCTGTGAAAGACCATGGTAAAAATTCCCACAGCAACAATGACAACTCCAATACCGATCCAGTGACGATAATGAATCAAAGCTTTACGATTAATCTTCATCCATTACCACCCCCTCTACAAAGATATCCAACGTTCTAAGAAGCACCTCATCCGATATGCATTCTCCCTTGTCAACAATCTGATTGCCCTCCTGATCCCGGATCGGGCCGTAAAATACGTTCAATGTACCATCCGTCATAGCCCGTTTATATACCGGAATCCGCTCTTTTACTTTCGAGCTGACGTTCTTCGACAATGGCGCCAGATCTACCATGCCTTTATCTACGCCTTCCCAGTAACTCTTACCCTTGAATTTACCGTTCACACAGTTCCGGATCTGCTCGGTGTAAAAATCGCCCCAGTTCCAGATTGGCGCTGTAAGGAAGGATTTCGGATAGCTCTTTGAATTATCCATATTGTATCCGATGGAGTAGATTCCCTGTTCTTCCGCAACTTCCAGTGGCTTTAGGGAATCGGAATGCATGGTAAGAACATCGATTCTATGATGGGAAAGAAGGTCTCTTGTTGCCTTCTCTGTCACCTCATCGTTATTCCAGCTGTTGGTCCACTTCACATAGACCTTCGCGTTCTTATTCACCTTCCGAACTCCAAGGGTAAAGGCATCGATTCCTCGAATAACCTCCGGATGGGAGAAAGGCGCCACATAACCGATTTCATTGGTCTTTGTCTGAAGTCCTGCTACAATTCCGGTCAGATAACGCATCTCATATATTTTTCCAAAATAAGTCAACAGGTTGTCTTTTGTTACAAAGCCCGTCGCATGGAAAAAGAAAACTTCCGGATGACGCTCCGCAGCCTCAATGACATACTGACTGTAGGCGGAAGAATCCACGATAATAATCTGATTCCCGGATGCAATCAGCTCTTCAATCACATCCCTGCTCGCTTCAGTCGGAGGGACAGTTTCCTTATATGTCACATCAAGATTCAATTTTCTTCTGGCTTCTTCCAATCCCTGGAAATGTGATTGATTCCAGCACTTGTCATCCCGGGGTCCCAACATGATTACCCCAACCTTCGTGCCGTCGGTAGAAATGCTTCCCGGGACTTCTCCCGGACGTGTAAAGAAAATAATAAGTAATATGATGGCAAGAATCGCCATTAATCCTATCAAAGTGTACTTGCGGTACCGGTCCTGATCGATGGTACTTTTATTCTTCATTATGTTCCCCCCTGTATGAATATAAGAAGAAATATTGTAAAATAGGCACAACCATATACATTGTAGTTTAATTGCCACAAAGGAGCAAGCATGTTACAGGATATTTTTCCACACAATTTTAACAATGCCTATAATTGTAAAAAAATCTGTCAGGCTGACGATTCTGTATATATCTTCTATCAGGACCGGGTCTTATTACGCCCGGAAGGGGATGCTCTTCGACTTCCTTACATGGAAGAAGTTGCCTTCGCTCAGGAGTTGACCTATCTGTTTACCCTCGACAGCCGTCCCTTCTTCCTGGCAAGATCCCTTCAGGATATGTCCTCTGAACTTACCAGTGCCCTGACGGAAGATATGATTTATCAGTCATCCACCCGGCCTCCCAAAGAGGTTACCCTTAAAGGCCTCCCCTTCATCTCCTGTCGGATGCACGATTTAAGAAAAGATCCGCGATATCAAAAAGAGCAGTATTTTGCTGCAACCGTAGCGTTCCATCTCTACCGCTGGTATGAGGAATCCCGCTTCTGCGGACATTGCGGCTCACCGCTTACCCATTCCGCAAAAGAACGCGCAATGATCTGTCCATCCTGCCACAAGACCTACTACCCTCGTATCATGCCTGCCGTGATCGTCGGTGTCATTGACAAAGAGACGGATCGTCTTCTGATCACACGCTATGCCAACCGGCCAATTCCATACGATGCTCTCGTTGCAGGTTTTACTGAAATCGGCGAAACTTTAGAAGAGACGGTGCGACGGGAGGTAGAGGAAGAAACCGGATTACATGTCACCAATATCCGCTACTACAAATCCCAGCCCTGGGGAATTGTATCCGACCTTTTGGCGGGCTTTTACTGCGATGTGGAAGGAGACTCTCAGGTTCAACTGGATGAAGAATTAAAAGAGGCCGCCTGGCTGTCCCGGGATGAAATCACCGGTCAACCGGACGACCTGTCGTTAACAAATGAAATGATGCTGACCTTCCGCGACGGAAAGGAACCGCAATAGAATTACAGATGCAGCTGCTTTAGCTCTTCCTTACTGTAAAGTGTACCGTTCAGATTAATCTTACCGGTCTGTTTCGCCAGATCCAGATTATGATGGATGGTACGCTCCCTTGCCGCAGAATGGAAGGTATTATGAGAATTCATCTCACGAAGCTTTCTTCTGGTCTTGACAACCACCAGGAAAAAAATGACAAGCACCAGGGCACCAAACAGCACCATGGTCGTCTCCTCCGCCGGAATATCCAATCCCTCCGGAATCGAAAAATTCTCAAGCTTATCCTTTATCTGGATTCCTCTTCGAATAAATCGGACGATTTCCGATATCAGATCTCCTCCGATTCCAAGGACCAGGACCAGTACGGTAGCCACAAGTCCTGCCCCGGAGTTTTTCTTTTCATCTTTCTTGTTTTGATTCATAACATTATCTCCCCGATTTCAATTCCTGTATGTGTCCTCATACATGGTAGCATCCAGTCCTGTTTTATGCAATAAAAAAGCGAACCAGCCAGTCAAGTGTAAGGGGGAGAGCCGGTCCGCTAGGGGAGAGTAGAAAATGAAATGAACTTTGTCCATTCCTTTTCAACGAAGTCTAGTATAACACAAACAATCCCATATAAATATTAAATATTTATAAATTTCACCCCAATTATTTGAATTTGGTTAGCAACCACACGAACTGATGAGGATGCAGCCCGTAATTTGATGCCATACACTTCTTATTTTCCATCAGATTGGTATAGGTTTCCGGCAGATCAATCCAGGCGGTCTGGTCACAGTTGTCAAAATTGAACAGGGCAATAAGCTTTTCACCCTTGTAGTACCGGCCAATGCCAAGCACATGATCGTTACCTGTCTCAAGAACCCACACATCGGCCTTGCTGTCAAACGCCGGATGGCTCTTTCGATACTTTTCCATTTTTTTAAGACCCTGGAAGATCTGTCCCTGACGTCCCTTTCTCTTCCTGCGCTTCTCAACATCCTCCCAGTTGAGCTTGCCTCTGTGAAGATAGCGACTGTCATCCCACTTCAGCGGATCCTCATGATAGGTGTAGTCATTCAGCTGTCCGATCTCATCTCCACTGTATAAAACAGGCGGACCGGAGAGCGTCAAAAGAAAGGCATGCAGCATCAGATCCAGCTGAATACCGCGCTGTAACTTCTCCTCATCCTTTTCATATTCTGCCGCTTCAATACCGCATAGAGATGCTGTCGTTCCGCATAATCTCGCATCCCCAAGCCGCGGATCATCATTATACAGTTCTCCTCTTCCATCGCTTCCGTACACATATCCCCGGAAAAAATCATTCAGATATTTCTTATGTGCGACTTCCTCTGCCCCGTAACCATTAAGGAAGGGATAATCCAGTCCCCAGCCGATATCGTCGTGACAGCGGAGATAGTTCAAAAACACATACTCTTTCGGCAGTGAAAACACCTTCATCAGCTGATCTTTTAACAACCGGACATCTCTTGTTGCCACCGTATGCCAGGTGCTGGCCATGGTCGTCACATTGTACAAAAGATGACACTCCGGATTCTCCCTCGTTCCAAAGTACGGTACAACCTCACTTGGCGCCATAACAACCTCTCCAAGTAACAACGTTCCCGGAGCCACGATCTCGCAGGCAAGCCGCATCAGGCGGACAATCGAGTGAACCTCCGGAAGGTTCCGGCAGTTTGTCCCAAGTGTCTTCCATATGTAGGGAACCGCATCCAGTCGAATGATATCCACACCCTGGTTGCATAAAAACAGCATGTTCGCTGTCATATCGTTAAACACCACAGGATTATGATAATTCAGATCCCACTGATAAGGATAGAAGGTCGTCATGACGACCTTACCGGCCTCCTGACACCAGGTGAAATTCCCCGGGGCCGTCTGTGGAAAGACCTGAGGAACATCTTTCTCATACTCTGCTGGAATATCCCAGTTATCATAGAAGAAATACCGGTCCTGATACTCCTTCTCTCCTCTTCTTGCCCTCTTTGCCCATTCATGGTCTTCACTGGTGTGATTCATAACAAAATCCAGACATACGGACACGTCCTCTTCATGACATTTTGCTGCAAGGGCCGCCAGATCCTTCATATTCCCGAAGCGATCTTCCACCTTTCGGAAATCGGATACCGCATAACCTCCATCGCTTCGTCCCGCCGGACTTTTCAGAAGTGGCATCAAATGCAGATAGTTCACGCCCATCTCCTTGATATAGTCAAAATGCTCATACACCCCCTTTAAGGTGTCTGCAAAACAGTCCACATACATCAGCATTCCCAGCATGTTATTGCCTTTATACCAGTCGGGCTGCTCGATCCGCTTGCGGTCCAGTTCCTTTAACGTATGGCTTCTTTTCCTATAGAAGGAGTGAAGCATATCCAGAAAGTACGAAAATGCAGCTTCATCATTATGATAAAGTTCCATATACAGCCACTTCATTTCATCCAGATATTGATCGACTCTGTCTCTAAAAACCTTCTCTTCCTTTGAACATTGGTCTTTTTTCATTCTAAAACACTCCCTTATTCCGATATCACTACTCTTGCCTTAATCGAGACGTAGCGTTATTATATAGCACTAACATACGCTTTCGAATGTTGTTCTGTCAATCCCTTGACAGGAATTGTACATTTTACACAAAATCGCCCCCTTCTAAACTATCTAATTCTGACAAAGTGTATGTCAACCGGTTGACATTTTCTATAGGCAGCCGTATTATGTGTACATGCAAGGGAACAATACAGTTCCAAATGCAAACATTAATGAAAGGTTACAAAGAGGAGGAAATTTATGAAGAACGCAAAGAAAATTGCAGCTGTTGCTTTGGCATCCACCATGGCCGTTGGTATGATGGCAGGATGTGGATCAAGCGATTCCAAGGGAGGTTCCAGCAAGGGAAATGATGCGGAAGGTATCCGTGTCTACAACTCCAAGGTAGAGATCCAGACACAGCTTGAGGGCATGGCTAAGACCTACACCGAGAAGACAGGTGTTCCTGTTGAGATCGTTGTACAGGCAAGTGACGGAACTGTTACAACAGACCTTTCCACAGCTTATGCTTCTAACGATCCATACTCTATCGCAATGGTAGATGCAAAGGATATCTATTCTTTATGTAAAGAGCATGCTGTTGATCTTTCCGATCAGGACTGGGTCAAGAACACAGACTATGCAATCTCTGTCGATGACAAGGTTTACGGTTTTCCGTTCTGCGTAGAGGCACGTGGACTGATCTACAACGCAGATGCCATCAAGAAGGTAACAGGTAAGGACTTTGATCCATCTCAGTATCAGACATTAGATGCCTTCAAAGGTCTTTTAGATGAGCTGAAGAAGGGCGGAATGGAGACTCCTACCGGTATCATGAAGGAAGACTGGTCCTTAGGTGCTCACTACCTTGCTGAGGTATACGAACAGCAGGCTGATACGGATGCTTTCCTTAAGAACTTACATGACGGTAAGGAGAAGATTGGTGACAATGACAAGTTCAACTCTATGATTGATACATTTGACGTATTAATGGAGAACAACTACGCTAAGGATTCTGCTATCTCTGCAGAGCGTGAAGTAACCGAGCAGAAGCTGGCAGAAGGTGAGATTGCCTTCATGTTCGGCGGTAACTGGGATTGGTCCGTACTCAACCAGTACAGCCCTTCTGAGAACATGGGTATGATGCCTGTTCCTCAGAACACAGATGACGGCACCAACACAAAGCTTGTCGGTGGCGGTTCTAAGTACTTCTTCGTTGACAATTCCATCTCCGAGAAGCAGCAGAAAGAAGCGAAAGATTTCCTGAACTGGCTCGTTAGCGATGAGGAAGGTCAGAAGGGTCTTGTAACAGATTGTGCACTTGTTCCTGCATTCAAGAACATCACAGTAGAAGTTGCTGATCCTCTTGGTAAGTCTGTTAAGTCTTTCGCTGACCAGGGATTACTGATTCCTAACTACAACTACCTTCCGGATGATCACTTCACTGTATTAGGTGGAGAGGCATTCCAGAAGTACCTTGGTGGCAAGTCTGACCGTAAGACTTTCGCTAATGACATCGACACTTATTGGCAGAAAGCTACCTTAACTGAGCACTAATCAATTAAGGTTTAAGCAAACTCTGGTGCAGTACTTTTCAGTACTGCACCTCTTACATGGAGGCCTAGTATGAATAGAGACAAAATGTCCTATAAAACATGTCAGTTCATTATGTTCGCCGGTCCGGCTCTGCTCCTTTTCACAGGAACCGTCATCGTACCGCTCTTCTATGGACTGTATCTAACATTTACCAGTTGGGATGGTATTTCACTTAGTAAACCTTTCGTAGGACTTGCTAATTACTCAGCTGCATTTGCAGACTCAGCTTATTGGCAGTCTCTGGGAAAGACCTTTATTTATTCGTTCTTTTCCGTTATTTTCATTAACATTGTAGCTTTCTTGTTAGCTTACGCTGTTACAAGCGGAATCAAAGGACAGAACTTCTTCCGTGCAGGATTCTTCGTTCCGAACCTGATTGGTGGTATCGTTTTAGGTTATGTATGGCAGTTCGTATTCAACCGTGCTTTTACAGCACTCGGTTCTGCTATCAAAGGCGGAAGTGTTCCTTCCCTCCTTTCCACCGAGTCCGGTGCAATGTTCTGCCTGATCCTGGTTTCTGTATGGCAGTATGCCGGATACATGATGCTAATTTATGTCGCAGGCTTCATGAGTGTTCCGGAAGCATTAAAGGAAGCAGCTCTTATCGATGGATGTACCCCTGGAATGGCTCTTCGCAAGGTGATCCTTCCACTTATGCGTTCCTCTTTCGTTCAGTGTCTGTTCCTCAGTGTAACAAGATGTTTCGTAGTCTATGATGTTAACCTGTCATTGACAAATGGTGAGCCATACGGCTCTTCCGAGCTGGCAGCTATGCACGTATACCAGACCGCATTCAAACATCAGCAGTTTGGTACCGGTCAGGCTGAAGCATTGATTCTATTCATTATCTGTGCCATCGTTGGAGTAACACAGGTATACGTTGGTAAGAAAGGTGAGGTGGAAGCATAATGCAGGAAAAGAAAAACACCGGAAGTACAATTGCCAGAATTTTGACACTGATTCTTTTGATCATTGTCTTTGCTGCATTTGTTTTCCCGTTCATCCTTGTTGTAATTAACGTATTCAAGACAAAGGCCGACATTACCGTTAACCCGTTAAGCATCATCGGCAACCACGGTTTTACCATGGATAACTTCCCTAATGCCATGGAAAAGATGAACTTTCTGAATGTATTCAAGAACTCTTTGATCGTTACTATTAGCGCCACCGTTCTTACCCTCCTGTTTTCTGCGATGGCCGCTTTCGTTATCGTTCGAAACAATTGGAAAGCATGTATCATCTTCTTTGGTGTCATGATTGCTTCTATGGTTATCCCGTTCCAGGTACTGATGATTCCTATCGTATCTGTGTACGGTAACCTGCTTAAGATTCTCGATCAGAGATTCGTGCTGATCCTGATGCACGTTGGTTTCTCGGTTTCCATGGCAACCTTCATGTACCATGGAGCCATCAAGACCAATGTCCCGAAAGAGCTGGAAGAAGCAGCCTATATCGATGGATGTTCCCGTTGGCAGACCTTCTGGAAAGTGGTATTCCCGCTTCTCGGACCTACCACTGCTACCGTTGCCATCATCGATGCCATGGCATTCTGGAATGACTACCTCCTTCCAAGTCTGATCTTAAAAGACAAGTTAGTTCAGACCATTCCAATTTCAACAAAGCTCTTCTACGGCACCTATTCAACAGATATCGGACTGATTATGGCAGCTTTACTTCTCGCTATGCTTCCAATTCTGATTCTGTATCTGTTCTTACAAAAATTTATTGTAAAAGGCGTGACATCCGGAGCAGTAAAAGGTTAAAATATGAGAGGTTCACAATTTAATTGTGAACCTCTTTATTATAGGTTTTATGGAGTTATTTTAATATGCCGACAATCAAAGACGTAGCTAAAGAAGCTGGTGTAGCTGTTGAGACAGTCTCCCGTGTACTGAACAACCGCGGATACATCAGCGAGAAAACAAGAAAAAAGGTCCAGGATGCAATGAAGGCTCTGGACTACACCCCGAACCCTGTCGCACAGGGCTTATCAAAGAAAAACATGGACAGCATCGCTATTGTTGTTCCTCACATTGTTCACCCGTATTTTGCGAAAGTCATATCGCAATTGGAAAAAGAAGCGACCAAGCGCAATTATAAGGTCATCCTGTATAATTCCAGCGGAGATGAGAAGCGTGAAAGCCGAATCATTCAGATTTGTCAGAACAGCTTTATTTCCGGTGTTGTCCTTTTTTCTTCCGATATCAGCAAAGAGACCCTGGATACCTTCCATATTCCGATTGTATTAATCGAACGAAACCCCTGCGGCAATACCTTCAGCATCCTCTGTGACAACGAACAGGGTGGTCAGCTGGCTGCCGAGCATCTCATTGAGCAGGGCTGCAGGCACATGGTTGCAATCGGAACCTTGAACGTAGATAATATGCCGGGTGATTCTCGTGAAAGCATTTTTCAGTCGGTATGCGCCCATAACGGATGCAGCTGCGCCGTCTACCGCTCTACCCCGGCCGAATACACTTCCATGGAGTACCATGCCACCATCGAGGCTGCCCTGGATGAGAATCCGGACTGCGATGCCATCTTCTGCACTTCGGATCTGATTGCCGCCCAGGTCATTCAGGTATGTAACAAACGTGGAAAGAGGATTCCTGAAGATATAAAACTGGTTGGCTTCGATGATGTAAAGCTTTCAAGACTTACATCTCCTACCATTACCACCATCCGGCAGCCGATCCGGGAAATCGTGGCCCAGGCCATCGATACCATTATCGCTGCCAACGCACACCAAGAAGTCAAGCAATCCGTCATTTTTCCGGTCTCACTGGTAAAAAGGGAATCAACATCAAAGGGGTCGAAACGTGATTCCAAGTTATCAAAAAAATAACGACAGTTTAGAAATCAAACAGGAACGGGCGATTTATGCCTCTCCGCATATTCACGAAGCTTTAGAAATCATATATGTAACCGAAGGAACCATGGAGCTTGGAACAGAGGCGGATCTTTTCTACCTCGGCAAGGGAGATCTGGCCCTCATCTTTCCAAGCCTGATCCACCACCGCAAGGAGTTAAGCTCCGATCATTGCAGCTGTATGACCATCCTGGCCGCTCCGTCCTTCTTTGGAAGCTACGAGGAGCCGTTACACCTTCAGCGGCCGATTAATCCGGTCATCAAGTCAACCGACATCCATTCTGATGTTATATATGTCCTGTCCGCTCTATCCGAGGCGAATACAGGCAATACACCTTATACGAACAAGCATCAGAATTCCTTCAACCATGTCTGGATTCAGGTCATCCTGTCCCGATGCATTCCACTAATGGATCTGCATCCCAGAGAATCCTTCCGGGATTTCACCCTGGTATCCAAGGTGGTGGCCTTTGTTGCCAATCACTACCGGGATCATCTGACCCTACAGCAGGTGGCCAAGGAGGTGGGCGTCAGTCGGTTCGTACTGTCCCGCGCCTTCTCCAATGACTTCCATCAGAACTTTAATCACTACATCAATTCTGTCCGTCTCGAACATGCCACGGCACTTCTTGCAGACAGTGATGAGCCTATTAAAAATGTTCCGGAGGCCTGCGGGTTTCGCAGTTCCGTCACCTTCAACCGGGTGTTTATGGAAACCTACCATCTCACCCCGCGGCAGTACCGGCAAAAATATCATGTATCGTAAAAAGGGGCCTTTTCGGCCCCTTTTTATTCTTCTGCTTTTTCCTTTGCTTCTCTCTCGTGAATCTCTATCTTGTTCTCATACATCCGGCCGTCTGCCACATCCATAACGGTGTCTGCATCCGCTCCATCCGCCGGGTATCTGGCATATCCGATGCTGGTGGAAAACTGCATCCTAACATTTCCCTGATCGGTGGAGAGCGTATAGCTCTTTTTCATATTACTTCGAATACGCGCCATTTTGCGCTCATATACGCCTTCGGTGTAGTCACCCTTGACCAATATGGCAAACTCATCTCCCCCCAGTCGATAGGCCCGATCCGGAGCCACAGCGTCGGCTATACGCCTGGAGGCTTCCAACAGAACCGCATCTCCTGCATCATGACCGTAGGTATCATTGATCTCCTTGAAGTGATTCAGATCCAAAAACAAAATGCCATACTTCGCATCGCTACGCTGGCAGCGCTCCAGCTCCTCTAACAGTCCTCTGCGGTTGTCCAGGCCGGTCAGTGCATCGGTAAAGGATAAATTGCGGAAACGAACCGCTACATCTTTAAGAATCAAAAGCAGTGCGCACAGAATGCTAAGGAGCAGTGAAAGCACCACCGACAGAATCACAACCGCCCGGATATTCACCTTCTGTCCCCAGCCATGCTCTGGTCTTATATAGAGGCGAAATGCACATCCTCCAATCTGAAAACCGCTTGAGACGGCATCCTCCTCCAGTCCGATGCCTCTCGTGGAAAGAACCATCTTCATCTGGTCTGTCTTCGGATCGTTCTTCTCAAGATAATAATCGTATCCCATGTCCTTTAAGCTGGATAAAGCGTCATGAAACACCAGAGGGACATCCACGGTCACAATGGCAAAGCCCCAAAAGTTATGTTTTGTTTCGAATTCCGCCCTGCCCTTTTGATCCAGATAGATGGGGTTACGGATGATGATGCCAGTCCCTCCCTGCCTCAGTTCCACAGGACCCTCAAACGTTGTCTCACCGGTATCTCTTGTATATTCAGCTATTTTCTTCCAGTCATTGTCCTTGAACAGATCCACCATATCACTCACGTGGCCCTTAATCGGGTAAATGTAGGACACCACCCCGTCCGGTGCAAGCTGAATGGAGGTAATTGCCGGATTCTCCTCCCGGAGGCGTTCTCCTATAGTATGAAAATCTCTCGGTATCCCCATGCGATCCTCTACCACAAGCTCTAAAGCATCCGCTGCCTGAAGATAGGAATTCATCTCATTTTCCAGCCTGCCGACCTTCGCTTTACACTCGGCATAGGCATCATGCCGCAAGGTCTTGGCCTGATAACGGTAGCTCTCATATCCTAAAAAAACTGTCGCAGCAATTCCCAGGATTAATACCATCAATGGCAGAATCATTTGTTTTTTCCGTAAATAATGCATTCATTCCACCTCCCGTCTTTTTTCATTTTAACACAGCAAAGTACAGCAAAACAGGCAGTGAAAACAAATTTGCTTTCACTGCCCGTTCAAACGATCTCTTATGCAAGAGAAAAGTAGGTTCCCTCTGACTTTTTATACGGCTTGCACCAGTTGAAGTAGTAGTTGGCACGGAAGTACATCAGTGACTTCGGATGGCTGCTGTTGAGCAGAGCATCCTTACATGCATTCACGATCTGTCCATCAATGTTGTTTCTGTATAAAACACTGCTGTTGATGCAGGAGAACTGTCCCTTGGCTGTCAGTGCCTTATAAATGGAATCCTCACCGCCAAGCTTCATGGCACGGTGTACGATAACCTCTGCCACCATCTCCTGGGTATAATAGCTGACAGGACCTGCCTCCTGACGAACCACGCGGCACATAAGGTCGAAAGACTTTCTGGTGAAGTGAACCTGTGCATGATCACGAAGCTCTTCAAAGGAAAGATCGATTAAAGCGTTCTCTTCTGCCTTGATACGGCTTCTGTAGTTGCGCTTTGTAACACGAATGCTCTTCTTTCTTGCCTTGGCGATCTTCTTCTTATACTCCTTGGAAAGGTGCTTGGCATTGATATTGGTAGCCTTCTTGATTCTGGCAGCTTCCCTGGCTTCCTTTGCCTTCTGGGCAGCAAGCTTTTTCTCTCTTGCCTCTCTGGCTTTCTTCGCCTTCTTCTCAGCGAGCCTTTTCGCTGCCTTCTCCTTCTCTTCCTTCTCTACGGCAAGGATAGCATCCTCTTCGTCTTCACCGTCATCCACATCCGCCTCAACGGTCTGTGGTGTATTCTCATCATCAACAAATCCCTCCGGATCCATTTCATCTGCGTCTGATGCCTCTTCTGTCATCTCACTGGTCTGTGCAGCTGATGCAATCACTGTATTCTGTTGCATAGCCGGTACTGCTGCTCCGAATGTCATGAGCAATACTGCACTTAAAACTGTAAGACGCTTCTGTAACATAAATCCTCCGTTTGTTAACATTTCTTTTCTCGACGAATGTTATTATGACATAATTTCGTAACATTTGCAAGTCATTTGTAACAAACCATCATTTTATGTCACAATTGGAGGCTTTCCGCCTGCACAATGGATTGCATTCCACTGCACTGGTTGCTATGATGAAAGAATCATGTAACAAACTGTATTCGCGCTTATTTGGAGGTCTATTATGTTTTTTTACATGCCTGTACATGTATATAGTGAGCCATACTGCATCACCCGTCACGCCGATGCGCTTGCCCGCCTTGGAAAAAGAGCTCTCATCGTAACCGGTGCATCCTCTGCAAAACGTAACGGTTCCCTTCAGGACACCGTACAGGCCCTGGAAGAAAAGGGTGTTACCTGGTGCCTGTTTGATCAGGTGGAGGAAAATCCATCCACCGACACGGTAATGAAGGCCAGAGACTTCGGTCTTAGCGAACAGGCTGACTTTGTCATCGGCATCGGAGGCGGCTCTCCTATGGATGCGGCGAAGGCCATTGCTCTTATGATGCAGCATCCGGCGGAGGATGCCTCTTATATGGAAGATAAGGAAAAGGACAGCGGTCGTCTTCCTCTTGCACTCATTCCAACCACCTGCGGTACCGGTTCGGAGGTGACAGCGGTGTCTGTTCTTACCAGAAAGGCCACCAGCCATAAAAGTTCCATCCCTCACCGGATTTTTGCAGACCTGGCCTTCCTTGACGGACGATACCTTCAGATGGCAAGTCCTTCCATTCTTGCCAACACCACGATGGATACCTTCGCTCACCTTGTGGAAAGCTACATCAATACTGCCTCCACCCTTTATGTAAGGGCAATCATCGACCAGGGTCTTTCTCTCTGGAGGAAAAACAAGGATATCGTTCTTAGACAGCGCCAGGCAACCGAAGAGGATTTCTTTACCATGCTGAATGCTTCCATGTGTGGGGGCATGGCCATTGCCCACACCGGAACCACTGTTCCACACGGTCTAAGCTATGCTCTGACCCTGAAGGCTAACATGCCACATGGCAAGGCCTGCGGCTATTTTATGAAAGGATACCTGGATGAGGCATCCAAAGAGGATCGAAATCACATCCTCTCCCTTGCCGGATTTAAGGATACCGATGATTTTCTTGCCTACTACCGCGCGACCTGCGGCATGGAAACCATTGCCACGGACATTCTCGAATCCTCCATTCAGGATGTACTAAAGACACCGGCCAAGCTTGCCGCTGTACCTTATACCATGAATGAAAGCGTTCTGCGACGTATTGTATTCTAGTGAACTACTCCGACTTATAGAAGTCGGAGCTTCCTGCTTCAACCACTACTGCGTTGGCTACGATGATACGCAACTCAATGTCTTACACAATGTCCACAGGCGTGTGAGTTCGGGCTATTCCATCCCTACTGTAATATTTGATTTTAAGCTTCTTCGATCAGTAGTCGTAATCCTTCGTTTAAGATATTGATAGCGGCATTCTGGTCACGGCTTATCGTAAGACCGCAATCACATATCATTTTTCGGATGGCTAAGTCTTTCATTTCAGGATGCAACGTACCACAGCAATGACATATCTGTGATGACGGAAACCACTTATCTACCTTGATAAGATACTTATTTAGTACCATAAAAGTGTAGTTGTTAGAGAGTAATTAACTCTGACATCTGCACTTATTTTATTATAATAAGGGGAGTAATTGGTCTGACGTGGGCTTATTGGGATCATGGCATCCGTTAAATAAACCGTCAACCAACCCCTTATTATAAGCATTCGATTAAGCAGGTAGGGATCAGCTCCCGCGTAACCAACTAAACTGAATGGTAATAAGTGCGGCTGGGACAAATACTATTATCAGTTCGAGGGTAATGGAAGTTTACCAGCAATAAAAAACTTATATCGGGCACTCCGGCTGGATAATAAGGCCAGCCTTTTTAGTGTACACAAAAATGAAGTATTAAGATATTTATAAAAACCTGCTCAAAAGCACTTGACTTTTGTTAGCAGGTTTCTTTCAGATAACTTGTATTCAAGCATAGATAAGAACATTCCGTATCCATTATCAAGAGTAGCTTTGCCATTACCAAATCCTTTATTAGACATAGATTTCATGTCAAGGGATTCCACACATACAACATCATACCGATTGGCTATCTCAGTAGATATCTTATGCAAGTTATCTAAACGCTGATTAGCGATATGTCTATGGATTCTGTTTACCTTACGGAGTTGCTTTATATAATTATTGGATTTGGCTTCATGTTTTTTTGAGCCTTGCCTACGTGATAGCTTACGCTGTGCTTTAGCAAGTTTACCATGGCTTTCACGATAGTATTTATGGTTGGTACCTACGTTACCATTATTATCTACATACAGACCGTCAGAAGCATAGTCTAACCCAATAGCATTGGTCTTATCGACTACATAAGGATTTATAGCATTCACAAACTCAAAAAGAATGGAAATATAATACTTTCCATCTGATTCCTGTGATACCGTAGCTGATTTCGTTAGCGTTATTCATTAAAAGTAAATCTTAATCGCCGGGGCGAAAGCCCCGGCAAAAGACAAAAATCAACAGACAGCCAAGTGAGCAATCCATGGACAACTCATATGAGCTGAACCGGGACAAAATGGGGAGTCAGAAATATTCACACCCCCTGTAAAATATCACCCAACAAATTATCATCACTAATATTAATATAATTAAATGCCTCCATAGCTTCACTTCTTTCACGCCGACGAGCTTCATCATACTTTTGTGCAAGAATGGCCGTCGCATAATCCACCTCATCAAGCATAACTGGGTCTATAATTTGAGAATACTGCATTACATCTTCTACAAACATAACCCCTTCTAGTATATCGCTTGTTTCTTCAACCTCATCATCGGATAAAATCAAGTATGCTTTAGTCATTACCCGATACTTGGCCAAATCATTTGACCCCTGTATACGATACCCGTACTTCAAATTTTGGCTTATGTGATAAAATCCACGTTTGTTTTTCGTTCTTAATGCGCTATAATAGACTATCTTTAACGCTTCCTTATCTTCTATTCTTTTCAAAACTTCTTTATCTTGCAGCTTAAAACAAAATGCCCCTATAAACTGTTGACTAACATAATATGCTCCATCGTCGTCCGAATTAAAAATAATTATGTTATTACGATTAATTTTACTAAGTTCGCCAAAACTAATCGCATACCACTCCTGATCATCATGCTTTTCTAGTATTATATCTTTTCTTTTTACATATACTTTTAAACGCCCCCATTCTAATCCCTCAAAACTATCATCAATTATTTCAAGAGCATTTGGACTACAAAAAAACTCTTCCTTATTCATAACAATCTCCCTTCTCATTTAATGATATTATCATAAATATTCTATTTCCCTTTTGAAAAAATGCCTTCGGTCTACATTTCAAGGAAACAAAAAAACTATATATATATAATAAAAATACGCTATTATTATGTCAATTACTTTATGGTCTTGCTAGTAAATTCACCGCTGCCCTAAGCTTTCTCTCAAGCGTCTTTCTTACCGGTGGAGGCGAAATGATCGCCACTTCGTCGCAGTGCCTTGCTACAAAATCTACGACTCCTTCCTGCGTATTATTGACCCGTATACTGGCCCATCTCTCATCATTATCCAGCGGTTCAGGCAAACGTCCCAGTTTTTCAATCACAGATTTTTTATCGCAAGATTTCACAAACAGATCTGATCCAAAGGCATCAACAATGCCATCCATTATCTCACTGTCCTTCGTGATACGAACCAACAACTCTATTTTTCGAACCCCTCCTTCCTTTGCAACATTATGGGTTATCTGGTATTCATATTTTGAAACAGAATCCTTGCCAAGTTTAGCTGCTGTATTTTGAATTTCTTTCTGAACGCTTTCCGGTATCTTTTCAGTTTCTTCCTCGTCTACAAATCCGATCTTGTCTATACGCAGCAATGATATCCCATCTTCAGATGCAGCTCGGCAATAATAGTGGCCATCCAGCATAAGCATCTCTATCGGAAGAAAAATTTTCGGTTGCTGGTCTACTTCATTTAGATCGTTATCATATTTTTCATATATTATACTTGCGTACTTTTCTTCCTTTATCAATTCACATAGTATTTCGATGTGTTCAAAAAACGTCATATCCCCCATCATATTTTCTGGGTTATGACACAGATTATAAAGATCCTTATCTCGAGGTGTCAGTCCGGATACTTTATGAAGTAACCGCTGTATCCCTTCAGGGTCAAATCTGTAAGCACTCCACAAAGTATCTGCAATAAAGCGCAGTTCACTTGCCGTAAAATTTGACGAATAATAAAACTTTTGTGTCCTGCCAACCTTTATACTTTTTATATTAAAATTAAGATTATGCTTGTTATTATATTCCGATTTGGATTCATCATCTATTATATAATATTTATTATTATCCTCGTCATCATATTCAGATCCGGAATTATCATCTGGAATTTTAAGCAAGTTTCCCTGCTCTACCAAAAATTCCATCATTATTCTTCGTACCGTCGAATATGTAATAGTAGCCGAATCCATTTTATAGAAATCATTTATTATTTCTGCGATTTCCCTATAGCTAAGCGGCTTTGACTCGCTGCTATAATTCTTTAGAGCAAGAACAATAAAAAACAAATTGGTAGTATCTACATTACCGGCTTTAGTCTTTTTCGTGTCAATATTACCGGCTTTAGTATTATCCGTATGTTTTTTTTTCATAACTGTCACCTTTTATTCTAATATGCGATGTACTTCTTGTTACATACTATCATATGATTATTGTCCTCAATGTCATTTAATATACGGTCAATAATCGGCTCTGTGAGACTGAGTGCGCTGATGCGTATCTGCTCTCCATCCCAGCACTCTATATCCATAAAAGGTCCCATAACGGTATTCTTGTAGCCCTGTATCCCCAGTGGCTCAAACTCAACAAATTCTTCATCTGACTCCGGTGCTGAAAGTTCTGAAAGGTATTCCCCAGTCACCTCATCTTCAAATACATCTATAGGCGTAGCCAGTGCCCTTAGCCAATCCATAAACAGCATCGGAAGGTATTCTTCCTCGCGCTTCCACTTAGAATAATACGCCCTGGTTTTTTCAAGTCTTTTTTCCATGTCAGTTTTGACAGACTCTTCCGGAACTAATGTAAGCTCCATCTCAAAAGGCTTTGTGATCTGCCGCAATTCCAACCTATGCTTATTCTCAATGGTAAGTACTTTCCCTTTTTCGTATTCAAAATCGATATCTTCCGCTATAGTATTACCGCATTTTGTTTCACCATGTAATTCTAAAACAAACTTTTCAGTCTCACTGATCGAAAGAATGTCATCACAAAAAGTGCCTATAAACTCTGCATTCCCACGGAAATTTTTATCGTTACCGGCCAACGTGCTTCCTATATCAAGCAGCCATCTGCCACTCTCCTGTCTAACATCATATATGGCAGGCTCCAGCCATGAAGGATACCATAAGAACTTATCACTCATCTTTTTGTTTTTCAGATTCAACCTGCTGAAAACACCCAGCCAACAGTCGCTGTCTTTTATCTCGTTATGAGTTTTGGTCATATCTTCAATGATATCTTCAAATTCCTTTGAAACTGTAGAAACAATCCTGAAATATCGCATTTTCTTCACCCTTCCTGTGTTATGCAGTGCACGCCAATACGTCGACATGCACTGCTTAGAATTATAACATGAAAGCACTGTCCGCAACTCCCCCTGTGTTAAATCCATAACAAATCTGCCTTTCACTATCCTCTTTATTGCCTGCTATACCGACCGCCTTGTCGATATCACATGGAGTGACGATATCCATGCCATCCTCATCACCATGATAATCCAGATTTCTCATAGCTATCGCCTTTACCGTAGCATCACAGAACCTCCTGCACTCTCTGGCATTTCCAAACTGATTTTCCAGCCATCTTCTCTGTTCCCGCAGATAATCGCGTATCTTTTCTCTGGCATCCTCCCTTATGCTGTATCCCTCTTCATCAAGCATCTCACTATAAATATCCAAAAGCTCACCAGGATGACCTTATCAAATCTCTCCGTTTTTAATACATCCTTCCATCGATTCTTCCGCTTTATATACTGTTTAAGCGGCTCAGTATAGTATGAATAATCAGTATTTTTGTATTTCCCCATCTAACGTCCAGATCTGCATCTGATACATTTTTTCGACAGGGATTACACCCCTTCTCATATAAAGGACTTTACCCTCAAAAAAGTTCTTAGTATAGTAATCAATCATCTCCATGCTTTCTGCTTTCAATTAAAAGCCGACCACTTTCTTACTGACATTGCAATACAATAGCGCTGAATTGATCTTGTCAAAATCCTCTGCTTTAAGTAACTGCAACGATTCTACATCCGGCTCTTTCTCCTCTATCCCCGCGTAAAGCCTTTGTGCCTGCATTAGCGTCGCCTGCTCAAAGATATTTCTTACGAATCTTCCGTTGCCGAAATCTGTATTATGACAGGCATCATCAAATATTTCCCTACAGCGTTTTTCCGCCGTTGGATCCAGTTTGTACCCCCTTTCCTCTGACATAAGTTTTAGTATTCTCATAAGCTCATCTGTTTTATAATCAGGGAAATCTAGATGAAACGCGATCCTGCTTTTAAGTCCCTCATTCCTTTCTATGAAATCCTTCATCTTTTCCGGATATCCCGCAAAGATCACTATCACATCATCACGGTTATTCTCCATCTCCTGAACTATCGTGTTTATAGCCTCATCCCCATAAGATGCACTGCCATCCACCAGAGAATATGCTTCATCGATAAACAACACTCCTCCTCGTGCCTTTTCAAACTTTTCCTTTACAGTCTTTGCTGTCCAGCCTACATATCTTGCGACAAGATCTGCCCTGCCACACTCAACATACACTCCGGTATTCAGTATTCCACGAGCCTTTAGTATCCCCGCAAGCAATCTGGCGACCGTCGTTTTCGCACTTCCCGGATTACCAGTAAAAACCATATGCAGTGAAGCCTTATCATCGTTTATACCTGCTTTTTTTCTAAGTGCCCTGATACTGTATGCACTTATTATCTGATCAACAAGATTTTTTACCTCTGTAAGTCCGACCATCTTCTGAAGTTTTTCATAAGCATCTTCAGTGACTGTTCCGTTACCTTCCTCGTCACTCCGAGGCTGTTTTTCAGCCTGCTCTTCAAAAGTACTATCCTCATTTTCCCTAACGAGCAACATATCCCACAGAACTATCCTCATTGGATACAGACCAACATCAATGATCAATTCATCTTTCGTTTTGTATTCAAACGCTACATCCCTTCGAAGTTGCTTTCCACATTCCAACTCACCGTCTTTGAGATAAACATGATCCTCTATTTCCTCTATCGTCAAGATTTCATCTGCAAAGGTCCCTAAAAAAGCAGCTCCATCTTTTACAAAAAATCTGTCCATACTGCTTATGTCATCCAGGGCTATCTTTGGAAACCGCATACCTAGATCAAGGATCCATCGCTCGTTTTCTTTTCGAATATCATAAACACCTATTTCTGGCCATAGCCATTTGATATGATCATCCGCAGCGACATGTTTATTTCTCAGATCGATCCTTGAAATAAGATCCCACCATGATAAACTCTTTTTTTCATGCAAGCGGACAAGTTCCTCAAAGAGGCCACTCCATTCTTGTTTGCCAACCGCCGTAATATGATAGAGTTCCGTATGCCTTATAGCATCTTCTTCCTTCACACCATTTTCCTGCTCTTTTTTTCTGCGTATGGCCTCCCTTACCTCATAATCCGGTCCGGTAAGTTCCGCAGTCAAACCCCGATCTATCAATGACATCATCCTATGATGCATATTGTCAGTATCTTTAGGCTCGGTTATGGAAGGAACTTCAAACGCCCTTATCATCCTATGATGCATATTGTCAGTATCTTTAGGCCTGTTTATTGACGAAAGCACTATCTGCTTATTATTATTCCTTAGCGTACTCATGATATGATATAAAACTTCATATGCTCTTTTGTCGGCTTCTATCAAGTGAAAATCTTCGATAATAAATACATCCAGCAGGTAGTAGCGCTTAAAAAAAGTAGTTTCTGTTCTTGCAGGATCCCTTTCACCGCTGTATAATGCCTTTATCTCATCACAAAACTCATTAGCGTGAACGTATTTTATTTTCCAATTGGGATTTGCACTTCGCAGCCGTTCTTCTATAGCATGCAAAAGATGTGCTTTCCCGCTTTCCTGAATTCCATATAAAAATAATGGATTACACATGCTCCCAGGAGATTCCGCTACAAACTTTGCTGCTGCCCAAGCAAATTGATTGTTCTTTGCAACTACATAATTCTCAAACGTATTATTCATGTCGCACCTCTTATTCTGCTTTCCTTTTTCCAGTACTTTTGTTTTCATGTACATCACGTATAATACGCCTGCTTTATTTGCAATATTGCAAATGTATTATTATGGCTGTTTCTACTTCCTTATTAAATACATCCTGATTAACCTTGAAATCACATTTATTTCCATCCTCCAGATATCCACGTCTCAGGCAACGGTAATAAAAAGTGTCCTTGTATTGATCCGTATCCTTCTTTGTATGACGGCTTACAGTTCCAGCCAGTCCCTTTTTCTTTTCTGTAGTACTCCTGCCGCATACAATTTTCCCAATATATGCCGGATTATCAATTATATTAAGGATCAATCGTCTTTGAAAGTAGTTAACTTCTCGACTTCTTGCTTTTTTCTTCTTATAGCTATGGCTGTTAAGGTACTCCGCAATTTCATCCGCAGACAAATCTTCCTTTGTAAACTTTTCAAAGATCAATTTTACAATCTCCGCTTCCTCAGGCACCACAATCAGCTTTCCTGTCTTAGACTCAAGCTTATATCCAAAAGAAGTTGCACCAGCGCTCCATCGCCCCTCTCTAGCCATATCCTCTGTTAATCGTGCCTATGACCGCAAGGCTAAGATCACAAATCTTAAACAGATGGCGGATACTATTATGTATGTAGAAAAACATGGATTTGGACCTGGGATGATTTTGAAAAAGCTTACTCTGCCCTACATACAGATGTCACACTTGCAAACAAGGAAACCTATCAGGCCTTCCTGAAAGTAAAAAATAAAGGATGATTCCGCTCTGAACATGAGTCCGAAATCATCCTTTATGAAGCTGCGCGTAAATATCTGAAGAATCATGCTAATGACGGCACGCTGCCCTCTCTTGCCTATTTTAAATCAGAGCCTGGAAAATTCCCGAATATCGGCATGATTAAGGCCGTCCGCTCCGACCTTATTGCCGAGCAAAAGCAACTCCGCGGACGCTACCACTCTGCCCTGGATGCTGAGAAAGAACTCTATACAGTAAAGCGAAATGTGGATACTATGTTGCGAGAGCCCACCTTTTTCCACACAAGGAGACAGCAAACGCATACCAATCTTCTGGAATAATCAGTTTTTTCGATTATTGTATCATTCTTCCTGTGATATCCATTCCCTTAGTTTTTGCTGAAGGAGTTTCTTATCCGGCAGATAAAGGCTATACTCTTGTGCGTAAATATTACTGTCTTTCGGCAATGTCAGTTCAACAAGCTCCTTATCTGCCTCCTTGCACAGGAGTATACCTACCGTAGGCTTTTCATCTTCCGTTTTTTCATACCTGTCATAATAGTTTACATACATTTGCATTTGGCCAAGATCCATGTGTGTAAGTTCATCCACCTTCAAATCTATCAGCACATAGCAGTGGAGATATCGGTTATATAGAACAAGATCCAAATAATAGTTTTTTTCATTAAATACAAAACGTCGCTGGCGCTTTTCAAAAAGAAAACCTTTTCCCATTTCCAACATAAAGCTTTGCATCTTATCTATAAGCGCATTTTCCAAATCGCTTTCATGATATGACGGCTTATCCTCCAAGCCAGTGAATTCCAATACGTACGGCGTTCTCAGGATATCTGAAGGTTTATATGGTATCGCTCCTTCATTTGCCATTTTCATCACATCTTCCTTGTCGCGGCTTAATGCAAGTCTCTCATAAAGACTTGAATGATACTGCCTTTTTAGCGTCTTAACATTCCAATGTGATTCATATGCCTCTTTTTCATAAAAGCACCGCTCCTCTTGGTTCTCTATGCGCATCAGAACTTGATAATGAGTCCAGCTGAGTTTAAACGGCCATTCCTTACTTAGGCTTAATTGTGCGATTTCTGATTGCACAATCTTATTCTTCTGGAGATCCGGCAATTGTGCGATTCCCGATTGCACAATGCCGTCCTCTCTATCCCTATATTCAAGATAGAATTTCCTCATACTGGCCACATTCGTCCTTGAAAATCCTCTTCCATATTTTTCCGTCAAATGCAAAGATAAGGAGTCTAGAACCCGCGCTCCATACTCTGCGCGTTCCGCTCCTCTTTGTTCCTCTTCAACAATATACTTTCCAATTTGAAAATTCGCATAAATCGTCATCATATTTGCAACAGCGCCGATAACATTCCTTGAATTTTCAATCAAAAGATCCGTCTGCTTAAATAGCTCATTAAACTCGCTTTCATTCACTATTTCTGCCATTTTTACAACCTCCACTAAATATATACCCTGCCCTCAGCTCGAAGAGACATTTTATTGTTCCAAGATCCACTTGGTTGAACACGCTGCTCTTTCCTCAACCATAACACATTCTCGGAAGGGAATTCCATCCTTGCTGTTTTCTTCAACATATGTATCGACATCCATGCCGGTTCTAAGACACTCATTAAGGAGCGTTGTCCAATCATATCATATATCCCTTTCTTTCGTTCGTTCATAATAACACAAAAAACACCCGCTGCCCAACACATCTCCACTTCGCCTACGCAATAGAAAAAAGAGTCGTGGACAATGCCGTAAAACGGCACTCCTCCCGGAACGGATGATCATATATTATCTCACATATAAAATTGTATTACCACTATTTCAATGAATCATTTCGATAATTTCGATAAGTCGACCGTATTCGAACATCGGTTGCATCCCACAAACCCGCATAGAAAGGAGGTTTGAGAGCTTCGGTCCTTTCTCTACATACACTATACATACACCTTAATAGTCATATTATAAAAATTACCCCCTATCCTAATACGTATTGCAAATATCAAAAAACTCCTGCAGCCGCTGCCTGTCCTTAAAATCATATAGATAATCCATAGATTTCCCTACTCATCTTCCTCGTCATACTCTGTTTCATCTTTTTCAATACATTCCTCTGTCAGCTTCCCCTCGTTTTCCGACTGGAATGACACAAGATCCCGTAGAACATCTTGCTTAAGGGCAAACTCTCGGCTATCTTCCTCCTCTAGGCACATCCTCCTAGTCCACTGGCCAAACTCTGCTAAATCGCTTCCACTCCCCGAATTATTTAGTATCGCATTTCTGTAAATATAGTTCCCATTTACTGAGATCACCTTTTCCCCGGAAATAAAAATATCTATTATTCTCTTATCATCATGAATATGTATCGGTTCTCCGCAGAATAGGGTATAGTGCACCCTTGTGTTGTCAAAGAGCCCCGATCCAGTACTTGCCATCATAAAGGGAAACTTGATATCATCCGAGTCCACCGAAATATCATCCATTAACCTCATACCCTCTAATCCGGCATCGTATATTGGTATGAGATACTTTGCAGCCTCCTCTGTCTTAACTTGCCCATCCAGTTGTCCCATATCATCCTTAACCATAATCTCATCTATTTCATCTGCAAGTTCCTCCATATCGCCGCTACTGTCTGGATTGATAGATTCATAAAAACTTTCCGTTACATCATAAGCATATCCAAGTATCAAAAGGCTCTTATATGCCGCCTCTTTTGACTCTGACACATCTATGTCCTTTATTCTTAAAATGTCTCTTAAAAGATAAAGGTTGTTGATTTCATCCTGAAGATTGTCCTTTTCCTCAGTCAGATCTTCATAAAATCTGATTTCGTCATGATAATCCTCAACTTTTTCCTTTACGTTTAGCGAAATAGGTTCAAAAGAATTACCTATCAGTTCTGCTGTCTTTACCACGTGTTCATAGTATCTGTCACTTGAAGCGGCAACATTCTCAAAAAAAGCTGAAAGTCCTGAGCCAAAAACCGGAACTATTTCTGTCACAGATGCCACTTTCGAGTTAAAGGAGTTTATTTCCTTCTGCCCTTCTATCCCGTCTTCGTTTAGCGTTGCCTCAAACTCTTTTGCCTCATAATCAAGTATCCCTTGACTTTTGTTTTTTATCTCATCAACCTGATTCCTGTACTCCTGCATTGGAGCCAATTCACTTTTCACTTCCTCTACATCCGATGAAAGCGCACCTATAGCCTCTTTCATCCAGCCAATATCACTTTCAAGCTCCTTTTGGTATGCCTCTTTTTCACCATTGTTTTTTTGTTCAAGCGGCACCAACTTCGCACTGTCCAGATAGCCTTTATCTACTGATATAGTCTTAACATTTCCGCTTGTCGAAAAGTCTCCATCTACTTCTAAAAGACTTATCACCTTTTCATTGTAAAGATACCTCTTGTATAGCTCATTTGCCGTCTCATAGTTTTCTTCCCATTCATATCCAGATTCTACACCCATATCTTTCAGTCCGTTTAGAACTGATCCAAACTGATAATACTTATATAAGAGTCTGGCCAGATCGTTTCCTGTGGTTTTCTCATTAGAAAGAATTTCATTAACTTCTTCTGACGCCTTTTTGGCCGTTTTGTAGTAGCCGTTGATAAGAGCTCCCGGCTCTCCCTCATATCCACTATCATTCAGTGTATCTGCCACATCCTTCGCAGACTCGATGAGTCCCTTTGCTTTTCCAACTGCTCCATCACTCTTAGCATCCGCCACGTTTTCAAGATATTCTCCTATAGATGAAGCACCATCAAAAGATTTTACAAGATCACCCAACCCCTTTGACGTTTCGTCAAGAATATCTCCTACGTTTCCTAAAACAGCGGATTTTACTTTACAAGTAACCCCCTCTTTAACAGATTCTTTTGCCGCTTCGAGTGCCTCTTCACTAGATCCGCTTCTTGCAGTGCTGATATAGCTTTTGACTCCATCAGAGAGTATATCCGTTACTGCTCCACCTTCAAAATTGCTAAAAGCCACCTTTACAACAACATCATCCAAAAAATCATCTATCTTCTCTCCTGCCTTGTCACCACCGGTTTCCATATGGACTGCATCCTTTTCGCTGAAACTGTTTATCATCAATTGCTTTATCTCAGCCGTTAATACCGTGTTTTCAGCATAAGCTCCTAGTATTTTCTCTTCCGCAAACTCTTTTGCAGTATCGCTGGTGATTCCAATAGAAAGCCCATCTATCTTTTCTGCTTCCTTACAAAGGTCCTGATACTGCTCATACGTGTTCTTCCACTCAGTCTCTTCCTCAGCAAAAGAAACTTCGTTTTCTACAGACTTCGAAGTATCATTTGCGCATCCTACCAAAAGTCCCGCCATAAGCGAGCAGACTATAATAATATTTAATACCCTTTTAATCTTTACCACCAACTTAAGACCTCCTGTTTAAAATCATTCCATGCCATTCCAACTTCCTGGGTAAGATCATCCCATTCCCACTTGAGATAATTCCCCACACGCTCGTTATATTCTTTCTTTAAGAAAAAAGCGGCAACGCCCGCAGATCCGCCCGTAGCACTATCCAGCACGTCTCCAAAGGTCCCAAGGTCTATAGATAGTTTTCCTTTTCCTGCTCCTGCAGCCGCCAATTCTTTATCATCAAACTCATTCAGGTTTAAAACTGTGTAGATCGCATATACCAATTCGTCAGCTTTTCCGTCCAGTATATCCTCTTCGATAGGTAGAAATCTTTCAAAAACACAGATAAACTCATCCTTGCTTTTTCCTTTTTCACATCACATTGTTGTTTTTAGTTCTATAGTTTTCCCATTGTAATAAAAAAGCTTCTATTGTTTCTTCGTAATTCTCAGACATGTTAAATAGAGAATACGGGGAATACTGAAGTCTTTTATTGTCTTCGCGCAACTCAAAAATACAGTCTTTAATATAATCGCTACCGCTTATTCCTATAATCTCCGTATTCGGAAATATTTCACAAATCAAATCATTCAAAACTTTAATAAAATCATGGATTGTTGTCATTGTCATTATTCCTTATCCTGTATTATTCACCGAATAATTCGGTGGCGATCTGTCATCTGATGCCGGGCTCCTTCTGATAAAGGAATTTGCAGAGAAAATAGGTCTTGTAAAGCTCGTATATCACTTGTTCAAAACTAATGATGATGCACTCTTTCGGATTCATATCGATCCTGAAAATCTGCTACAGGTAATATATCAGACTATGGCAGCATACTTCGAGGACGATTGTGCTAATGAGCTTACCATAGATCCGGTCTTTACGGCGATACTTGGCAAGAATGCTCTTGCTAAAGTCTCCCTTGAAAGATTTCGCCAACTAATTTCTCCTGATCGTCACCTTTATTCAGCACAAAAATAGAGTAGGCGAAATCGTTCTCACTACATAATACGCGGAAGCAAAAGCAACTCCCGGATGAAATATCATATCTTTCACACTGGAACCTCTTTTCGTTTCCCAATAAATCCGCTTCATCTTCTTTAGAGATGCAGGTTAAATATGTCATGTTTTTTGTCTTGAGATCATAGGTGATGACCATCTTATCACAGGATATATAAAATTTATCATCTTGTACAACAAGATCATTGATATAATATGCATTCGTAACTGTTCAGAACCTTCGGTTCTTCACATTACGATAGCCCCATTCATGGATAGTTCGCTATGCGAAGAATGGGGCTTTATGCATAAGCCTGATGTAGAATACGCTCTCTGCAGCACGTGCATCGAGCTGACCTGAATAGTTATACTTATTCTACAATACCTGCAGGATATAAATCTCCATCCGGTAGAATGGGATTCTCATCCTCTGCATTTTCTTTAGCAACTTCCTTTCTGTCACCTGGTTCAAGCTTTATCGTACCTGCACTTGTTTTGGCATAGATCACAACATCTCCAATATTCTCTATAAACCACGGACACCCATCGGTGTCCTCCGAATAGAACTCTATATTCTGATAATGCGGAAAGTAGCGAAGATCAACTTTATAATCTTCTGTATTTATCAAATAGCTGTCCTGAAAGTTGCCGACATGAGACCATCCCGAATACTCTAGACATTTTCCATCTTTAGAGTCATTTGGAACGTAATACAACGAATGAAAATAATAATCGCAGAAATTTGCAAGCACCAAAAGGACCTTCCCCGGATCTATTGATGGATATTCAATCTTATCAATATACTTTTCCTTTAGTCTCTCATATCCTGGTATAATATCAGGGTACTTGTCCTGTTTCTTGAATCTGCAATAAGCCAAAGGACAGTGATACACGCTATTTCTTGTTGTAAGCACCAGTTCTCCCTCTTCCTCATCAATATGAATAGCCTCCACAGCAGAGGTATGCATATTCATGGCATCAGAAAGTTTATTATGCCCTGTAACGATGCCATGTCCTATGCGCAACATCTCACTATCACTCTCATGCTCTTCTATATACCAATAGTGGAGCTGTAGTTTTTTCCCTTCTTCATGTGTTGCCAGGTTTGTCACATAGGAATCTATAATGTTTCTTCCAAGATCCTCATATTTCTCGCCTTTTAAGATATTCCTATGAACCCCCATAACAATATCTTTTCCCTGATAAGTAAAGAACAATTTCGTGACCATACCATAATCACGAACAACGCCATGGATATCATACTTTTCAGAATAAACTTCCACTTCTTCTCTGAGCATCGACTCCGCCATATCAAACCTCCAAATCATTTTTTCAATGAAGTCAATTTATAAAATCCTTCAGATCACGTTCAAATATCTTAAAATTACGCTCATCACGCGGTGAACAGTACACTGCAAACTCGATATTCTTAAAGGCATGCAGATAGTCTTTGATCACATTTCTACTTGCGAGAGCAACTACTTCGGGATTATTCTGAAAAGCTCCGCATCCAAAAGCTCCAAGTATTATCGTATCACAGCTTTTTGACAGAGCAACTTCAAGTATCCTGCGAAGTCTCTTCTCATGAATAGCCAAAAGATCGCTATCCTTCATCTTCGTCTGCATGTTTCCATCTCCCACGTTATAACGATTACCGGGCTTTCTACAAAGATTAGGCGCGGCACAGGTAATAACATCCACATAATACCAATCTGACTCTGCCATCAGTTTTCTCCTTTAGATTCAGTATTCTCTACGTTATTACAATGATCTTTCATCCAAGTTATACTTTTTAAGCTCTACCGTTCTTAAGCTTCCTGTAAATAGGTTTCGACACTATCAATTTTAAATAGATCTTTTTTCAAAAGGCTATCTTTTGTGACAATAACCTTCGAAACATGGTCTTTATAGGCAGCCTTATAAACAGCTTTGATAAAAAGCGTTGTAAGCGTAGAATTAAGCCCCCGTGAATAATTCAGGTTTATTTTAGTTTATACTCCAGCTTGACAGTTATGGAAGCCGTCTTGTACCTTGAGCTTGTGTCAAATGCACCATCGCAAGAATAACTTCCAGTGCCTGAGTTGATCGCAGTGATCTGAAAAACTCCCAGATTTGAGTTGCAAAGCTTTCCTATCTTTGATCCGGAGCCATCAGCCATAGCAGAAATACGTTCTCTGGAATTGGCAGTGGCCTGCTCTATCAGCTGGATTTTAAGATCGTCCAAATCCGTGTAGTAGTATTCCGGCGCCGTGGATTCCAGTTCTATTCCTTCGGCCAAGAGGCTGGTAATATCTCTGGAAACTGTTTCTACCACATCAATATCACCGGAAGCAATCTCTACCGTCTGCTGCAATCTATACCCATCTTCTACACTTCGGACATAATTCCCATCCTTATCAAAAATATCACTGGTACTTCTTGATACGCTGACTGCATTAAAAACTATCTCATCCTCACTGATACCGTTACTCAAAAGATAGTCCTTTATCCTCTCAGCATCACTTTTTATTTTGGCATATGCCGCCTTCGAGGTTTTATCCTGCGCTGAAAACATGCCTCTCCATACGATCAAATCCGATTCAAAATCTGTTGATGCACTTCCTGTGGCCGAGATCAAATGTGCACTCTCCGACCTGAAACCGGACATTCCAATGGATAGCATCGTACAACCTGCTACAATACAAAGTCCCCATAAAAGCGTGCTTAACCACCTTGTATCATCACCTTTTGTAGCTCTATCAGTTTCCTTCAAACTAATCCTCCTTACCTTAGCACATGATCTACTATACCGTAGTCTACTGCAGTATCTGCGTTCATCCAAAAATCTCTTTCCGTATCTTTTTCAATCTCACTCAAGCCCTTACCTGTATTGGCTGAAAGGATATCATTTAACACCTTCCTTCTATCCTTGATGTGTTCAGCCGCTATGACCATATCACTGCTTTGACCCTGCGTCCCGCCAGACGGCTGGTGGATCATAACCTCAGCATGTGGAAGAATACGCCTGATACGTTTTTCATTTTCTCCCGCCTGATGCAGATCACACTTCCTTACAACGGGACATGTGGGTGCGTGCTCATAGCGGTTATTAGTATCGATTCTGCTATCTCCCATGATTTCCTCCATCACTCTTGATTTATGGGAATTCTACCAAACAGTCATTTGCAAAATTGCAAACTTCACTTTATATCTTTAAAAAGGGCTTCTATCTCCTCCGGGTCAAGTTCTATATTCACGGGATGATCCTGTCCGAAATACTCATAATGCGTATTTCCACTTTCATCCTCCTGAGGCGAAAACTCAAGATAATAATCATCATACTCTGAAACACGCCAGCCCTTTATTTCAGCTGGATACTTTAATAAAGCATTTGGAATGATCAAACGCCTATAATTATTGTCTTGTAAATAGATATCAACTATGAGAAGGCGTGACTCATGCGTATCCTCCGGCACCTGTATAATCCTGGTTCCATCGTTAGCTTCTGTTATATTTGCATTGGGATAAATATTATCCATAAATTTATCCATGTAAGGCGATCTAAAAAGAGAAAAAGATATCTTTTTCATCTTGTTTTCGTCCATTGTAATATCTACATCGCCACTTATAATTCCAAAGAAGAAATGCGTTTTATCGATGACATCCAGTTCTTCATCTCCCCGCGGTAATGACGTTCCCGCAGGCGATATATTTACCCTGCCACCGATCTTTATTTTTTTTGAGTGAGATTTACTTTCTCCCTCCGCCTCCTCAGTTTTATTATCAACTTCCTTTTTTGTCAAAAGCTGATGTAGCTCTTCATTAAAAAACTCTCTTATAACTACACGTTTTTCATCAATATCAATAATCTCGCTATTAAAGAACGCTTTACGCCCCGTACGATTTTTTATAACTGCCTGTCGGATATTCTCCGACCACCTATATATATCCGGATTGCACAAATCATCGTAACAATAAAACCTGAAATCAACACCACCCCCATCTTTATAAATAATGTTGTTCATAAATGTACCTACATGTTTTGACGGAGCGATTACGCCGGTTTTATCCCCAATATGATATGCAAGTTTGCTTTCGCCGACCGGCTTTGAAAGCTCCAGATAGATACAATCCTCATACTCCATTGCAGCTTCGAGCAGCCTCTGATCTTCCTTTTTAGACAGGTCATTCAGTTCTTCCTGCCCTTGACACTGCAGTTCTTTTAAGTGTTTAAGAAACTCGTTATCCGAAAAATCAATAAGCTCCGGATCTATTCCTTCTGCCAGCATCCACTCCCCCATATCATTCGCCATATCATATTCAAACGACATCATGGCAGAAGCGGCTAATATCATATCGATATTATCTGGACACTCTGTAAGCTGACTTAAAATATATTTTTCTTCATAATTCAAGTGTCTGTATGGAAACAAAGTCATATATTTAAGCGGACATTTATAGATAATGTTCCGGCTTTCAAAGATCATCACATCATTTTCAAATGAAGGTTCCTTAATTGCTGATGTTCGTTCTATCCGACTGTTCCTCCCCATATAGGGATGAAGGTCAGCCATACCGGAAAGCTCATATTTGAAATGGTTCAAATAAAGCTGCCAATCCGTCATATTAACAACAGGCTTTCCCATTTTCTCCACATCACTGCCCGGCAAAAAACCGATTTCATAGAATAATCCGTTTCTCATCTTGCCAAATTCCGTAGCGGCAGCCTCTAATTCCTTTTCGGTCCACCCATAAATATGCTCATTATCCTTACCATGTTTCAGCCAAAGCCTTGCTGCTTCATATACGCTTAGCCCACCAAAGTATTTTTCATCATTGTTCCGATGCTGAGCGTACTCTTCATATATTGGGTTGTGTACTTTACAACCGCACAAGGGACAAATATAATCGCCATTCTCGTCATACCACATATGCTCATGTACATAGTGGTTGGAACATTCCACCGATACACAAAATAAATCCAAGCCTAACTCCATATTCATCTTCCTTTCAAAACTCAGTTCCGTTAGTTCCTACTTCGCCGGCATTGTTTTCTGCGTTCCTTAACCTGAAAACAGGATAACATATCTTCATTTGCAAAATTGCTAATGAAAACATGCTACCCTGTTTTTGCAATGTTTATGTTTGGAGAATTGTTTCACTATTGATAATGATATAACACGATATGTCTCAATTTTCCCGGATACAACTTGTATTTGTTTTTTACACCTAAATATTCCGCCAGACATTCGTCCGGACGATTAAGAAAACAATTTGAAGCGTAAAATGCCTTTTTTATCATTTTTTTCGCTTTGCTATTTGTAAGTCTCACAAAATGATACCTGCATTTTCTCGGTGATTTATATGCAACCTCAAAAGCATTCCTTCCAAAGTGTGCAACAGGATAAAGTGTCGCTAAATATCCCTGGTATTCCTTTCCTTCTACATACATATTAATGGGAAGAATATCCTCCATTATTTCCTCAAAGCCATCGTGCTCATCATTGTCATCATATTCCTCACAGAGAAATCGTAAATGATCCGGAAGATCTTCAGATTGCCTGCCGTTCCATAGTGTAACATCCTCTTGTTTTGTTTTATATATTTTATAAAAATCATAATACCAGCTCATATAATTACTCATCCTTCATATCGCATTTGTCCAGACAGTGATTGGTATCCTCTTCATACTCCTTCCTCAGTTCATCGCGTTTGGCTTTAGATTTATTTCTGAATGTCTTATAACTAATATCATATTTGACAAACAACCACTGCGACAGCGTAGCTGCTTTATGATAATCTTCGCCTTCATGGTGTATACGAACCTTTTTTGATGGACCATATACAGAATTGTCATAATGATTTTCGTTCATAAACTTGTTTTTGGGTTTTATTACTCTGCTCAATATTCGCACCTCCCATCCGCTCTAATTGATCTCCGCTATGATGCCACTTTCCATCTTTGTAAGAAGCCTGGCATCAACATCCAGCCTGTCTGGAGGACAATCCGATGTGATCACAATCCTTTTGTTCCAATTCAAAAAATCATTTATTATGTGAAAAAGCACCTCGTTCCCCATGTCTTCTTTGATCAGATTAACATCCTCTATCAACAGAACATCCACGTAACGAAAATTTGCCCTGTACTCATTTATTTTATGTACAGATTCTCCCATTCTTTTCCTGATCTCTTTACAATAATCCTCTGCGCCAAGGTACAGTACACTGCACCCGGGTGCTTGGTCTTTAATATAATTACCTATTGCATAGGTCAAATGTGTCTTACCGGTGCCGCTTCCGCCGAAAATATACAGCGGAATATATGACCTTTCCGAAGACTGTGCTACCGTATACGCCGCTGCCTTTGCAAACCGGTTACCATCATTAATTCGAAATGTGTCAAATGTATATTCTTCCTTCCATTCCATTGACATTCTCCTTCACCTTTTCCTACATCCACTCCCGTTTAATGTAATCCATTTCTACCAGTTTCTTCATGCTTTTCTCAAAATCCATACCATACTCCTCCATACACTCTTTAAGTATCTTTTCACCAATACGCGCTTTTTCAAAAAACTCCTCTGCCCTATATGAATATCTCCTTGGATCAGCAAAATGATATCGCTCATTGTAGTCTTTAAAGACTTGCTTCGCCTCATCACCTGTTATGACATCGATATTTCCATCCTTGATCAGCAGTGTAAGCACCACATCCATATAGATTTGAGGGACATCCACTATCCAAAAATACTCTGCATCAAAATCTTCTTTACGATCTTTTCCACAAGACCATCTATAGTCATGAAGTATCTTAAAATGATCGGAACACTCTCCTATCAATTCACGCCGGCACGGAAACTGCCACCAACTATAATCCACAAGACTATCATTATTACAAGTACCGTCATCCCAAGTACCATCTATCACGGCCTTATAATATTTGGCATTCATCAAACGCTCATATGCTCGTTCTTCATTTCCCTCCCTTTTATACCTGTCTACACATAACAAGCTATCATAATACTCGGCTACAGGGCAAAGATAGCATGGCAATTCTTCATGATTGGTGTACGCTATCACCATATCTAAAAAAGGATATTTCCATGCCAGTTTTATCCACCCCGGCATAAACTCATCGTATTCAGGATACTTGATCCCACTGTACATATTCCCACCGTTTTCTCCCGTATCCCAAAGCCATCCACCACCAAATTTTTTGGGTAGGAATTCTCCAATCGTATCCGGATCCAATCTCCCAAAAGGATTTTTAGAGAATTGTTGATCTCGTAATAATGGCAGTTCCTCTTTTAATATCATTTTGACCTGATCTTGTCCTATAGATTTCCCACGTATCATATAATACGGTCTTTTCGAATCCGGAAGATCCTTTTTTTTGAGTCCGCCTTTTGGAAGCCGGATCTGACTCTTTTTCATACGATCAATTACATCATCAGACAATTTAACGACCGCCGTTTCATTACAAAACGTTTTAGTCCCCGGCAGATCCATATCCCACATACTAAGCTCTGTCCCACCCATCTCATACTCCGGTTTAGGGACATACAGAGTTGTCAGTCCATCATCATCTTTTCGAATATTATCGTGTGACATTCCCTTCGTTAAGTAATCCCATATTGTCATTTACATATCTCCTTTTAAAGACCTCTGTTCCGTTATTGTTATCTCCTAATTCACCGAGATTTTTCTTTCCATAAACTAAAAAAAGGATAGCATATCTTCATTTGCAAAATTGCTAACGAAAATATGCTACCCTGTTTTTTGCAAGGCTTATGTTTAATCTGTTATCACGTAGTGCCATTCCTTCTTTACAGTATCTATCCACACAAAGCGCTGATCTCCAACCGGTCTTCCATCGGGATACGTCGAAAAAGTATCAAGCGATAAAAATGTTTCCTTCTCTTCCGGTCGGATCACCGGAGTATGTCCCACAACCTGCATATAATCCGTCGCAAATGGCGGCATATATCCGTCCTGGGGTCTCGCCCATATCGGAGATACATCTGTCCACATTTTCTCTTTGCCGCAAAGATTAATTTTCCATATCAACGAATCTATATCTTCATCGACATCAGGAAAGAATTCTTCCACGAAGAAAAGAGTCAATCCAGCGTGGCTGAAAATGACATTATCGATCCTATGGATAAATGCTGTGTTTTCAGGCGGAAGCGCCACTTTTAACTGCTCCAGTCCATCTATTACCGTCTCTCTGGCCATTGTAGAATATCCAGTTTCCATAGCCTGCCAAATATAACTGACATCATGATTCCCGTAGCAAAAAAACATATTCTGATGCTCTTTTGCAAAAGAAGCGGCGGTACGAAATGTATTTTTGTAGAGTTCAATATTGCTCTGCTGATCCCAGTCATCGACCAGATCTCCCAGGCAGACAATGGCATCATATGAGCCTTTGTCAATTAGCTCTGCTGCCTGGTCAAACATCCACGGCTTTAAATGTACATCGGGAATAACAAAAACCTTACTCATTTTGCGCCCTTTCTTTACAGATTATGATTATCTACAGATATCTCCCTCTATTTCCCTGACAGGATATCTTCATATAGTTTTTTCCCATAATCTCCTGCCAACTGCCCACAAATCTCTATGCGTTCTATTATAATAGGCTTCATAACATGCGCTTTAGCATCTGCGACCTGAAGCCTCATAAGATTTTGGAACTCCTGCAGGCTTGCCCCCAGTCTAAGATGCCTTCTCAGATGCTTTATGCGCAGGCTAACCCTGTCATCGTGGTACTGAACATAATATAATAATCTGCGTTGTTCGGCATCTGTCAGCTCAACACTACAATTCAAAAGCCCCGGTATTATCTCATCTCTGGTAATCTCCATACTCCTTTGGGGATGACCGTAATAGTGCATTATCGTCTGTCCGTCCTTTTCATCCTCAACCTGGCAATCCGGCTTTCCTATATCGTGAATAAGCGCTGCCAGATATACCATGTCATCATCTATATCCGATGGCAGATTTGATACTGTCTGCAGAGAGTGCTCCCATAAATCATATTGATGCGCTGTATTCTGCTGGTCAAACCCTATCATGATCTTCAGGCATGGGATCAAACTGACGATATCATCTCTGAACCCATCTATTTCTGCTGCTGAATTTGCCTCTTTCAGTATTGATATTAATGATCTTATATCAAACTTCATTTCCTTATACCTCATAGTATTTACACTAACGTTTTCTGTAACATATTATGATTTTCTTTCCCTCTCTATTTGTACGGTTACAACACTTTGTTTGTGACTTTTTATATTTTCTTATATGCCTTAATTATATTATCTACATCCTTTTTAGTGAGGCCTTGGTTATAATCGGGCACATATAAATTGAGTCTGTCCGGTTCCGTGAACAAGCTTAGATCATCGTCAAGGATAATATGATTTGTTACACCGTTTCTTCTGATATAGTATTCTACTTCTGCCTGTCGTCCTTTTTTAGAAATGGGCGTCATTCCTGATATTTTAAGTCCTCTTGCTGTCAGTTCTTTTTCAAGATTTGACATATCTGCCGTGCTTCCATCATTTGTAAGCCCAGCTCTCCAGGTGGATGTTATCACAAGGGATACAGCATATCTTTTACTAAGCTTTTGGCAGAGCAGCGCAAAATTGTCGACACAATCTTTGCTTAAAGCATATGCTTTTCTCCAATCGCTCTTTTTGTTCAGTACCCCATCTACGTCAAAGAAAACAGTGAAAGACGGTTTATGCCCGCTTTGCTTTTTTTGAAATAATCCCATATCTATCCTCCCTCAGCCCTTTGCATAGCAAGGTGAAATCCTTTTAAGCTATTGATTTTATAAGGTTTCATCATTTCAGTGAAATCTGATGATTAAGAATTGATTGATATTTAATCATTTCTGTTATCGCCATACTCATCTGCAAATATATCGTGATCAGGCGGATTGTCCATTCGACTCCATTGCAAACACCTATCAAGATCAAGCAATTCATCTGGCGTCATTTTTTCAATCATCTTTTTTGTATAGCCTATCGGCGGATCAGCTTCAAACCTTTTTCGCAAGGTAGTCTCTGCATATTCTGTCATATTATGATCTTCAATATAAGAATCCAGTTCATAAAATAATCTTTCACATCCCGGCATCTCTTTATTGCCATATGCATCCTCGGAGAAAAAATCCTGAATTGCTGTGCAGATACCTTGAAACATTTTTTCTTGAAACCTGCATTGTTCGTCAAAGGACAAAGCCTCATACTGTTCAAAAGAAATGTCAAAAAGGTGTAGATTATTTTTTATATTCTCATTGATACCTTGTTTTATATAGTCTCTTCGCTCTTTTTCAAAGTACGGATGCCTTTCAAGATGGAGTAACGGATTATAATATTCATTTTCCTCTGACCTTCGACCTGTCAGCACATACGGGTCAACATTAATGTATTTAGCAATTTTATTAACGGTTTTTTCTCGCATCCTTGCAGAATTTAATTGTCTTCGGATAGTTTTATCAGTCACATCAAGATCAGTTGCTGCTCCGAGCTTCCTTATGCTCATCCCCTTTACATTTAGAACTTTCATAAAAAAATCTTTGTTAACGGGGATGGTTTTTACTGGATTTTTGGGCATATCATTCTCTCCTGCGGTCATTATAAATATTTTATGGACTATTCGCGGTCACTTTAGCTTGGTACAATGATAGCACATAGAGGCAAGCAAACACAAACCAACAAAATATGATTATTGACCACAAGGAGGATGATTATGGAACAGCACCAAACAATCTTAAATCATTTGGGAATGATCTTTACACAAGAGGAATTGAGCCGTATACAAATCTTTTCCTCAGCTGCCATAAAGATCATTGTTGATGTCCACGGTCTTTGCTGCAAGCAGGCCAGACGCTTTCTCAACAATATAATCAATTGTGTTCGACTATCATATGAACTGATTGTGGTTCATGGATACAGTCACGGTACTGCAATTAAGAAAATGATGGCGGAACCTTGCGATTAGCTATTGTAGCAGCGCTGATCTATGAAATTGTAAAAGCCGGATACAAATTGTCTGTTACCTCGGATATCGCTTCATTTTCTTTAGATCCATCAGATAAGATGGAGAATCAAACATATGTCTTAGATGACGAAAGTGCGTCCGAACCAGTTACTCCTGATGCGGTAGCCGAAGGATAGGAATTACATATTTACATGCGTTACAAAAAGGGCTACCGTTTGATGACACTCGGATGGACAGACAGAAATACATTTCTTTCGGTAAACAGCAGCCTGTTGGCCTCATCCAAGAGTTCCAATGTGATTGGTCCGGTACATACATATGATGGTAGAACTCTTGCCGCACGCCGTAGAAAACTTGCGCAAAGCAAGGGAACGGTTGTTATGCTTGAACTTCTGAAAGAAGCCATGAAGGCTGGACATCACGCAGATTATGTTCTTTTCGATACATGTTTTGCAAATCCATCTCAGCTCATAGCTGTGAAAAATCTGGGGCTGGATGCAATAGTTATGATCAGAAAATCATCCCGTATTCGTTATGAATACGAAGGCAAGATGCTGGATAGCAAAAAATCTTTGGAATCTGCAGGAAACGCTTCGCCATACAAATTACTCCCCTTATTATAAAAAAATAAGTGCAGATGTCAGAGTTAATTACTCTCTAACAACTACACTTTTATGGTACTAAAATGCCGTGTTATTCGCAATTCATCCCACCACCTACACTTCGTTTAGAGGTGGGGGATTTCTCCGACTGAGTTAAATATAGTATTCCATACTTCTGGAATTCTCCGGCAAATCACAGCTTGCACGGTCCACCAGATGGCATGCCACTTCAAGCTTGACACAACCCTGATGTCCACCCTCGATCCGGTCAAGTAAAAGTGAGATTGCAAACTTGCTCATCTCATCCTTTGGAATATGAACCGTTGTAAGCATTGGCTGCGTGAACTGTGCCTGTTCAATATCGTCACTTCCGATAATAGAAGGCGTATAATAGCGCTTTCTGTACTTATTCAGACATTTGAGCATTCCAATGGCAAGCATATCATTGGCGCAGTAGATGGCGGTCGGACGATCCCTCTCATCCCGTTTCAGGAAGCACTCCATAACCTCGAAGCCTTCCGCCTCACTGTGGGCGGCTTCCACGATATAGTTGATATCCGGCGGGATATTGTATTTGAAAAGGGTATTGCGATAGCCCTCGTATCTTGGTTCATTGTGACAGTCCCCCACATATCCGATCAGGCGATGTCCGAGCTTGATCAGATGCTCAACCGCAATGGCCGCCACCTTTTCTCCATCGCAGTTCACCTCATCGGTAATATAGTTGGTGGAATTCCGGTTCACGGAGACCACGTTCCGGTAGCGTTTCTTTAAAAGTTCCAGCACCTTCTCATTACATTTTCCAATGATGATAAGACCGTTTGCCTCCTTCTTATCGGAAGAGCACATCTGATTCACAAGTTCTTCCACATTGCTTCTCATGCACTGCATATCATCAAAGAAAACCGGTTGCCGATAGATGGAGGATAAGATACAGTTCTGACGATGCATTTCACTTTCGATCTGAAGCATCAACTCATTGACAAAGCTGTCACAGCCGCCCTCGCTATTCCCTGTTACCAGAAAATCAATATAGTAAACCTTACGATTTGTCTCAAGGATACCCTTCTTAAGATTCTTTGCTGCTTCATTGGGAATATAATTTACTTCCCTTGCCACTGCCCAGATTCTCTGCCTAAGCTCTTCGGAAGAACATCGATAGGTGGGGTTATTCAGTACGCGAGATACCGTTGACATGGATACTCCGGCCTTTTCTGCTATTTCTTTTAATGACATCGTCCCATCTCCCTCTCTAATCCATACCACTTTCATAGGTTTTATGTATAATAGCACTTCAGCGCGTTGAACTCAATAGGGAAATTCTTTTTATCTATGCTCCTTTGCCGGACGCAGCTTTCCATCCTTCATCTCATACAGCCTGTCCCCGTAGGAATAGGTCTGGGGTTGATGACTGACAAGCAAAACCGCGATTCCGCGATTCGAAACCGTTCGAAATTTTTCCATAACAGAAAGGGTGGTATCCGGATCCAGACTTGCCGTCGGTTCATCTGCAAGAATCAGCTCCGGATCAAGAGCCATCGCGCGAATGATCAGTGCGCGACGCATCTCACCTCCGGACAGCTCGCTCGGATAGGCATTTCTCCTGTCCCAAAGCCCGAATTCCTTCAAAAGTTCCGTCAGTTTCTCATCCAGCTGATCACCTGTAATCTCTCCGCCCTTTCCAAGGAAAAAAGGAAGATGCAGATTATCCCACAGGGTAAGAGTCTTCAGCAACGTATCATTCTGCGGAATATAACTGACACGCTGATTACGCATCTGTGACAGCTGTCTGTCGTTCATTTTGGTTATATCACTTCCTTCGAAGTAGACTTCACCATCCGTCGGCGTCAGGATTCCTGCCAGAAGATTTAACAATGTTGTTTTACCGCTTCCTGACACTCCTTTGACTATAATGAACTCTCCATGCTTCATGGAAAAATTCACCTGATCGACAATTCTATGGGAAACTCCTTCACTTTTATAACTTTTCACGAGATTTTTAGCCTTAATGAGCAACTGCTTCTCCCTCCTTTCGTTCTCATAATGTCTTTACTCTCCCTCTCGCAGGGTAAAATAGGTCTCTGCGTTTCCAAGGGCTCTTGTAGCTATGTCGGCTGCTATCAGGCCCAGCACAACTGTAAAAAACGCTGCCGACAATGTCACCTGCAACACCTTTAGAATGGATGGCGTTATCATAGGTACCTGAAAAGAATCCGAGATCCATGTCCAGAAGGCAAAGACGATGACGCCTCCGCTTACCAGACCCGCCAACGTTCCCGCGAGGCTTATCATAAGGCCCTGTACCCGGGTAAGAGCCCGAATTCTTTGGGTTGTGATTCCTACAATACGAAGAATGGCAAATTCTTTTTTTCTTTCCCGGAAGGAAAAAGAAAAAACAAGAAGCAATACCACTGCCGATAGGATGACAATTGCAATTTCCCAGATTCGCAATCCCTTATCAAAGACAGAAAACTGCGATGCCACCGTTCCGATCACTTTCTGTGTCTGTACGATATCCACCGCTTCTCCCATTTTGGTTGCCCTTTTGGCAATGGTGGTTTCGATCTTTTGCAGATCCGCTCCTTCTTCTGCCTTAATCAGGATTGCAGAGACCTTTCCCTCATCCTTTGGAGACAGGAACTTAAATCCCTTGTTCTTCGCATCCTTAAGAATCTGATTCATGGTCTTCCTTGTCATAAACACCGACTGGTCAAGCCCGGTGGCCGTCGGTGACAGCTTCCCTGCCACCGGATGTTCCTGCCCGTAAAACTTAATGGCATGATTTTTCTGTGCTATGACATCGGCACCGATGAGTACCTGACCATTCTTTGTCTTCTTTATCTCCTCCCGGTTGATCCACGGAAGAATCGCGAAATCGGTCTTGGGATCGAATGCAATGAGCTGCACTCTGGTGGAACAACAGTCTGCGGAGACAGAAGAAAAATAAAACTGTGAGGTTGTTCGTGAAACGCCCTTTACTTCCCTTGCAACACCTTCTAAGTCACTGCTCAGATAGGAAAATTCCGGATTACCCGTCAGAAGAAGCTTTTCCGTCTTTGCCCTTTGTCCTTCCGGAACGATCATAAGATCCGCTCCAAGCCTTTCCTTCATACGCCCGATGCCGCTTCTCATCCCGCTGCCAAGTAAAGTACCTGTAAAAAGAGTGAACGCCATCAGGGCTGCAAATAACCCCAATATCCCGCTTTGAAACGGTTTTTGTCTAATACTTACAAACGCATAGCCTGCGATGTACCGCCCTACGCTTCTTTGTTTCTTCTTCTCCATAAGATACTACAGCCTCCATATAATATGGTCAGTGCACCGGCGATCATAAGAGCCGGTCTTGTCGCTGCATGGCAGTGCATATGCTTTGCCCCACATACACCGATCAAAACAGTTGGAAGAAGAATGAGCAGTACCCCGAATAATACGGCTGCCACATCCAATCCATCAGCAAATCCTTTTCCCTTAACGAAAACCGCAAGGACTCCAAGGATCACGATTCCAATACCAACTGCAACACTAACTCTCTGTGTCCAATAACACTTCATAATCATGTCCTTCATAACCGGACACGCATGGAAAACTGTGAGCACACCAATGGATACAATAAGACCCAATATAATATATATAAGTCCATGAAGTAATCTTTTTTTCATATCTCCCTCTCCCTTTAAATCGTATACTCCGGCTGAGGATCTGCACTTGCCAAATCAAATTTCTCCAACAGCCTGCGTCTTAGCATCAGAAATTCTGTTCCACCTCTCTGCCTTGGCTTTGGAATATCCACGTCAATAATCTGCGCAATCTTACCCGGACGCGGTGTCATAATAACAATGCGATCCGACAGATAAATTGCTTCATCCACATCGTGGGTGACCAGAATCATGGTGGCATTATTCTTTTTCTGAAGCTCTAAAAGCTGATCTTGCAGATTCGCGCGTGTAAAAGAGTCCAAAGCTCCCATCGGCTCATCCAGAAGCAAAATCTCTGGATCATTGATGAGTGCCCGCGCAATCGCAACTCTTTGCGCCATTCCTCCACTGATCTGATGTGGATAGGCTTTCTCAAATCCGCTTAGACCTGTCATATCAATGTATTCCTGTATTCTATGCCGGTTTTTCTGATACACATGTCTTGCCTTTAATCCGGCTGCAATATTATCTTCCACCGTCAGCCAGTTAAACAACGCTCCCTGCTGGAACACATAGCCACGTCTCGGGTCTGTGCCTTTGATCTCCTCTCCATCCAGAAAGATCTTTCCGCCCTGTGGCTGATCCAGCCCTGCAATCAAGCGAAGGGTCGTTGTTTTACCGCATCCTGAAGATCCAATGAAAGAAATAAACTCTCCCCGCTTGACCTTTAAATTCACATCCGACAGTGCCTGTACGCTGATACCGTCCGCCTCATAGACCCTGTCCACATGATTCAGTTGTAATATCGTCTCATCCTTCATCTTCTGTCTTCAGTAATCCTTTCTGCCAACGTAATACGCGACTTTGAATCTGATTTAACACCTCTGTAATAACGCTGAATAAAATCGCCATAATCAGAATCGCAGCGAATACCTTATAGTAGGAACTCCACACTTTTGCCAGATTAATATAATATCCAAGTCCTCCCGGCTGTCCCATCATCTCTGCCATTACAAGTGTTGTAAATGCAAAGGCATTGGCTGTTGACAGACCTGAAAAAATCTGTGGTAGCGCATTTGGAATTGCCACATGAAACAGCTGATAGGCTGTATTACCTCCCAGAGTCCTTGCCGCCTCAAATAAAACTTTCGGAGTCCCGGCAATTCCCTGTGCTGTAACCGATGCCACCGGAAACCAGACGCAGATGACGATCAGAAATACCGTAGCCCAGAAGGCCGTCGGAATCAACGTCAGCGCAAAAGGCATCCATGCAACAGCCGGAATAATACCTGTAATATGAAGGACCGGATGTACCCAGTAATAAACCTTCGGAAACCATCCGATCAATATGCCTGTTCCGATACCAAACGCCGCACCAAGCAGAAATCCAAACAGGTAAAGACGAAGGGAATAAAGGGTATTGCTGAAGATGAACCCGCCCTCCTGGAGAAATGACTCCAGGATCTGGGCCGGTCCCGGGAAAAACGGCTGTACAAAGATCTGTGTCTTCGTACCCAGAAAATCCCATAAGAACAGTCCGCATCCAAGTACAAACTGCAGGGGTGCATTTTTCACATAGCGGCCGTTGCTTTTTTCATCCTTTCGGCTAATGAGACCCAGGATGAAAAAAGCAACGGCCAAAAGTAACAGAATTCCCCGGTAGAATTCATTCCGATCCACCATAATAATGAACAGGCGATAGCTCTTCGTCTTGATATGTGCGAACTGTGGAATCAAAAGATTCAACACAGCCGCAAGAATATATCCGGATATGGTCAGTATCACGGCAACAGGATATTTGCCCTTCTTCACTTCTTATCTCCCTTCGAAAGCTTTGCAAAATCCTCCTTTGTATCTACCTGTGCAAAGTAACGACTTGTAAATTCTTTTGCCTCGGTCTTCAGGTACTTGATCTCGTTTAACTTCTCCGCAAAATACGTTACATCAGCTTCTACATCGAAGGATCCGTCTTCACGTTCCTTGTAGGACGGGTAATCGTAAGACTTGATCAGAGAAACTGCAAGTTCCTTGTCTGAAATCTGCGAGTACTTTCCGTCAATGATGATCTGTACAGCCTCCTCCGGATTCTGGTTAATGAAATCCTGCGCCTTACGATAGGCACGAAGAAGCGCAGCAATCTTACCCGGATCCTCTTTTAATACCTTTGTTGATGCGTAAAGGAAGCAGCAAGCCTTGTTGTCAAACGGTGCATCCTTGGAAATATCCAGGATAACATCCACTTTTCCTTCCTTTTCTGCTACTGATCCAAGAGGATCCCACATAGCTGCCACATCAATTTCACCCTTATAGAGTGCCTGAAGCTCCAGGTTACCATCGGAGAACGGAAGGAAGGTAATCTCCCCGTCTTCCTGTTTTGCAGAAATGCCATTCTCTTCCGCCCATACAGAAGCTACCTGATACGGTGTTCCACCGATCTCGTCCACACCGATCTTCTTGCCCTTGAGGTCCTTTGCTGTGCGGATCTTGGATCCCTTTTTCACTACAAGTTTGATACATCCGTTATGAAGCTTGTCCACAACCGTTGTCTCAACGCCCTCTTCCATGGACGGGAAGAACTGGAAGTCTCCGTTTACGATTGGAATATTTCCGTTGTTAAGACCTACCTTACGTGTCTCGGAATCAGCAGAGATCAGCTCCACGTCAAATCCTTCTTCTGCATAATAACCGTTTTCATATGCGATATAGATCGGTGCACCGCAAAGTGATCCGTCCTTACCCGGAATCTGAATCTTACCGTACTTGTATTTATTGTCTGCCTTCTTTTCAGAAGAAGTAGCCAGACTGCATCCGGTTGTGGAGGTAACTGCCCCTACGATCAGCACTGCTCCAAGAATTCCTGCAATTATTTTCTTTTTCATCTTTTTTCTCCCTCTCACCTCTTCTTACGCACTCTTCTGAGCCTTTTCTCTCTCTTCACGGATTGAATCAAATGCCTGTCGCAAATCTTCCACTAAATCTTCCGCATCCTCAAGACCGAGAGAAAGTCGGATGGTCTCCGGCGCAATATCGGCCTCGTTTAACTCCTCCGGAGTCAGCTCACCATGTGTAATCTTTGGAGAATTTACAATGAGAGATCTTGCATCTCCCACATTTGCCTGGTAACCGAAAATCTTAACGGATTCGATGAGTTTGACTTCTTCCTCCCAGGTTCCTTTAAAACCGAAGGAAAGAACAGAACCGGCACCATTCGGGAAGTACTGCTTTGCAAGATCGTAGTCTGGATTATCCTGTGTCTCAGGATAGCTGACCCAGGCTACCACATCGGACTGTTCCTGAAGATAGGAAAGGACAGCTCTCGTATTCTCCACCTGCTTCTTCACGCGCTCAGACAGGGTCTCAACACCGATCAGAATCAGCTGTGCTTCATACGGACTTAAAACGGCTCCAAAATATGCCAGATAGCTTAAACGAAGAAGAGCGGTTAACGGGAAATCCGGAAAAGCTTCCAGGAAGCTTCTCTTACGATCCTTAAGGTCGCGAATCACCCAGTGCTTCTTATAAAACTGCGGGAATTTTTCTTTGCTCCAGCGGAAGGTACTTCCCTCCACTACAAGACCTCCAATGGCATTTCCATGACCATTGAGTGCCTTGGTTGCAGAATAGACAACAATATCTGCACCGTGATCCAACGGCTTGAAAAGATAAGGGGTTGCAAAGGTATTATCTACAATGAACGGAATATTATACTTGTGCGCAAGTCTTGCCAGCGCTTCATAATCCAAAAGCTTTGCAGAAGGGTTGGAAATAGACTCGACATAGATTGCTTTTGTCTCCGGTGTAATTGCCTTCTCCCATTCCTCAAGGCTACTCTCATGGGATACCAGATCAAAATGAATGCCAAGATTCGGGAAAATGCTTCTTTCCAGATCAAACGCCCCACCGTAGATCTGATAGGTGGAAAGAATCCGTCCGCTTCCACCGGTTACTGCAAGAATGGTACTGCTGATTGCAGCCATTCCGGAACCGAAGGAAACAGCTCCCACACCACCGTCGAGTGCTGCAATTCTTCTCTCAAGAACATCATTGGTCGGATTGCCGATTCTTGTATATACAAAACCTGCCTCTACTCCCGAAGTCAGACGATCCGCACGCTCAACACTTCCAAAGTCAAACGCTGCTGTTGCATATACAGGAACTGCAACGGATTCCTGATGATCTTCTGATGCATATCCACCACGTACCTGTACCGTATTAAATCCATACTCTGCCATTGTTTCTCTCCTCTCACCCTCGATTATTTCACTGCTGCCGGAATAACAGCGCCATCATAGTTATCTTCGATAAACTTACGAACTTTTTCAGACTGAAGAACCTTGACTAACTTTTTAATATATGGATTGTCCTTATCCTCTTCTCTAACGGTAATAATGTTTGCATAAGGGCTTTTTGCAGATTCCTGAGCCAGACGATCCGGTGTGATCTTGGCCTCAAGAATTCGATTGGTATTTGTAATATAGGCATCGTAGTCATCCCTTGTCGGAATAATCTGTGCCGCATCGATCTCTACAATTTTGATTTTCTTAAGGTATTCCTTAACATTGTTAACCGATGCATCCAGTGCCTGCTTGGCACTATCATCCAATGTGATAAAACCGGCATCCTCCAGAACAGAGAGTGCACGATACTCATTGGTTCCGTCATTTGGAATTGCAATGACATCGCCATCCTTGATCTCCTTCACATCCTTATACTTGTCGGAATACAAAGAAATCGGCTCTACATGAATATCTCCCGCATTGATCAGGTTATATCCATTCTGATCGTTGACAGACTCAAGATAAGGCTCATGCTGGAAATAGTTAAAGTCAGCCTCTCCCTTAGCCACTCTTTCATTTCCAAGCTCATCGGAACCGTCATTCAGTATGGAGATGACAATGCCTTCCTTCTTCAGATCATCCTTGGCAAAATCCAGAATTTCCTGATGCGGTGTCAGTGCAACAACGCCCTTTAATACGACATTTCCATCTGCATCCTTTTTGGTTTTGGCATGAGCCTCATCAGCCTTGGCTGATCCGCAGGCAGTACCGGTAATTCCAAGGGATGCCACCAGAACCGTCGCCAAAAGTGATCTTGTTAACGTTTTGAAATTTTTCATTACTTAATGCTCCTTTTCTTTTCGCTTGCATATCACACATGTCACACATATCACAGTCATCTTTCATATGGCACCACCTCCTTTATATGGCCTTTTTTCTTACATCAGACCACGTTTTTTTCTGATATGATCAGATATCCAGTTACCTGCGCTTTGTGTCAGCTGAACGATCACAACCAGAACATAAATGCAGGCAAACAGTTTATCATGCTGAAATCTCTGATAACCGTATCGAACGGCTATGTCTCCAATTCCACCGGCTCCAAACATACCGGCCAGTGCTGTCATGGATATAATTCCGATGACGGAAACCGTAAATCCCCTGACAAGCGAAGGGATCGCCTCCGGAATCCAGACACGGAATACAATGTCGAAATCGCTGCTTCCCAATGACCTTGCAGCATCAATCTTGCCCTTCTCCACTTCCAGGAGGGAACTTTCCACCATTCTTGCGTACATTGGAATACAGCTTGCTGCAATAGCAACAATACATGGATTCGTTCCGTAGGACTGTCCGAAAATTCCTCTCGCCACAGGAATCATGATGATGATCATAATCATCTGAGGCAAAGACCGTAAAATATTGATAAACCATCCAAAGGGACCGTTTAAAAGTGGCAGAGATCGTATTCCGCCCTTATCAGTCCAGGTCAATATAATGCCAAAAATCAGTCCAACCAGTAGCATGATCACGGAGGAAACCACCGTCATATAAACGGTATCCCAGACCGCAGGTCCTACTTCCTTCCAGATTGCCTGGGAAAAGGAGGATTGGATGACCTTCCAAAAAGATGTATTTTCTAAGCTCATAGGTTTCCTCCTCCTTAAATACCTGCACCGCTTTGGAACTCATCATTCTGAAAACGGAAGAACACCTTGGTGAACAGCTCTCCGGTCCGGCTATGTGGATTCTGGAAAATATCCACCACCGGTCCTTCCTCAATGATCTTTCCGTCTTCCAGTACCGCCATGCGGTCACAGCTGTACTTGATGGCATCCAGCTCGTGGGTGATCATCAGAATTGTAATTCCTTTTTTCTCATTGATATCCCGGAGAAGATCAAGGATCTGAAGGGTCGTCTGCGGATCTAGCGCAGAAGTTGCCTCATCGGAAATCAGAACATCCGGTTCACCGATCAATGCCCTTGCGATTCCGACTCTCTGCTTCTGTCCACCGGACAGACCTCCCGGATAGGAGGAAAGCTTATCGCTAAGTCCCACAAGCTGTGCTACTTCTTTGACCTTCTCATCGATGATCGCCCTCTTCTCATGGCGAATGCGGAGAGGATACGCTATATTTTCATAAACTGTTTTTGCCTCAAAAAGATTAAAGTTCTGAAATACCATTCCGATGTGACGCCGCTCCTGTCGCATCTGCTTCTTGGACAGTGCCGTCACTTCCTCTCCTGCAACTTTAATACTTCCTGCATCCGGCTTTTCCAGGCCATTCACGCACCTGGCCAAAGTTGATTTACCTGCTCCCGAAAAACCGATGATTCCAAAGATTTCCCCCTGGTTCACTGACAGGTCAACGCCTCTTAAGACCGGAAGAGAGCCGTTCTTGGTCTGGAAGGTTTTTGTGAGATCCTGGATTTTGATGTATTCTTCCATATTCTCCACCTCTCTTACGATTCATAAAGTCCCTTGCTGAAATAGCGATCACCGCGATCCGGAAGTACCACAACAATATTTCCCTTCGCTCCGTCCTTTGCAAGACGAAGTGCTGCTGAAAGTGCAGCTCCTGAGGAGGATCCTGCAAAGATGCCTTCCTTTTTCGCCAGAAGTCTTGCTCCGTAATATCCGTCCTCGTCGTCTACCTTCACAACCTGATCGACCAGGTCGATATCCATGGTCTCTGCAATGAAATCATTTCCGATTCCTTCAATATCGTACTCTCCGTGCTCTCCACCACCGATCACCGATCCGATCGGATCTGCCAGAACACCCTTGACGCCGGGCTTATGCTCCTTTAGATAACGAAGAATTCCGGAATAGGTACCGCCGCTTCCTGCTCCGGCCACCAGATAGTCGATCTGACCATCCAGATCCCGGTAGATTTCCGGTCCTGTGGTCTCATAATGAGCGATTGGATTCTGCGGATTATGGAACTGTCTTAAGGAAATAGAATCCTCAATTTCGTTAAGCAGCTCCTCTGCCTTCTTTTCCGCTCCCAGCATACCTTCTTCTCTTGGCGTCTGAACAATCTGTGCCCCCAGCGCCTTCATCAGGGTAAGCTTTTCTACGGAGAACTTCTCCGGTACCACGAAGATTACGTGAATTCCCCGGTTAAGTGCCGCCATGGCAATTCCAATACCGGTGTTACCGGCGGTTCCTTCAATAATGGTTCCGCCCGGCTTTAATCTGCCGCTTGCAATGGCTTCCTCGAGCATATACACGCCCACACGGTCCTTTACCGAACCGCCCGGATTCCAAAGCTCAAGTTTTGCAAAAATGTTGACTCCTTCCGGTAAATCCAGGTGATTTAACTTGACTAATGGTGTGTTTCCTATTAATTCATGGATATCATTTACATATTTCATGATCATTTCCCGCTTTCTTTGATGGCGAGATCCAGATCCTGTAGAATATCATCTATATTTTCAATTCCCACGGAAAAACGAATCAATCCGTCCGTGATTCCTACTTTTTGTCTGGTCTCATATGGAATGGCTGCATGTGTCATAGATGCGGGATGACAGACTAATGACTCCACACCACCAAGGCTTTCGGCCAGCTGAATCATCTGAAGCGATTCAAAAAACTTATTCGTATCATGTCCCTCTTCCAGTTCAAAGGAAATCATGGCTCCCGGCCCCTTCGCCTGCGCCTTTTGAATCTCGTATCCCTGCGCAGTTGGAAGTCCCGGGAAATATACCTTCTTAACGGCCGGATGCTCCTGCAGATGCTTTGCAACCGCTGTTGCATTCTCAATATGGCGTTCCATACGAACCGCTAAGGTCTTGATTCCACGAATCAGTAAGAAACTGTCAAACGGCTGCTGTACGCCTCCGGTGGAGTTCTGAATAAATGCGATTCTTTCTGCCAGCTTATCGTCTTTTACACTGACAAGTCCTGCCACCAGGTCACTATGACCGCCAAGATACTTTGTCGCACTATAGATAACAACATCCGCTCCAAGCTCTAACGGCTTCTGCAGGTAAGGGGACATAAAGGTATTGTCCACGATATATAAAAGATTATGTCTGTGTGCAATTTCACCCACGCCCTTAAGATCTGTAATGGTGAGCAACGGGTTTGCCGGACTTTCCACCAGTACCGCTTTTACATCTTCTGTAATCGCTTCTTCCACCGCTGTAAGATCAGAGGTGTCAACCATACGGTATGTAAGTCCAAAGTGATTAAATACCTTGTCCAGAACACGATACGTACCTCCATATACATTGTTTGAAATCAGGATCTTATCCCCCTGTGAAAACAGGGATAAAACAGCTGTAATCGCTGCCATGCCGGATGCAAATGCAAATCCGTGTGTTCCCCCGTCAAGCTCTGTGATTAACGCCTCTAACGCTTCTCTGGTAGGATTTTTTGTCCGTGAATATTCGTATTTGTAATCTCCGGGAACTCTCTGCTGAAAGGTGGAGGTCTGATAAATCGGAACATTAACAGAACCTGTATACGGGTCGGAACTGATTCCGCCATGGATCAGGGCGGAATCAAAATTTTTATAGTTTCCCATGAGATACACCTCCTTTTTCTGGTTTTCAAATAACGTAGTTGTCCTTTAAAGAATCCATCAGACCGAACTCTAACAGGATCTCTTCCAGTCTCTCCTGTGTCATCGGTGTTGGAATGGTAAAGAGCTGATTCTTGTCAATGGCCTGCGCCAGGCTTCTGTACTCATCTGCCTGTCCTGACTTTGGCTCATACTGGATAACCGTCTTACGGTTGATCTCAGCTCTCTGTACCACATTGTCACGCGGTACAAAGTAGATCAGCTGTGTGTTCAGTTCCTTTGCAAAAGCCTCCAGAAGATCCTTCTCTCTGTCTACATTACGGCTGTTGCAGATAATACCTCCAAGGCGTACACCGCTCTTTTTGGCATACTTTGCAATACCCTTTGAAATATTGTTGGCTGCGTAAAGTGCCATCATCTCTCCGGATGCAACGATGTAGATCTCCTTCGCCTTTCCTTCTCTCATCGGCATTGCGAATCCGCCACATACTACGTCACCTAAGACATCGTAGAATACATAGTCCAAGTCTTCGGTATATGCACCTTCCTGCTCCAATAAACCGATGGATGTAATGATTCCACGACCTGCGCATCCTACACCAGGCTCCGGTCCGCCGGACTCAACGCATCGGATTCCTCCAAAGCCCTCTTTTAAGATGCTGTCAAGTTCCACATCATCACCATTCTCACGAATGGTATCCAGTACGGTTCTCTGAGCGAGTGTTCCAAGTAATAAACGGGTTGAATCCGCCTTTGGATCACAGCCTACAACCATAACCTTTTTGCCCATCTCTGCAAGTCCTGCTGTCAGGTTCTGTGTGGTTGTACTCTTTCCGATTCCACCCTTACCATAAATTGCGATCTGTCTGATTTCCTGTGCCATGTTGCTTACTCCTTTTTCTTTTTCTTTTTTCTTTTAACCATGTGAGAATGTATTCTCAAGCTTTAATTCTCTCATATAAATCTGCTTGGAAATGTCCTTGCCTCCCGGTACTCCGATGGCATCTGCCCGGCACCTCTGGCAATGACGGAAAACTTTAATGTACTTCTCTGCTTCTTTGCGTACCTCATACAGGTCTTCACAGCTCGGTTCACTGCACCAGGCCAGCTGATGCTGCGGAATCAGAGGAATAATGTTATAAATCGAAGTTCCTGCCTCCGCCACTGTCTTTGCAACGGTCGGTATGTGATCCCGATTGATTTCCGGAACAAACACCGTATTTACCTTGACAGTAATACCTGCATCCGTGACCTTCTTAATACCGCTCAACTGATTATGAATCAGAATTCTTGCAGCCTCTTTTCCCATGTAGGTTCTTCCGTGATAGATACAGGAGGCATTCAGTTTCTGCTGAATCTCCGGGTCTACGGCATTGACGGTAACCGTCAGAGAATCAATGCCGATATCGATGATCTCATTAGCATAATCCAAAAGATTCAATCCATTGGTACTCATGCACTTGATCATGTCCGGAAAATGTTGCTTTACCAGACGGAATGTCTCCAGTGCATACGGTGTAGCCAGTGTATCTCCCGGTCCTGCCACTCCTACAACAGACAACTGCGGCATCAGCTCTCTTGCTCTTTTTACAACCTCGAGCGCCTCTCTTGGTGTGATAATCTCTCCTGCTACTCCCGGTCTGTCTTCTACTTCATTGATATCCCGGATACAAAACCGGCAGGCTATGTTACAACCGGGACTAACCGGCAAATGGATTCGTCCATTATTGGATTTTTCTCCCAGTGCGAAGCAAGGATGTTTTTTTCGTAGTTCTTCAAATGATACGCTCATGGGCATCCTACCTTTCCAGTGTTACGTTTGTTGCGTTGCCCTGTCCTCTTCCTTTTTTTCAAGATCCGCCAGAGCGTTCTGCTCGATCAAAGCAGAGATGATATTGACTAAGCTCCCCTGGGCTTCGAATACTCTGATTCCCTTCAAAAGAACCGCCTGGGCGGCTCCTTCGCCAATCTTTACAGTGAAAATTGCCTGACAGTCTCCTAATAACTCAATCAGATCGGTAAATCCTCCCTCACAATGTCCGTTGCAAGCCGGATAACTCTTTCTGACCTCTACAAACTTTGCATCATCTTCATAAATGTCATATATCTGCCAAAATCTGGCATGTCCAAAATGCTGATCTATGATATTTCCGTCGATGCTGGCAAAACCAACACGTACTGCCATTCAACCCCTCCCCTTACTCATAAACTTTTAATGCTGTGTTATATACATCTTCAATTACACGAAGACCTCCGGTAAAACCGACATAGTTGGTTGTTAAAACCAGTCGAAGCTCCATCGGATGGGCAGCACATACATAGGCTGCATCCAGCTCCTTGGCCAGATCTCCGTCCCAGCCGCTTCCGATAATCAGTCCCTTTCCATCGTGGGATTCTGTCACTTCCCGAATCTTATCCTGTGCCAGTCCCGCATCCGGAAGGAAGGTTAATTTAATATCTCTTTTTCCACTGAAGGACTGAACTGTCTTCTGAATTTCCTCCTGATATTTTGCCGGAGTATTATCCACAACATACTGTTCCACCGGAACAATACCGGTCTCATGTAAAAGGAAACGGGAAAGTCCTGTCACATAGCCTGCATCATGAAGAACATGTACATACTTTGGAAGTCCGTAACGGAACTCCAGAAGGAAGGATGCCAGATTATCAATTTCCTCGTAGTAGGAATCCTCTTCCGCATCGATAAAAGCGTGTGCCTTGCCACTGTCAATCTTGGCCCCCTGCTCCAGTGCAAAGTTCACAGCCCCCTCAAGAAATTCTCTGGTTGCATTGGCACCGATTGGCGGATAATGGAACCAGTAATAATCCTGACCGTATTCTCTCTTTAACTTGTCTACGATGGTCTTTCCATACCATGGAGAAACAAGGATATTGAAGTTGGCTCTTGGAATCTGCTGCCACTCCTTTACTCCTCCGGATTCCGGTCCGAACAGTACGTTGACCTTTAGGCCGATGCCTTCCAGAAGGCGCTTGTACTCTCTTAAATTTCCCTTCCAAAAAGGATCCTGGTATGGAATGCTGGCGAAAAGATTTACGGTGTTTCGCTCGCTTCTTGGATCGTTTTCCTCTTCAAAACGGCTGACATACTGATCAATGATGGCATTCACCACACTGCTGTGGGCCACCAGGTTATTTGACTTGAATCCCGGTGTATCCACCCAGACAATCGGTTTCCCCTGATCCTGATACTCCATCACAAGGCTTTCTACGTCATCACCTACGATGCCTCCCGTACATCCGGTCATGACAACCTGTAGATCTGTATCCAAAACCTTATAGGTGTTTTCTATATTATTCTTAAGCTTCTCGATTCCACCGAATACAACTTCCTTCTCTGTAAAAGCTGTACATGGGGAAGTATCACCACCTGCATATCCCTTACTTCTTTCAAAAAATCCGGCAATCATGCTTCCACATCCCGGACCGGAATGAAGAAGAGGTACCGCATGCTTGATCGCTACAACGGTCTGAAGTGCTCCAATGGCACAGGTGTATCGTTCCTGCTCGATTAATCCACTATAATTTGCCATTTATTTTGCCCCTCTCTGAAAATAGTCTGTATCCTGTGTCAGCCACCACTTTGTATATGGATTCAAAGCGTGCTGCTGGAAATTTTTAACAAATTCATCATGCTCCAAGGTATCGAGAATCAGCTTTCCGTATTCGATCAGTCCCTCATATCCCATGGATAAGTGCTCATCACCTACCAGAAGGCTTGGAATACCGAGTTTTGCACCCCAGAGGGTCATTCCGCCGTGTCTTGCCAGCAGGATATCCGGCTTTGCCTTGTATAAAGCGTTTACCAGCTCATATTCCTGCTTGTTACATACGTTAAATCTTGGAACATTTCCGTAATCTCCAACGCGCTGAGCCAACTGGTCATGATTTGGATTCTCACTGTCGTAAACCGGATCATGATGGAAAATGGAAGCTCCTGCACTCTTCATTCCAAGTTCTCCAAGAACATCCAGAAGCGCATGTCCATGTGCGGCTCCCGCTGCCACATATGCCGTTTTTCCTTCCAGTTTCTTACGGATTTCTTCAATCTCAGGAAGATATTTTTCTTTTTGTTCTGCAATTACCTTTTCAGCAATATCTTCTTTTCCAAAGGTCTTACCGATGGCACGGAACCAGCGATCTGTCTGGGCAATTCCGTATGGCGGTGCTGTCGGAATCTCCGGTACGCCGTATTCCTGCTCCAGAGCGGATGCAAGATAGCTTCCCAGTGTGGAACATGCCTGGAAGGTTGCTGCGGCTTCTCCTGCGTGGGAGAGTTCTTCTGCCGTGTTAAACGGGGAAATGTAATGTGGCTTTAATCCGAATGGTGCCAGCCACTTTCCAAAGGCATCCTTTCCCCAGAAGTTGATGATATTTACAATCTCCTCACTTCTCTTCTCCGGCTTTTTGATCAGCTTTCTTGCCATACCGTGATAGGTTGCATCAAATCCTGTTGTCCATACCTTGGAACGGAAGCCTTCACATACAACCGAAACCACCGGGATTCCAAGTTCCTGTTCTGCTTCATCGCAGACACTTTCCACATCATCACCTACAATTCCCACCGCACAGGTAGAAAGTACGAATATAACGCCTGGTTTTGTCCTTTCATATACTTCATGAATGGTATCGGAAAGCTTTTTTACTCCTCCGTACACGGTATCTTTTTCCTGAAGGTTTGTACTGAAGATTCGACGCGGTGCATTTTCTTTATGATGAATCGGGGCATTGACACGATATGTCATATTGTATTCATGGAAGCAGGAAGAACATCCCACCGGACCATGTGATATAACAGCCGCATCACTCATCATACTTGCCATACATCCAGCCTGACCATTCGAACAGCCGATACACTGTGTAAATTTACGTTCGCGATCTTTGATGCCACAGCCTGATTCCTTTACCAGATTCTCTGCATCTCCAGAATATCCGGTGATAGAATTGAGTCGAATTTCACGAATCTGTACGCTTGGCAGTTCTAAATTAACTTTTGACACGCTACACACTCTCCTTTTTTCTTTTTCCTTTTTCTTTTTCTCTACCTAGTGATGTGGTAGGTTTTGTTTGTTGAAGTGAGTTTACGGGTTTTTGCTGCAAGAAAAAAGAGAAATATCTGAAATCGTTTTCAGATATTTCTCATCTTTCTTGTATACACTATACTTTTGTGGCGACATAACTTCTTTTTTGAATTAATTCATATTTTTTTATAAAAGATGTCGCATTTTTTCGTTTCTTTTTGTGCAAACGATAGCAATGCCGTATTTACGACATTTCAAGCCGTTTTCGTTCTCACTTTTCCCTGCTTTTTTCTTGAAATCTCTCCTCTCTGTGAAAAAACATGAAAATACAGAATCACAGAACGGATTTCATGTATACATTCGTAATCTTTTCACACTGCTTCTGATAGACATTCATCAGCTTCTTGGCCCACTTCTCGTATGTCGCATATTCATCCCCGTTCTGATACATAAGGGATGCCATTGCCTTGCCGCCCTTTACCTGAATGGTTGCAAGCTTTTTAACGTACTCCTGATACAGTGTTGCCTTGTCGGATATGCTTGTGACGTTCTTGATCTTTTTCTTGTACTGTTTCGCAAGCTTCGGCGCCTGCTTCTTGAGCTTCTTGGCGTAGGAAGTATAAATACTCTTATAGGTGGTCTTGGCTTCCACCACCTGCTCATTGGCAAGAAACGCTCCCACTGAATAGGCTTCAAATGAAAAGCTTCCATATCCAAACAGCAGACAGATACATAACATGATTCCTATTACAATATGCTTTCTATTTCTTCTCATAAGCAGATCCCTCCTTTTTTAGAAGTTTCTTCCTTGCACCTTTATTGTAGCATTATACACAGAAATAGAATAATGATACTTTCTATTGTCTCCCTACCCTGCTATTAAGAAATTTCATGAATCTTTTCTTTTTGTGACCTTTCTGTGACCTTTCGTATGCTACTATACTCTCGGAAACACAAATGTGTTACTTTTTTACTCCCCTCACCGAAGGTCTGTAGTCCCCTCTGCAGACCTTCTTTTTTTGCAATCGCGCAGGCTAACAGATGGGACCTTGGCTCGTTGTTCTACAAAAAATACGACCCTTGCAGGTCGTATCCTTTTCCTTATATTATCCTATTTTAATGGTCGGATGCTTTCCGCAGACAGCACAGCTGTCATCCTTTGGAAGCTTTAACTTTCTAAAATCATTGGTAAGCGCATCATAAGACACAAGCGTTCCCACCAGAAGTTCTCCTGCCCCGGTCAGGAATTTAATCGCCTCTATGGCCTGCAGGCTGCCAATCACACCCGGAACGGCCCCAAGTACTCCCACCTGGTTGCCCATTGGAATAGATCCCTTCTCCGGCGGATTCTTGAAGACGCAGCGATAACATGGAACATTCTCCTCCGGAAGATAGGTCATAAGCTGACCGCTAAAGCGGAAGATTCCGCCATGACAGAACGGCTTTTTTGCTGTAACACAGGCATCATTGATCAGAAACTTTGTCGGGAAATTATCCGTGGCATCAATGACAAAGTCATAATCCTTGATAATATCCAGAATATTCTCTTCGGTAATATAGTCCTGATACGTTGTGATCTTCACATCCGGATTAAACTCTGTCAGTGTCTCCTTAGCCGACTCTACCTTTGGTCTGCCCAATTCCTTTGTGCTGTGAAGAATCTGTCTCTGAAGATTACTCAATTCCACCACATCTGCATCTGCGATCCCGATATGACCGACACCTGCCGCTGTAAGATAGAACGCTGCCGGTGAACCAAGGCCTCCTGCCCCGATCACAAGTACCGAACCGTTCATAAGCTTCTTCTGTCCTTCTTCTCCAATCTCCTCCAGTAGGAAATTTCTTGCGAACCTCTCCCGCTGTTCCGCTGTAAATTCCATGTTACAACCCTCCAATACAATGTTTGATTTCTTCTCCCTTTTGATTTATTCTATACCATCAGAGAATTCCTATCGGTTTACTGTGAAAAATTCTCCAAAAATATATCACTGCAACTTAGTAAAGTCAACAGTGATATATCTCCTTTTATCTGAGTTTTAAAATATATGCAAGAACTCTCTTTGCCGATGCATCGATATCTTCTTCTGTTATAGCACCCTGCTCAAATGCCGCCTTAACGCGCTCCGGATAGCCGCAGCCCATCTTCACATCAGAGCCGGCCAGGATCTCCTGATACTGCTCGCTTCTGTTCCACCAGTCTGTCGTAACAATACCATTAAAGCCCCACTCACCCCGCAGAACGTCCGTCAACAGTTCCTTGTTCGCTGCCGTCGGAATTCCGTTCAAAACATTGTAGGAAGTCATAATCGCCCAAGGATCTGCCTCTTTTACAATAATTTCAAATACTCGAAGATAAATTTCGCGAAGAGCACGCTCGGACACACGTGAGTCACTGTGCTTACGGTTGGTCTCCTTGTTATTGGCTGCAAAATGCTTCACACAGCTTGATACACCATTGCTCTGAATGCCACGGATCATAGCGGCTCCCATCTTTGCCGCAACAAGAGGATCCTCTGAATAATATTCAAAGTTACGTCCGCACATCGGATTCCTGTGAATATTCACAGCCGGTGTAAGCCACATGGCCATATTATTCTCCAAAAGCTCTTCTCCGCCGGCACGACCGATTTCATACGCCAGCTGCGGATCAAAGGTCGATGCAACCAGAGTCGCACAAGGGAAGGCCGTGGTATTGATGCCGCATTCCGGCTGGATACGAATACCTGCCGGTCCGTCAGCTGTCATTGCATTCACAACACCATAGAACGGAAGGTTACCGATTCCAAAAGTGTTTGCAACACCGGTATTCGGCTGACCGCCCAAAAGAGAAATCTTATCTTCCAGTGACAACTGCTGCAGGAACTCTTCCAATGTAGCCTTTCCCTCAGCCACCATGGAAAAATCGATGATCTTTTCAGTTTCCTGATCCCAGAAATAGCGGGACTCTTCCGCCTTTTGTCCCGGAAGTCTTCCCTCACACAGTCCGTCCGCGATCGGCTCCAGTACATTTGCCTCAAGACCCTGACAATCCACGGTTTCCACAAGTTCCATCATACCGTCGCTGTTCATTCGCTCTGTCAGCTTAGAAGGCGCCAAATGGGACGAAAGCTGTTCCACAATGGTATCCTCTGACAAAACAAGCATATCATCCGTCCAGTCATTCGCCGGTGAAACCTCACCAATATACATATGGTATTCACCCTTTTCAAGGACCCAGGCAGACTTTGCGATTCTTCCTTCATCATCATAGGAAGCCAGAGTCTTTCGATCCACCGAAAGTGTTAAGGACTGACTTTCTCCCGGCATAAGGAGTTTGGTCTTCTTAAAAGCCGCAAGAATATGATCCGGCTTATCAATTTTACCGTTCTTTGGCGGCTGAACACGGATCATCACAAGATCTTTTCCCGGATATTCTCCCACGTTCGTAACCTTGACGGTGACTGACATATTCTGAAAATCCCTGTCATATCCCAGGCCGTCAAGCTCCTGATCAAAGGTGGTATAAGACAATCCATATCCGAACGGATAAACGATGCGCTCCGTAGCTCCCGGAATCGTCTCAAAATATCGATAACCTACGTATATGTCATCTTTATATTCCACATAATCATGGTCTTCGAAAAAGTTCTCCGTGGAAGGGTAGTCCTCAAGACGCTTTGCAAAAGTATCAGGCAGATGTCCGCAAGGTGTCGCTTCACCTGTCAGAAGATCGGCTGCTGCCACGCCACCTTCCATTCCCGGCTGCCACATCAGAAGAGCGGCCTTGATCCGGTCATTATCACGGATAAAGTCCGTTGCAATGACGCCACCAATATTTAATACAACGATAACACAATCAAAAACCGAAGTAATGGCAGAAAGTTCCTTTTCCTCCTCGTCGGTCAAATAAAAATCTCTCTTCGGGAAGATACGAGAGGCCTTGGCCGGCAGGGATTCCTCCTTCTCCATCTGCTCCGCTATCTCCTTTGGCACGCCTTCTTCCATTGGAGCGTCGATCTCGGAACGATCCCAGCCCTCTCCGGAAAAACGGCTGATGGTATAGATTGCCACATCCGCAAATGCCCTTGCTCCCTGCAAAAGCTCCTCCGGAAGTGCTGTCTCCGGAAGCATTCCCGGCTCGGCTCCTTTGCGGTAGCATTCCTTGACATAATCCTGATAGAAAGAAGCCGCCGGCTGGTATACCTCAAGGTCTTCCTTCTCCAGAAGACCTTCGTATAGGCCTTTTACATAGGCGCAGGTGACATCGCCACTTCCGCCGCCGCCTTTTACATAGTCAAAACTTCCCTTGCCTAACAGTGCAATTCTATGAAATCCCCTCAGTGGCAGAAGGTTGTCTTCGTTCTTAAGAAGAACCATACCCTCTCTTGCCACCTGTCGTGATAACGCAATATGCTCTTTGGATGCTGTCACCCTCGTTCCGTCCTTTTTTAAAGGAAGGTTTGGTAAATACTGAAATCTCGTCCACTTTTTCACGATATAACCCCTTTCAAAGATAGTGTACTACGATTTTATAACATACCTTTTGCTGTTTTTCCATGTGATTTAAGTAATTAGCACAGGATTCTTATTCCAGCTCGGAGTCAACATCCACATAATGTACTTCACGCTTGAACATAATGTCATATAAAACCGGTACAACCAGAAGAGTCATCAAGGTTGCGTAGATCAGACCGCCTACAACAACGATGGACATTCCACGTCCCATATCCGATCCGATACTGTCACTGAAGATCGTTGTCAGCATCGCCATAATGGTCGTTAATGCTGTCATGAAGATCGGACGCATTCTGGTCTTACCTGCCACTACCAGGGCTTCCTGTCTCTGCATTCCGGACAGTCTAAGCTGGTTGACATAGTCAACATACACAATTCCGTTATTTACAATAACACCCATCAGAATAACAAAACCCATCATAGCCAGCATGGACAGCTGCTCCCCTGTAATCAGAAGAGCAATCAGACCTCCTGTAAACGCAAGCGGTACTGTAAAGATAACGATGAACGGTGATAACAGACTCTGGAACTGTGCCACCATAACAAGGTAAATGAAGATGAAGCCCAAAAGGATCATAAGAAGCATGTTCTTTACAATCTCATTGGTACTGTCACTTTCACCGCCGATTTCAACGGTAATTCCATCCGGAAGATCCATCTTGTCCAGTCTGGTCTGAAGGCTTCGGCTGGCAACCGTCGTATTCTCTCCATCCTTTGCATCTGCTGTAACAGAAATGAAGTTAACCTGATTCTCTCTTTGAATCGTTGCAAGTGACTGTCCCTGGCTCTTTTTCGCAAAGTCAGACAGCTTGTATTCCTTTTCCTTCTTGGAACCGTCAGCCTGTGTTACGCTGGCCGTAATCTTGGAATCCATCAGCTGCTTATAGGTCGGAATATCCGTCTCATCTACAATGGCAACTTCATAATCTCCATCCTTTGTATGAAGTGTTGTGGAATCCTTGCTTGTGGTCAGTTTTCCGGCAAGCTGCTGATAGATCTGTGCTACTGTCAGACCCTTTCTGGCCGCCTTGTTCTTGTTAATGGTCAGACGGATCTCTGTTGCACCTTCCTCCTGTCCATTGGAAATATTCTCAAATGCGCCGTTTTTCTCTACCAGCTTCATGACTTTTTCGCTGACAGAAAGAAGCTTATCTGTGTCCTCACCCTTGATCTTAACGGTAAGTCCGCTTCCAAGCATGGCAGACATATCCATATTGGAATCTGATACATCGTAATTCTTTAAGTCTTTTTTACTTAAAATGTCCTCGATCTGCTTAGCAATTTCCTTATTCTTATGAGCGTAATCCTCCTCTAACATAACGAACAGCTGCATATTCTGCAGTGATTTCTCTCCTGCAGAAATACCCATCATAGCAGATTCTCCTGCAGATGCCATTGCACCTGTTTCCTTTACACCTTTGATTCCCTGAATTTCTTTGATGATCTTATCGGTTGTCTTTGCCCGCTCTGTATCCTCCGTCTGATCCGGAAGTGTCAGATTCGCAGACAACTGATTCGATGCCATCTCCGGCATAATGACAATTCCCATACGAAGCACCATAGCTCCGGAGAAAATCAACAGAACGATCGCAAGGATCAGTGGAACAACCTTCACACGAAGGCAAAAAGCCAACACTCTTCCATAGAATTCCTGGATACGGTCAAACAACGGATGAGCCCGTCCTGCTGAATTTTTCAGCATGGAAGATGACATTGCCGGTACAACGGTAAGAGCTACCACCAGACTCGCAATCAATGAATAACTGATGGTAAGACTCATGTCTCCGAGTAACTGTCTGGTCAGTCCTTCTGTAAACAACAGTGGAAGGAATACGCAGATGGTAGTCAGTGTAGAAGCTCCAATCGCTCCTGCAATCTGTTTTGCACCCTGTAATGCTGCCTTCGCTGCAGGTACACCCTTGCTTCGAAGTCGATAGATATTCTCGATCGAAACAATGGAGTTATCTACTAACATTCCGATTCCCAGGGATAAGCCGGAAAGGGAAATGGCATTTAATGTAATACCTGTAAAATACATCAAAACAATGGCAAACAGTACGGAAAGCGGAATAGAAATACCGACAATAATGGTCGGACGGAAATCCCACAGGAAGAGGAGCAATACAAGGATTGCCAGTACCGCACCCCAGATCAGGTTCTTCATAACCGCATCCACAATGACGTCAATATAATCACCCTGGTCTGTCAAAGTCATGAAATGAAGGCCATCATAGCGCTTCTCCAGTTTTTCTATTGCTTTTTCTGTATTCTTTGATACATCGGAAGTATAGGCTGTCGATGCTTTCGATACGGAAAGGATTTGCGCCGGCTGTCCGTTGATTCTTGCATAATTCTTCTCGGAATCATCAATGAGTGTGACATCACATACATCGATCAGATGGATATCGCCAACACCCTTTACCTTTGTTAATACAAGGTTTTTCAGTTCATCCAAGTTGGATAACTCATCTCCTACTTTTAAAAGATACTGTGTCTTGTCATCACTGATATAGCCGGCCGGCATATCAAAGTTCTGCGCTGATAACAATCCGGAAAGTGTATCCATGGATAAAAGTGCATCCAGGTTGGCATTTTCTCTTGCTGCCTTGGCGGAATCCTTATAGGTTTTCTCCGCTTCCTTTAACTTTGTCTCACCTTCTGTGATCTTTTCTTTTGCTGCTGAAAGCTCTGCAGAAGTTGATCCAAAGGCTGCAGCCGCTGTGATCTTACCACTCTCCACCTTCTCATACTGCTTCTCTGCCTGAGAAACAGCCTTGGATACCTGCTGGTAAGCTGCCTGGGCTGTTGCAAGTTTTGTTTTTAAGTTATTAAGCTCAGCTGTGATCTGCGGGATTCTTGTATCCATCCCATATACCAGAGTCGTAAGGGTTTTCTGATCCAATGAATCTGCTGTGCTCTTCTGTCCTGCCGCAATAAGTGCCTGCTTTAAGGCAGCAAGCTTCTTTGCATCTGTTGCAGCCTCCTTTAAATTTGCAGGAAGATATGCAGGTGAACCGGCCGCTGCATAAACGGACTTGATTGCCTGATTTAAAGTATCGTAAGAACTCTTATACTGCTTTTTTTCTGCCTTTAATCCGGCGATTTGAGCCTTAAGGGAAGTCACCTGGGACTTATAGGCTGCCTTTGTGGCAAGAGCCTCATTTAACTGCTTGGTATACTTTGCCAGCTCATTGGCCTGCAGATTCTTCTGCTCCTGCAGAGATTTCTGGCCAGAGGCAATCTTGCTTTTGCCGGAAGCAAGCTGACTCTTTGACTCGTTCAGCTTCTTCTTTGCATCTGCCAGGGACTTGTTGACCTGACCTAAGATATCATTGTTGATCTCGTCAATCTTATCCTGGGACAAACGTACTTCTACCGATCTTGTAATACCACCGGTCTCAGAAACAGAAGCCACACCGTCCTGACGTTTGATCTCTGGAATAACATTCTTCTCCACAAAAGTCGTCAGATCGAAGATATCGGTCTTTTCCTTGGTAACACCTACATACATCGTTGCTACCATATCGGTAGACAGTTCCAGAACCATTGGCTTGCCGGCCCCCTCCGGGAGCTTAATCTGGTCAACCATCCTCGTAACTTTTGATGACGCCTGCTCGATATCCGTATCATCAGTGAATTCCAGCAATATCATACTGAAATTCTCTCCGGATGAGGATGTCATCGTGTCCACACCCGACATGGTTCCGAGACTGTTCTCAAGAACCTCTGTGATATCTGCTTTTACACGTTCCGGAGCTGCACCGGGATACGTGGTAACAACCGTAACATAAGGGATATTAATAGATGGGATCAAGTCGGTCTTCATTTTCGTAAACGAAACAAAGCCCAATACAATAACCATCAGCACTCCGACGAGCACTGTATACGGTTTTTTTACGCTTTCTCTGATCATAAAATACCTCTTTCTTATTTATAGTTTAAATGCGCATAATTTATACAAACAATTTGTTGGTATAAATTATGCGCATTTACAAGCACTTATTCTTTTGGTAACTCAAATCCCGATAAATCAACCATATCGCCTAATGAAGCTCCAAAGTGCTCCTGGTTCCCCAAATCTTTCTGAATGGCCGGAACCATTTGATCAAACTTCTCTGTCAACGTCAGACAATATATTCGTGCGGTATTCCTTGCATCCCAAAGTGCATCGTGCATCTGACCGTCGAAAGTCAAACCACATGCCGTTACTGCTTTCTCAAGCGAAACAGCTTTCGAGCGACCAATCCTTCTGGTAAACTGCTTTTGAAAATCCTTCCAATGGGATAGAAGGTATGCGGTCCGTTCGTCTCTCGGCCATTCCTTAAGACTTAATTCGTGAATCAATTGTCCCCGGTCTGCCCCACTCCAGGCATATACGGTATACGGAACTCCGGGGGAATTACACCAGTCTAAAAATCTGGTAAAAGCCAAAGCAAAATGATCGGCATCTGCCACTGTCTCTGCTGTGATTCCTGTCATTGCTTCCACTGTCTCCTGAATCTTCGTCGAATATTCAGGTTTAACATAACATTGGAAAGAATCCACTTCCTTCCCGTTTGGATCCAGCATAACAGCACCAATTTCCAATATTTCGTGCCGTGCTTTACCCCAAGCTACGGGATGCGAGCTCCGGTCAACCGGTTGCATCTCGAAATCAATAAATATGGATCTATTATTGCGCACCTTTAAACTCCTAGTTTTTCCACCTCAAGGCATGGCCTTTCGGTGTTCTACAGTCGCCAAAGTCCATCTTGCAAGCAAGCTTGCAGATGAGACCTTGGCTCGTTGTTCTACAAATAAAGGGAGACCCCCTATCAGAGTCCCCCCATAATTAACGAAACATCAGGCCTTTTTATCATCCATCGCCCGGCGATAGGCTCCATACCACACGGCCCTCGTATCCCATCCATGAAACGCGCATTTCGTGGAACAGAAAAGTGGCATGTCAATTGCTAAATTCAGCCTCTTGTCATAATCGGACTGAGCCATCGTAAAAGGCCTTCCACAGCCCGGACAAATTCTTGTAACTGCATTCATCATGAGTCCGACTTCCTTTCTTTATTTATCATCATATCATAAAAAAACATTACAAGGAAGTAGGAACTTTGATTAACCCATCAAATGATTGATCAATTGCTGGGCACTCCGGCCTGACATACCGTTATGTCTCAGCTCCCATTTGTTTGCTTCGCTTCTTAATTCATCATCCGTCAGATCAATATGATTCTTATGAGCCAGCTCTAGCACAATCCGGAAGTATTCCTTCTGGTTCGGCTTTGAATAATTAATCTGGCAGCCAAACCGGTTTACCAGAGAAAGCTTCTCTTCAACGGTATCACTTCTATGAATTCCGCCATTGTTTTCCATATCGTTGCGATCCGACCAATTTTCTTTGATTAGATGACGACGGTTGCTGGTTGCATAGATCAATACATTATCCGGCTTGGTCTCAACACCGCCTTCAATCACTGCCTTTAAGAATTTATATTCAATTTCAAATTCCTCAAAAGACAAATCGTCCATGTATATAATAAACCTGTAATTACGGTTTTTAATCCTTGCAATAATGCTGCTGATGTCTTTAAACTGGTGCTTATATACCTCAATCATTCGAAGACCGCGGTCATAGTATTCATTGACGATTGCCTTAATGCTTGTGGATTTACCTGTACCGGAATCTCCGTATAACAGGCAGTTGTTCGCTTTTTTCCCATTAACAAAAGCCTCCGTATTCTCTACGAGCTTTTCCTTTTGAAGCTCATATCCTACAATATCTGAAAGCTTTACGACCTCCATATTGTTAATCGGATGAAAAACAACCTCGCCTGCATCATCGGAAATACGAAAAGCCTTGTTCAGCCCGAACATTCCAACCCCGTAATCCCGGTAGAATGTTGTCACATGGTGAAAGAATTCATCCTCATCCTTTGCCGTTGCCAGCTTTTTACTCAGTGCCTGTACCTTCTCGGAGACATTGTGGTTGTACATTCTCTCCTTTTTCGCTACGGCCTGATAGTCGGTAATAATAGAGAAAACATCCGTATCAAGAGCCTTTTCAATTCCGGAAAAGTCATAATGAAACAGTTCCATCACTGCCCGAAAATCGTTCCGGGCAAACGCATTCACGCTACCCTCATTCGCTCCTACCTTCTCACAGGTCAGAGAAAAAGGATTCTCATCCATCATGAGCAAAAATGTCAGATAGTTCTGCCAGAGATTCCCGTCAAAACCATAATCAGTTGCAAGGGCAAGAAGCCTGTGAATCTCATGGTACACTTCTGCTGTAAGTTCTGCCTTCTCGTATTTTCCCTCATCCAGTCGGCGGAAAATATCCCCCATGCGATACAGGATACAATCCTTTGGGATATTTCCGTAGGAAATGAGTTTTGCTGTCTGCTGATACATAATGGATGCCTTCTTTCTTTTCCTTTTACCCATGATACGCTTCACTTATAGGCTATAAGCTGTCGTTTCACCTGCTATGATGCCTTGTGACGGTGATTATTCTCATATATCGCTTTATGAATCATAAGATTCACAATCGCCAGGGACACAAAAAACAGTAACACCTGCTTTACCTCAATTCCGGCAATTCCAATATCCAATATCGGCATCACCCACCAGATATGCATCAAGAAAGGATAGAAGATATAAAAGACTCCGTCCAGATGCCGGTCCCAGGCCCACTTACTGCCCTGATTCCTTCCAAGGTGTGCAATTGCGCCTCCAAGAACCGAAATCCAGGCCACATAACTTCCCAGATACAAAAGTGAAGTAACAAAGAGGATCAAAAGCCCCTTCAGGCTTTGCACGCGGCCTCCCTGATACTTTTCCATCAGAAACGCTCCCAGCTGTATCAGTTTAAAAACTGAAAATCCGGCTCCGACAGAAGCTCCCATGAGCATACCGTCAAACATATTGCTCCACTTTCCCGTGTCATGCTGCTTCTGCCGAAGCAGGGTCAGCATCGTAATCAAAAGGAAAAGCTCTTCCATCATCGCCTGAAGTGGCCGATTCTCCGGAACCTGTGTAAAAATAAGATAGAAAGCACCGGAGAGGATGAGTGAGATTCCAAAGCCCAAAAGACCCAGCGTAAATACCTCCAGCCGATGAATCCGGATTCCTTTGGATCCGGCAAGTTCATAGAAAAAATACACCGCCGGAAGAGCAGTAAGAGCCGCCGCCGGGAAAATCGCCGCAACCATAGACCCCGGGTCCATAGTTAATACATGCCAGCCTGCCGTTAAAACAAAAAAGCCCAGCAACACATAAAAGAAGCTAAGAAACCATAAAGGTTTCGGAAGTGTCCGGATAATATCCAGATAATTTCCCTTAAATGCCTCGTCGGTCTCTTCTCCTGCCGGAATGCCCTGCAATTTACTATTCAAATCCTGTGCAGCATGACCCAAATTATTCTTCAAGTCTTTTCCGAACTTTTTCGCCTTTTTAACCGCTTTTGATACCTCATCTCCGGAACCGATGGTGATGACAACACTCGGCTTCGGCTTAGGATCGTATTGCTCAAGATCGATTTCTTTCGGTTCTGCAAGGAACGGGTTCTCTTCATCCAGCGGAACAAGTTCCGCCGCAAAGCCCTTCGGATCCTCCTGCAATTTCTTCTCACAGGTCGGGCAAATACTCTGGTCCTTAGGTCCGATACGACCACACAAAACGCAGGTCGGGGAATAATTCTCTCCCAACTCCATTTGCAACAGTCGTGCCATATAGCGCTTTCCATATTTTGTCTTCAGAATCTGATGATCCTTTTGCATGGAAAGAATCACTCTTCTATGCTCCGACGTTCGGTCATCTGCTTTTTTCTTAAGTTCTGCCAACAGAATAAGATCTTTGGCAACGGACTGACGAGTTAACATACTTTACTCCTAATGTTTCGTTCTTACTTCAAGCCATTCACTCATTATAACGCAATCTCGTGCTTCTTGAAATAAAAAAAACAAGTCTACGCCATTAAGGAAGCAGACGCCGGATATCCTCCGCTTCATATGTAACAGACAATACGCCCTCTGTCTCAATCCGGTAAAGAGCATGTGCTGCCAGATGTTCCGCTGCCTGCTCCAGGTCACGTACTCCCGGCTGACCGGCATAGATTGCCACCACTTCCCCTGCCGCCTCATCGGTAAGAATACATTCCTCCTGCTCCAGCTGCATTCGCTTTAATACCTTTGGCAGAGAAAATTGCTGAAAAATCACCTTTTTCTCCTCCGACGTGTAGTCCGGTATATCAATCACCGCAAACCTTGTCATCAGCGGATCGGAAATACGGTTCTTATCATTTGCTGTCGCAATCGGATAAACTCCGGCGGTAGGAATGGTGCACTCCACATAGTTATCTGTAAATCCAAGATTATCCAGAAGTGTCAGCAGGGCATCTGCAGGACTCATTCCATTGCTTCCTGCCTCCGCCTTATCCAGCTCATTGATAATAAACACCAGATTCGAAGAGGCTGCGGAAGAAAACGCCTCCATAATTCTTCCCGGTTTCGCGTTGGAATATACTCTTGGGCTGCCCGTTAAGGCCTCAGCATCCGAAATCGTACTCATATCCAGTGCCGTCCATGGCAACTGTAAAATCTTTGCCACAGCATAGGCAATCTGGGATTTGCCTACACCTGCCGGTCCACAGAGCAGGAGTCCATAAGCCGGAAGCGTATGGGTCCTGTTGATCTGAATCACAGTCTCAATGATCCTTTGCTTCACATAGTCCATTCCATACAGATTCTCGTCCAGAATTTCCCTTGCCTTCACCGGGTCAATGGGCGGAAAATAGGTTCCCTGCCAGTGAATATTCAGCATCATAGCCAAAGAACGCATGGCATGACGCCTTTCGTCCACACTGATGCTGTTGGAACGGGCCATCATAAGATTACGTTTTGCCCATTCCTGAATATTCTCGGGAAGCGTCGTCTTCGCAACTTTTAAGAAGTTTTCCATTCCCGTCAGATCCGACATCCGAAGATCCTCCGCAACACAGCTTGGTTCCAACGGATCCTCTTCTTCCTTTTTCTCCACCGGCTTGGATTCCAGCAGCCTTTGTATCACATTCTGCAAAAATCCATCCTCAGACGTCAGTCTGCGCAAACCTGCCGCGTCCACCGCGCGGATTTTATATACGTTGTATCCTTCTCCAACAATATGTCCTGACAGCCTTACATCCATGTGGTTATCGGCCAGCCAGTACAACAATGCAAGGAATCTTGCATCGATTCCCTTGATTGCAGCATATAGTTGATCCGAGGATCTACCATACTCAAAACTCATTCTGTCATCCGAACGGTAAAAGCGCCCGCTTACATGATGTACCAACGTCTTCGCCGCATCCTCGATGATCAGAATCGGATGCTGTTCATCGGCACAATCACTGTCCTGGTAATACACCTCATAGGTGTAGGCTTCTTTTCCTACTGCGCCACGCGGTTTCTTTCCAGTTTCCCCGCTCGTTTCACTCGTGTCACTAAAGTCAAATGTTCTTGATGCCATCTTCTTCCTCCCGGGTATTCTATCCCACTCTTTTCCACGTTTAACTATATCAGCCGGTTGTCTTTTTCGCAATTGCCATGCTATACTCTATCCCATGAAAAAATGTTTTGCCCCGTTAGAGGGAATTACCGGATTTATTTTTAGAAACACCTATCACGAATACTATGGCGGGATTGACGAATATTACACGCCCTTCATCTCCGTCAACCAGACCCGCAAGCTTAAGAAAAGGGAGCTTGAAGACCTGTTACCGGAAAACAACCATGTTCCGGCACTGGTCCCGCAGATTCTGACCAATCAGGCAGAAGATGCCCTTGCCTATATCCGAATGATCAACGAACTCGGATATGACAAAATCAATCTCAATATGGGCTGCCCTTCCGGAACCGTTGTTGCCAAAGGAAAAGGCAGCGGAATGCTTCGGGATCCAAAGGCTTTGGATAACTTCCTTGAAAGCCTTTTTTACGGGCTTTCCACCATGTTCCCATCCCCGATCAAGCTGACCGCCAAGACGCGCATCGGAATACGGGATATATCGGAATCCGAGGAAATTTTGTCCGTTCTTGCCAAGTATCCCTTCCATGAAATCATCCTGCATCCAAGATTGCAAAAGGACTTTTACAAGGTACCGGTTCATATGGAAGTGGTGAAATCCTGGCAAAAAGTACTGAAGGTTCCTTTGATCTATAACGGGGATCTAAATACACCGGGCGATGTACATAATCTGTGTCATACCTATCCTGATTTGGAAGGTATCATGCTCGGACGTGGGCTTTTATGGCATCCATCCATGCTTTCCGGTAATGTTGACTCATGCACCAACACCGAAGAGATTGCAGATTGTCCGGAAGAAGACTTAAGAAAGCTAAAAGAGTTTCATGATACACTCTTCAACCGTCTTCTTGAGGTCATGCAGGAGCCTAACAATGTGATCCATCGCATGAAGGAACTCTGGTTCTACCTGGGATGCAACTATCCGGACTGCGAAAAACAGTCGAAAAACATTAAAAAGGCTAAAACCATCGACGATTACCGCATTGCCGCCCGGTCACTGTTTTGCAGGTAACTCGCCTCTCTGCATGTCTTTATGCAAAAGACCTCAGTTTTGAAGGAGATCATTCATCCCTTCAAAACTGAGGTCTTCTTTTGTATAACAACGAGCCTTCCCCCGTTCTATTCCTCTGACGCTTCTTCTGCTTCTTTTTTCTGCTGTTCCATTGCCTGCAGCAATTCTGCAATCTTTGGATCTTTCGTCAAACCATGCGCAATACGCAGGAAATATTCACCTCTAAGGCCGTCTTTCTCCTTAAGGAAGAACATTCCATGGGAAATTGCAAGTCCTACAAGCTCCGGATCCGGGCCGAAAGGAATGTCATTAGCCTTACAAATCTCCTCAAAATCCGCCAAAGCCGGGGCCTTGGCCTGATCGCCCTTTTCTTTTGCAATCGCCATCAGCTCCTGCTGAATGGTAGGAACTGTTTCATATCCAAGACTAAACATAAAGGCGCCGACAGCCTCACTCCACATATCTTTTTTCTCAAAATAATAACCAACGTTACGATATGCATGCGCCAGCTGTGAAGGACTGTAAATATGAGGGAAAATCCTCCTTGTCAGCTCAAGAAACTGGTCAACAGAACCCATTCTCTTAACAACCTCTGCATATTCAAATGCAATTTCTGGGTTGATCGGATTCCAGTCCATGGCCTGCTCAAGCCGTTTGAGCGCTGTCGCGTAATCTTTGAGCTCCATTGCAATACTTCCACTGATCAAATACGCATTGGACACAGGCGCTTCCGCCAAACGAACCTTCTTTTTCGGCTTCTCCTCCTGGCGGTAAATAACCTCTTCCATTGCAGTTTTAAAATCAAAACAGATGCATTCCTCATCCTCAGATACCGGAGGATCCTTCTCCATCTCTTCTATTGCCTGACGAATGCAGGCAGCTGCTTCTTCAAGCTTCCTGTCTTTAAACAGTTCTCTGGTCTTCTCCTGTGCCGTTACCAGCATTTCCTTTGTTTCTTGTCTCATATTAATCTCCATTCCGCCGCCTTCGGCCGGCGGCACAAATAGTGATGAAAGTATCGACTGCCTTCCAAGCTGTGCCTATAATAAAAGTGAGAAGCTATACTACAAAGCACGGGGAGGTGAGTCGTAAAAACTCTCTCGTTTTAGACAGCATATTAATCAGTGTAAGTTCCACCTTCCAAGCACAAATAAGTGGCTCTATCAGACCGTACACTAAGAATTGTTTTAACTCTTGTTAAATGTGTGGTGGAACAGTCAATGGCTTCTCTCACTTTTTAGAAAGGAGCGTTGCCCATGAAAGTTGTTTATCAGATCTGCTGTGGCGTCGATGTCCACAAATCGTTTCTCGTCGCCACGATCATTAAAACCACTTCCGGAGTCCAGCCTTCTTATCAAAAGAAGCGCTTCTCCACCTTCAACAATTCCATTCTTGAGTTTAAGAAATGGCTGTTGGACAATTCCTGTCGTGATATCTGTATGGAATCTACTGGTAAGTACTGGATACCTGTGTTCAACCTTTTGGAAGACGAAATCAACGTCACCATCGCCAATCCCAAATGGGTAAAGGCTGTCAAAGGGAACAAGGATGATACCAAGGATTCCAAGTGGATCGGGGATCTGTTCAGACTGGGGCTTGTACCGGGAAGTTATATACCGTGTAAAGAGATCCGTATCCTCAGAGAGTTTACGAGATACCGGTATAAACTGACTTCTGCAAGAAGCAGTGAGAAGAATCGATTTCAGAATGCGCTTACTGTCTGTAATGTCGCATTGGATTCGGTTGTTTCCGATATCTTTGGAAAATCAGCCACCTCTGTGATCGATTACCTTCTCGAACAGTCCGACAATTCCATCAACCACGAAGAAATTTCCTCCAGACTGCTTCGTTCGCTCAAGAAGAAGTCCGAGAGTGTCATTGAGTCCATCGAGGGTTATCAGATGACTGATTCCCAGAAATATCGTATGCGCCTCGTCCACGCACACATGGATTATATCACGTCTACGATTTCTGATATAGACTCAATGATTAATTCGTTGGTCGAACCTTATGATGATGCTGTCAAGTTGCTGTGTACCATTCCCGGAGTTGACCGCAACAGCGCGATCACTATTATCTCTGAAATCGGTACGGATATGACACAGTTTTCCAATTCCAAGCGTCTATGCTGCTGGGCTGGATTGACTCCCGGTAATAACGAGTCTGCCGGTAAGAAGAAGTCTGTTCGGATTACACGTGCCGGTGTCTACCTCAAACCTGCATTGGTGCAAGTTGCCCATGCAGCCGTGAAATCCAACAAGTCTCCTTACTACAAGGCCAAATACGAACGCATCATGAAACGTCGTGGTAAGAAACGTGCCATTATTGCAATCGCCAGGATGATCCTTACTGCCGCCTATCAAATGCTGTCTACGGGCGAAGTTTGGAATCCTACCGACCTTTACAAGATCGATATGCCTGAGCCTCTCAAGGAAAAACAAAAGGAAAAGGCCATCAAACAGGCTAAAAAACTTTTAATCAAGGAAGGGATCATTGACGAATCCCTGCTTGCCTCTTAAAGTCCTTATATATCAACCCTGTCAAGAAAGGCTATTTTTCAATAGCTTGTTTAAGTGCGCCACTTTTTGGCTGTCCTCTACTTTCTTTCACACTA
>FMTN01000031.1 GCA_900100095.1 Lachnospiraceae bacterium C10
ATTAGATGCCCTTCTATAATCTCTACTCCTTTGTATGCGCAAAGTTGTTTTAAGATATCTCGTATGCTTACCTTATATTGATTGTAGATTATTTTTCTCCTATACTTTGGAGTGAACACTATGTGGTATTTACACATCCATTTAGTGTGTGCTAGACTATTTGCCTTATTGGCCATTAAAATCACCTTTCCTTTCGTTATAATTTAGGCTTGAACATCCAAAATTATAGCGGAAAGGTGATTTTTTTGTATAACAAACACCGCGCACCCGCATAGCGGGTGGTTTCTATTTCGCACGCTTCGCGAGCTCAACTGTGTCACGACACATAATAAAATGCACGGTGATTCCAACTCCGTTGAATTCTCCGTGCATCCTTTGCTATTTCATCAACTCTATTAGTATGCCTTGCCCCAGAATACCAGCTTCTTAGCCGGCTTTCCACAGCAGACGCAGACATCACTGATCTTTTCCTGTTCAAATGGCATACAACGGCTTGTTGCAGTTGTGTCCTCTTTAATCTTATTCTCGCAAGCAACATCGCCGCACCACATTCCGCGAATGAAACCTGGCTTATTCTCAACGATCTCCTTGAACTCTTCGTAGTTATGTGCGTCGTAAATATGAGAATTCAAATGTTCCTTCGCACGTGCGAGCATATCATTCTGCTCATTCTCCAGTGTCTCTCCAACCTTTGCAACAACCTCATCGATCTTTGCAATTACCTTCTCACGGTTGTCACGACGAACGAGAACACACTGACCGTTTTCGATATCCTTCGGGCCTACCTCGATACGAAGAGGTACGCCTCGCATCTCTTCCTCTGCGAACTTCCAGCCCGGACGCTTGTCCGAATCATCCACAGTAACAGAGAAACCAGCCTGCTTTAAGGTGTCACGAAGGGCATAAGCCTGATCCAGAACGCCATCCTTATGCTGCTGGATCGGTACGATGGTAACCTGTACCGGAGCGATACGCGGCGGAAGAACAAGACCTGAATCATCACCGTGTACCATGATCAGAGCACCGATCAGGCGGGTGGATACACCCCAGGATGTCTGATGTACCGGTGTAAGCTTGTTCTCTTTATCTGTGTACTGAACACCGAAAGCCTTCGCAAATCCGTCGCCGAAATTGTGGGAGGTACCGGACTGAAGAGCCTTACCATCGTGCATCAGAGCCTCAATGGTGTAGGTTGCAACAGCACCTGCGAACTTCTCCTTATCCGTCTTACGTCCCTTAACCATTGGGATGGCAAGTACGTTCTCACAGAAATCAGCATAGAGATTCAGCATCTGGATGGTTCTCTCCTCTGCCTCTTCCGCCGTTGCGTGAACCGTATGTCCCTCCTGCCATAAGAATTCGGAAGAACGAAGGAACGGACGTGTTGTCTTCTCCCAACGTACAACCGAACACCACTGATTATACAGCTTTGGAAGGTCACGGTGAGACTGAACGATATTCTTATAAAGATCACAGAATAAGGTCTCGGATGTCGGACGAACACACAGTCTCTCCGGCAGCTCATTCAATCCACCCTGTGTTACCCATGCAACCTCAGGAGCAAATCCTTCTACATGATCTTTCTCCTTATCCAGAAGAGATTCCGGAATCAGCATTGGCATATATACGTTCTGTACACCCGTCTCCTTAAAGCGAGCATCCAACTCTTTCTGGATGTTCTCCCAGATCGCATATCCATTGGGCTTATAGATCATAAAACCCTTGATGGAAGAATATTCCATCAGCTCTGCTTTTCTGACTACATCGGTATACCACTGTGTGAAATCCACATCACGGGAGGTAATCTCCTCCACCAGTTTCTTGTCTGCCATCTTTTGCTCCTTAGTTCATATATAAAATCTTTATTTACAGTCAAGACTCGCTCGGAGCTTGTACTCCGACTGAGTTAAATTCAGCAAATCTTATCATAAGAAATCTGCGAACTTCTGTCAATTCCCTTCTTATGAAAAGGCTGATGGGACCGGTATGATTTGATCTTATAAAAAGTCAACGAAATCCTCGCCCTTTGGATTGATCTTAAAGGTCAACGGCTCCTTTGATACCGGATGCTGCATATTAAGCTCCACCGCTGCAAGTGCAAGGTTTCTTCCTGTGGAAGGTCCTCCATACTTGACATCTCCAAGAATCGGCGCTGTTCTTGCTGCAAACTGGCAACGAATCTGATGGAACCGTCCGGTATCCAGTGTCACTTCCATCATCGTTGCGCCATCCAGACGGCACAGGGTGCGATAATGAAGCACAGCCTTTTTACCCCGTGGATTCTTCTCATCCACCACCTTGGCTCTGTTCCTTGTTGCATCCTTCATCAGATAATCCGTCATCGTACCTTCCTTTGGCATTGCCTCCCTTGTGACAATGACATGGTACTTTTTCCAGAGTCGCTTCTCCCGCATCTGAACCGTCAGCTGACTGGTGATATTGCTCGTCTTACCAAAAACAAGCACGCCCTCCACCGGCTGATCCAGACGGCTTACAACTCCGACGTACGGATCTTCACCTGCCTTTTTCCGGTAGTTTGCCAGCTCGGATACCAGATCCTTCTCCGCCACCTTCGCTGTCTCTACTGCAAGACCTGCCGGCTTATACACCACCATAATCGCTGCATCTTCATAAATCATGTCCCAACTCACAGTACTCCTCCAATCTCTCCCATAGCGGCAGTTCCCCTGGTGTCTCCTTCACCAACTGCACACTAGATTTTCATTCGATAGCCGACTCCCCACACGGTTTCAATATACTGCGGCTTATCTTTGTTCATTTCAATTTTTTCCCGGATCTTTTTGATATGAACCGTAACGGTCGCAATATCTCCAACTGAATCCATATCCCAGATCTTTTGGAACAACTGCTCTTTTGAGAATACCTGATTCGGATTCTCCGCCATGAAGCTGAGCAGTTCATATTCTCTTGTTGTGAGATTCTTCTCATCGCCATCCACCCATACCTGATGACTGGTCTTGTCGATTTTCAGACCCCGGATGCGAATGATATCATCATCCGCCGTTGCATTTGCAGCATTGACCAGTCGCTCATACCGGGCCAGATGTGCCTTCACACGGGCTACCAGTTCACTCGGCGAAAAAGGCTTCGTGATATAATCATCCGCTCCAAGTCCAAGACCTTTGACCTTGTCAATGTCCTCTTTTCTTGCAGAGACCATCAGAATCGGCGCATTCTTCTCCGTCCGGATCTGACGGCAAATCTCAAATCCATCGGTGCCGGGAAGCATCACATCCAGAATATACAGATCGTACTCCTCTTCCATCGCCTTGCGCAGACCCTCGGTTCCTTCCGTACAGACGTCCACGACGTAATCCGACAATTCGAGGTAGTCCTTCTCCAGTTCTGCAATTGCCTCCTCGTCTTCTACGATTAAGATTCTACTCATGCCTCTCCTCCTGCGTTCTCCGTCTCGATATATTTTCTCAAAACGAAATAAAATACACTGCCTTCTCCGAGTTTACTGGTGGCCCAGATCTGTCCGCCATGATCCGAAATAATCTTCTTAACGATCGAAAGACCGATTCCACTGCCTTTGATCTTGGTATTTCTGGACTTGTCGCCCCGATACAACCGGTCAAAGATATGCGGCAGATCCTCTTTACTGATACCTCTGCCATTGTCTTCGATCTCTACCTGGACATAATCACCGGCATCCCGAAGGCGCATGGAAAGCAACAGACCGCCTTCCGGCTTTTGATACTTCACGGCATTCCCCACGATGTTATGAACCACGCGGGTCAGCTGCTCCGGATCCGCAATAATCGCGATTCCCTTCGGAAGTTCATTGTAATAAGACAGTCCAATGCCCTGATTTGCAAGGTCCATGCCGACTTCTTCATTACAGTTCTGAAAAAATTCTCCCACATCCAACGGAACAAAATTATACGGAATACGATCGGTATCAATCTTGGAATACAAGGAGAGCTCGTTCAAAAGAGCGTTCATCTCCTTCGCCTTGCTGTGAATGGTACGCACGTATTTCTCCTGCTTCTCCGGAGTGTTGGCAATTCCATCCAGAATACCTTCCGAGTAACCTGTGATGGACGTCAACGGAGTCTTCAGGTCATGGGCAATATTGCTGATCAGCTGACGCTGTGCGTCCTCCGCCTCCAGCTTCTGAATGGCATCCGCCGACAGGCGTTTTCGCATTCGTTCCATGGCTCTTGCCAGGTCCGTCAGCTCATCCCGCCCCTTCACATCAATGACATGATCCAGCTTACCGCCTTCAATCTCCTCTGCAGCCTTCTGCAACTTGCGGATCTTAGGCATAATACCGCCATAGAGCCAGGAAATCAGGACACCGGCCGTAAAAAGAAGGATCAAAAGCGCGGACAGAAGATAATCCAGCAAAATCTTCTGTCCCTCCGGCAACAGCTTATTGGCAGTGGTAAAGATAAAAACACTGCCTCGGACACCGTTGCCGTATCCGTAATTCACCTGCTGAATGGTCACCGGAACATCACCGACGGTATCCACCAGTGTCTCTCCGTCATTCAGCCGGCCGTACTCCGGAAGTTCTGTATAATTCGGGTGCACATTAAGATCCGATCCGTCATAGACGATCTTAAAATTCTCCCTCTGAATCAGAAATGAATGCTTCGCCTGCAGGCTCTCATTCATTTTACGAACCAGCGACCTTTTTTGAAAATTATCCGGTGACTTTTCCGCCCATTTTTTCAAAATCATGATTTCATTGCTGGTATTGTTCTGCAAAAGTGACAGAGAATTTGCAAAATACAAGGCTCTTCTCTGCGAATCCTCCCGATTCTTCTGCGTCTGTGTAATTCCCCAAAACAAAAGAAGCGCCAAAAGAAGCGGAACAAAGATAATAATCAAAAAGCTCATAATCAGGCGATTTTTCAGCTTCATAATCGCTCCTTTCTCTATTTGCTGCAGGAATAGCCATACATTTTAAGTATAGCATGACCTTTCTGCAACGAAAAGAGGGGGCATGCATTTCATGCCCCCTCCAAATCCTTCATCGGTCAGATATTAGAGATACTTCTTCAATGTCTCTACCTTATCAAGTGCCTCCCAAGGAAGGTCAAGGTCATTACGTCCAAAATGTCCGTAAGCTGCTGTCTCACGGTAGATTGGACGACGTAAATCCAGCATCTTAATGATGCCTGCCGGGCGAAGATCGAAGTTCTCGCGAATGATCTCTACCAGCTTCTCTGAATCCAGCTTACCGGTACCGAAAGTCTCAATGTTGATGGATGTCGGCTCAGCCACTCCAATCGCATAAGACAACTGAATCTCAGCCTTCTCAGCAAGGCCTGCTGCAACAATATTCTTTGCAACATAACGTGCTGCATAAGCTGCAGAACGATCCACCTTGGTGCAGTCCTTACCGGAGAATGCTCCGCCGCCATGACGTGCCATTCCACCGTAAGTATCAACAATAATCTTACGTCCAGTCAGTCCTGCATCACCGTGTGGTCCACCGATAACAAAGCGGCCGGTCGGGTTGATGTAGAACTTTGTCTTCTCATCCACCAGCTCCTGTGGAAGGACCTCATCGAAGACATACTTTTTGATATCCTGATGGATCTGCTCCTGTGTCACATCCTCATCATGCTGAGTGGAAAGAACAACAGCCTCAAGTCTCTTTGGCTTATGATTCTCGTCATACTCTACAGATACCTGTGTCTTACCGTCCGGACGAAGATAAGACAGCGTTCCGTCCTTACGGACATCGGTCAATCTCTTGGACAATTTGTGTGCAAGAGAGATTGGATACGGCATGAACTCCTCTGTCTCATTTGTTGCATAACCGAACATCATACCCTGATCTCCGGCACCTGTATCGAGGTCGTCCTTTAACTCACCTTCTCTTGCCTCCAGTGCCTTATCGACACCCATGGCAATATCAGCAGACTGCTGATCCAGCGCTACCATCACCGCGCAGGTATTGCCGTCAAATCCTGTCTTTGCATCGTTGTAACCGATTTCATTCACCGTCTTACGAACGATAGAAGGAATATCAAGCACTGCCTTTGTTGTAATCTCTCCGGTAACTAAAATGAAACCGGTACAAGCTGTTGTCTCACATGCCACACGGCTCATTGGATCCTGCTCCATGCATGCATCCAGGATCGCGTCCGATACAGCATCACAAACCTTGTCCGGATGTCCTTCTGTAACAGACTCTGATGTAAACAATAACTTTTCCATAGTGTCTCCTTCTCCCTTTAAGGGGTGCTGAATTACCTGTTACTTGAATTGTCGCTAAGGACTCGACACAACTAAAAAAATCCGCCAGACAGCGGATTTGAGTATTCATCATCAAATCCCCTTATTGTTCGATTGCTCGCTCAGGTTGGCACCGTCCTGCCTGCGCAGGGGTTGCCGTGGTTTCACAGATCCTTTGTATCTCCGCCACTCTGAATAAGAGAACATTGCGTAATATTCAATTCAAGGATGCCTATTACATCACTATTATAATATAACGTCAAAGCTTTTATGTCTATAGTAAATTCGCATTTTCACCAGATTCCATTGCGAAAGGTACAATAATAATTTATACTAAAAGCGTGTTATTTTACACAGTTTCTATTCACTGGGGGAGCTATTATGCAGAAATTACCTTTACGAAATCTTAACGCCGGCATGACACTTGCTGACGATATCACCACCCGCCACGGGCAGGTCGTTGCCAGAAAGGGGACTGTTTTAACCGATCCGCTGATCGCAAGATTATCTTTTTATCGCATCGACCTTGTTCCTGTTGAACAGGAAGAGACACCGGATGAGCATAAGCCTTTGGTTGCACCGCTGGCTGTGGATCTGCCGACAGAATCCATAACACCTCTACCACAGGAGGAAGCGCGGCGCCCGAAAGCTGCTTCTACCCCTCCCCCGAAGCCGGAGGTTACACTTAAGAAAGAGAAGAATCCGGATGGCTTCCGTACGAACAACAAGACCATTCCGTATTCACAGAAGCTTCGCTCTACCCCGGAATATCAGAAATTTCAGCTGGATTATTCCCGTAACATCGCCCTGATGCGTTCGGTCTTCGAATCCATCGTTAAAAAGGGAGAGACTACGGTAGATTTTGAACGCATTCTTAACGAGGTCCGTTCTCTTTTTGCATCCAAAACAACCCTGGATCTTTTCGACATCCTGCATACGATGACAGCCCTGGACGATGCTGTCTATGTTCATTCCCTCAATGTCGCTCTGATTTCCCGCGGCATCGGTAAATGGATGAAGCTCGATAAGGATAAGCTGGATGTTTTGACCCTCGCCGGTTATTTCCATGACATCGGTAAGATCGTCATCCCGCCGGAGGTTTTAAACAAAACCGGTAAATTAACCGACGAAGAATTCCAGATGATCCGCAAGCATCCCCTCGAAGGACGCAAGCTGTTAAAGCAGATCAACGGAATCGACGGAAGAATCCTCGCTGCTACTTTGCAGCACCATGAGCGTTTTGACGGTTCCGGTTATCCAAGAGGTCTTGCTGGTGACGAAATTGACACCACTGCAGCCATCGTTGCTGTTGCCGATGTCTACGATGCCATGACCGCTTCAAGAGCCTACCGAGCTCCGAAGTGCGCCTTCCAGGTGATTTCGGACTTTGAAGATGACGGTCTTCAGAAATATGACCCGAAGGTTATCATGACCTTCATCAAGCGTATGGCAGACGCCTACCAGAATGCCCGTGTCATTCTCAGCGACGGCAGCCGTTGCAAAGTCATTTATCTGAATCCACAGCGCATGAGCAAACCAATGGTGGAATTCGATGACGGTAAGATCTTAGATCTGTCCACGTCCTCCGGAATTTCCATTACATCGATTATCTAAAAAAGTCCTCAGGTTCTCCTGAGGGCTCTTTTTCTATCCACACAATCTATTGCCGAACAAAAGACCTCCGATGGCTTCGCATTCCCGCGAGCCTTCGGAGGTCTTTTTAACCGTTAACTGTTCCGATCTCTTATGAAACTTTTAAAATAAATTTCTGAAGCTCATGATCTCCATCCACCTTCTCAATGGACGCTCCAATACCACGAAGCTTTTCCTCGAAATCCTCATATCCTCTCTGGATGAAGTGAATATCATCCACTGCAGTCACACCGTCTGCTGCAAGTCCTGCAATAACAAGTGCCGCACCTGCACGAAGATCCGGAGCAGATACACGCGCTCCTGTAAAGTGATCCACACCGTTGATAATCGCAATATTACTCTCAACCTTCATGGATGCACCCATACGTGCCAGCTCGTCCACATACTTGAAACGATTCTCAAAGATGGACTCTGTCACTGTTGAAGTTCCGGAAGCCAGTGCTAAAACCACAGCCATCTGAGGCTGCATATCCGTCGGAAATCCAGGATAAGGAAGTGTGGTAACCTGTGTCGGTGTAAGCGCAATGTTCTTGGCACTGACACGAACCGCATCATCGTATTCCACAATCTCACAACCGGCCTCTAACAGCTTTGCTGTCGTTGCCTCCAGATGCTTTGGAATAACATTCTTAACCAGAACATCACCATGGGTCGCTGCTGCAGCACACATAAAAGTACCTGCTTCGATCTGATCCGGAATAACAGAGTATACCGTTCCGTGAAGACTCTCAACACCCTGCACACGAATCACATCGGTTCCTGCTCCACGGATGTTCGCACCCATGCTGTTCAGGAAGTTCGCCACATCAACCACATGAGGCTCCTTCGCCGCATTCTCGATGGTGGTCTTACCCTCAGCAAGAGCTGCTGCCATTAAGATATTGATCGTCGCTCCAACGGAAACCTTATCGAGATAGATATGGGTTCCAACCAGACGCTCAGCCTGAGCAGAGATCAAACCATATCCGATATCCACACTTGCACCCAGGGCCTTGAATCCCTTGATATGAAGATCGATCGGCCGACTTCCAATCGCACATCCACCCGGAAGTGCTACCTCTGCCTTCTTATACTTACCGAGAAGTGCTCCCAGAAGATAATAGGATGCACGAATCTTCTTAATATATTCATAATCAACAGACAAAGCCGCAATGGATGAACCGTTGATCTTAACGGTATGCTTATCCAGGTATTCCACCTTGCCACCGATCTCTTCAATCGCTGTAAGCATTACCTTAACATCACGGACGTCCGGCAGATTCTCAATTGTAACATCGTCATCTGTCATTGTTGCTGCTGCAAGAAGCGCCAGCGCTGCATTCTTCGCACCGGAAATATTAACGGTTCCGGTCAACGGTGTGCCGCCCTTCATTACGTACTGTTCCATTCTTTATCCCTCTACTATATATATCTACAGATATCCATAGACTCTAATCAAAACTAAATTCATGTCCTAATAAATATGATAGTAATGTTACGTTTTCATTTGAACAAAAATATCCTTATATAATTTTATATAGGTTTTTTGTTTTGTCAACCCTGAATAGTAGAGAATTGGCTATGATATAGCCTTGCATAGTATCCGTTTTTCTTCAGGAGCTGCTGATGGGTTCCCTGCTCGAGGACCCGTCCCTTCTCCATGTACAGAATGAAATCCGCATCTCGGATCGTCTGAAGGCGATGGGCTACAATAAATGTGGTACGCCCCTTCATCATTTTATGGAAGGCATCCTGTATCTTGATCTCCGTTCTGGTATCAATGGAAGAGGTGGCCTCATCGAGGATCAAAAGATCCGGAAGTGCCAGCATCAGCCTTGCAATGCAAAGCAGCTGCTTTTGTCCCTGGGAAAGGCTTCCACCCTCCGGAGCAAGCACCGTATCATATCCCTTCGGAAGTCTTCTTATAAAACTGTGAGCGTGTGCCGCTTTGGCAGCTGCCACCATCTCTTCCTCCGTCGCATCCGGCTTACCGAGCATCAGATTCTCCCGGATGGTCGCATGGAATAAAAAAGTCTCCTGCAGTACCATTCCGTAACTGCTTCTAAGGGACGCCCTTAGCAGACGTCGGATATCTGTTCCATCTACGGATACCTCCCCCCGATCCACATCGTAAAAGCGCATCAGTAGATTGATAATGGTACTTTTTCCTGCACCTGTCGGACCTACAATTGCAACGGTCTCTCCCGGTTTCGCCGTGAAGGATAAATCCTTGATCAGTTCTGTCTTCGGATCATATGAAAAATCCACATGCCGCATTGCAACGCATCCCTCCAGGTTCTGAGGCAGCATCTCTTCTCCGTTCTCCACCGCTTTGGAATCCATCATGGCAAAAAGACGCTGGGCGCAGGCCAGTGCATTCTGCATCTCTGTCACAACGCCGGTGATCTCATTAAACGGTCGGGCATACTCTCTGGCATATCCAAGAAAACTGGACAACTCTCCTACTGTAATATGCCCTGCAATGACCACCAGTGCCCCGGCCACGCCAACAGCTGCATAGATCAGCGCGTTGACAAACCGGGTGGACGGGTTCGTAAGAGAAGAATAGAAGGTCGCTTTCATGGCCGACTCCGTCAGCTTCTGATTTTTTTCACGAAACTCCTCTCTCGTCTGCTCTCCGTATCCCAACTGGTTCACCAGATCAAACAGGGTGATTCTCTCCTGCAGAAATTCCGTCAGCTCTCCTCTGTCCTTCGACTGTGACATAAACATCCGGTAACTTCGTCCTGCGATAAATTTCGCCACCTTAAGTGACAGGGGCGTCAGAACAATGACCACCAGCGCAATGCTCATTCGGATCCGAAGCATAAAAGCAATGGTTCCCAATATTGTCATAACACCGGTAAAAAGCTGGGTGAACCCAAGCAGCAATCCATCCGAAAAACTGTCCGCATCGGTCACGATCCGGCTGACAATATCACCATGGCTCTCCCGGTCAATGGTGGCAACCGGCCAGACCAGAAGCTTCTCAAAGGCTTTCTGCCGGATATTTTTTGTCACGGAATAGGTAATGTAATTATTCACCCGGTTCATAATCAGCTGAAAAAGAAAGGTTCCTGCCGCTACAACCACAATCTGCTTTAACACCAGATACAGTCCGGGGAAATCCACCTTCCCTGCTCCCAGCATATGGTCGATTGCCTTTCCGCTAAGAATCGGAATCAAGAGCGTTGTAACCACAGTACCCAGAGCACAAAGAACGGACAGCAGAATATAACCGGTATAGGGTCTTAACAGGCGCAGTACCCGGATGATTGTTTCCTTTTGCTGATTCCTATTTTTATGACGCATCCACTGCCTCCTCTCCAAACTGTGTCCGATAGATTTCCCTATAAATCTCACAGGTTTCAAGCAGCTGATGGTTGTCCCCAAAGCCTGCCACCTCTCCGTCTTCCAGCACCAGAATACGGTCGGCGCACAGAACCGATGAGGCACGCTGTGAGATCATCACGATGGTAGGCTTCCATGGAAGCGAGGTCAATGTCTGCCGCAGCCTGTTCTCTGTCAAAAGATCCAGAGCCGATGCACTATCATCCAGAATCAAAAGTTTCGGCTTTTTGATAAGGGCTCTTGCAATCGTAAGCCGCTGCTTCTGTCCTCCGGAATAGTTCGATCCGTTTTTCAGAACCGGTTCGTCCAACTGCTGCTTTTTGCCCTGTACAATTTCTTTCGCCTGCGCCCAGTCAAGCGCCTGCCACATTTCTTCCTCTGTTGCATCCGGCTTCGCCGAAAGGAGATTATAGCGAATAGTTCCTGCCAACAGGTTAGCCTTTTGCGGCACATATCCAATCTGCTCCACCAGCTCTTCATCCGAATAGCCGGCCACATCCCGTCCCCACAACAGAAGTTGTCCACCGCTGCGGTCATAGGCATGGCGAAGCAGACCTACCAGTGTACTTTTACCGCTTCCGGTTCCTCCTATAATGCCAAGCATCTCTCCTTCTCGAAGCGTGAAGCTGACATCGGTCAAGGCCTCTTCTCTGCCTCCTTTATAGGAAAAGGATACCCCCTTCGCTTCCAGTGCACAGGATGTATCTCCCACCACATCATTTCCGGTATGGCACCTTTCATCGCCTTTAACTCCCAGAATCTCTTCCAGTCGTCCCGCCGATGCCATGGCTCTTGTCAGAAGAAGGATTAGATTCGCCAGTTTGATGAGCTCCACCAGAATCTGCGACATGTAATTTACCAGGGCAACCGCCTCACCTTGCGTCAGTCTTCCGGTATCGATGGCTCCTCCACAAATCCAGAGCACCCCTGCAATTCCAAGGTTTATGACTGCATAGGTCACCGGGTTTAGAAGAGCCTGAATCCTGCCCGCCGACAACTGACGCTGCATCAGTTCCTCTGTATCTTTTGCAAATCCCTCTCTCTGCTTTTTCTCCACACAGAACGCACGGATGACTCTCACGCCCTCCAGATTCTCAGAGACACGAAGCAGAACATGTTCCAGCTGCGTCTGAATCTGGCGGAAACGGGGAAGGGTTGTCCTCATCACCAGATACACCACAAGTCCCAGCAACGGAATCACCACAGCAAAAACCATTGCCGCAGGAAAATCCACCAGTGCTGCCATCAACATGGCTCCGAATACGATAAAGGGTGAACGCAAAAACAGACGTAGGAACATATTCATTCCATTCTGCACCTGGTTCACATCGTTGGTGATTCTTGTCACAAGTGTCGCCGTTCCCGTATCTTCCAGTGTTCCTTTCGAAAAGGTTCCGATATGGAAAAAGACATCTTCCCGCATCCTGCCCGCTGCATAAATGGCCGCTCTCGCTGAAAAATACTGTGCTGTAATTGCCACTACAAGACCGATAACCGCCAAAAGTATCAGCACAGCACACATTTGCGCTATATAGACCCGATTTCTGCCGGCAATTCCCACATCAATGATACGTGCCATAACAAGCGGCACGAACAACTCAAAGATTGCTTCGAGCATTTTGAAAAGCGGTGCGAGAATCGCCTCTTTTTTATAATCCTTCAAATACTTTGCTGCAAACTTCATTTCTTATCTTTTCCTTATTCTTCATTATACAAAAAAAGAGTCAGCAGATTTCTCTACCGACCCTTCTGTTCTGAACAGCCCTGTTACTTCTTATCCGCTCCCGCATTTTCCTTTGCTGCAAAACGATCCTTGAAGTTTACCTGCTTCCAAAGTTTCCGATCAACCTTCCAGGTCAGCTTTTTCTTCCAACCGTCTACCACCTTACGGTAAGCATCTTCCTGCTTCTGATCTTTGATTTCTTTCTCTTTGTTCTTGGTTGCCTTCGCATCGTGCACGGCGTCCATACGAACAACGTAATATCCGTCACCCTTCACTTCAATGACTTTGGAAATCTGTCCGTCGGAAAGATCCTGCGCAGCCTTTACAACATCAGCCGGCAGGCTCTGGGATTCGGAGGCATCGGCAGATGCTGTAAAGCTCTCTGTCTGCAGTGAGCCCTTCTCCTCTTTTACTGCCTTCTCAAAGTCGGAAGCCGCTGCCACATTGTCTGCCGCCTTCTTCTGTGCCTTTTTCTCTGTATCTGTCAGCTCACTCTGCTGACCGGTCTTCTCATCGGTCTTAGGTGCTGTCGAGAACTTGACATAAGAGACTGTAGACTGGGCTGTCTCCTCCTCTGTCACTTCCACCTTGGCCGCTGCCTTAATCTTATTCTTGACTCTTGTCAGATAGGTCTCGTATGCAAGCATGGTCTTTACATATTCTTCTGTTGCACCCATCTGCTCCTTGGCCTGCTTGCTGTTGTCCGCAAGGAACTTCTTAGCTGCCTCATCAATCTTTTTCTGATCGGCATCCGTAAGTGTCACCTGGTATTCCTTGGCATGTTTCTTACACAGATACTGCTCTTCCATTGATTCAAGAACCTGCGCCTTGGTGGAATCCTCGTAGGTCTTACCGTCATTGCCCTTCTGACTCCAGTAATCCTGAGAAGTTCCATAATATCCTGCAAACATCAAATCATACATTGCCTGATTGTAATGTGCTACAAAATTTCCATATCCGTAGGAAATGGAATCCTTTCCGTTATCAATACGAACCAGTTCATCTCCTGCCTTGGCAGAACAACCGGAAAGTAGGATGGATCCTGTCAGACATAAGGACAGCCCCATAGCGATTGCTTTCATATTCTTCATTGCGTATTGCCTCCTGTATGTTAATTTATTTACGAACGGTCCCTCCGGACCAAATACGCACTACTTTGCCATTATAGCTATTTTGAAAAAACGGGGCAAGTCCCCAGGCCTTCACAAAAAAACAGGCGTGTGAAACCAACCGTTTCACACGCCCTTCTTAACTTCTTAACATCTTTATGATGGTTTCGCTTCATCCGAATCCTTGATTCCGTAGGTAAGCTTCATATGGTCTACCAGCGTATCGGTGAAGTTGCCTCCGAACTGATCCACAAGCTCCTCCGCCATTTTTGAAATGGTGCTGTCCATATAGAAATCACTCATCTGTCCGGCTGCCATATCCTTGTTCTCATCCTCTGGATTCATGTCATCCAGTGATTTCTTCAGCTCCTTTAAAATCTGCTCCACGAAGTAGGTCTCAAAGGACTTGGTCGCTTCCACAAGCTCCTCCTCCGTAGACTGAGAACCTAATGAAGATGCGGTCTTGGATAATTTCTCTGCCTGTGCATTCTGATTCGTATTCCGGGTATTTCCCGCACTCATCATACCGCCGGCATATGGATCAATTGAGATTGCCATATTCTTCTCCTCCTACGCTTATCTTCTCAGACCGTTTGCGGTCTCAAGCATACTATCGGATGTGGTGATGGCTTTTGAATTCAGTTCATACGCTCTCTGACTGATAATCAGATTCACCATTTCATCCGCAATATTGACATTGGAGCCTTCGATATATCCCTGCTTGATGGAACTTCTTGTAATATTAAGATTGGTCGTCGCCTCGTTAATGGCGTTTCCGGAAGCAGCGGTTACACCATAGAGATTTCCTCCCTCTTCCTCAAGTCCATTCGGATTGGAGAACTGGAAAATACCAAGGGTCTGTCCTGACGGAGAATAGGTTCCGTCTCCGTTCTTGTAGGAAATCGATCCGTCATCACCGAATACAACAGTTTCAGATCCCACACCGTTTGGAAGAGTAATACGATTTCCCTTAGAATCGAGTACACGATTACCACTGTTCGTTGTCAGAATTCTTGTTCCGTCCGTATCCAAAGACCAGTTGAAATCTCCATCTCTTGTATAATACACACGGCCGTCTCCACCCTGTACCGAATAAAAACCGCTACCTGCAATAAAGCATGCACTCGGGTTATTGCTGGCCTGCTGAATACCGGTTGCAAAATTCGTCTTCGTCGCAGCAACTCTTGTACCGAGTCCCACCTGCGCCTGTGTCGGCTTCGTCTCTCCATTTGCAGAAGTCGTACGCGCCTGAAGATTCTGATATAACAGAGACTTGAATTCTGTATTCTTGCTCTTATATCCAACGGTATTAACGTTCGCAATATTATTTGAGATTGTATCAACGGATGTCTGCTGGCTCTTCATTCCAGTTGCAGCCGTCCATAATGATCGCAACATACGCTTATCTCCTTACTGATTCATCCTGTTAAACCTGTTAAACCTGTTAAACCTGTCCAACCTGACCTACTGCCATCTCTAATGTCTCATCCTCGGCATGTATCATTCTCTGTCCGGCATCATAGGCTCTCTGAATGGTAATCATCGATACCATTTCATCTACAATATTAACATTGGACTGTTCCAATGCTCCCTGCTCAATCTGGAATCTTGCAGACGGTTGCATTCTGCCGCCATTCACCAGGTCATAGAGATTCTCTCCGTATTTCGCCAGGTAATCGGTATTATTCACATTCACAACACCAATCTGTCCTACCGCCACACCATTCTGGAATACGAATCCCTGCGGATCAACACTGTATTTCTGTAACGGATCCACTCTGACATAGCTGTTCTCTCCAATGGTTCCGTTAACAGCACCATTCCGATTCAAAAGGAAATCGCCGTTACTGGTACGGAAATAACCCTCATTGTCTACCGTGAATTCACCGTCTCTTGTGTATTTCACAGATGTATTTCCCTGCTTATCCGTATATGCAATTGCAAAATATCCATCGCCGCCGATAGCCAGATCCGATGGCTTATCTGTGATCTTAAAACTTCCCTGGCTATAATCGGTATAGGTCTCGCCGATACGATCTCCCAACTGGATCTGTCCCAGGCCTCTTGCCATTCCGTGATCCCCGGAGTCCTTGATACGGATTGCAAGTGTTCTTGCGAATGCCGCGTTCGTCGTACCTTCCTTCTTATATCCGGTTGTTGTAGAGTTCGCAAGATTGTTGGATAACACATCCAGCCTTCTCTGCTCCTCCATCATTCCTGTATATGCGGTATATAAGCCTTTTACCATTTCTTTTCTCCTGATCTTGTCTCAGAAGGGTAATCTACCCTGTTTACGTAATCTATTTCGGATAGTTTCACTGTAATCTTTAGTATCCTCTGCGAAAAAAAGCGGAAGCTTCTGCCTCCGCTTTCATCTTATCAAACCTTATTACAGCTGTGAAAGATCATGGTTACCTGCCATGAATTCTACATACTTACCGGTACCGACAGCCACGCAGGTCATAGGACTCTCTGCTGTCATGGTATTGATACCTGTGCGCTCCTCCATAAGCTCTTCAAGTCCTCGTAAAAGCGCACCACCACCGGTCAAGATAATACCGCGGTCTGCCACGTCTGCCGCAAGCTCAGGCGGTGTCTTCTCCAGAACAGAATGTACAGCCTCAACGATCTGTGTAGAAGGCTCACGAAGTGCCTCCTCTGTCTCCTCTGTTGACACTTCAATGGTCTTAGGAAGACCGGTTACCAGATTACGGCCTCTTACATTCATAGTCTCCGGCTGGCTTAACGGATAGCAGGTTCCGATATTGATCTTCATATCCTCGGCTGTTCGCTCACCGATCAGAAGATTGTGCTTCTTTCTCATATAGCGAACCAATGCCTCATCGAAATCATCTCCGGCAATCTTAATAGATGTTGATACAACAGAACCACCAAGAGAGATAACAGCGATATCTGCTGTACCACCTCCGATATCAACAATCATATTACCGCATGGACGGCTGATATCGATACCGGCTCCGATTGCTGCTGCGATCGGCTCCTCGATGATGAAGACCTCGCGGGCGCCTGCTGCATAAGCAGCATCCTCAACCGCTCTCTTCTCAACCTCTGTTGCTCCGGATGGAACACAGACAGAAATTCTCGGCTTACGATAGCTTCTCTTACCGAGAGACTTCTGAATGAAGTATTTAATCATCTTCTCTGTTACGGTGTAATCTGAGATAACACCCTGACGGAGCGGACGAACCGCAACAATATTGCCCGGTGTACGTCCAAGCATCAGACGGGCCTCTTCTCCGATTGCCTTGATCTTATTCGTATCACGATCAAAAGCAACAACGGACGGCTCCTTTAATACAACGCCCTTTCCTCTGAGATAAACCAGAATACTGGCAGTTCCTAAATCAATTCCGATATCACTAGCAGCCATGGCTGTAAGCTCCTTTCATCAAATCCATCCACACGATTATATGTAATAAGCGGTCTGCAAAGGTACAGACTGCCACCTTTATTCTAAGCATACAAGGATATTATAGCGGATAGTTTTCATTTTTCAAGGAAAAATACACTTATCGCTGTAATTTTAACTACTTATTATAAATATCGCTTAAGATATTTTCCTGTATAGCTCTCCTTGACTTTCGTAATATCTTCCGGTGTTCCCTGTGCAATCAGGGTACCGCCACGGTCACCGCCTTCCGGTCCCATATCCAAAATCCAGTCCGCGGTCTTGATTACATCCAGATTATGTTCGATGACAACCACAGTGTTGCCGCCCTCTGAAAGGCTTTTCAGAATGCGCACCAATTTGTTGACATCTTCAAAATGTAGTCCTGTGGTCGGCTCGTCCAGCACATAGATGGTCTTACCGGTATTACGTCTCGAAAGTTCCGTCGCCAGCTTGATTCTCTGTGCTTCTCCACCGGACAGTTCCGTAGACGGCTGTCCCAGCTTGACATAGCCAAGTCCCACATCGTACAGGGTCTGAATCTTACGTGCCACAGACGGAACATTCTTGAAGAATTCCACCGCATCCTCTACTGTCATATCCAGAATCTCATAGATGGACTTTCCCTTGTACTTTACCTCTAATGTCTCACGGTTATATCTTTGACCATGGCATACTTCACAAGGCACATAGACATCCGGCAAGAAGTGCATCTCGATTTTCTTGATTCCGTCTCCTCCGCAGGCTTCACAACGACCACCCTTCACATTGAAGGAGAATCTTCCCTTGCTGTAGCCTCTTGCTTTCGCATCCGGTGTTCCGGCGAAAAGATCACGAATCATATCAAAGACCCCTGTGTAGGTTGCCGGATTGCTTCGCGGTGTTCTTCCAATCGGAGACTGGTCAATTGCAATGACCTTATCCAGCTGCTCGATTCCTTCCACCTTGTCACATTCTCCCGGAATCTTATGAGCGCGGTTTAACTTTTTCGCAAGTGTCTTGTATAAAATCTCATTGATCAGAGAACTCTTACCCGATCCGGACACTCCGGTCACGGCTGTCATAACACCAAGCGGAATCGTAACATCGATGTTCTTGAGATTATGCTCTCTTGCTCCGCGGATTACCAGCTTGCCCGTCGGCTTTCTTCTGACCTTCGGAACCGGAATGCACTTCTTGCCGGAAAGATACTGACCGGTGACAGAATTCGGATTCCGCATGATCTCTTCCGCCGTTCCGCAGGCTACCACTTCACCGCCTTCCCGACCGGCTCCCGGTCCGATATCCACGATATAATCCGCTTCCATCATCGTATCTTCATCATGCTCCACCACGATCAGTGTATTGCCCAGATCCCGCAATCCCTTCAGGGAAGCCAGCAGCTTATCATTATCTCTCTGATGCAGTCCGATGGACGGCTCATCCAGGATATAGGTGACACCCACAAGGCCGGAACCGATCTGCGTTGCCAGTCGGATTCTCTGCGCCTCTCCACCGGACAGGGTTCCTGTCGCTCTTGACAGGGACAGGTAGTCAAGCCCCACATCATCCAGGAACTTTACACGGGCCTTGATCTCTTTGAGCACCAGTCGACCGATGCTTTGCTGCTGCTCGGTAAGTGCCAGATCCTCCAGATATCCCCTCAGATCCCGGATAGACAATTCGGTGGTCTCGAAGATATTCTTTTCTCCCACCGTAACAGCCAGCGCTTCCTTTTTTAATCTTTGACCTTTGCAGACAGCACACGGAGAAATCTCCATATACTCCTCGTATGCCGCCTTGCTGGTGTCGGACTTGGTCTCTTTATATCTGCGATGGGAGTTCTCAATCAAACCCTCGAACTGCACATCGTACACACCTTCACCCCAGCGACCCTTGTACGCCACTTTCACAACCCGATCAAATCCATGAATGAACTGATAACGAATCTCCTCCGGCAGCTCCTCATACGGGGTATCCAGAGAAAAATCGTATTCCTCTGCCAGCGCTTCCAGCACTGCATGGGTATAACTTTTCGGATCGTTGCTCGACTGCCATCCCATGACCTGTACGCACCCCTCGTTAAAGGAAAGGCTTGGATCCGGAATCATCAGTCTCTCGTCGAACTCCATTTTATACCCCAGTCCAAAACACTCCGGGCAGGCTCCGAACGGATTGTTGAAAGAGAAACTTCTCGGCTCGATCTCATCAATGCTGACACCGCAATCCGGACAGGAGAAGCTCTCCGAGAAGCGGATCGTCTCGCCTCCGATTACATCGATCATCACCAGTCCCCCGGAAAGTTTTAAGGCATTCTCAAGGGAATCGGTAAGGCGCTTTTCAACGCCTTCCTTCACCACAAGACGATCCACCACAATTTCAATGTTATGCTTCTGGTTCTTATTCAGTGTGATCTCTTCTTCCAGATCGTACTGCACACCGTCTACCACAACCCGGACATAGCCTGATTTTTTTGCTTTTACAAAAAGTTTTTCCTGGGCACCCTTACGGCCTCGTACCACCGGAGACAGAACCATGAACTTGCTTCGCTCCGGCAGTTTCAGAATCTGGTCCACCATCTGGTCCACGGTCTGCTTGTAGATCGGCTTGCCACATTTCGGACAATGTGGGATTCCGACTCTGGCATAGAGCAGTCGCAGATAATCATAAATCTCCGTCACCGTTCCCACCGTCGACCTAGGGTTACGGTTCGTGGACTTCTGGTCGATACTGATGGCCGGCGGCAATCCTTCGATCTTCTCCACATCCGGCTTCTCCATCTGACCAAGGAACTGTCTGGCATAGCTGGACAGAGATTCCATGTATCGTCTCTGTCCCTCTGCAAAAATCGTATCAAACGCAAGGGAGCTCTTACCCGATCCGGACAGACCGGTCAAAACCGTAAAGGAGTCCCTTGGAATATCCAGACTGATATTTTTCAAATTATGAACATTCGCACCGCGAATCTTAATATATTTATGAGGCGTCATTGTATTGACAGCTTCTTTCATACCTTTTCTCCTACTATTCTGGTCAAGACTCGCTCGCGAGTCTTGCGCATAACTCATGCATCTCCTACTGCAAGATCCCGCAGCATATTTTTCAGTTCCACCATACGATCGCGATACTGTGCTGCCGCCTCGAAATTGAGATCTGCTGCCGCCTTTTCCATTTTTCCTTTGATCTTCTCGATATAAGCAGAAAGTTCCTTCTCGTCCATTTCCTCCGGTGAACGCTCCATGGAAAACTCTTCTGCTGCCACCTCTTTGGATACGGCGATCACATCCCGAACCGCCTTTTTAATGGTGGTCGGAGTAATTCCATGCTCCTCATTATAGGCCATCTGAATCCCGCGACGTCGGCTGGTCTCATCAATCGCCCGCTGCATCGAATCGGTGATTCTGTCTGCATACATAATAACATGTCCCTGATCATTACGCGCAGCTCGTCCGATGGTCTGAATCAGAGAGGTTTCATTTCTGAGGAATCCCTCCTTATCGGCATCAAGTATGGCAACCAGCGTGATCTCCGGAATATCCATACCCTCTCGCAGAAGATTGATACCCACCAGAACATCGAATACATCCAGTCGCAAATCACGGATAATCTCGGATCGCTCCAGAGTGTCGATATCGGAATGAAGATATTTCACGCGAATGCCAAGTTCCTGCATATAGCTGGTCAGATCCTCTGCCATTCTCTTGGTCAGTGTCGTGATCAGCACCTTGTTCTTTTTCGCTGTTTCCTTCCTGATCTCGCTAATCAGATCGTCAATCTGTCCCTCCACCGGTCGAACATCGATATCCGGATCCAGCAGTCCCGTCGGACGGATAACCTGCTCAGCTCGAAGCATCTCATGATCGTCCTCGTACTGCCCCGGTGTTGCTGACACAAAAAGAAGCTGATCGATCTTGTCTTCCCATTCCCGGAAATTCAGCGGCCGGTTGTCAAGCGCCGATGGCAGACGAAAACCGTAATCCACCAGTGTTGTCTTACGCGCCTTGTCACCGTTATACATGGCACCAATCTGCGGTACCGTAATATGTGACTCGTCAATGATGATTAAAAAATCATCCCCGAAATAATCAATCAGACACTGAGGCGCTTCTCCCGGCGCCGTTCCTGTCAGATAACGGGAATAATTCTCGATTCCACTGCAGAATCCTGTCTCACGCAACATTTCCACATCAAAATTCGTACGCTCTGCAATGCGTTGTGCCTCAATCAGCTTATCCTCCGATTTGAAGAAATCCACCCTCGCCTTCAGTTCTTCCTCTATGGCATCACAGGCTTTATTGATCTTATCCTGCGGTACAACATAATGGGACGCTGGGAAAATCGCACAATGCCTAAGCTCCCTCATAACCTTTCCCGTAAGAATATCGGTCTGTGCGATCCGGTCAATCTCATCTCCAAACCACTCAATCCGGTAGGCATAATCCGATACATTCGCCGGAATGATCTCCAAGGTATCACCTCTTACGCGAAAGGTTCCACGTCCAAAATCCATATCATTCCGGATGTACTGAATGTCAATAAGCTGACGGATTACTTCATCCCGATCCGTTTCCTGTCCCGGTCGAAGAGAGACCATCATATTCTGGAAATCATCCGGACTACCGATACCGTAAATGCAGGAGACCGATGCAACGATCACCACATCCTTACGCTCCGCCAGTGCCGCCGTTGCCGAAAGACGCAACTTGTCAATCTCATCGTTGATCGAGGAATCCTTCGCAATATAGGTATCATTCTGAGGAACATAAGCCTCCGGCTGATAATAATCGTAATAGGACACAAAATACTCCACCGCATTCTCCGGAAAAAACTCCTTCATCTCACTGTAGAGCTGACCGGCAAGGGTTTTGTTGTGACTTATGATCAAGGTCGGTTTATTCAGTTGGGCGATGACATTGGCCATCGTAAATGTCTTTCCTGAGCCGGTTACACCCAGCAGGGTCTCGAACTGATTTCCCTCTTTAAACCCGTCAACCAGTTCTTTGATTGCCTTCGGCTGATCACCTGTCGGTTGAAACTTCGAGTGCAATTTGAATTCCATACAATCTTCGCCTCCCAATCAAACGGTGCCCGTTTCACACCTCTTATACAAAAGAGGTCAGACTATTCCTGTCGGAATAGCCTGACCCCTCGTTGCCGACGATCTTACTCCTGACGACCGTGACAGTTCTTGTATTTCTTTCCACTTCCACATGGGCAAGGATCATTCGGATAAATCTTCGGTGCCTTACGCTTCTTAGGACCGGATGAAGCCGTATCATCCTTGTTGGTTCCTGTTACCTTCGCAACCTCTTCGCGCTCTACCTTCTTCTCAACTCGAATTCTGAACAGCATGGTAACAACGTCTGCCTGAATAGCGGCATTCATGGAATCCATCATGTCATAGGACTGCATCTTATATTCATCGATCGGATTTCGCTGACCATAAGCCTGAAGTCCAATACCCTGACGAAGCTGATCCATGTTATCGATCTCTTCCATCCAGTGACGGTCAATGACTCTCAGAAGGATAACACGCTCTACCTCACGGAACTCCTCCTCTGTCGGGAATTCTGCCTCCTTGGCATCGTAAAGTGCCAATGCATCCTCTGTCAAAGCCTCTTCCAGTGACTTAACACTCTTGATCTGATGCTCCTCAAGATACTCCTGTGTAACCGGAGGAAGAGGAATAATCTGATCAAAGATACGGTTTAACTCCGGAAGATCCCACTCATCCATTGCGATTCCATCATTCAGTACCGTCTCAACACTGACACGGACCTCTTCACGAATCATATTCTGAACCTGTGGCTTCATATTCTCTCCGTCGAGAACACGCTTACGCTGTGCATATACCAGCTCACGCTGATCGTTCATAACCTGATCATACTCAAGAAGATTCTTACGGATACTGAAGTTGTTACTCTCAATCTTCTTCTGTGCTCTCTCAATTGCGGAAGAAAGCATCTTATGCTGAATCTGCTCACCCTCCGGAATTCCAAGAGAGTTAAATACACCAATCAGACGCTCGGATCCGAACAGGCGCATCAGATCATCCTCAAGTGAGATGAAGAACTGCGACTCACCCACATCACCCTGACGACCGGCACGACCACGTAACTGGTTATCGATTCGACGGGACTCATGTCGCTCTGTACCGATGATCTTAAGTCCACCGGCTGCCAAAGCCTCATCATCCAGCTTAATATCCGTACCACGACCTGCCATATTGGTTGCGATGGTTACCGCTCCATGGATACCGGCCTTTGATACGATCTCAGCCTCCTTCTCATGGAACTTCGCATTCAATACCTCGTGACGAATACCTTCCTTCTGAAGCAGACGGCTGACACGCTCAGACACTTCGATGGTAATGGTACCAACCAGAACCGGCTGTCCCTTCGCATGTGCCTTTTTTACTTCCTCTACGACAGCAGCAAACTTCTCGTCCTGTGTCTTATAAACAGCGTCGTCATGGTCGATTCGCTGAACCGGGCGGTTGGTCGGAATCTCTACAACGTCCATTCCATAGATATCACGGAACTCCTGCTCCTCTGTAAGAGCAGTACCGGTCATACCACACTTCTTCTCGTACTTATTAAAGAAGTTCTGGAAGGTAATATCTGCAAGCGTCATACTCTCACGCTTAACCTTAACATGTTCCTTTGCCTCAATGGCCTGATGCAGACCATCAGAATAACGACGTCCCGGCATGATACGTCCGGTGAAATCGTCCACGATCAGAACTTCATCATCCTTAACAACGTAATCCTGGTCACGGTGCATCAGCTCATGTGCACGAATCGCAAGAATAACATTATGCTGAATCTCAAGGTTCTCAGGATCTGCAAGGTTGTCGATATGGAAGAACTCCTCAACCTTCTTAATTCCACGCTGTGTCAGATTGACAACCTTGTCCTTCTCACCAACGATGTAATCTCCTGTCTCTTCCTGAACCACACCCATGATGGCATCCATCTTAGAAAATTCCGGAAGATCCGCACCACGCTCCAGCTGACGAACGAGAATATCACTCATCTCGTAAAGCTTGGTGGACTTGCCGCTCTGTCCGGAAATAATAAGCGGTGTACGCGCCTCATCGATCAATACGGAATCCACCTCATCGATGATGGCAAAATGAAGACCTCTCTGCACCAGGTCTTCCTGATGCACTACCATGTTATCACGAAGGTAATCAAATCCAAGCTCGTTGTTTGTGATATAGGTAATGTCACAATTGTATGCTTGCTGACGCTCTGCCTTCTCCATGTCATTCAGGACACATCCGACGGTCAGTCCAAGGAATTCGTGAACCTGACCCATCCACTCGGCATCACGCTTTGCAAGATAGTCATTGACTGTAACGACATGAACGCCCTTACCCTCCAACGCATTCAGGTACGCCGGCAAAGTACATACCAGGGTCTTACCTTCACCGGTTCTCATCTCAGCGATTCGACCCTGATGAAGGATAACACCACCGATCAGCTGAACCCGGAAGTGTTCCATACCAAGAGAACGCTTTGCAGCCTCTCGTACAACTGCATAAGCTTCCGGCAGGATGTCATCGGTTGTCTCACCGTTCGCAAGTCTCTCCTTGAAATAAGGTGTCTTTGCTCTCAGCTCCTCATCTGACAAAGCCTGCATCTCCGGACGGTAGGATTCAATCTTGTCCACCGTCTTGCGGATACGCGCTAGCTCATGCTGGCTGTGTGTTCCAAAAATCTTTGATACGATACTCATGTCGTCAAGTCTCCTTAATTATCTGAAACTTATGTGCATCTACTCCAAGCACATACTATGACATTTTAGCACTTAACTAAGAACGACACAACAAAACCAATTCTTAAATTTTTATAAACTGATCCAATTTCCCCAAAAAACAGGAAAAATTCGGTAAAAAAGAAGCACCTACCCGCTTAACTAAGCGAACAGATGCTCCTAATTTATCGTTCTGTATTCTATTATTCTACGTCCCAACGGACTATCCTCATTCTAGTGTATCAGTTTCGCAATCCCTTCCTCGCTTCCCTCGACACTTCCTCTTCTGCTCTTCGATCTTCATCACCGACTTAAACAGCCTCTGTTTCATATAGAGTGTATCTGGCGATCATCAGGATCAGTTGCCTCTGGCATATACCGGTCAGATTCGGTTAAAGATTGGCTAACGTTCCCTTTGGCACTGCCCTCCGATCTGCTTCGTAGAAGCCCCGCATACATTAAACTTCACCGAACTCCCGATACCCTCACCCGTCTGATGTAACTCCTGCCGGGAAGTCTGCCGACGACTCAACTACGCTCGAGTCCTATCGGAGGTCCTCCTGCCGGGAAGCCCATCACCGGTCTCTCCGGGTATCGCAACTAATATTCTCGCCTCTTTGTTTGTACTTGTATAGTACAATCAATTCGCCAGCATGTCAAGTATTATCTGACAATTTATCTGTATACATTTTATTTTCAGATTACTTCAAATAATAGAATCATTTTTGTCCTACCAGGAAATCATCTCGTATCCATCCTCTGTTACAAGGACCTGATATTCCCACTGCGCAGAAGGCATACCATCCAAAGTGTAGACCTCCCAGCCGTTTTCCTGATCCGTATAGATCTGGTTGGAGCCCATATTGATCATCGGCTCAATGGTAAAAATCATACCCGGCACCATCAGCATGTCCTCGCCACGGTTGCTCAGATATCCTACCCAAGGCTCCTCGTGGAATTCAAGGCCGACACCGTGACCACCAATCTCGCGAACCACACTGTAACCATTCTCCTCAGCGTGTGTATGAACCGCCTCTGCCATATCTCCCAAGAAGCCCCAAGGCTTCACTTCTGCCAGTCCCAGGTCACAGCATTCCTTTGTCACCTGCACCAGACGCTTTTTCTCCTCATCCACTTCACCGATCATAAACATACGGGAAGAATCAGAGAAATATCCGTTCAGAATGGTAGAGCAGTCCACATTGACAATGTCGCCCTCTTTCAGAACGACATCCTTGCTCGGGATACCATGGCACACTTGATCGTTTACAGATGTACATACACTCTTCGGGAATCCCTCATAATTCAGTGGTGCCGGAATTCCACCCATCTTTGTTGTTGTATCATACACGATCTGGTCAATCTCAAGGGTTGTCATACCCGGCTTAATCTTCTCAGCCACAGCATCCAGACAAGCCATGTTGATCTTCGCACTCTCTTTGATCTTGGCAATCTGATCCGCTGTCTTAATAATCTTATGGGACGGTACGACATGGCCGGCCAGGCGGGCCTGCTCGATCTTACGGTCAAAGGCCTCATGACACTGCTTATACTTTTTACCGCATCCACACCAACAAGGGTCATTTCTTCCTATTTTCATTTCAATTACACTCTTTCTTTGCTTATAACGTTTACGTTTTCTCACTCAGCCGCCTCCCCACTTTCTTGCCGGGGTAAAGTCAGCCTCATGTTTCAAGGAGACATCTCCCACCTGAACACGGTTCCAGACCAGTTTGTGAATCGATACATCGTGTCCTTTTCGAAGCTGTTCATAAAAAGCGCCATCCCAGTTATAGCTCGCATAGGTACGTCCGTTTTCTTTCGCAAGCTTCATCTGGTATTTTTGCACAAGGGCCAGCTGGCCAATGGTCTTGTCAATTCTGCTGTAGGATACCGGAAGATTCTCCTTCTGTTCATCAAAAAGATCTTCCCAGAAGTCCGTTCTCCGGCGTTCCAGCTGTTCCTTTTCTTCTGTTGAGAGGACGATGCCCTCCTCCTGCGCCTTACGAAGGAGAATCCGGTCATGAATCGCCATTTCCATCGCAATCCGTCTGGCCTCCGGCGCCACAAAGACACCGTTGGCATGTGTGTTCCAGTATTTCTTCGGACGCTTCGGATCATAGATCCTGGCATCCTTTTCCACATTCATCTCTTCGTACACCACGTAGTAGGCCATATCCGCCAGCGTCAGATCCTCACCATCCACGGTGACCGCCACATCCTGAAGATGCGAACGGTAGACAATGGGTCTTCGTGTCGAAATACCAAGGTAGATTCCCACCAGCATGATCAGAAGAAATCCTGCCAACAGGAGCATCTTGATCAAAGATCCTTTCAGATTCTTCCATCCCCGCCTAAGTCTTTTTTGAACGTTACTGCGCTTTTTCCTTTGAACATCCATTTAGATCACCCGTCGGATCGCCAGAACCTGTCCATGATTCCATGTTCGATTACATGTGATTCCGGCTCTTGAACTCTGTGCCTCCACAATGATTCCGCCACCGGCATAGATTGCCACATGGCCCTGATAGCATACAATGTCACCCGGCTGAATATTATTCGCACTAACGGCACTTCCGACACTTCTAAGCGCCGCCGAATTACGGGAGCCCGATAAGTCGATTCCAAAATGCCGGTAGACCTGTACCACAAATCCAGAACAATCACAACCGTTCGTCAGAGAGTTACCACCCCAGACATAGCGGTTACCCACAAACTGTCTTGCGTAGGCGACAACAGCACCTCCACTGACATCGGTTGACGGTGACGGATCTGCATCCTGCTGGTACGGATTACCGCCTCCACCATTGTCACTTCCGCCATTGCTGTTACCGTTGCTATTGCCATTACTGTTGCCGCGGTTACGGTTTCTTCTGCGTTCTGCAGCCCGTGCCGCCTCTTCGTTCCGACGTCTGCGCTCCGCTTCCAGTCGAGCAGCTTCCGCTGCAGCCTTTCTCCTTGCCTCCAGTCTTGCCTTTCGAACCTGACCTTCCAGGTTTGCAATCTGTCCCTTTTTCGACTGAATCAGACTTTTCAGATTGCCCTTCTTCGCAGCAAGGGTTCTTCGCTCCTTCTTAAGCTCTACCTGGCGATGCTCCAGATCCGCCTTCATGCCCTTGATCTCAACCTTCGTCGCCTCGTAGGAATCCAGAAGCTGACGGTCGTACTGATATACCGCGTTCATGTAGGCAACACGATTGATGAAATCCGTAATACTTCCCGACTCCAGCAGAATCGTCAGGACACTGTTGTTATTATCATTTTCATAGAAGTAACGGATTCTTGCCTTCGTCGCTTTGTACTGCTTGCGCTCCGCCTTTTTCGCTTCCTCAAGACTTTCCTTTGTATCCTCGATATCCGCCTCGTTGCTGGCGATATCCGATTCCAGTCCCTGAATCTGCGTCATCAGATCCACAAGTTTGGTCTGAAGCTTTGCAACCTCTGTCTGCTTTTTCTTTTTCTGTCTTTGCAGAGCTTTAATGGAAGTCGCATGTGCCACCACCGGTTCATAGGCCCCCTTTGCCTGCTGCAACGGGCTGACCGGAACATTTCCTGTCGGAGTAAAAATTCCAAGGGCGGTCACAGTTGTAAGCACCATCGCCGTCAGGACTTTTCCCCTTCTTTTCATATTCTTAAAAAAGGATTGTCTCATACCTCTTCCTTTCCTGTTAAGTTACACTATCCTTTTCATTTTATACAACCAATTCAGAAAACGCAAGGAATACACTTTTTGTAAATCAAGCGAGCTTGCAGATGAGACCTTGGCTCGTTGTTATACAAAAAAAGGAGCCTTGTAAAAAGGCCCCTGTCCATATGCAATTGTATGTCTCTAAGCGGACGGCATCAGCAAAGCTTCATACGAATCTCTTTTGTAATAACATCTGTATAACTAAAAGATAACAGCTGATCCGGATGATCCTCTTCTGCCTCAACTAAAATCGTAAATACGCTTGGATAAGCATCTTTAATAATACCCGTCTGTACATCCACCTTATTACGACCACGATCTAACTGAATCATTACCTTGCTTCCACACTGCTGCTGGATGGATGCACGAACCTTGTTGAAATCTGCCTGTTCCATGGGGTTTAAACCTCCCGTACTTTATTATTTGTTTCTTCAACGCATAATAGCATCGATGATATTTTAGCACCATCACCCAATTTTGTCAAAGATTCTTGTGCATTTTGCTTAACTTGTACATAATTATTTCTACACTTTCCGCAATTTATCCCATTGCATTTTTATCAAATATCTCAATTATCCACTCAGCAATTCTTTTGGTATGTATACATCAGATTCTTTTTTCTTGTTTCAGATATTAAAATTAAAATCGAGGGGGTAACAACATGTCTGAAATAAACTACAGCTACAACAGCAATAAGGGCAATAACAACACAGGTCTCGGATCAACTCTTCGGGCATTGCGGGACCAGCACAACATCTCGCAGGTTGATTTATGCAAAGGCATTATGTCAACCACAAAACTTTCCCGTATTGAGACCGGCAAGGATCTTCCGTCAGACCTTGAACTGTCACTTCTTATGGACCGGCTCCACGAACCCGGATATCTCCTGTCCGATTACTACGCCACCCAGTCAGCCGAAGAACGTCACTGTCAGCTTCTCCTGCGGGATGCCTGCTACTTCGACCGCTGGGAGCGAGCGGAGGAACTGCTCTGGGCCTTTGAAAATCTTCTTCCCAAATCCTCTATTCCCTCCCTGCAATACGCAAGGCTGGTAGAACTGGTCTGCCAGCGCAATCTCGGTGGCAACATTCCGCCAAAGGAATGGGTCGACTACTGTATCAAACTTCTGCACATGACCTGTCCGGACTATCAGCCTTCCATTGATGTGACCGAATTGCATCTGACACAGCAGGAGGTTCTGCTTTTGAATGCGATTGCCGTCGGCCTTTTGGAGTGGAATATGATCCGCCAGGCAAGAATTCTTCTGCTCCAGCTTCTTTCCTTTAACCGCAGTCGCAAAGATAGCAGCGATACCTGTGCCATCACCCGTATTGTACTGGAACATAACCTTCTTCTCTGTGAAATGAAAGGACCGTTTCACGGTCGCTCCCTTCAGGTTTGCCAAAGTCTTCTATCCCACTGCAGTACAGCCGGTGGCACCTATCTGTACTGCAAGGTTCTCCGCACAAGACAGGCCCTTTTGCTGTCCCTCGGTCAGGAGAACGCCGCCTACGAAAACGAGCAGTGCATGGCCTTTTTATACCGGCAATTGCCCCTCCACCTGAAAATTCCTTTCGTAGAGTTCAAGGCCATGCCCCTGGAAATGCTTATGTTATAGGAATTTCCCAGATGTCACAGTCAAGACTCGCTCGCGAGTCTTGCGCGCCGGATTCGGGTCTGCTTCAGCAGACAAATTCCTGTCCGAATCCGTGCGCATCCTCGCGGAGCGCTTAACTCAGTCGGAGCTTGTACCCCGACTGAGTTAAATTTTCTGATTTTTTTTGATTTTTCCTATTGTTTTCAGATGAAATATGCTATAATTTCTACATGACACAGGAGACGTTAATTTTAGTATCAAGTGGGGAAGGAGGATACTACTTTTAATCATAATTCAGACGTTTTTCCAGTGATCAAATTTAATTCATTAGGGGGTTTTCATCATGAGAATCAGCATCACAGGACGTAACATTGAACTCACCGAAGGACTCAAGGCAGCAGTGGAGGATAAGCTGTCCAAGTTAGAGAAGTATTTTACACAGGACACATTAGCTAATGTAACATTATCTGTAGAGAAGGATCGTCAGAAGATTGAGGTAACCATTCCGGTCAAGGGACAGATTATCCGATCTGAGCAGGTCAGCAACGATATGTATGTTTCCATCGATTTAGTCGAGGAAGTAATCGAACGTCAGCTGAAGAAGTATCGTCAGAAGATCGTTACCCGTCAGCAGGACGCTGAGCGTTTCTTCCAGGAAGATTTTATCGGTGATGAGGATGACAACGACGATAACGAGATCAAGATCATCCGTTCCAAGAAATTTGGTATGAAGCCTATGTATCCGGAAGATGCCTGCATTCAGATGGAACTGTTAGGACATAACTTCTTCGTATTCCGCAATGCTCAGACCGACGAAGTGAACGTCGTATACAAGCGTCGCGGCAGCACGTATGGATTGATCGAACCTGAATTCTAGTTCTTCCTACCAACACAATTGCATGACACAGGACCTGCTCCGGACGGGAGCGGGTCTTTTTCGTCTGGGAAGTCCTCCTTTTTTATACTTGGTATTTTCCCCTGTTCCTCTTATAATAGGTTGTGGTCATGGATTATTTGATTTTTGACCCGTATTATCCTTGTCCGAAGTGGCAAGGCTTTATTTTGAGAGGATTACTGTTATTATGAGAACTATTATCACCGTGCTTTATCTGACTATTTTCTTAATCTGTTCCCTGCCGATCATGGGAATCATCGCACTGCTCCACCTGATCTGGCCACAGCGCAGCGATCGCATGGCGCTTCGTGTCGTACAGCACGCTTTTTTTGTTATCGAATTTCTATCCGGAGTCGACTTGACCATCACCGGACAGGAAAATGTACCACAGGACACTTCCGTCCTCTATATCGGTAACCACCTGGGATTCTTCGATATCGTCCTGACCTACAGCCGTGTTCCAGCCAACACCGGCTATATTTCCAAGCAGTCCGTTTTTAAAGTTCCGATCCTCCGGCTTTGGATGTATCGCCTGCACTGCCTTGGTCTGGATCGCTCCGACATTCGCCAGGGAATGAAGGTCATCTTAAAAGCCATCGACTATGTAAAAAACGGCACTTCCATTTTTATTTTCCCGGAGGGAACCCGCAGTAAAACCGGTGAAGTTCTTCCGTTCAAGGCCGGAAGCTTCAAGATTGCGACCAAGTCCGGCTGCCCGATTATCCCGGTTGCCATCACAGGCACCGATAACATTCTGGAAAATCATTTTCCGTGGATCAAAAGAGCGAAGGTTTCCATCACCTACGGCAAGCCGATTCCTACTGCGTCCCTAACATCCGAAGAGCAAAAAGCTCTTCCTCAAACGGTTCGTGACGAAATCATCCGTTTGAAAGAAGAGCAACACAACGCTTAAAGATACGCTCCATCCACACCTAAGATCTGCCCTGTAACATAGGTCAGATTCATAATATTCCAGGCGGCTTCCGCCACCTCTTCTGCCCTTGCAAAACGTCCCAGCGGGATTTCTTCTGCAAGGGCTTCTTTTTCTTCCTCGGTAAAGACCCGATTCATATCCGTATCAATGCAGCCGCAGGCCAGTGCATTCACACGGATTCCGGACGGCGCCACTTCCTTCGCCAATGCCCTTGTATAGGCATTTACACCGCCTTTGGTCGCCGAATACGCCACTTCACAGGATGCTCCCACACTTCCCCACATGGAGGAAATATTAAGAATCACGCCGCTCTTTTGATGAACCATCCCCGGAAGAAATGCCTTTGTCGTATAGAACAGAGAAGACAGATTGACGTTTAAAATTCTCTGCCACTGCTCCACCGTAAGGTCTGTAATCAGACCTACCATGGAAATTCCTGCATTGTTCACCACGATATCCATGGTACCAAATGTTTCCAGTACCTTTTCCGCCATGTCATTTACCGCAGTAGCATCCGACATATCGGTTGCATACGCCAGCACCCTGACCTGGTACTTCTTCTGTAGCTCTTCTGCCAGCTCTTTCAACGTATCGATCCGCTTCTCGCATGTCAGTGCCAGATCATATCCTTCCTTTGCAAGCTTTATCGCAATTGCCCGGCCGATTCCTCTCGATGCACCGGAAACAAAGGCCGTTTTTTTCTTATCTACCATAGTAAAACCTCTCAATTCAAATTTCACTTCCTATTATATCTTCATACGAAAACCAGACAAGCTCATGTTTCGAATTCTTGCAATTGTTGACTGCTACGAATTTCTCGATAATTTTATGGGAGAAATCGCCACGCCAGTGTGCGCCGTTCGGAATTTCAATACATAATTTTCATTTTTAATCGAGTAGGGCAAGCTTGCAGACAGGACCAAAAAAAACACCAGCCACAGGATTCTCTATCCCGGGCTGGCACTCACACCAAGTCTATTCATTTGCAGTCACACGACTTCAAAACTTTTTCGATCAGTTCCATTGGATATTTCTTTGCTATCATTTCTTTACTCAGACCTAAGTCAAGCATATTTATAATCGCCTGTTCTTTTTCTGCGGCTCTTCCCTGCTCAACGCCTTCCTTAATGCCCTCTTCGTGGCCTTCCTCGATTCCGGCTTCCCAGCCTTCTTCGCGAAGTCCCTTTTCATATATCTCTTGATTAAATCCGGATAGCAGCATACCTCTCGCCTCCCCGATATGTTGGCGAAGATAATCCACCAGATACCCTTCTTCGATGCA
>FMTN01000024.1 GCA_900100095.1 Lachnospiraceae bacterium C10
AGATGAAGCTTAGCTTCTCTTCTTTACTGTCTTTAGGTTTCGAGTCTTCTCGAATAAAATTCTCTTGGAATCTTTCAAGGTTGTTTCACTGTTCAATTTTCAAGGAACTTATGTTTGCCGCTCTCTGCGACAGCTTATTTATTATATCTAAGCTATTACAGTTTGTCAAGAACTTTTTATTTTCTTTTAGCTCCTGACCGCTCTTTCGAAGCGACAGCTTGTATAGGATACCAGCCTTGCCGGCATCTGTCAAGAACTTTTTAAACTTATTTTCATCTATTGAAAATCTTTAAAAACTCTTGGTTGCTGCCTCAAGCGACAACTTCAATAGGATACTAAAATATACCCCTTCTGTCAACACTTTTTTCGAAAAGTTTCGAAAAAAGAAAATAGAATGAATTCTCCCCCACTCCCTGCTATAATCATAACAGCATTTATACTACAAACATGATTAGGAGGTCCGTTGCTTGATTGCACATTATCATCTGCCCGGCCTGTTTGAATTTTATGATTTCTATAAGGTCTTTCTTCCTATATATAAGGAACATCCCGATTACTTTTATCCCTGGTGCGACATCGCATCCATCTACGGCGCTCCGCCCAACTGCATCTGGAGCGGCGGACGGATCGAGTACAGTGATTGTCGCCCGGAAGATGCACTCACTCTCATGAAAGAGTATAGCATCTCCGCCCGCCTGACCTTTAGCAACTCTCTTCTCGAAGAGGAGCATTTACAGGACGAGCGTTGTAACCACTTCTGCCGTCTGTTTTCCAAGGACCCGGATGTCACCAACGGGGTTATTGTACACTCTGAGCTTTTGGCAGATTATCTGGCATCCACATATCCGAACCTTTACCTGGTTTCCTCTACTACGAAAGTACTTACGGACCCTGCCGACCTGACAGAAGAACTTGCAAAAGAAAGATACCGGTATGTCGTTCCCGACTTCCGTTTAAACAAACAGCTGGATTTCTTCCGTAACCCTTCCTTTGCTCACAGACAGAAGGTGGAATTTCTGTGCAACGAATCCTGTGATTTTAACTGCAAAGCCAGAAAAGCATGTTATGAGAACGTAAGCCGCCAGAACCTCGGCGAAGACTGCCCTGATTTTCATTGTCCTTCCGTCGGTAACTCTTCCGGTTACCGCTTTTCAAAAGCAATGGACAATCCCGGTTTTATCTCTGTCACGGACATTGAAAAGACATATCTGCCCCTTGGTTTTTCCAATTACAAAATCGAGGGACGCGGTCTTGGCAGTGCTCTTATTCTGGAATTCCTTCTATATTATATGGTAAAGCCCCGGTACCACATCCATGTACGCGAGGCAATTTATCTGGATAATACACTGGATCTATTATAAAATAGAGGTAAGATAACAATGCAACGCGGCAAAGGGCAGCAATACTGCTTATACAGGAGGTAGACGATGAACCAACATTCTTATAAGAAAATAGCACCCATTCTGATTACGGTTTTTCTTCTCCTCTATTACCTGTTCTACTTCTTCTTACTGCTGGCCTATATACCGGGAATTTTTAAATATCTGCTTGGTATTATCCCTGCCCTCACAGGCGCCGGGTTAATATATGTATGTTGGGAACGTATCAAAGAAATTGATGGAGGAGAAGAAGATGATCTTAGTAAATACTGATTATATCAGTGGAAAAGAACTCGAAATGCTCGGCCTTGTAAAAGGAAGCACCATTCAATCCAAGAACATCGGCCGGGATTTCACCCAGGGACTGAAAACCATCGTGGGAGGCGAATTAACCGCCTACAATGATATGATGAACGACGCAAGAGCCCTGGCCACCAAGCGTATGGTAGCTGAAGCAGAAGCTCTCGGTGCTGATGCCATTGTCAACATCCGCTACGCATCCTCTGCCATTGTACAGGGTGCTGCAGAAGTAATTGCTTACGGAACCGCCGTTTCATTCAAATAATCACATCTTGTTTAAAAGAATACCCCTGCAGCAAAATCACCTTTGCTGCAGGGGTATTTTCTTCTCTCTCCCACTCCCTACCTACGTTCGATTTGTCAAAACCGCTTTCATGGGGTATATTATTGTCACTACTACGAAACATTTCGGAAAGGGAAGTTACTATGATTCCAAGTTATCACGAAGATCAGGATATTTTAGAGGTAAAGGAACGGCCATGTTCCCATTTTCCGCCTCACCTGCATAAATCCATGGAATTTATCTATGTGACAAAAGGAAGTCTTGAGATTGGAACCGGAATCGATCTTTTCCATATGGAAAAAGGCGATATGGCGCTTGTTTTCCCTAATCTGATTCATCACTTTCAGGTGTTTGAGAAGGGAAGCCGCTGCATTTCCATGCTTGCTGCGCCTTCCTACTTCGGAAGCTACGGAGATCAGTTAAGTGCACAACGTCCCGTAAGTCCGGTTATCGCAGCACCCTCCCTGCACCAGGACGTTTTATATGTATTATCCGCTTTCGAGCATCCCGACTATCTGGACGCCAACTTTCCGACCCAGCACCAGGATGCTTTAAGTCATACCTGGATTCAGGTCATCCTCTCCCGTTGCCTTCCTATTATGGAACTGCGCCCGAGAGAAGAATTCCAGGATCACGATCTGGTATCGGAAGTCGTCACCTACGTAGCCACCCATTTTCGTGAAACTCTCACCCTGCCACAGGTGGCAGATGCTGTCGGCATCAGCCAGTTTACCCTTTCACGGATTTTTTCCAAAACGTTCCATCAGAACTTTAACCATTACATCAATTCCATCCGTCTGGAACACGCCGCTGCCTTACTGACCGACAGCAGGGAACCCATCACAGAAATCCTGCTGGACTGCGGATTTAAAAGTCAGACTACTTTTAACCGCACCTTTCATAGCCTTTACCATATGACGCCGCGCCAGTACAGGCAGAGCACGCAACAGCTTATTACCACATAGCCCCCAGGATTCCGGCATGGAACATTTACTGTTTTACGCCGGTTTCTATGGTGGCATCCTTTAATCTGCAATACAGACTGTCACTCCCCTTTTCCTTATAGGTTTCATATGTCCCCGTCACCGTTATGTCCGTCTTCTCCTTCGGGTATGCTTTCGCATTCTTATCGTCACCCTTGCCGCAGACAAATTCCACTCCATTGCTGCAGCAAGCCAGAGCATCCTTTACAACGCAATAGTAATAACGCTTCCTGTCACGAACAACCTGAAGTTCTCCCGCTATTTTAATCCGTTTGCCTTCAAATGTTTTCGGATCGTTCATCATCTGAAACACATAGGCATATACCATATCAGAGCCCATTTCTGTCAGATCATAGTCCACGTCCCGCCGCGATTTCGAAGGCTTTTTCTTCTCTTTCACACCGGTCACAGTTTCTGCCTTTTTGCTTACCGGCAGAGCAGATGCGCCCGCTCTGCCACATCCGGACAATAATCCAAGGCTACAAATCAGACCGATAACCGGCATCAGACATTTCTTCATGCGCACCCCCTGACTCTGCCGATTGCAATATGAATCAGAAAAATCGCCAGATCGAACACCACAATGGTCGCTCCCACCGGGGTCGAAGCCAGGATGGATATGAGAATTCCTCCCCCAGCACCAATCATGGAAATACAGGCGGCATACACAAGGGTGCCACGAAAACTGCGAAGAACCTGCATCGCCGAAAGAGCCGGAAAAACCATCAGGGCTGTAATCAGAAGGGATCCCACCAGGTTCATGGCCAGCACGATCATAACCGCAATCATAACCGCGATTGCCGTCTGATAGACACCGATACGAATCCCTGACGCACGGGCAAACGCCTCGTCAAAGGTCACCGCAAAAATCCGATGATAAAACAGGCAAAACATCACAAGAGTCACTGCCGACATAATAATACAGATCCAGACCTCCCGAATGGTCAGCGTAAGAATGGAGGTCGAGCCAAACAGCGTGGTGCATACGTCTCCCGATATATTGGCGGAATTCGAAAAAACATTCATCAGCAGATACCCGATGGCCAGTGCCGATACGGAAAAGATCGCAAGGGCAGCATCCCCGTTTAGTTTTCCTTTCGTACCAAAGCGAAGCAGAAGAACGGCTGCAATTATGGTCAGCGGCATCATCAGATAGTTGTAGTCTGACAGCTTTAAGACCGTTGCCAGCGCCAACCCTCCAAACGCCACGTGAGAAAGTCCGTCTCCGATATAGGAAAACCGTTTTAACACAAGAATAACCCCCAGCAGCGCTGAACACATGGCAATCAAAACCCCTGCAATCAACGCATACCGGACAAAGGGAAAGTTCAAATAAAAACCAACCTTTTCTAGCATACGTTCTCCTCCCCTCGTTCCCACTCCTTCAGGATTTTCCACTGCTTACTTTCAAGATACCGGGTTTTCGTCCCGAAAAAAAGCTTTTTTGCGTCCAGATGTAACACATGGCTCGCATGATCGATGGCCTTTATATCATGGGTAATCATAAGGATCGCCGTTCCATTTCGATGTAAACGGTCCAGGATCTGATACAACTGCTTCGTTGCATGGGGATCAAGACCTGTCACCGGCTCATCCAACAGCAAAAGCTTTTCCGTTGCGCAAAGAGCTCTTGCAAGAAGAACCCGCTGCTGCTGTCCCCCGGAAAGACTTCGGTAACTTTTATTTCGAAGTTGCACGATTCCAAGCTCTTCCAGCATATGCTGTGCCAGTGCCTTTTGTTCCTTCCGGTAAAAGAGGCCACGGCGTCTTCCCATGGTTCCTGAGAGAACAATTTCCCAGACCGTAGCCGGGAAATCCTTCTGATGTTCACTCATCTGCGGAAGGTAACCGATGGTCAAGACTCGCTCGCGAGTCTTGCGCGCCGGATTCAGATCCTCCCCGTAAGTGACCTCTCCTCCAACCGGTTGAAGCAGCATAAGAAGCGTCTTCATCAGAGTGCTCTTCCCCGCACCGTTCATTCCCACAATACATACATAATCCCCGGCATTAACTTCAAAGTTTAATGCCCCGGTAACCGAAGCCCCGTTATACCCCACCATCAGATTTTTACACGATATATATGACACGAAAACTCCTTTGTCTTTTGATATCTACTCTAGTTCAGTCCTTCTTTTACAGCCGAAAGATTCTTCTCCATCGTTTGAAGATACGTCTTCCCTGCCTGAATATCTTCTTTCGACACAGACTGCAGGGAATCCAGCACCAGAATCTTCTGGTTCTTATCCTTCGTATTCTTTTGGATGGTTTTCGCAATCTTCTGGTCAGATCGTTCGATGGTATAAATCACCGGAAGTTTCTCCTCATCCACCTTATCGGCAAGGAAAGTGATTGTATCGAAGCTGGCTTCGGTTTCCGCACTGCACCCCACAAAGGCCGCATAATACTTCAGATGGTAGTCATCCGCAAGATAGCGGAACGGGAACCGGTCTCCAAAGAGAATGGTATGATGTCCGGCATCTTTCACTGCCTTTTCATACTCGCTGTCCAGATTCAAAAGCTTTTGTTCATAGGCTTTTGCCTGGTCTTTTATAGCATCGGCATCCTGTGGATCGATCTGCGCCAGCTTTTCAGAAATAACCTCTACCAGTTTTTTAGCGTTTCGAAGAGATAACCATACATGCTCATCGTACTCCACCTCTTCTTCGCCGCCTTCCGCTTCTTCCTCTTCTTCGTCTTCTGCCTGCATTCCTTCTACAACCTCTTCCTCCTTGATAGAATCCCCGAGGGCATCCACCATATTCACCGGAATAAGATTCTTGTTGGTTGCATTCTCAAGGGCATCCGCTACCCATCCGTCTGACTCTCCTCCAACATAGATGAACAGGTCTGCCTCTCCGATCTTCACCATATCCTCGGCACTCGCCTGATAACTGTGCAGATCCACCCCGTTGTTCATCAGGTAGGTTACTTCAAACTTATCCGACTGCTTGCCAAGGATGTTTTGCACCCAATCATATTGCGGATACGTGGTGCATACAACGTGGTACTTTGCCCCGCCATCTGCGGCTTTATCCACCTTTTTAGGCGCAGAACTACCACAGCCCGTAAGCATGCCAACAAGCAAACCGGCCGTAATCACAAGAGACCATATTCTATTTTTCATTTTTTACTGAATCCTTTCTACTTCATCGTACGTTACAATCTTCTGCCACGAATCCATTTAATTCAGTAATTCAACCTTAAGGGAAACCAGTGTCCTCGCGCACTCTTCCAGCGAGAACAAGATAATAGAAAAAAGAGCAGCAAACAACATCTGAATAACAAATGCCACAAAAACGGGCATAATCCGAACGGATGTCATTGTCTGCCAGGTGATGTGCATCTCCTCACAAACCGGGCAATCCTCCCCGATGCAGGAATGCTGAAGATTCGAAGAAATATAGAAAAGTGATGTTACAACCATCAAAAGAAACAGGGCGCTAAAAATTCCTGCAAATATCTGATTCTTGCGTAATCTTGTATTCGCCATCTGCTCCTCCTTTCCAGAATATAACATCTCAGGCTTGTTTCACCAATTCTTCTCCGACTAAGATAAAACAAAAAGCAAATCAGTGTCAACCCTGATTTGCTTTTATTTTTACATATCTATATTCCATTCGATGAATCTAAACGCCTCGAACCTGGTCTTTTCCATGCTCTTTGGAATAATAGAGATTCTCGTCCACTCTCGATGTAAATTCCGACAAACGCTCCCCCGGAATATACTCCGTCACACCAAAACTCATCGTCACCGATTCATGCTTTTCAAAATCAAAATTGCGTACTTCCCGGCAGATTCTCTCTGCGATATATTTCGCCCGGTTCAGGGACGTCCGCGGAAGAAGGATCATAAACTCCTCTCCTCCCCATCGACCGACCACACCATCGGACAGCTCATCCTTCAGAACATCCTTCATGATTTCGGCGACACAGCTTAATACAATATCTCCCTCTTGGTGGGAATAGGTATCATTGATCTGTTTGAAATCGTCAACGTCACCCATAACAATGGCACATTCCGCTCCCTTTGTCTGATTGACGATCTCCACCATCCGTTTTAACCTGCGTTCTGTTTCACCACGGTTAAAAATCTGTGTCAGATCATCCACGGTTGCTCTCACCAAAAGTTCCTGAAGACGGTTATTCGCCTCCATCATCTCTTCGGTCATCGTATTGATGAAGCAGGCAAGTCGGGATGCAAGAGAGATAATTCCTTCGGAATGCTCACCATCCGCCAGCTTATCATACCGCATCTCCTGCTCCTTTTGAATCTCTCCTTCCCGCATGGCTACCACAACGCACGCGAGATTGTTAAGAACCGTTTTACCGTGGCGGCGAAGAATTTCACCCAGCGCACAAAAGCCCAGCATACCCGAAATTTCCGAGAAGCCTCTGATATCCGAATTGGCTTCCTCACCCCAGAACAGCCTGCGCCCCAGACAGGTAATCACCAGCATACCATCCGGACAGAACCTCCGCATTTCCTGTGCACTCATAAGCGCCTCCCGGCGAATGGTATTCGGATCTCCGTAACTCATACGAAGCACGCTGCCCTTCGGAACCGGAGCTGACATGACAATGGCACCCTTTTCATTACAGCTTTTGGCATGGCGAAGATAGACTCTGCCGTCCGGTGTTGTAACCTGAAAGGGAAATTCTAAAGCATTGTAAAAAAAGTTCTTGTCGTTTGGAATGTGAAGATAGTGATTGTATACGTCAAAAGCCGGTTCATAATCCAATTCATAGAGTATATTTTTCTCTGAGCGCGTGACATGAACAGGGAAACCGATTGGTCTCCATCCATTGATTAGATTGGTCTTGATGTGAAGATTGGCGCCACTGTATATGATAATCGCCACATGATCCGTTGACGGACCTGTCGTATTTGTAAAAGAAACCGCAGCATGCCCCTCATCGCCCACTGCAACACCGCCAAATATCTCGACGTCATCGTCTATAATATTCAGTGCATCTAAAATCTCCAGAACCTCTTCGTGAACAGAGGAGGAAATCACCTCAATTCCGCGAATATCCGGAATCTGATGCAGTCTCTCCCGCATTCTCTGTCTTCCCTGTTCTGAGACAAAGTTATGAAACACTTCGTCAAATACATGAACTTCTGTCGACCGGTCATCAAAAACCGTAAGGGTGATAACAACATCCTCATCTGTGATGTTCCCATAGTAAATCTGACCGGAAGAACTGCCTCCGACAAATGGTACATCGGGAAGTTCTTCTTCAAAAATCTTGCGAATGATCTCATAGGTGAAGCGATTACCGTTATCACCGTCAAAGCGAATAAACACATGCGCGACGGCATGACCGCTCCTGTCTTTCAGGATACCTCTCCAGCGTTTAAACGTGTTGGAAAGATCCAGATTATTCGTGTAGGTTGTCTGTAACTGTCTCATCTTTCCGAGGTTCCTCCATCCAATTTATTCTCCTGACGCAAATCTCGCGCCAAGTCTCGTGAGCGAGACTTGAACCCTTGAACGCATAAAAACTAGGATAACTTAAAGTTTATTATACTACGAAGCCACGAGCCAAGTAAACATTGATGTTTATTTGGCGACGGCACGCGATAACGGACGCTTGCGTCCGTTATACCACGAAAGCACGAGGAAAATGCAAATTTAAAGAAAAATAAAAAGAAGAGGCAAGTCCCAACGGTTCTCACCCCTTCTTCTCCTCTTATGAATCTATCTTCCCTAAAAGCCGGATCAGTCCTCTACCGATACAAGCTCAATCTTGAAGTTCAAAGCCTTACCTGCAAGGTCATGGTTTGCATCGAATGTAATGTCTGTATCAGTCTTTGCCTTAACAACAACAGGAAACTGCTGTCCGTAGGGATTGGAAAGTGCAACACGGTCTCCAACAGAAAGTTCCTCTACGCCCGGCATCTGAGACATCGGAACGGTAAAAATCGCCTCCGGATCAACCTCTCCATAAGCCTCAGACGGCTCTAAGTGAACATTAACAATCTCTCCGACTTCCATATCAACAACCGCACGGTCAAAACCGGCAATCATCATTCCGACACCCGCAACGAACTCCAGTGGCTCTCCTCTGTCGTAGGAAGAATCAAACTGGCTGCCGTCATCCAGTGTACCACAATAATGTGCTTTCACTGTCTTGCCTGCATTCTTGCCTTCAAAAAGAACCGTAAGTTCATGAGAACCGCAACCGCTGCATCCGCCACAGCCCTGCTCTTCATCCTCGTGATGGCCACAGCCACCGCAACCGCCTTCTTCATGATGTCCACAACCGCCCTCATGATGCTCATGATCATGATGATTACAGTTCACGCCGGCAGATACAAGAGTACCTGCAAGATAAGACTCTACTGCTGCATCTGCTTCGCCTTCCGCACCGGAGAACACTTCAATACCTGCTGAAGAAAGAGCCGCCTGTGCACCGCCGCCAAGACCGCCACAGATCAGCACCTCTACGCCCTGCTCTGCAAGGACATCAGCCAAAGCCTCGTGTCCGACACCGTTTGGATCCAGCACCTCAGAAGATACGACCTTGTTATCCTCTACTTCGTAGATTTTAAACGCTTTGCTCTTACCAAAGTGTGCAAAAATCTTTCCATCTTCGTATGTTACTGCTATCTTCATCCCTTATACCTCATTATTTTATACTGCTAAACAAGTCCAAGAATGTTATTATATCGTATAAAGTCGGGCCCGGTCAATCATCAAAAGACGGACCGATCATTCCCGAACGGAAATGTTTACGGCAGAGTGCCACATAGGAGTCATTCCCTCCGAGTGCGAACTGCTCGCCCTCTTCCACTTTTTTGCCGTTCACGATCCTTGCTACGAAACGTGCCTTTTTGCCACACCAGCAGATGGTCGGAATCTCTTCCAGATTATCCGAAAGTTCTAACAGGCGCTTGCTTCCCGGGAACAGATGGCTCTGGAAGTCGGTTCGAAGTCCATAGCACAACACCGGAATATGGTAATCGTCTACGACATCGGCAAAAGCGTCCACCTGATCCGGTGACAAAAACTGTGCCTCGTCGATAATAATGGCATCCACCTTCTCCCGGGCAAAACGCGCCCCAAGGTCCTGACTTAAAAAGTCCTCGACGAACTCGCACTCCGCGCTGAGTCCCATCCGGGATTTGATTATTTTGGCACCGTCACGGTTCTCGCAGGCCGGTTTCAGCAGAATCGCGTTCATACCGCGTTCTTTATAATTAAACTGTACCATCAGAGCATTTGCACTTTTCGATGCTCCCATGGCACCGTAGCGAAAAACTAGTTTTGACATTTGTTACCCCTCTCTTTTTTGACACACTCCTACCATCATCGTCGTGATGCGATATAAAGTCAAGAGAAAATCGGGGAATTTTAAAGGATTTATATGAACATTTATCGACTGTCCGATGACTATAAAAATGCCACCTTGCTGGCTCATACAAAAGAACCTCAGCCCCTTGAGATCGAACACGTCATTTCCCTTCTGGATCAGTATTACAGAATTCGAAGCCTTGACACGGAATGCTCTTTTCTGGTTACCACTCGAGGCATGATGATTTGCGACCTTTTCCTTGTGCAGGAGGGAGATACCTACCGCATCCGCATGAAGGCCGAAGACATCCTTCCCTATTTCTGGGGGCATCGCGATTTCGAAGGGATCTTAAACCTTCATAACCATCCCAGTGGCTGGTGCCGGGAAAGTAAACGGGATGTGGCTTTCAACGAAGAACTACGGAATGCTGTCCACACCCAGTTAAATAAAAAATACCTCGGCGGATACATCGTAACCGCCGAGGAACATATACGAATTCATGACCATCTGTACCAGTATCGCCCGGTCTCCATCGACGACTACCTGCAGTGGCAGAAGCAGTCTCCTAACCGTTAAATACCGGTGAAAATGCAGCGTATCCGGAAAGCGGAACACCGGCAGCGTAAAGATGTGCAGTATCGCCAAGGGCCTGAATTCTAAAATGCGCCTGATTGTGAAGACGCTTCTCGGTATTAACCACCGTGATACCCGTTGGCGGAATGCAGACTCCATGCCAGATGCCCACCGGGGAAGTTCCGAGAAGACGGCTTAAAATCAGTCCGGTCACACCCAGATGGCAGAAGATCACAATGGTCTTCTCATCATCTTCATCCCGAACCACATAGTTCGACGTTCCGTGGAGCATAATATCCTTACACTCCGCCGGATTCACATGACCGGTTGGATCCACAAAATCAAAATAGTCCCCGTGACGGATATATCCGTACTTGGCCACAAGGTCATCGATTCCCTTGTATACTTTCTTCGCAGCTTCTTCAATCTCAGGATACTGACGGTAAAGATCCGAATGCATCCATTCCTTCGCATCCATCATCTTCGGATCTGCCGTATAATCTGCCGGCTGAAGATCCCAGGCGCAGTGCTCTTCCTTTGTGGAAGGGTCCATGATACGAGGATCAAATTCCCGAAGCCAGTCGTACTCTGTTGCTGTCTGTCCCAGCACTTCCAGCGTCGGAGCTGCGGTTTCCTTTGCGCGTCCCATGGTAGACACATAGCAAGCGTCCACCTTCCACTTCTTCTCCTTCACCCGGGCAGCCAAGGCCTTTGCTTCTCTTTTTCCCTGCTCGGTCAGTGTATCTGTTGTGTAATCCGGTTCTCCATGTCTAACAAAAATAATCCTCATAAATTCATCCTGCCTTTTCTCTTTAGTATACCAAATTCTCCACAGGATATGTTATAATAGTCAAAACCATTTTAGAAAGGTGTAACTAATATGAAAGTTCAACAGTCCTCCGAGGATTACCTTGAAACCATCTTAGTCTTAAGTAAACGTCTGCCGGTTGTCCGCGCAGTTGATATAGCAGAAGAAACCGGTCATAAGAATTCAAGCATCAGTGTCGCAATGAAGAAACTGCGCACCCTTGAACTGATTACCGTAACCGATGCCGGTTTTATCTATCTGACAGACGTTGGAGCTAAGATTGCCAACAACGTATACGAACGTCACACCCTATTTACCAAATGGCTGATTGAGTTAGGTGTGAATCCGACCATTGCAGAAGAAGATGCCTGTCGTATTGAGCACGTTCTCAGTGAAGAAAGCTTTCTTGCCATCAAGAAGCGCATAACAGAATGCGAGGAAAAATGACCTATAACGAGTGTATGCACTATTTAAAACACCTGCCGGTTTTTACACCGGCAGGTGTTTTATCAGGAAAAATTACCTATGATCTGAATGCCATTACCGAATTGTGCCGTCGTCTTGGGAATCCACAAAAGAAACTTACCTTTGTTCACATAACCGGAACCAACGGAAAGGGCTCCACTTCCGCCTTTCTTCGCTCGATTCTCTCCGGTGCAGGACTAAAAACCGGAAGTTTCACTTCCCCGGAGCTCATCGACTACGAAGAACAGACACGGATCGATGGTGTCATGATTTCAAAAGAATCCGTGGCCAGACACCTCACCCGGGTCATTACCGTATCAGAGGAGATGCGAAAGGAAGGAAGATTTTTCCCTTCGGTCTTCGAGATGACACTGGCCATGTCCTTTCTATACTTTCTGGAAGAACAGTGCGACATTGTCCTTTTAGAAGTTGGAATGGGCGGCAGAACCGATGCAACCAATGTCATTGATGCGCCGCTTCTGGCTCTTTTTGTCCGGATCAGCAAGGATCACACCCAGATTCTCGGACACACGGTAAAAGAAATTACTACCGAAAAGGCCGGCATCATTAAGTCCGGTTGCCGCGTTCTCTCCCTTCCTCAGGAAGAAGAAGCCCGGGCTGTACTGGATGAGACCTGTAAAGCGCTTCATGTGCCTCTTTCCTACGTGGAAGTACCGACAAGGGTACTCTCCCGTTCCATCGAGGGGCAGGATGTCTATTTCCCGCTTCTGGATGCACCGGTCCACCTTTCGCTCCTTGGAACCTACCAGCCTGAAAACGCGGCCCTTGCAGCGGAAGCAGCAAGCTATGTTCTGGAGCAGCTAAAGTATCCTACATTATGTAATATAAATGATATGATAATGCAGGGGCTTGCAGATACCACCTGGCCCTGCCGGTTTGAACTTGTGGACCGCAATCCCTATACCATTCTGGATGGGGGACATAACGAGGCCGGTGCCCGCGTCCTCTTCGATAGCCTGACAACCTATTTCCCGGGGAAGAAAATAACCTTTATCTTCGGTGTCTTAAAGGACAAAGCCTATCGCGAGATGGTAGATATCGTCGGCCCCCTGGCCGAGTGCTTTATCACCGTCACACCAGATTCCCCCCGTGCCAAGGATGCCGGGGAACTTGCCGGGGAACTTCAAAACCTTGGCTACCATGCCAAAAGCGCCTCTTCCTACGAAGAGGCCCTATCCCTTGGCCGTGAAGCATCCACCGGTATTCTCGTAGGCTTCGGCTCTCTCTATTTCGTAGGAAAGCTGCGGACATTTTTTTCTCAAAATTAACGCAGGGAAACCTTTACACCGTTTTGCAAAAGAGCTATAGTGTCAAATGATAAAAGTAAAAAGCAGAGTAGGAATGAAAGCGTCTGGAGATGTTCTCCTCTAGTGCCCATTGAACAGGGAGTTGTCAATGGGACGAATAGCCAAGGCTTACGATTTTGATTCCGCATCCCGCTGCTACATAAGAGAATTGACTCCTGTGTGGTATGGATATACTGCACAGGTTTTTTTTACCAAAATGTTATCAGGAGAAAGATCATGGATACGCAAAAAATTGAAACAGCCATCACCATGCTGCTAGAAGCCGTTGGAGAAGACCCGAACCGAGAGGGACTCAAGGACACCCCGTCCCGTGTTGCCCGGATGTACGAGGAACTTCTCGGCGGAATGGGACACGATGCCACAGAACACCTCTCCAAGGTTTTCTCTGCCCCTAACAGTGAAATGGTCGTTGAAAAAAATATTGAATTCTATTCCTTATGTGAGCACCACATGCTTCCGTTTTTTGGAAATGTGCACATCGCCTACATCCCGAACGGCAAGGTTGTCGGACTGAGCAAAATGGGACGACTGGTGGAAGTCTATGCCCGCCGGCTCCAGATTCAGGAGCGCATGACCGATGAGATCGCCGATGAGTTGGCAACTGCTCTGGATGCCAAGGGCGTTTTAGTGGTCATCGAGGCAGAACACCTCTGCATGACCATGCGAGGCATTAAAAAACGTGGAGCAAAAACCGTTTCCTACGCAAGCCGCGGCATTTTCCGTGACGATTCTGTCAAGAAACAGGAAGCTTTATCTCTAATGGGAGTGATTTAACACATGAGTAGCTTTGCACCATGCGCCTTTCCGGCCAAAGACCGTTATCAGAAAATCTTAAAGGATGCTCTTTTTCAAAAAGAACTGAAACAAATCCGGCATCTGGAAGAGCAGCGCATTTACTGCGGCCACGATCTGAATCACCTTTTAGACGTTGCCCGCATCACCTATATTCAGGCGCTGGAACTCCTTTCCTCAGAGGAGATGGCAGCTCCTGCCCCGGCTCTTAACAGGCTAAAGGACATCATCTACGCCGCTGCTCTTCTCCACGACATCGGACGTGCCAGGGAATATGAAGAGCAGATTCCCCATGATGAGGCATCTGCCAAAATTGCAGGTGAAATTTTAACACGTTGCGGTTATCTGTCCAAAGAAATCCAGCAGATTACAGCCCTCATCCTCTCTCACCGCGGACAGGATGAGACAGAGGAAGGTTCCGCAGAGGATTTACCTTCATCCCAGCTTCTTTCCACCCAAAAGCTGATAACCCTTTTTCGGGAAGCTGACAAGGCAAGCCGCCTGTGCTTTTGCTGCCGGGCCAAAGACAGCTGTAAATGGGACGAGGCAAGAAAAAATTCAACAGTTTACCGATAACACGCGGCATAAGGAGAAAGAAATGAAGATTGGAACAAAAGACTTTGACTTTCAAAACGGCACCTCTTACATTATGGGAATCCTGAATATCACACCGGATTCCTTCTCCGATGGCGGTTCCCACGCCACCCTAGACGCTGTCATTGACCACGCGGCACAAATGGTCGAAGACGGCGTGGACATCTTCGATGTGGGCGGCGAATCCACCCGTCCAGGCTATACTCTGATTTCCTGTGAGGAAGAATTAGAACGTGTTCTTCCTGTCATCGAAGCACTGAAAAAACGCTTTGATGTCCCGATTTCCGTTGATACCTATAAACATCAGGTCGCAAAGACGGTTCTCGAACAGGGTGCGGATATGATCAACGACATCTGGGGGCTGAATTATCCGGAGGATGAAGACCACCTTATGGCTTCTGTCATCGCCGCTTCCCAAAAGCCGGTTTGCATCATGCACAATAACAGCCAGGTTCTCTCCTCCTCTCACAAAGGTTCTGCCCATCTAAACCTTGCAGCAGATCATCCGCAGTACGGATTTCGGAACCGCCTGCTCGATGATCTCAAAAGTCAGCTGGACATTGCCTTTGCAGCCGGAATTTCTCCTGAAAATATCATGATTGATCCGGGTGTCGGCTTCGCCAAAGACCTGGAGGGAAATATTTTAAGCATGGCTTATCTGAACGACTTAAAAGCCTTTGACCTGCCGATTCTTCTCGGCATTTCCAGAAAGTCCATCATTGGAAAATCCCTGGATCTTCCGGTGGATCAGAGAGAAGAAGCCACGGTTGCACTCAATGTCTTGGGACGTGCAGCCGGCGCAAGAATTTTCCGTGTGCACAACGTTCTCGCAAACAAACGGGCCCTTGCAATGACCGACGTGATTCGACAGGAAATCGAAGGATAGTTATTACATTAGATTTATGGAGCAATATATGACAGACACCATTAGCATCCAGGACCTGGAGTGTTTCGGCTACCACGGCGTTCTTGGAGAAGAAAAAAAGCTGGGACAGAAATTTCTAATTTCACTTGATTTATCCGTGGATCTTTCACGCGCCACTGAAACGGACCGGTGTGAAGATACGGTGGATTACAGCGCTGTATGCGCACAGGTAAAGCAGTTGACCGAGACAAACGTATACGACCTGATTGAGACCCTTGCCGGAGAAATTGCAAAACACATTCTTTTCCAGTTCTCCATGGTTACTTCTGTGACCGTTACCGTGAAAAAACCATGGGCACCGATTATGTGCAGTGTCAAAACCGTCGCCGTAACCATCACCCGCGGATGGCACAAGGTCTACCTTGGGGTGGGATCCAATATCGGAGACTCAAAAGAGATCATTCAGAAAGCCGCCGACCTGCTTTCCGGACACAAAGCCATCCGGAATCTGAAGCTCACCTCACTGATTTCCACAAAACCTTACGGGGTAAAAGAGCAACCGGATTTTGTCAACGGAGCCATTTATCTTGAGACGATCCTTCCACCCAACGCCCTTCTGCGCCTCACCTCTTCCATCGAAAAAGAGATGGGACGCGAACGCAAACAGCATTGGGGGCCAAGAACACTGGATTTAGACATCCTGTTCTTTGATGACCAGATTAGCGACGATCCGCTTCTTATCCTTCCTCATCCGGAAATTGCAAAGCGCGATTTCGTCCTGGCACCATTGACGGAGTTGAATCCTCATCTGATTCATCCCGTCTACCGCAAAACGGTTTCTGAATTATTAGAGGAATTAAAAAAGAAAGCATCCTACGAGAAGACGCTTTCTTAATATTAGATTCCCGGCATCTGCAGGATGATTTCTCTTGCATCCTCTTCGGATACCAGGCGGGCATATTCTCCCGGATTCGGTTCATCAATCGCTCCGATGCCCTTCTGCAGGACAAAGCGGAGGTGCCCGTCCCTTACCTTCTTATCCGTGTAGAGTTTTTTTACCAGTTCTTCCCGGTCAATATAGGACGGAATTCCGGTCGGAAGATTTGCCTTCTCATAAAGGGCAATGACCCGCGCTGCTTCTTCTTCCGTCATCGTGTGAAAATGAACCGCCAGGCGAACCTGCGCTGCCATTCCAATGGCGAGCGCCTCCCCGTGGAGGAGACGATAATCACTGACGGTTTCAATCGCACGTCCTACGGTGTGACCAAGATTCAATACCTCTCTCAGCCCGCTTTCTCTCTCATCCTTCATAACAATCTGATACTTGATCTGACAGTTCTTTTCTGCAATGTACCCGCAGCTCTCCTCATCCCCGGAAAGAATCTCTTCCATATGCTTTTCAAGGTAGGTGAACATATCATAATCCCCCAGACAGGCATGCTTGATCGTCTCCGCCATTCCGCTGGACAACTGCCGCTGATCCAGGCTCTCCCAGGTTGCAAGATCGATATAGACCTTCTTTGGCTGGTTGAATAAGCCAATGAGATTCGTCGCCAAAGGCGTATCCACAGCTGTCTTCCCTCCAACAGAAGCATCTGCTGCCGAAAGAAGGGTTGTGGAGTAATTCAGGAAAGGAACTCCTCTTCCGAAGGTTCCGGCAAGAAAGCCTCCCAGGTCTGAAACAACGCCTCCTCCCACGTTGATCACACAGCAGTCTCTGCGAAAACCGGCCTCCAACATGGCATCTTCGATGCAGGCCTTGACCTCTCTTGTCTTACTCTTCTCTCCCTCCGGAATAACAAAAGAAGAGACAAGGTAGCCCTGCTCCCGGAGCTTTTCACAAATCGCCTCCGCGTACAGGCCGTTCACGATGCTGTCTGTGATGACAGCGAAGCGTCGAACGGAACCTACCAGTCCCTTCTTAATGTCCTCAACCAGGGTATCCTGTAAATGACGACCAATCTCAATATCATAGCTGTCGTCCACAACTTTTTTTAATTCCAGATTCATGATACTCATAATGCTCTCCTGATGCTGTACGTTCTTCTTTGTCCAATGCATCCATGATACCACAACGCTTTAACCTCTTAAAGTCTTTCTGTCTCCAAAGCATTTTTTATACAATTTGAGACAATAATATAATGACCTTCCGGGGATTTGGTGTTAACATAAACATGTTGTTTGTATACAAAGTTACCTCTAGGAGATGCCATGGATCAGGAATTACTTATCAATACAACCCTCTTCGAGGGAATGACGCTCCCTGAAATTCAGGAAGCCCTCGGCTGTCTGTCCAGCTATCAGAAAAGCTTTCAGAAAGGGGAAGTAATTTTTGCTTCCGGCTCCGTTGTCACCGCCATGGGACTCATCATAGAGGGTTCTGTCATTGTTGAGTGCAATGATCTCTGGGGCAACCGTACCATTCTGACTCATTTTGAGAAAGGCAACTATTTTGCAGAAGCCTATGCCATGTACCCGGACTGCATTGTACCGGTGGATATTGTGGCCAATGCCGATTGCCAAATTCTCTTTTTGAAAATCGGACATCTCATCCACTGCAGCAACTGTAACGATCACCATGTCATTCACCGTTTAACTGCAAATCTTCTGAAGATCTCTCTGCAGAAGAATATGGCCCTTTCCAACCGAAGCTTTCATACCGCTTCTCACAATATGAGGGGCAAGATTCTTGCCTACCTGAATACCATATCGCTACAGTGTCAGAGTAAAACCTTCGACATTCCTTTTGACCGGCAACAGTTGGCAGATTATCTCAACATTGACCGGACCGCTCTTTCCAAGGAACTGTCCAAGATGAAAAAAGACGGTTTGCTGGACTACTGGAAAAACCATTTCAAGCTCTACTAGGCTCTTCCAGGCTCCGCTACGGCAGAAGTTTAACCGGCTTAAAGTCCAGATAATCTCCCGACACAAGGTCATAATTGATTCCCTGATATTCGCCGCGGATACTGTCTGCAAACCGGCTGCTTCCGTGACAGTGGGAATATACCACCCGTTCACAGCCATACTCCAATGCAATGGCTGTAAACGGGCTTTCTTTTTCCAGAATGTTCGTGGGAGGATAATGCAGGAACATAATAAATTTATGGTATCCTGCCTCCCTGGCCATCTCGAAGGATTTGCGGAGACGAACCATCTCACGGTCCACAAGCTTTTTCGCATGCTCTTCCTTCTCCTCATCCCAGCCCATCAGGTTCCCCCAGGCATCGTAGTAAAAAGGACCTTCAAAGGTGTAGCCCTTGGTTCCTACCAGAGCATAATCCTCGTAGGTATAAAAATTATCCTGAAGAAAATACAGATCGGAGTTGAACTGTTCATTCAGCCGCGCTGTCTTTTTCGCATCCCAGAACATATCATGATTCCCACGAAGAAGGATCTTGCGTCCCGGCAGATTGCTGATAAATTCCAGATCCAGCCGGCATTCCTCCAGCTTTCTTCCCCAGGAATGATCCCCGGTAATGACAAGGGTATCCTCCGGTTTGACCAGTCGGTTTACCTTTTTTTGTATCTTCTTCTCGTGATGCTTCCACACACTTCCGAAAATATCCATGGACTTGTCCACCTGAAAACTCAGATGAAAATCTCCCATCGCATATAACGCCATCCTACACCTTCGTTCTATTTCTGTTATTCTACGGACGATACTCTCTCAAGTACGGCATCTCGAATCATCGCACCCTTTTCATCCGCCTGTTCTTTATTCTCCGCAACACTGTAGAAGTAAAATTTAATTTTAGGCTCCGTACCGCTTGGACGAACTGCAAACCAGCTTCCATCCGCAAGGTGATAACGAAGGGCATTCTGCGGCGGAATATCTTCATAGCCATCGGTATAATCAATCACCTTTTCTACCTCAATATCACAGACCTTTGTCAGCGGCTGCTTCCGAAGAGATGCCATCATCCTTGCAATCCGCTGGGAACCGGCAATTCCTTCCAGCACAAGGTTCGGCTCCAGCTCACAGTAACTGCCGTACGTCTCATAGATTTCCTGCAATACATTCCACAGCGTCTTCCCCTGCTTCTTATAGTAAGCCGCAGCTTCTGCCACAAGCATACCGGCAGAGATGCCATCCTTGTCTCTTATATCCTCACAGGCAGCATAACCCACCGACTCTTCATATCCAAAGAGATAGATATAGCCTTCCTCATGAAGTCTTGGAATGATACCACAGATATTCTTAAATCCGGTCAGGGTCTCAAACATGGTAACACCATACGCCTTCGCAATCCTTGTAGACAGATCGGAAGTAACAATGGACTTTGCCATTGCACCCTTTGCCGGAAGCGTTCCTGCCGTCTTGTGACCCTCCAGGATATAGTTCACCAGGAGATAACCGGTCTGATTCCCGTTCAATGGTACATAATCCCCCTCGTCGGTACGGATCTCAATTGCAAAACGGTCCGCATCCGGATCGGTTGCCATCAGAAGCTCCGCTCCCGTCTTACGGCCATATTCTTCGCTAAGTGCAAAGGCCTTCGGATCCTCCGGGTTCGGGTAACCTACGGTTGTAAAATCCGGATCCGGATCCGCCTGCTCCTGCACAATCTGCCAGTTCGTAAAACCTCGATCCTTTAGCATCTGACGGAACGGTATATTTCCGCAACCGTTCAGCGGTGTGTAGACAATTGGAATGTCCAAATCAATCTCATCCCCACCATGAATGGCAAGTGATTCAATGCAATCCAGGTACAGACGGTCATATTCCTCACCTAATACAACGATTTCACCCTTTTTCACATCTTCATCCGGCTCTGCCGTAAGGGTTATAATATCAGTCCAGATATCCACAGCCTGAATGCACTTTGTCATGGCATCTGCCACCTGTGAGCTCACCTGACAGCCATCCTCCCAGTAGGCTTTATATCCGTTATATTCCTTCGGATTGTGCGAAGCTGTAATATTAATTCCGGATACCGCACCGAGATGTCGGATCATGTATGCCAGTTCCGGCGTCGGTCGAAGATCCGGGAAAGTATAGACCTTAATTCCGTTTGCGGAGAAAATATCCGCTGCCAGTCGGGAAAATTCCTTCGACATATGACGTGGATCATGAGCAATCACAACGCCCTTCTCCATCGCCTCTTCTCCACAGCTTGTAATAAAATCAGCGATTCCCTGTGTCGCACGGCCAACCGTGTACACATTCATCCGGTTGGTTCCCACACCCACTTTTCCGCGAAGTCCGGCGGTTCCAAAGGCAAGATCCTGATAAAAACTCTCTTCCTTTTCTATCTCACGATCTTCCAAATCCAGTAAGTCCTGCCACAATGCATCCTCTTCCCCGAGGCATTCCTTCCATTCCTGATAATTTTCCTGGTAGCCCATACGCGTCCTCCTTTGCTTTTATACTAAAATTCTCTCATATTTTTTCGAAAATTTCATTTCAAATATTTTTCTGTACCAAAATCCTTTCCCGTCCCTTCCTCCGTACATTACTCTAATCTTGGAAAATAGGATAAGTTCTCTTTTTTGTCTTGTCAATTTTTTGTCATTTTCACTAAAATGCACCTTTCTTCTACCCAGCGGAAACGATTTGTTGTATAATAGTTTCTAAAGTACATATTGTGAGGATATGCAGGAGTAAAAGGGTAAGACGATGGACTATAGCAGAAAAGCAGACATAATCAACAAACTACGAACCAGCATGATGACCAAAGAGGAAAAGGTAATCTGGGAAGGCAACGAAGACGGACGTTTCATCGATGAACGAATCGCATTTGAAGCCTATACTCCGGAAGAAAAGGCTTTTCTTATGGAACAGCAGGCAAAGGTCGACGCAAAGGCAAAAGAGATCAAGAAAGCCAAGGCTGAGGAAGAGAAATTAAATCTTCTCTTCGAACGGGCTCGCGACGAGCGCACCAAAACCGGCGCAAAGCAGTGGTTCTCTTCCAAAAAGAAATAACAAAAACAAAAAGGACAGAACTCTTTGCTGAGCTTCTGTCCTTTTTTCGAAGGATGCAGAGGGGACTACATCCTTCCGTGAGGGGAGTAAAAAAGTAACACATTTGTGTTTCTGGATGTATCCTATCACAAGAAAGGTCACACAAAGGACACAGTTTTTTACATTTTTTCTTTTTTTACAGAAGCATCTGTAAATCCTCAAGCAATCCTTCCTGGGATAACACCTGTTTTGACGCCATTCCGAAGCGAATGGCCGCCTCCACATTTTCTTTCCGATCATCAAAAAAGATACATTCTGAAGGAGTTAAATGATTTCTTTCACATAACGCCTGGTAGATGGCAACGGACGGCTTTGCCTCATGAATCATGTAAGAAACCATTTTACCGTCCAGATCCTTCATAAAATCCGCATATTGAGTATGCTTATGAAACAGGCCCTCCGGATAATTGGACAACAGATAGATATGATATCCCTTTTCCTTCAGTTGATGAACCATCTTCCACACCTTCGGTCTTGGCACATGCATATACTCTCCATGCTCGATAAACCAGCGAATCACTTCCGCGTCCTTTGGATAGTGCTGCGCATATGCCGCTATGATGTCCTCGATGCTTCGAATCCCAAGGTCCATCTGTTGCCACAGCCCCTCCGGATCATCAAACATCTCATGCCCAACCCGAAGAGCATCCTCTTTGTCCAGGCCATAGTCTCTTAACATATCCTCCCAGCGATAATCCAACAATACGCTCCCCACATCAAAAATCACATTACGATATTTCAAACGACAACCTCCATTAAGCTATTCTTTCTTCTTTTTATTTTTGTCAAGACTCGCTCGCGAGTCTTGCGCGCCGGATTCGGGTCTGCTTCAGCAGACAAATTCCTGTCCGAATCCGTGCGCATCCTCGCGGAGCGTTTAACTCAGTCGGAGCTTGTACCCCGACTGAGTATAGTTTGTCATAACCCCCACCTACGCTAACGCTTAGAGGTGGGGGATTTCTTCGACTGAGTTAAAACCTCTTCCACAAAACTGGACGTTCCGGAAGAAATAAATTTGCGGATCAACCCCCAGAATACCTTCTGGTCTTCTTTCGACATCGCTCCAAGCGCCTCACGAATCACTCCAAGTGTCATGGCCTTTTCCTTCGGATCGATTAAATCGATCAGGTTGGTCGCCCCGGTGCTCTCCATTATGCCAAAGACAGCATCAATAAAGAATTTCCGACGTTCATCATTGACATCATAAATCCACCGCCGGATGGTCTTGTCAAAGACGATACTTCCCTTACTGCGCCCTTTTCCACGAACGAAATGATTCCGCTCGATCTCCCAGTTCTGAGGATTATGTGCCATGACTCCGTTGATGGACGTCTTGATTACCTGCTTCTTATTCTTCTGTTCCAGCAGAATTCCTACGATTGAGTCTTCCGGGATATAACTGTATATGCGGTCTTTGATCCTCTTATAGCCCTCCGCTTCCACAACTTTTTCACGAAATCCCGGCCCGTCATTGGAATACACCGCAAGGATTCTTTTCTGTATGGAAAGCTTACAGAAGGCACCGGCATACATGGCAAAATTACCGCCCTTCGAATGTCCGCCCACGCGAAGCTTTTTAATCTTATGAGCATAGACTTCATCAAGATACTCCTTCGCGTAGATCTGCCCCTGTGTCTCCTTTTCAAGGGAGAGGTTGAAATCCTCCTTCCACCCTACGATGGAATTATCCGTCCCCCGATAGGCTGCAAAACAGGTCTTGTCCGGCAAAAGATAGGAAATGGCAGCAAACTGCGTACTGCTGTTACGATCTGTCCTCTGTCGATAGGCCGCAAGACGAACTTTACCGAACCGTTTGGTATGCACCATCTTCTTGAGCAGATACGCCGATGTTTTGGTCAATTCCGGTGACGACATGATGTCATCATCCGAATGCAGTTCAAAATAATGCCTGGCCACTTCTGTAATACTCACCGACTGGGCAAGAGATTCCATGGGCACAACATCCGTATAATCTACGTACGCCAGATAGGATAACAGAAGATTATCCACTTCATTGAAGGGGTCTATATCCATTGGAACATCACTGCGCCAGTCCAGGTAGTCCGATAAATTCGCCATACACCGCTCCTTTCTGCCAATTAAGAAAAATTCTACCCCCGAATGATTTTAAGGTCAACCGCGTATGTGCTATACTTTTACCACATTTACACCTGAAAAGGAGGTCTTCTTCATGACCGTTGAGCAAAAATACGAAACTCTGACAAAGGCACTGATTGCCAATCGCATAACAATCTCCACCATGGAGAGCTGCACAAGCGGTTCCATCGCATCCCTTATTACCGATACCGAAGGTGCATCGGCTGTTTTTGAAGGAAGCTTTGTAACCTATTCCAATCAGGCTAAAATCATGTGCGGGGTTCCTTCTTCTATCATCGACACCTACGGCGTATACTCCCCCCAGACTGCAGAAGCCATGGCACTCTGTGCCCTCAACGCTTTTCAGACGGATGTGGCGGTGGGCGTAACCGGCTCCTTTGGCAATATCGATCCCGCCAACGAGGATTCCATTCCAGGTCATGTCTACTACTCTATTTCAACAAAAAAGGAAACCGAGACGTTTTCCATCGTCCTCGATTCCCTTCAAAGTCGCTATGAATATAAAAGAAAGCTGGCTGATGATATCGCCGATCGCCTTCTTGACCTTATTCTCCGTCAAAAATCATCTCAAGCATCTGATTGATCAGATCATTCTCCGATGTTCCAAGCTCTTCTGCAAGAGCCCGAAGCTTTTCATTGTAGGATTCCTTAATCAAAAAGCTCTTGCGGACCGTCTTCTTCTCCTTGCGATTGCTTCGAAAGCGTGAGGAGATAGAGCTTTCAACGGTCACCTTTTCCTTCTCCTCTTTCACTCCGTCGGTTTTTTCTGCTTCTTTTACCTCTTTGCCTGCGTCCTCTTTTATAATATCATTTGTATTACTTTTTGTATTATCTTTTGTATTATCTTCTATACTATCTTCGGTCGCGTTCCCGGAAGAGGCCTTTGCATCCGCCTGTTCTACTTCCTTTGTCACTTCCTCATAAGATTTGCCTTCCCGCAGAAGTTCGTCCACCAGATTTCCTTCTCCCTGGCCGGCTTCCTCCTTACGCTCTTCCTTCTCTTCCATTCGTTTGCGATTCATCTCTCGCATCTTTTGTAATTTCGTAAGACCGTTGTTCGCCATCTTATGCCTCCTGTGTCATCTCAATAATCTTCGCCGCAACCTTGCGATAATCCATGGCAGGATTACCGTATTTGTTATACTTTTGCATTGACTGCAGGGCAAGCTTGCTCTCAGAAGCCTTGATACTCTTTCGAACCGTCATGATAAACGGTGCATTTCCCATCTCCTCTGCCTTCTCGCCAAGGGTCTCCAGTGCCAATGTGTGCATGGACGTCTTCTCATACTTATTCAGGATCAATCCCAGCACCTGTGCATTGGACCAGTTTAACTTACGATATTTCATCAAATCGCCGTAAATAGCGTCGATTCCTGTAATGGATCCTGCATCACACTCGGTCGGAATCAGAATGTAATCCGATGCAATATAGCACATATTCAGCAGAGTGTTACGTGCCGGATTACTGTCAATCAACACGTAGTCATAATCCACATATTCCAGAAGGCTCTTCAGAAGGTAGATATCCTCCGGAGCTGAAAATTCCTTATCCGCCTTTGATAATTTCTCGGATGCAGCAATGAAATCGAACTCATCCAGATGCTGAAGCGCATCCTCCACTGCATTGTCTGCCTTTAATAAATCATAAATTGTCGCCTTCTTCGGATCTGCATCCACATAATCCGAAAGATTCGCCTGCTGATCCAGATCAATCACCAGAACCTTCTTATGTTCTGCCGCAAGGCAGGAACCGATTTCCCAGGTCGTTGTGGTCTTACCTACGCCACCCTTTTGATTTGCAATTGCAATTACCTTCACGTTCTTCCTCTTTTCTATCCTACTTTTATCATACTTTTGTATTACATTTATCGGATATATATATTATATGCGAATAAAGTCGTTTCTTCGCTTGATCTCTGCTTATACGTACCTGTGGATATGCTACCTATGCCAATGCTACCTATGCGTATATCCTTATTACGGCCTTCCTGCGGATTGGCGCCACATTACCCGGTGCTTGTATGACACTTTATCCGGTATTTCCTCTGATGTCTATCCGATATTTTATCCTTTATCATATCGGATATCATATCTGATATTATACCCGATTTTCTATCAGACTTTAAATATTATACTATGAATGATATTTATCTTGCAATATATAACAGGCTTTATATGATGTTCCATCATCTATTATATATGTTGATTTACATTACTTGTGCGCATACTTTTTATATTACATTTTATATTATATTAAGTATTGTATTTGCATTACATTGATGCTTTCACTTGTATTATTTTATGTAATTTGTTTCTAGTATATTCTATATTTTATTATATACTATATTTATACTATATTAGATATTATATTCTACCACCCACTCTATATCATGTTATGTAATATGAGAATATGATGTATATCATACACTTCTTCCGGATTCATCCTATATTTGTCCATATTCACCGGTCCATTCCAGCCCCATTTTCCCTGTTGTCTCTTCTACATCGTTCTATTGCTCGTTCTAATGCCCATTCGATCTATATCATACTTCTATCATATATCACTCATATATATATCATGTACTTATCATACACTTATCATATATTAATATTATAGATGTCATACTTTTATATGATGAACATCAGTGAGCACCATCTGTTCCAAAATCAAAGCACCCTTACAATACCGTGCCACTCGCAAGCAAGCTTGTAGGAGGACTTAGGCTCGTTGTTATAATCGAGTAGGCTGGCTCCTACTCGATTTCGACTCTGTCTCACACCTCAAGGCAAAGCCTTTCGGTGTTCTACAGTCGCCTAAGTCTCCCTCGCAAGCGAGCTTGCAGGGGGACTTAGGCTCGTTGTTATACAAAGAAAGGACGTGAGAAAACGATCCATTTTCTCACGCCCAACATATCATCAATATCTTTTGTAATTTTCAGAGTTTCCTTACGAATGCTTCAGGACAACAACCTCATTCCCAGACAGTTTTCCGGTAAATTCCCTTCCGGAAAGCAAATCACGGGAAGAGCGGTAGGAGAGCAGTTGTTTATCAAATTCTCTGGTTTCATCCAGATTGCTCCAAAGAAGCTCCTCCCCGGTCACATTCATAACAGCAAGAGTCGTATCATCTACTTGAATCGTGACAAGCCCCGTCGTATCGTCTGCCGCAATGGCACATTCTCCGGATGCCAGCGCCGGATACCGCTTACGAAGGGCAAGCAGGGACTTATACCAGGCATGCATATCCATATCTGCCTTCTGCTTACTCCACAGCATTCCACGGCGATTATCCGGATCAAAGGCACCCTCAAGACCGACTTCATCCCCGTAATATATCATCGGGATACCCGGGAAGAGCAGCATAATAGCCGCAGCAAGCTTTTGCTTTTGCTTATCATGACCGGCGGTATGAATAAAACGCTCCACATCGTGGCTGTCCATCATATTCCAAAGCAGCGGAAGAACCTGACTCTGGTACTGGCCTTTCAGGAAACCAAGCTCAGCAAGGAATCCCTCTGCAGAGAGCCTGTTATAACAGATCAGACCGGTAAGAGCCTTGTAGAAAGGATAATTCATCAAAGAATCCCACTCATCCCCTGTAAGGAAATCCGGAGCGTAATGCCAGTTTTCACCGACGATGAAAACGTTCGGATTCTCTGCTTTCAGACAGTAGCGAAGCTTTTTCCAGAAAGCGTGACCAATCTCATCCGCAACATCAAGTCTCCATCCGTCAATATGGAACTCACGAACATAATGGAGAGCAACCTGTACGAAATAGTCTGCAGTCTTTTCATTTGCCATATTCAGCTTCGGCATTCCGCCATAGTACGCAAAGCTCTTGAAATTCGGCTTTTTCTCTCTTGTACCATAGAAGATTGGGAACTCATCCATATAGTACCAGTTGATATAAGGAGAGTGGACTCCGTTCTGCTTGATGTTACGAAACGCAAAAAAATCCGGGGATGTATGGTTAAATACTGCGTCCAGCATAACATACATGCCCATCTCATGCGCCGTATCGATCAGGGTATGAAGATCATCCGCGGTTCCAAGGGACGGATCAATCTCGTAATAATCGATAATGTCGTACTTGTGAGAGGAATTTGAGCGAAAGATCGGGGTTAAATATAAAATATCCACACCAAGATCCTTTAAATACGGCAATCTCTCCGTAATTCCTTTTAAATCGCCTCCCAGATCATCAAAAGCCCCAATCGGCGCCTTATACCACACCGCCGGATCCACCGGCTTAGAGGATGCAAAACGGGTAGGAAAAATCTGATAGACCGTCTTGCCCACCGCCCACTGCGGGGTATTAAAACATTCCTCTTCCCGAAGGATCTGCGGCATGTCAAACATCGCCTCAACATTGTCCGGAGCATGCTCAAAGAACCTGTAATCACCGTAATACCGGCGCATTTCATCCTGTCCGTTCAATTCGAAGAAATAACGCAGGCAAAGCATATCGATGGTAACATCCGCCTCATAATAGTCATGATACAGGTCAGAGGAAACCTTCTTCATCGTAACCTTTTCCCTCGTATCCTCCCGGTCAACCGGAATATATTTGTCCTGATAATGAAGGATAACCTCCGACATATCCCCTTTTGCGACCTGAATCCGTATACGGAACAGTCCTCCATGCAGGCAGAAACAGTTCCGTTGATCCGCGTAATGCGAAATAGCAGCTAAATTCATAATAACCCTCCTTGACTGTCACTTACTTCTCCACTTTATGGAAAAGACTGCGGATGCGCAAGGAAATACATCCACTTCTAAAAAACAGAACAGAAATCAAAAAAAAGAAATATCTCAGGACCAGATCTTCTCCTGAAACCACTGCAACAAATCATCTGCAATGTAGGTTGCCTTATGATCTGTAAGCTCCTGACGGCTTCCATAACCATAGGTAACTCCCACCGAATCGATGCCGGCCTTGTTCGCTCCGTCAATATCAAAGCGGGTATCGCCAATCATAATGCATTCCGCCTGTTTGCAGGAAAATTCCTTCATGGCTTTTTTGATCAGACGAACCTTCTCAGATGATGGGTCTGACATCTCCGGCCCGCAGAGTCCGTCAAAATAGGAGGACAGTCCTAATTTTTCCATAATTTGCGAAGCAAAAAGATGAGGTTTTGACGTTACAAGAACCGTCTGATACCCAAGCTTTTTATTAGTCTTCAGTATCTCCGGGATTCCCGGATAAACCGTCACTTCAAACATCTTGCCGGCTTCATATACACTTCGATAGAGCGAAACCGCCTTTGTCGCCTCCTCCTGTGACATTCCCAGAAGATTCTGATAGGAATCCATCAGAGACGGACCCACAAACTTCTGTAAAAGCTCCGGGGGCTGCTCACCGTAGCCAAGGCTGGTCAGGGCATACTGCGCAGAGGACATAATGGCATGACCGGAATCCGTAACGGTACCATCCAGATCCATAAAAAACGTTGTGTACTTCGACATATCTTTCTCCTTCGTTCTAAACGTGCAATGCTCCGGTAAGTGTAACAGTTTCCGGCGGATCCTGCAAAGAATACAAGGATGTCACAGGAAAAGGGGTGTGATACAATCATTTGTAACACAATACGGGAAAAGAGGAGCGTTTATGCCTAACATATCAAACAGTACCATCTGCTATATCGAAAAGGATCAGAAATATCTGATGCTTCTACGAAATAAGAAAAAACAGGATGTGAATCAGGGGAAGTGGATTGGAGTCGGCGGACACTGCGAAGACGGGGAATCACCGGAGGACTGCATTCGAAGAGAAGTAAGAGAGGAGAGCGGGCTTATACTCGATCAGCTTAGCTTCCGGGGTGTCATCACCTTTGTTTACGGTAATTCCATGACGGAATATATCTATCTGTTCACTTCTTCCGCCTTCCACGGGCAGCAGATTCCATGTAATGAGGGAGAATTACACTGGATTGACCGTGACAGGCTGTATGACTTGAATCTCTGGGACGGAGATCGAATCTTCCTCCATCTTATGGAAAAAAACGGCAATTTTTTCTCCCTGAAACTAGTCTATGATGCCAAAGATCATATTCGGGAAGCGGTCTTAAACGGAGAAAAGCTGCTTCTTTATCCGTTAATGGATGAAAACGGCAACGAAACTGGCAGTATGCAGACAAAGGAAGTGATCGATCTGGAAAATCTGACCTATAAAGAACCGGTATAACCTGACAAACAGTTACTTATTCTGGTTTGTTGTTTTATATTTTTAACTTGTTTTAACTTTTATATTTAGTTTAAGGACCGTGCCAGCCCTTGTTTTATCAGGGATTGCACGGTTTACTTATGGAATTTTAAGGATAAAGAACTGGAAAAAACAGGACAAAGGTCTGGTAAAAAACGGCAAAGAACCGGAAAAAACAGGACCCTTGCTATGGAAAAATTAGGATAAAGGTCTGGAATCATTCGGCAAACTCATGGAAAAAGAAGGGTATTACCTGAAAGATATGGAAAATTTAGGACAATAAGTCATAGATACTATCCTAATTTTTCCATAAGTTGCCGGAAATTGTCCTACTTTTTCCAGAAGAAAGAGCATAGGGTCCTAAAATTTCCGGAAAAAAGAGGACATTCCAGGGTTTAAGATCCGAACTTCTGGAAAAATCAGGACAATCCAGGGGGGGATTATCCTATTTTTTCCAGAAGTTAGAGCAGTGAGTCCTGTTTTTGTCCTAAAAATTCCATAAGTTACAGAAAATAGATCCGATTGTCCTTTTTTTTCCGGGAGGAAGATGGGAAAGCCGATTTTTTCCATAAGTTTGATATATGCCGAAAGCCGAATTCTTCCATAAGTGCAGGAAAGTGGATTTCATGGAAAATTTCGGCTAAAAGTAACTTCACGTATTGTAAAGTCTGGGGTAGTATGATATTCTTGCACATGTAAGATTGCCCGAATATTTCCATAAGTTCCCATTATCAGTGATTTAATGGAAAATTTCGGCTAACATTTAGAGGAGAAGATCGTGAAGAAAGAGGAAGATAAAGTCCTGGTCGTAGCAGAGCCCGGCTATGATAAGAACAGGGATCGGAATGGCGATTATCAGAAGTCCAATTTTCTGATTGGTGCGAAATACAAGTCTTCGATTCAGGAGAATAAGATCATTGCGATTGCATTGAGCAAGATCCGTCAGAAGGACTATGAGATCGATCAGGGAAGCATTATCTGTAAATTCAAGGCGAAGGATCTTAAGATTGCCCTGGGTGCGGAAGATAATCATTCCATATATAAGAAGCTGGACCGGATCAGTAAGAATCTGACCAACCGTTCGGTTGGCTGGACGGATCCGAAGTCCAATAAATTTGACTATATCGCGGTCGTTACCCGTGCATCCTACGAGAACGGAACCTTTCGAATCAAGTTCAACCAGGATCTGCAGGAATATATTGACGGTATCCGAGGCAATTATACGACCTTGTCTTTGGTTACCATGCTTCAGTTTAAGAATGTCTATTCCTTCCGTCTCTATGAGATTCTTCGTTCCAAAGCCTATTACCGGAAGGGAGAAGAGCGGGCGGATGAATTTTTTGAAATCACCTTCCAGCTGTCGGAGCTTCGCCTTTTGATGGGAATTGTGAATGCAAACCTGGATTCGGTCCGTAATATTCTGCTGGAGAATCCGGCCTATCCGGACTACGATCGTGCTGTTGAAGCCTCTCCGGAGAAGATGTACGCGGATTGGGGTGACTTCAAGCGTCATGTTATCGATGTAGCCGTGAAAGAGATCAATAAGATTACCGATATGGCAGTGGAATACAAGCCGAAGAAGGGTGGCAAAGGCGGAAGAGTCTATGGTCTGATCTTCTATGTTCAGCTGCATAAGGACAAGCACCTGAATGCGGGATTTATTCAGGGTGAGCAGACAGAGCTTCCGCTGGATGTGGTAGAGGCGAAGGAAGTTCCAAAGAAGCCTAAGAAACAGACGACCGCAGGTAAGATTGAGCTGACGGCAGAGCAGATGAATGTTGTTTTATCCATTGCCAGAACACTGCCGGCGGATCTGGATCTGGACGGAATCAAGGCAATCGCAGAGGCCGGTCATTTTGATCCGGATTATATTCACGAGAAATACGAACTGTCCAAGACCCAGGATGTCGATAACCTTGTGGCATGGATGGTGGCAGCGCTTAGGAATGATTACCAGAGTTCCTCTGTTAAAGCGAAGAAGACCAGATCGAAAAAGCGTATGGATTCGGATATGGAATACGATATTGATGCCATCGAAGCCAGAATGTTAAAGAATTAGAGCATCGGATGGAAGGCGTTATTTGAGATGATGTGATGTGTCAAGAAAGAACTTGTCTCCATACATGAATTTTGCTATACTCTACGATGATAATTTTTTCACCACCGAAATTCCAGAGGAATTCCGGTATTAGATTTCATTGTAGGTAGTTTGTTATGAAGAAAAGAAGCAGTTTTTCGGGAAAGTTAGGTTTTGTCCTATCAGCTGCAGGCGCATCGGTTGGTTTAGGTAATATCTGGAGATTTCCATATCTTCTGGCCAAGTACGGAGGAGGAATCTTCCTGCTCATCTATATTCTGCTTGCCCTGACCTTTGGTTATACCATGATCATGGCGGAGACATCTCTTGGACGTATGACTCACAGGAGTCCGGTGGGGGCATTTAATACCATCGGGAAGCATCCTCTGATTAAGACGGGAGGATGGCTGAATGCGATTATTCCGATTCTGATTGTGCCCTATTATTCGGTTATCGGCGGTTGGGTGCTGAAATATCTGATTGACTATATTTTTACCGGAGCAGGTAAGCCGGCGACGGACGATTATTTTACCGGCTTTATCACCGGTGTTCAGCCGGAGATCTGGTTCGTTGTCTTCACACTTGCGACCATCGCCATTATTTTCATGGGCGTTAAGGGCGGAATCGAGCGTGTATCGAAGGTTCTGATGCCGATTTTGGTTGTACTTGCTGTTATCATCAGTATTTACTCAGCGACCAGACCGGGAGCACTTGCCGGCATCCGCTACATGTTCATTCCTGAGATCAAGAATTTCAGCTGGATGACCGTTGTTGCAGCTATGGGACAGATGTTTTATTCTCTTTCCATTGCCATGGGAATTCTGATTACCTTTGGAAGTTATATGAAAAAGGACGTTTCCATTGAGGAAAGTACCGATCAGGTAGAGATCTTTGATACGGCTATTGCAATCTTGGCCGGACTTATGATCATTCCGGCGGTCTTCGCATTCTCCGGTCAGAATGCCGGCGAGAACCTTGGAAAAGGCCCGTCCCTTATGTTTATTACGATGCCGGCTATATTCAATTCCATGGGCTTTGGACGTGTGATCGGTATTGCATTCTTTGCTCTGGTATTGTTTGCAGCATTGACTTCATCCATTGCATTGACAGAATCCGCAGTCTCCACCTTCGAAGACGAGCTTCACTGGAGCCGCAAGAAGGGCACGGCTCTCATGGCTGTGATTATGTTGTTCCTCGGCAGCCTGTCTGCTTTGGGATATGGAATTCTTTCCCATGTGAAGATCATTGGAATGCAGTTTTTGGACTTTTTTGATTTTCTTACCAATTCGGTAATGATGCCGCTGGCAGCCGTTGCAACCTGTATTCTGATTAACCGGGTTATCGGGCTGGATAAGATTGAAGAGGAGATTACAAGAGACGGACATAAGTTCCGTCGCAGACCAATCTTCCGTTTTATGCTTCGCTATCTGTGCCCACTGTTTTGTTTGATTATATTGGTATCTTCTATTCTGGATGCGTTCGGTTTTATTAAATTATAATGTAGGAAACTTCCTGTGAGTCTTATCTCACAGGAAGTTTTTTATGGGCAAAGATAGAGATATAGGGTATAATCCTTGGTAAGGGAACAGGATAAGGAAGTAGCATTTCACCGGCATATGCCATAGGGGAATGGCAGGAAGTAGGAGATATTATGTCCGATATTAAGAAAAAAGTTCCTGACCTGCTTTGTCTTGCATTATTCTTATTAATCTTTATCAATGGATTCGAATCCGGCGGTTATCAGGCCAGCCTTCATACCATCGGGAAAGCGTACGATTTAAGTATTACCTCCATGGGGCTTTTTGCCACAGTAGAACTTTTCTCTACCATGCTTGCACCGATCATATTGGGAGGATGGGCGGATCACATCGGTAAGAAGAAGAGTCTGATTCTTATGATCTATCTTCAGATCATAAGCTGCGCCTTTATAGGAATCGGATCCTCTCAGATCGCCTTCCTTCTGGGCATTTTTATTCTGGGTATTTCCACGAGCACCATACAGTTTGTTGGTATCGCAGCCGTGGGCGACATATATAAGGATTCCGGTTTTAAAATCGGTATTATTACGTCCATGTATGCCCTTGGATCGGTGGTGGCACCTCTTGTGGTCGGTGCCTATCTTAAGCTTGGGGTCAACTGGCGCGTACTGTTCTGGCTCATTATGATTATATCCGCCTTCAGTCTGATCGGCTTATTTGACAGGAGAGCCGATTGGAGCATTAAGAAAGAGGTTGTTCATGAGCTGACACCAAAGGGAGAGCTTGTGCTCCCGGTGATTATGATGTTGAGCTTCATTATGTTGATCTATGTAGGATTTGAGAACGGATTTGCCTTTTTTGTGAACAGTTATTTTCTTGATGTACTGCATTCGGAGGCAGGAGAATTTGCCCTGTCACTGTATTGGATGATGATGATTCCGTCCAGACTGATTTCCGGAAAGTTCAGTCGGCATGCGGTTCAAAATCTTATACTTGCGACGGTCTCCATTCCGTTGATTACGGTTATTATGGCTTATACATCTGTTGTTGCAGTAGAACTTGTTTTAGGAGCGATGCTGGGATTTGCCTGCGGTGCCATTTATCCGAATGTGTTGACCCTTGCAATGAAGTATTCCGGACGATATTCTGCGACAGCTACCGGTATTATTACGACAGCCACCGGTATCGGAGGGGTAATTTTCACCGGGCTTATGGGTATTATGGCGGATAATTTAGGCTATCGGACGGCGTTGATTCTATTGGCATTGATGTTTATGGTCGATATTATTATTGCAGTCGGATTAAAGTTATATTGTAGACATAACCGGGTTAACGGTTCGGAGAGGATATCAGAATGACAAAAGAAAATAACAAGCGAAGGATAACCGGTGCTATGATTGCCTGCCTGTTGTTCTTCTCTGTGTCACAGACGGTTCTTGTAGATACAGCAGAAGTTGCATGGGGTAAGTCTTTCAAAAATGACGGAATCGCATTGGAGCGTCGTATCAACTTATCCAAAGACGCCAGGGTGAAGGAACCTTCGAACAGGGCAAAGAGGAGGAAGGCAAAAGGAGCTGCCAAGGGTGCCTTTTATGACATCAGAGATATATCCTACTGGAACCGCTTTTCTTCCCGGTATTATTATCAGGATTTGACGGAAGATGAGAAGAAATTCTACGATGCATACTGTGAGTCACTGAATGAATTTCTAAGCAGTGATATCGACGCTTATCAGATTCAAAGTGTCGATGAGAATGATCAGCCTGCCACACTTTATACCACAAGGATGGTCAATGTTCCGGAGTCTGTCAGCAATGAACGTGTGGACGAGATTGCGACCCTGCTGGAATATGAGAATCCACAGTTTTTCTTTCATTTTTCTTATGCAGCGCATGTGTCCGGGACAGGGGATCAGAAGGTGGATTATGTCTACCCGGTGGTTCTTGATGAATTCCGTGAGGGCGGCGTGCGGATGGAAGCGGCCTACCAGATTATGGAACTGGTGGAGGATTACCTTGCAGAGGCAAAGGCAGGGAAGAGTATCCTTGAGAAGGAGTCCATCGTTCGAAAGGAAATCATCGAATATGTGCATTATCAGTATGATGAGAACGGTGAGACCAACTGGGAGAATCTATACCAGACATCGGCAAGTGCCATTCTTTACGGTGCGACCGTGTGCGCCGGTTATACGAAGATGTTTGCCATGCTTATGAATGCATTACAGGTTCCGACGATTTCGGTTACAAGTCTAGCCCATGCCTGGAATGAGATTCAGATGGACGGGAAGTGGTATAACGTTGACATTACCTGGGATGATAAAGACAAAAATACCGACCTTGACGCAACGCTGGTGAGTCAGTCAAGGAACCGGTATTTTAATATCAGTGATAATACGTTGAGACAAAGGGATGATTTTTCCTATCGTACGGGATACTACATGCACACGCCGGAGAACTTCTATACACTTCGTCCGGCATGTTTAAAGGATTATGCCGTTCCAAAGCCGGTGACCTGCAAGCTTAAGAAGACCGGAAGCGGTAAAATGAAAATAACCGCCTCTGCAGGCGGTCAGATTCAGGGTTATCAGATTTTCTATAAGGTGGGAACGAAGACGAAGACCATAGAGGCCGCATCCACAGGTGCCCTGTCCAGAACCGTTGGCAAACTGAAAAAAGGCAAGACGGTTAAGGTTCGCCTCAGGACCTACCTTGTTATTCAGGGACAGAAAGTCTACTCGGTCTGGACATCCTATAAGAAGGTCAAAGTCTAGTACGTGTCTTTGGTGGATTCCCGAAGAACCAAGTTGGTTTCCACATATAAGGAGCGGTAATCAAGGGACGGCTCCTTGATACGGGAGAGCAGCAAGGATACAGCAGAGACTCCCATACTTTGGCTATGAATATGAATGCTGGACAATGGTGGTGTTACGATCCTAGCTTCGGAAGAGTCATCGAAGCCACAGATCATGACATCATCCGGTGCCTTGATATTCAGTGCCTTCATTGCCTGAATCAAATCAATCGCAATAAAATCATTCGCACAGATGAAAAGTTCCGGGAGATGATCCAATGCCCGGAGCTTTTTTTCGAGATAATCCTGATAGAGAATCCCCTTATCCTCCGTCTGCTTCGGAAGTTCCTCACAAATGCATAATTCATCATGAATCGGAAGACCGGATAAATGCATACCGTTTCGGAACGCCAGATAGCGCTCGCAGAAGGATTGGCAGTGCATCATTTCTCCTACAAATCCGATTTCCTTTACCCCGCGCTGTTTCATAATAGCGATCAGTTCCAGGATTCCGTCGGTATTGTTCATATATAACTTGTCGGCTTTCAGGGGAGCCTGACCGATCTCAACCGGTGAATCCACGAAGAGGATCGGAATATCCTGCTCTGTCAGCATGACGCTGTAATCATAATCGAATACTTCCACGCAGATAATAGCAGCACAATTCTCCGGCCGAAATGACGGAGGAAGTGTCTTATTCTTTAAATTGTCTTTTGATATACGGTAAATATCCAAATGGTAATTCAGATCCGACAGTTCTTTTTCCACACGGTCCATCATAGGAGATGAGAAGTGTGATTCATTGATAAAACTCGAAGAAAAAAAGGCAATGCCGGTTTTATCTTTTGCTTTAAAAAGATGATGCTGTGGATCGATTTCCATGTAACTGAACTGTTTATACCCCATCTGAATCGCTTTTTGCAAAATCTTCTGTCTGGTGGATTCTGCCAGTGATCCATTATTATTAATTGCTTTGGACACAGTATTGCGGGAGATGCCGAGTGCATCTGCGATATCCTGTATGGTAACTCTTTTAGCCATTGGTGACCCTCCTTTTTATAGGAAAAAGTATAACATGATATAAAAAATAGTGCAAATGACATCGCAAATGCATCATTTTGTTGTGCAAATGCACAATAAATAATTGACAAATGCATAAGCCGGTACTATAATCCAAAATATAAAGAGCAAACCAAAAGGGGGTACTTATTATGAAGTCCGGAAAACTACGGGCCGGAGGAACCACAAACAGTGAGAACTTTCTTCAGTATGTGAGAAAGCACTGGCAGCTATACTTTATCTTCCTCTTGCCTGCATTGGCACTGACAATTATTTTTAAATACGTTCCGATGGGTGGAATACTGATCGCTTTTGAGGAGTACAGTCCGTTTCTTGGAATTACAGGAAGTGAGTGGATTGGATTTGCGAACTTCCAGAGATTCTTAAGTTCTCCGGATTTCATTCAGTATTTGGTGAACACCTTGAAGCTGGCAGTCTATGGACTCTTATGGGGCTTCCCGGTTCCAATTATTTTGGCACTGTTGTTGAACCAAATCAAAAGTGTCAGCATCAAGAAGAAGATTCAGTTGATCTTGTACATGCCAAACTTCGTATCGGTCATCGTACTTTGTGGTATGGTACGAATCCTGTTATCTGTTACCGGTCCTTTGAATGGAGCAATGGGAACATCCATTAACTTTATGACAGTTCCTGAATTCTTCCGACCGATCTACATTATCAGTGGAATCTGGCAGGGAGCCGGTTGGGCATCCATCATGTACACCGCTTCACTTGCAGGAGCAAGTAAGGAGTTACGAGAGGCAGCCATCATCGATGGAGCGAATATCTGGCAGCAGATTAAAGCGGTTGACTGGCCGGCAATCCGGGATATGGTTGTAATCCAGTTCATCTTATCCGCCGGTAACATCATGAGCATCGGATTTGAGAAAGCTTATGCACTTCAGACGGATATGAACCTTGAGTCATCCGAGATCATTGCGACTTACGTATATAAGAAGGGTCTTCTGGATGGAGATTACAGCTTTTCAACGGCCGTTGGATTGTTCAACACGGTCATCAACGTCATCCTTCTTGTTCTTGTGAATAAGATTGTGGCAAGAATGAATGATGGAAAGGGGATCTAAGAAATGAGTAAGTTTGATCGTACCTTTACGATAATCGGTAATCTGTTGCTGGCACTGTTCGTTATTGCCATTATCGTACCGATGGTATATATCGTAATCGCTTCCTTTATGAATCCGGTTACCCTGCAGAACAGCGGTATCAGTTTTCATTTAAAGGACTGGACATTGACAGCATATAAGCGTGTTATGTCGAACAAGATGATCTGGGTCGGTTTTGGAAATGCCATTCTTTATTCAGGTGTTTTCACACTGGTATCGGTTTTCGTTACCTTACTGTGTGCCTACCCGATGTCACGTGCAGACTTCCGTGGAAGAAAGTTCTTCAACCTGATTTTTGTTATTACCATGTTTTTCAATGGTGGTCTGATTCCAACCTACCTGTTGATCAGTAACCTTGGTCTGGTAGATAGCATGTGGGCCCTGATTCTTCCGGGAGCTTTCAGTGTATGGAACATGATCATTGCAAGAACATATTTTGGTAACTTACCGAAAGAGTTAAGAGAAGCAGCAGAAGTAGACGGTGCAGATGATCTGACCTACTTCTTTAAGATTTTGATTCCACTGAGCAAGCCACTGATCATGGTGCTTGTATTGTGGGTATTCGTCGGAATGTGGAACAGTTACTTTGATGCTATGATCTATCTGAATTCCGAGTCTAAACAGCCTTTACAGTTGGTTCTTAGAGCCATCTTGATTCAGAGTCAGCCTCAACCGGGTATGATTTCTGATATGCAGAGCACAGCAGCACGAGCTCAGCTAGCCGAATTACTGAAGTACGCGACCATTATAATTTCAAGTATTCCTCTGTTTATAATGTATCCGTTCTTCCAGAAGTATTTCGAGGATGGCATTATGATCGGCTCAGTAAAGGGTTAAAAACGGAAAGGTTTATGAAAGGAAAAGGGAAATGAAAAGGAATGTAGTAAAAAAGGTACTAGCAATGACAATGATTGCAGCCATGACAGTTGGTGCTGTAGGCTGCGGCGGAGCAGGCGGAGCTGCCGGCAAGAAAATGCAGAAGGTGGACAAGGATTCATTGAAATTCCCACTGAAGGAGCAGGCAACACTTCGCGGAATGACCAGCTTCCCGGCTGGATCAGAATCTGATCCGAATAAGAGAACCATTTTCACTCGTCTCGAGAAGGACACCAACGTTCATATTGACTGGACAGCCGTGCAGAACGACCAGTGGGCAGATAAGATTGGACTTGTTATGTCTGATCCAAACAAGCTCCCAGACTTTATCTTCTCAGCAGGCTTCGATGATAGTAGTTTGTTAAAATACGGTAAGCAGGGTGTTATCATTCCGGTAGAGAAGTACATTGATGCTTATATGCCAAACTTAAAGAAGGTATTTGATGAGTTCCCTGAGTATCGTGCGATGTGTACGGATTCGGAAGGACATATCTGGGCACTCCCATGGATTGAGCAGCTCGGAAGTGGTAAGGAAGCCATTCAGTCTGTATCAGACATGAGCTTTATTAATAAGAAGTGGTTAGATTTCTTAGGTCTTGAGGTACCTAAGACAACCGATGATCTTGAAAAGGTACTGGTAGCTTTCCGTGACAATGCAGATAAGATTCAGAAGGAATTCAAGATTGACGGAAGCATCATTCCTCTTTCATGCATCGTAAATGATGGAAGCCAGGATCCGGCAATCATCATCAACGGATTTGGTGAGGGATATGGAGATACAGACTGTGGACGTCATATTGCAGTTAACGATGATAATAAGGTAATCTGCTCTGCGACACAGGATGGTTATAAGAAGGGTGTCGAGTGGCTGCATAAGCTCTATTCTGAGAAGCTGATCGATCCAGAGGCATTCACACAGGATTGGTCTACCTACGTATCAAAGGGTAAAGCAGGTCGTTACGGCGTATGCTTCTCATGGGATGTAGCAAATATTGATAACCTTAAGGATTGGGTTCCACTTCCTGCACTTAAGGCAGATGTTCGTAGCATTACACCATGTAATGGTTCCTTTACAGGCGGATTTGACAGAGGACGTTGTGTTGTAACATCTATGGCTAAGAACCCGGCACTTGTATGTGCTTGGTTGGATCAGATGTATGATCCGTTCCAGTCACCACAGAACAACTGGGGTACTTATGGCGAGAAGGATGATTTCGATATCTTCGAATTAGGCAAGAATTCTGATGGTGAGAAGATGCTTCAGCATGCAGACTTAGGCGATGCATCTCCAGTTGAGGTTCGTGAGGCAGAGTGTGTTGGTGGACCACTTGCAGTACTTGACCGTTACTATGGTAAGTATGTAACATGCCCGGATGATGCGAAGTATCGTATGGATTGGATCAAGGATATCTATGTTCCTGATATGATTCATGATAATATGTATCCAAATGTATTTATGACAGCAGACGACACAAAGAAGCTTTCCGATCTTACTGCTGATATCACTAAGACAATCAACGCTAAGAAGTCTGATTGGATTATGAACGGTTTCAGTGACAGTGATTGGGATAAGTATGTGAAGAAGCTGGATTCTTATGGTATGGAAGAGTACCTTGGTATCTTCCAGAAGTACCTTGATGAGTACAATAAAGCAAAGTAATAAAGATTAGAAAGAAACAGTAAGAGGTTTACAGTAATGAGCAAGCTTCTGGAAAAGGCAAGAGCATACGAAAAAGAGCAGTACGATAAGATTTCAAGTGATCTTCGTCCGAAATTTCATTTAACACCCTGGGTTGGCTGGATGAATGATCCGAACGGATTCTGTTATCATGATGGATATTACCATATGTTTTACCAGTACTATCCACATGATGTTCGCTGGAACTCCATGCATTGGGGACATGCAGTAAGCAAGGATTTACTGCACTGGGAGTATCGGCCGGTCGCACTGGCTCCGGATGAGACATACGATGAGGACGGTTGCTTTTCCGGAAGTGCCATTACATTAGAGGATGGAAGACATCTGCTGATGTACACAGGTGTACACAAGAGCGTGGACGATCCGAAACGAAGCGCCCAGCATCAGTGTATTGCCATCGGGGATGGCGTTGACTATGAAAAAATTGCAACCAACCCGGTGATTTCTGTGGACGCAATCCCACAGGGGGATGATCGATTCGATTTTCGTGATCCGAAGATCATTCGATTAAGTGACGGAACCTATGTGGCTTTGGCAGCGAATATGTCAAAGGACGGTTCCGGACAGATTCTGATGTATAAGAGTAAGGATTGCCTGAACTGGACGTACTGGAAGGTTCTGGCAAAGAATCAGAATCGTTATGGCAAGATGTGGGAATGTCCGGATTTCTTCCAATTGGAGGACAAGTGGTATCTTATCACCAGCCCTCAGTTCATGCGCAGTGAAGGAAAAGAATTCATCTGCGGTAACGGAACCCTTTGGATCGATGGTGACTTTGATGAGACTAGCGGTGAATTTACAGAAGCAGGTCACTATAGATCCATTGACTACGGAATTGATTTTTATGCACCACAGACGGTCCTTACAGAGGATGGTCGCCGGATTATGATTGGATGGATGCAGAACTGGGATGCGACCGAGGTTCGAGGCGAGCGGGAGTTGCCATGGTATGGACAGATGACACTTCCAAGAGAGTTGTTCGTTCGTGATGGTATCCTGTGCCAGAAGCCGACCAGGGAGTTCGATGAGCTCCGCCATGATTTGGTCGAGTACAAAGAGGAAGTATTCTCAGGAGACAAGACCTTTGACGGAATAGAGGGTGAGATCCTTGACCTTACGCTGGAAGTATCTCCTGCGGATGAAGATGCCGTATATCAACAGCTTGAGATTCATTTTGCAGAAAAGAACGGTACTTATACCGCACTTAAGGTATGCCCTGGGGATGCTAGTCTTACCGTGGATCGCACTTACAGTGAGATTCGACATGCCGGAATCCATCAGAGAACATGTGAGGTGGCAGGACTTACAACAGGTAAGATTAAATTACGTATGATTATGGATCGCGGCAGTGTAGAAATCTATGTAAACGATGGCGAAAAGGTAATGTCAGCCCTTGTATTTGCACAGGAAGAGGCAAAGGGAATATCGTTCCATGCGATAGGAGAGGTAAAGATGCATCTCGTAAAGTATGAGTTGTAGTAACTTACAAGATGAAAGCAACTCATCGGACAATTTTGTGGTTTTGTGCAAAATGTAAATGTTTGTGTATAAAAAATATGCTATACTACTATATATGATTTTGTGCATATTTCTTTATTAAGGAGGACCACATGAGATTTACTAATCCACCAAAGACAATAATGGAAGTATCCGATATCGTAAATGTCTTGAAGAATTCCAATACCACATGGGGAATTGATACATATAACGATATTTCGCGTAGTCTTGAGATGCAGGCGGGAATTAAGGAATATCAGGTAGAGCGTTTCGCTTTGATTCGTATGGCGATTGTTATTACACGTATGGAGACCGGTAAGGCAGAGCCTCAGGCAATCTATCAGACACTGGTACAGCCGCGTAAGGAGATCGTTACAGAGTCGAAGCTGATTACAACGTTTTCAGAGCGTGAGGCTTGCCGGACTGCATTGAATTTACTTCCTTCAGAGGAGTTATACACGACGGTTGCTGCATCAGCCCGTCTTTGTATGGAAAATATCGTAGAATACGATTTTCTTCATTAAGAACGGTAAAATAGAGGTTCGCATGGCGAACCTCTATTTTTTTTCGTATAATAGGAGAGATTGTTTGTAGGAACAGGAATTGGAAGAGGGAGCTTATGTTTCATCCATTTAAGGACTGGAATGATGAACATGTCGTAAAATTTTATATACGTACGGTTCATCTGATTATTTTTATCGGAGTCATAGCCTGCCTGATCTGTGCCGGCATCTATATTATTTTTCGTCCGGATCTGTCGGAACGGAAAATGGAGAAATCGAAAACCATCGGGGTCAGTTACATGACCATGAATAACGAGTTCTATAAAATTATCAACCAGCAGATTACATACGAGGCAAGGACGAAGGGGGATCGCATCATTTTACGGGATCCGGCGCTGAGTGTGCAAAAGCAGCGGGAGCAGATCGAGGAGATGCTGAATGAAGGCATCGATGCACTGATCCTTACACCGGTGGAAGCGTCGGAGCTGACGGATATTTTGATGAAAGCCAGGGAAAAGGGCGTGAAAATTGTGGTTGTGGATACAGAATTGATCGATCCGACCCTCGCGGATTCCACCATTGTATCGGATAACTACAAGGCCGGAAGTCTGATTGGCAGATATTATCTGCAAAAGCATGCAAACGGTGCCCGGGTGGTTTTGATGACACACGACGAGACCATTTCCGGAAAGGAACGAATCCGGGGATTTTGTGATGTGATCAAGAAGAATGCAAAGATTAAGATTGTTGGAAAGGTTCCCTGCGAGGGACAGACGGAAATTGCAACACCGGCGTTGAAGAAATTCATTGATAAGGGACATGAGTTTGACAGTGTGTTCTGTCTGAATGATCTTGCCGCTGTGGGAGCAGCCTACGGCCTTGAATCCAGACGGCTGTTGCATAAGGTGGATCTGTACGGAGTCGATGCATCACCGGAGGCAAAGGCGATGATCTATGACGGCGAGATGCAGGCAACTTCTGCACAGTTTCCGACAGAGATCGGTAAGAAGGCGGCACAGACGCTGTATCGTCTGCTGGAGGGCAGGGAAGTGTTGCCGAAGGTCTATGTAAACGTGGAACTGGTGGATCGAAGAAATGTGAAGAAGTACAGGGTTGACAGGTGGCAGTAATGGAAGAACGTAAAAAAACAGGTGAGATCCGGTCCATAGAGCGTATCTCCGATCAGCTTCTGTATCTTATGATCTTTATCAACGGTGTGGTGGTTATGATCGATGCTATGGCAACAAAGCATGCCATCGCAGGTTTTGTGCGTGAGGGGAATATTTTGGATTATCTGCTCCTTTTGGGCAAGATTCCGTATAACTACTATAAAATTCCCCTGGCAATTATGCTTTTATATGTGGCGCTGTCTCTTTTGCTGGTCACCGAGTGTCATAACTATATTGAGCTTTCGATAAAATTGCTTGCGGAGATGGTCATTGTAGGGGGAATCGCCTCCCTGATCGGCTTCTCCTATACCGGAATGGTACTGCTGCTGATGGCGGATATGATGCGGCATCCGGTAAACTGGAACAAGCGTCTGACGATGATTCTGTGTATTGCGATATTTGATATTGCAATGAACAGTGTGGTGTTTAAGGATCTGTTGAAGATTTCCTCGGTCAGCATCACATGGAATTATTATAAGAGGGATATTGCATCAACACTGGAGAGCGGAATCAGTGCCATTTCTCTGATCAATACCTTTATCTTCATCCTGTTCATGGTATTTCTGACCCTGGAGGAGATGAGTGAAAAGGAGCGTATCCGGGTTCTGAACATTCAGCTGGAGAATACCAATAACAGGCTGAGCACCACCAACAGTATGTTGGAGGAAGCCAATAGAAAGCTGGAAGAGTATGCCAAGGAATCGGAGCGCGTGGCGCAGACCAAGGAGCGAAACCGTCTGGCAAGAGAGATTCACGATACCCTGGGTCATTCCCTTACCGGAATGGTGACGGGCATCGAGGCCTGTATCATGTTGATGGATATCGCGCCGGAGGCGGCAAAGGAACAGCTGCACGCGATCGAAGAGGTAGGACGGCAGGGAATAACCGATGTTCGTCAGTCTGTGAAAGCTCTGCGGCCGGATATGCTGGAGAGGATGGATCTGGACGATGCACTGGTGAAGATGCTCGAAGAGATGCGAAAGTCCACGGGTATTCACATCGGTTATGTGTGCCAGGCAGATCTGAAGCACTTTAATCAGGACGAAGAGGAAGTCATCTACCGTATCATTCAGGAGAGTACGACCAACGCCGTGCGACACGGAAAAGCAAGCGGCATCCAGATACAGATTCAGAGAGAAAACAGCTTCCTTAAGATCAAAGTCAGGGATAATGGAATCGGCTGTCAATCGATAACCAAGGGCTTCGGACTTCATCATATGGAAGAGCGATTGAAGCTGTTGGGCGGAGGACTTCGGTGTGACGGATCTGTTGGATTTTCACTGGAGGCCTGGTTCCCGGTTCGCTGGGGTAATGAAGGAATAGCAATAGAAAGAGGCCGTGATGATTAATATATTAATAGCAGATGATCAGGAATTAATGCGGCAGAGTCTTCTGCTGATTTTGGAAAATATACCGGATTTTCATGTGATTGGTACGGTGGCAGACGGACATGAAGTCATTCGTGCGGTAAGAGAGGAAAAACCGGATGTGATCCTAATGGATATCCGTATGCCGGGGATGGATGGCGTTGTCTGTACACAGATCATTAAAGAACAGTATCCGGATATCAAGATTATCATTCTGACGACGTTTGATGACGATGAATATGTATTCAATGCATTAAAATTCGGAGCCAGCGGGTATCTTTTAAAGGGAATTTCCATTCAGGAGCTGTCCAAGGCCATTCGTAAGGTTTATAACGGAACAGCCATGATCAATGAAGATATTGCATCGAAGGTGGTCAAACTCTTTTCCAAAATGGCACAGTCCAATGTTACCATCCAGGTTCCGGCGGATGCACAGGAAACCTTAAAGGAACATGAGTGGAAGATCGTGGTATTGATTGGAAGAGGACTGTCCAATAAGGAGATTGCAACCCGACTAAATCTCTCCGAGGGAACGGTGCGGAATAACTTAAGCACGATCCTAAGCAAGCTTTGCCTCAGAGACCGGACGCAGCTGGCCATCTGGGCAGTACAGACAGGCGCAGTCAACCAGGATTTACAGGAAGATATGTAATATGTGGGAACCGATTCGTTCATTTTTTACCGTAAGAATCAATAAGATCATGCTGGCAATATGTCTGACGGTCTTTGCCGTTATGCTGATTTTTGACGGGGTTGGACATACCAATGCCAACACCAATGCAAAGACCAAAGTCCTTACCATTGGAGCATTTACCGGTAGTTACTGGGACTTTCAGAATGGATATTCCTATCATATTCTGGATGACGCGATCAAGAAGTTTGAGAAGGAACATCCGGATGTACAGGTCCGGTATGCCAGTGGCGTTACGCGAGAAGATTACACCGAGTGGCTGGCGGAGAAGATGGTGGACGGAAAATCGCCGGATGTATTTTTCGTGCCGAATGAGGAGTATGCAACTTTTGTTCAGACAAAATCCATGCGCCGCCTGGATGACCTGATTCAAAGAGATCCGGGGTTTTCCCTGAAGAATTTCTATGAAAAGGCTGTGGAAAGCGGTCAGTGGAATGGCTATCAGTATTCGATTCCCTATGAGTGTTCCCCAACGGTTATGATGGTGAACCGGACGCTTCTGTCGAAGGCGGGAATATCTTTTCCACAGAGGGAGTGGACCTGGGATGACTTCAGTGCCATCTGTCAGAAAATCCAGGAGAACCCGAAGATGAAAAACGTCAGTTGCGTGAACGGATACGGCTGGCAGGATGCCTTTTTATCCAATAATACCAATGTCATCCGCCAGAACGGGACGAAATGCAACTTTACAGGAGACCGGGTCTATCAGTCCATCACTTTTCTTGAGAATCTGAAGAGCATTACGGATAAGACCCGGAACATCGAGGCGGACTTTTACAAGGGAAATGTTGTCTTTCAGCCGATGCTCTATTCCGCCTACCGCGCGAATATAACAAGTGAGTACAGGCTGCAGAAGGAGGGAAGCTTTGACTGGAGTTATATTGCAATGCCGGCAGGTCCAAGCGGCAGCAACTGTGCGATGCTGGATGTGTTGTCCCTTGCAGTGAGCACCCAGACCAGGTATCCGAAGGAGGCCTGGGAGCTTCTCAAGACACTGACCTATGACAGAGGCATACAGTCCGAAATCTTCAGCTATACCGAAGGAATCTCTCCCCTTCGCAATGTGACGCAGTCTCAGCAGATTGTTGCAAAGTTGAAGCGGGACGAGGGTGTGGATCTTAATCTGGATGTGATATCCTTTGTTATGAAAAATGCCAAGGTCAGGGAACAGTACCGGAACTACGATGAGATCCATAATGAATTGACAACCGCTATCGAGGATATTCTGGGAAATACAGCAAATGTCCAGATGGAGCAGATTGTCTGGGACCGGAAGATCAATTTATATCTGAAAAAGATTCAGAATCCATAAAACATGACAAATGTCATGGTAAATCGTGACAAACGTCTTTATAACCTCATTACAATTGTGAGATGCCCCGAAAGGGGCATTTTTTTATACTTATAACCAAGAAAGGAGGAGGGAGAATGAACTATGTAATGTTAGTTAGCCACGGTGAGTTTGCATACGGTCTTCGTAATGCTGTCTGTATGTTGGCCGGGGGCGATCGCGAGGATGTAATCGCGATTGGACTAAAGGACGGCATGGGATCAGACGATTTTGCAGTAGAACTTAAGAAGGTAATCCCGACCTTAGGTGATGAGGATCAGCTTCTTATCTTCGCAGACATTGTCGGAGGATCTCCGCTTACAACCACAGCTAATGTTGTTTCAGAACTGGGGATTTTATCCAAAACAACCATGATTGGTGGAATGAACCTGCCGATGGTACTCACAACTGTGATGAGCAAAGACTTTATGGATCTTGAAGATGTGAAAAAAGATGCCATGGACGGAGGAATCGAGCAGATTCGTGAGTTCGCAGTAGCGGTTGACGATGAGGAAGAGGATTTGTAATTGTTTTTCTGTGAAGAAGGGCAATGAGATGTAAGAGGAGGAAACATGTCAGTTTCATTTGTAAGAATCGATGACAGAATGATTCACGGACAGACAGTAACCAGATGGTCTTTGGAGTATCCGTGTGACGGACTGATCGCTGTAAATGATGCAGCTGCATCCAATCCGGTGCTTAAGGCAGCCTACAAGAGTGCTTCGGATAAGAAGACATTCGTATGGGGAGTGGAGGAGTTTATTAAAAAGAGTCAGAAGGTATTAGACTCTGATACAAGATATTTCGTCATCACAAAGGATCCGATCGATATGAAGAAGATTCTTGTGGATGCCGGATTTGTACCAAGCGATGTAAAAGAGATCATCGTAGGACCTTGTAACGATCGTCCGGGTACAACAAAGCTTGGAAATAATCAGTCCATTACACAGGAAGAGGCTGAGGCTTTAGAGGCTATTACAAAGGCAGGCTATGAAGTAGAGTTTGCTCTTTTAAAAGAAACAGCCATTGGTAACTGGAAAAAATTCAGAGGCCAGTTTGGCTTCAATGACTAAGAAAGGGGCTATGAAATTATGACAATCAGCATTTTTCAGGCAATTATTCTTGGATTATTTGCATCCTTGTCAAGTATGCCTGGTTTAGGTGGTACTTCCATTGGTAACTACACATTAGGTCGTCCGTTGATTGGTGGTCTGATCTGTGGTCTTGTATTAGGCGATGTCCCAACCGGTATTATGGTCGGTGCGGCTATGCAGGTCGTATACATCGCACTTGTTACTCCGGGTGGAACGGTATCTGCGGATGTACGTGCCGTATCCTACATCGGAATTCCTTTGGCAATGTTAGCAGTTAAGTCTTATGGACTTGATCCTGCATCTGCAAAGGGCGTTGCACTTGCAACATCTTTCGGAACCATGGTAGGTACTGTGGGAACTGTACTGTTCTACGGAACAGCAACCATGAACCTGATTTGGCAGCACATGGGATGGAAATGGGTTGACAAGAGAGATTACAAGAAGCTCTACCTTGTAGACATGGTATTCCCATGGATCTCCCACATCATCTTTTCTTTAATCCCAACCGTTGTTATGTGTATGCTTGGTTCTGACGTAGTTGAGACCATCAAGAAGACACTTCCAATGGACGGCGTTCCAATGAAGACACTCTTTACCGTTGGTGCACTCCTTCCTTGTGTGGGAATTGCAATCCTTCTTAAGCAGATCGTTCGTAGTGCCAAGGACTTCGTTCCTTACCTGTTCGGTTTTGCATTAGCAGCATCTATGGGATTAAACCTGGTAAGTGCAACAGTAGTTGCAGGTATGTTCGCAATTGTTATCTTCGAACTTAAGATGCTTCAGCTTAAGAAGCCGGCAGTAGCTGCAAACGGCGGATCTGCATACGATGATGATGAGGAGGATATTTAATATGGCTGAAAAGAAGTTATCAAAAAAGGCTTTATCTAAGTCATTTCACAATTGGTATTATGGTAATCTGACATGTTTCTCTCAGGAGCACATGCAGACATTCGGATATTTATGTTCAATGCTTCCTCTCGTAGAAGAGCTCTATGATGACGAGGACAAGAAGGCTGAGGCAATGGACACCTACCGAGCATTTTTCAACACAGAACCCCAGCTCGGTGCAGTAGTAGTGGGTATTACAGCGGGACTGGAAGAAGCCCGTGCGAACGGTAACGAAGAAGTTGATGCAGAGGCAATCAATGGACTTCGTGCCGGACTCATGGGACCGATCGCCGGAATCGGTGATTCCCTGGTAGTAGGGACTGTAATCCCGATCCTTCTTGGTATTGCCATGGGTATGTCAACCGGTGGTTCACCTCTTGGAGCAATTTTCTACATTATTGTTTGGAACCTGTTTGCTTATTTTGGCATGAAGTTCCTGTATAAAAAAGGTTATGAGATGGGAACCAAGGCCGTTGAGTTCTTGGTTGGAGATGTAGGAACTGCAATCCGTGAAGCAGTATCTACCTTAGGTGGAATTGTTATCGGTGCCGTAAGTGCTACATGGATTAGTGTTAAGACAAGCTTCCAGCTGGTTAATTCCAATGGTGAGCCATACATGGTTCTTCAGGAAAAGCTGGACAGTGTATTCCCGGGAATGCTGACAGCATTAGTTGTATTCTTCTGCTGGTGGTTAATGGCAAAGAAGAAGTTAAGCCCGCTTAAGGTTATGCTTCTTCTGGTTGTAATCGCACTTCTCGGTGTATTAGTCGGATTCTTTGATCCGGGCTTAAAGTACTAAACAAGAAAGGACTGTATATGAATCGTCAGGAAAAAGCCATGCATTTGCAGGAGGCAAGACTTCAGGAGAAAGCGCTGAAACGGATCGCCCGCTGGAGAACTTATTCCTTAGCCATATCTGCCGTGGGAGTTGCCGTCAGCTATTACAGTTTTACAGCAACGCAAAAGCCTTTTGGGTATTTTACAGGTGCAATTGGTATCCTGATGATTCTTGCAGGCGTTCTTGCATCATGGTGCATCAATATAGCCATTCGAAACGGAAGAAGAAATGTTGAAAAGATTCTCAACCTGCTGGAAACAGCATAGATGCGAATCGCAAGGGAGAGAGGCAGAGAGAAGACAGATGTTTTTTCTCTGCCTTTTTTCTATATTTCAGAAGAGGATAAAGATATAATAGAGGATGGAGGGGATGCTATATGGCAAAAAAGAGATATTTGTTTTTTGATATCGATGGAACACTGGCAGCCGGTGGTTATGGGAATACCTACATACCGGAGTCAACCAAGATTGCCCTTGAGAAGTTAAGGCAGGCCGGTCATTTCCTGTGTATCTGCACGGGAAGAGCCCAGGCACTTGCAGTATCGTTTCTGGAAGAGCTTGGCTTTGAGAATATGGTCAGTGACGGTGGTTATGGTATCACCATTGATAAGAAGTTGTTGGGAATCAGGCCTCTGGACAAGGATAAGATTATCGCATTTGTCAACGAATGCAAGGAAAAGGATCTTCCATGGGGAATTCAGCCGGAGAATTCGAATGTCAGGTTCGTTCCGGATGAACGCTTCGAGGAGGCGACCCACGATATTTATATGGATACCAAAGTGGTTCCGGGGCTGGATCCGAAGGACTATGACCATATCTACAAGGCCTATGTGGCCTGCTATTATCCTTACGAGCTGTCCATTGAGAGCTTAAAGGATCTGCCGTGGTGCCGTTTTCAGAAGGAATATGTCTTTATAGAGCCGGCAGACAAGGCCTATGGAATCCGTCAGATGATGGACCATTTTGGAGCAGATTATGGAGATGCTATTGTATTTGGTGATGCATTGAATGATATGTCTATGTTCGTGGATGACTGGGTGAAGGTTGCCATGGGCAATGCAATTCCGGAGTTAAAGGCGAAGGCGGATTACATTACCGATGATGTGGATCAGGATGGAATCTATAATATTTGCGAGAAGCTTGGTTTATTTGAAAAAGTGGATGCATAACCGCCTTTGAACGGAAATAAAAACAGTATTACAAAATTTGCGTTGCCATGGCAACAGACAACACCGGTTCTCCTTAGTATGATATAGACATGTCTAAAACAAAAAAATACAATTTGATATAAACAAAGGAGGAACAGTAAATGGAAAAGAAGGTAGTAATTAATCACCGTAAGGTAGCCGTTATCGGCTGTGGTTTTGTTGGTTCATCCGCTGCATTCGCACTGATGCAGAGTGGTCTTTTTTCTGAAATTGCTTTGGTGGATGTCGACCATGACAAGGCAGAGGGAGAGGCACTGGATATCTCCCATGGTGTTCCGTTTGTAGGACAGGTCAAGGTCTATGCAGCAGACTATGATGACATCGCAGATTCCGCTATCATCGTTGTAACAGCCGGAGCAGCCCAGAAGCCGGGTGAGACAAGACTTGATCTTGTGAATAAGAACGTTGGAATCTATAAGAGCATCATTCCTGAGATCGCTAAGCGTAACTATCAGGGTATTCTTCTCGTGGTATCCAACCCGGTGGATGTACTTACCCTTGCTGCATTAAAGCTTTCCGGTCTTCCTGAGAATCGTGTCATCGGTTCCGGAACGGTTCTTGATACAGCCCGTCTTAAGACAGAGTTGGGAGAGCATCTTTCTGTGGATGGACGTAGTGTTCATACCTTCATCATTGGAGAGCACGGTGACAGTGAGATCGTTGCATGGAGCAGCGCCAATGTTTCCGGTGTACCTCTGAATGATTTCTGTGAGATGAGAGGACATTTCCAGCATCAGGAGTCTATGGAGAGAATTGCTGAGAATGTTAAGAACAGCGCTTATGAGATCATTGAGAAAAAGCATGCAACCTACTACGGAATTGCAATGTCCGTAGTTCGTATCTGCAGCGCAATCATCATGAATGAGAATTCCATCCTTCCGGTATCTTCCATCATGCATGGCGAATACGGTATCGACGGAATCGCTCTCAGCATGCCGGCAATTGTCGGAGCAGAAGGCGTTGAGAAGCATGTTCCAATCGTATTAAGCGAGGAGGAGCAGAAGAAGCTGAAGGAGTCTGCAGATGCACTGAAGAAGGTTGCAAGCGACGCAGGACTTCTCTAATAAAAGGTAAAGGCCGGAGGTTTGACACCTTCCGGTCTTTTTTTATAGGGATTTAGTTTATCTGATCTGCCATTCTCTGATATTCGGCGCGGATGGAAGCCTCATCGCGCAGAAGGGCGCAATTTAAATCAAACAGGAGATTTTTCTCGTCGTCTTCAAGGCGGAATGGAACACTCTTAAGTGTAAGAGCCTGGTATCCAAGCTTTAACTCCTTTCCATCCTCAAGGGTAATGTAGATCTTGTCGTTTTTACGGACAGGATTTGTTTCATAACGTGTCACAGTTCCTTTTCCGTATTTTTTATGAAGGATGGCGGTTGTATCGCTTAAAAGGGATACAACCGTGTCGTAGGCACTGTCAAGAGCCTCGACGTCTGCCCGCAGCTCATCCAGCTGCTTAACGGTCTGTTCTTTGATGACCAGCTTTTCCTTGAATTCCTTGCGTTTTCTCGCTGTAATCTGGGTATCTGCCATGGCAGGGCACAGATTGTATGCGCTGGTGCAATGGATCAGATCGGCAAGAAGGATGTGCCGGTTGGTATCAGGATGTAACTGATCCGGCTCATATCGCAGCTGATAGTAGCGCATGCGATCGATCTGCTCCAGGGTGGCATCATCCTTTAACTTTTCCATGACTTCGTCACAGAACCGGAAATACGCCTCCAGTTTAAGGGAGGAACCGCTTCCCCAGTCATCGTAATATTCCAGGGCATCCGCAAAGGAACGGGATGTGGTTGGCTTATACATGTAATTGTGGTCCGGATCATAGAGCAGCAGAATGGAGGTGGCTGCATGAAGATCCATCGCATAGTTATACTGGTGAGGGAAATGCATTTTATGCAGTTTCAGCATCTCTTCAAGAAAGAAATGAATCCGCTCCACCTTTGTCGGGATATCGGCATCATGAGCCTGAACCAGGAACGCAAGCAACTGGCGCACGGTCATGGTCAAGGCTGCATCCTTCTCTGCGATTTTAGCCATGCCGTAAAATGGCTGCATACGGGAAGAATCGATAAAGTACCCAGTCTCTTTGGCAAGGGCTTTCAGTTCTTCAATCAGACGGTCATTCGGTGCCTTTAATGCCTCATCGAGTCGTGTGGCAAAGGTTTTAGCGATGGACCATTTGAAGGTCTCGTCCGGTTCTGTTGGGGTATTAAATTCCAGAAAACGGTCGTAGTAGTTTTGGGTGATTTCCTGAAGTCGCGATAAATTCATTCTATTCTCCTAAAAATTCATTCTGTGTCCTGCCGCGAGACTCTGCGAAAAAATCCCGCAAGAATTAGAATAATACCATAAATGAGAGGGGTTATAAAGGGTATAATATAAATAGAACAATGGAAACGTAAAGAGGTGTTATTCATGATGTGGATTCTGATCAGTCTGTTGGCACTGTGTGGTTTTGGAATAGGTGTGGGCTCTCTGGTGGTGTTCGGATCGCGCCTTGGATGCATTCAGAAGCTGGCGGGTGAGCGAAGGTGGCTGTCCCGATGCATCGCCCTTCTTCTGGTTGTTTTGCTGGCAGCAGTTCTGTATGTTGCAATGGATCCGGTGAATATGGTAATCGTCATGTTGCATCTGGCAGCAGTTCGTCTGATGATAGAAGGCCTGTTCCTCCTTTTGAAAAAGTATGCAAAGAAGAAGGTGTGGAAGTACCTTGCGGATGTTGTCTCCCTCGTTGCGGTAACAGCTTACCTGTGCGTTGGATGGTATCAGTGTACCCACGTATGGGAAAAGGATTATACACTGCAAAGTGACAAATTACAGGGGAATCTGCGCGTGGTTCAAATCACAGACTCCCACATCGGCGTAACCTTTGACGGTAAAGGGTTACTTCCGTATATCCGGAAAATCAACGCACTTCATCCGGATGTGGTGGTGATTACGGGAGATTTTGTAGATGATGGAACGACAAAGGAAGATATGCTGGATGCCTGCCGGGCAATCGGCGAGCTAAAGACAAAGGATGGCGTCTTCTTCAGTTATGGCAATCATGACAAAGGCTATGCGTCGGAAGAGGCGAAGGGATGGACGAATGACATGCTTTTAGATGAGTTAAGGGACAATAACGTCACCATCCTGCAGGATGAGTCTGTTTTGATCGATGGAAGATACTACATTGTCGGCAGGCAGGACAAGTCGGAGGAGACACGTGGTCAGGGACGAAAGTCCCCGAAAGCACTGATGGGCCAGCTGGATTCCTCCCTTTATAAAGTGGTACTGGATCATCAGCCTTGTGAATATGATAAGGAAGTGGCCGGCGGCGCCAACCTGGTATTGAGCGGCCACACCCACGGTGGACAGCTGATCCCATTCCAGTACATGGGAGAATGGACACGCCAGTATGAGCGCCGTTACGGTCATGAGAAGCGCGGAGAGACCGACTTTATCGTCAGCTCCGGCATCAGCGATTGGGAGTTGCTGTTTAAAACCGGTTGCCGGTCGGAATATGTTGTGGTGGATGTGAAAGGAAGTAGGTAAAAACAATTGAAAATATAAGAGGTAACGTTTACACTATTACGCGTACAATGGTGAAATTTTAGTCTGCAGGAACCACGAGGCCGTTGAGATGATTAAGAAGAATTATCTAATCTGGAATAACCTGATGATCGTTATTCTGTTTTTGTTCGCTTTTTTGCTGATTCAGTATAATGATACGAGGTATTATAATGAGCTTGCCATGGAGCAGGTGAAGAATGATGCGAAGCTTGCTTCCGATAATATACGTGTGGAACTTGAATCGGTAACGGCGCAGCAGAGAATTGTATCGGAAACGATGGCAAATGACCTGTATCTGCGGAAATGGCTGAAGAATGAACCGGACCCGGGAGAGAAGACGCTTGTTCCAAAGACACTGAGTGCAGCCTGGGATGTGAGGGAGGAGAACCAGCCGTATGATTATTATGACTTATATCTTTTCCTGAAGCAATATCAGAAGAATTACGGATATACCAATGTTTTCCTAGTGTCAGCGAAAACAGGCTGCTATTACTATAATGGCGGACTTAATAAGATTATACATCGCAGGAGTCGTTTTGATAGCTGGTATTATAATTTTATTGATTTGGGCAAGAGTTATGATATTCAGTTCGACCGGGATGAGACGAAGAACTACCGTCTCTCGGTCTTCGTGAATTACCGAATCACGGACGAGAATGGGAAACTCCTTGGCGTTGTAGGTACGGCGCAGGATGTTACCAATATCGATCGAAGGGTTTATGAGCTGGAAAGAGAGGGAAACCTTCGCATTTACATCACAAATATGGGGAATGCGCATAACTCTTTTACCGAATCAAGAGGATATTATAAGACGCAGAAGGATCTGGCGGAGCTGTTTCATTTCAAGGAGGAAGAGCTGAAGGAGTTTGAAAGCCGGGAGCAGATTATAGAGAAGATGAACCATATGATCAGTATCAGTCCGGTGCCAAGCCTTAACTGGTGTATCATTTCCGATAAGAATACGGAGCAGATGATGCATACCTTCGTTATTAAATCCAGAAACAGTTTTCTGTATATGCTCCTTAATGTGGTGATTTCCGGATGCATTTCCATGTTTATGATGGGGCGGACCAACCGGAATCTGGTGCTTCGGGCGAATATGGATGAGACGACAAGACTTCCGAACCGAAAATACTTCCGTTATATTTTTGATAAAAAGATAAAGCGGGGCAAGCGCAAGGTTTACAGTCTGGTCATGGTGGATGTGGACAATTTTAAGACCTACAACGATACCCGCGGGCATCGGTATGGCAATACCATTCTTACCTTTGTCGCAAAGAGTATGAAGGAAGCCTTCGACCGCAAGGGCGTGGTGGCGCGCTGGGGTGGAGATGAGTTCATCCTGATCTCCTATATGTCACCGGCGATGACGAAGGCCATGATTGACAATTTAAATGAATATCTGAAAAAGCAGAATCAGCTGGAATCCATTAGCCTTTCGGTTGGAATCACAATCATCGATCCGAAGCATTCCCTGGAGGAATTGATGGAAAATGCGGATAAGGCTTTGTACGCGGCTAAGACAGCGGGAAAAGGTTGCAGTATGATTTATTAAAGATTCCCCCTTGACTTGCTACGCAAACGTAGTATTATAGAGATAAACCTACGTTAGAGTAGCAAATGCAAAGGGGGCTTTTTTTATGAGTATTCATACAGCAGAACAGCTTTTTGAATTATTGGATGAGACGGGAAAGCCGATTACGCTGGATGCATCCGGCCAGCTGACAGGAGAGATGTCTTCGGATATGATTCCTCTGAAGGATTGGGCGAAGCAGTGGGGAATCTCTCCGGCTACGGCAAGGCAGAAGGCATTGCGCGGAAGTTTTCGGACCGCAAGGAAGGTCGGAAGAGACTGGATGATCAGCGCAAGTGAATCGAATCCGGATTGCAGACGGAAGATTGCGCAGGTCCAGCATCCGATGCTGGAAGGCCCGGTATGGTTTGAGAAGGTGATGCATTACCTTCTGGCCTTGAACGGCAACCGGCTGCCGGATCATTGGACCAAGGCGAATGAGCATAAGGACTATTGTGCCAGAATCTTTGGAGCCTTTTGTGATAAGTTCCACGGAAATGAGAGACGTCTTATGGATTTGTTATGTGATGTCTTAGAGCAGCAGAAGCTCCAGACGGTATGCTATGTACCCCATAAGGAGATTATGTCGCGTCTTGAGGATGAGGCGTGGTACACCACGAGTGGGGATTCGACGATGAATTCCGGTGTGACCATTGATTTCGAGGATTATCTGGTTTTGTTGAAGAATACAGTAAGTGAGCTCATGGCTCAGCCGGTGGAACTTAAGATTCACCATGGAACCCAGGAGCTTTTTATGCCATGGTATCACTCCATCACCTGGATGGAAGAGGCGGATGACGGACTGTATTTTGTTCCTTCTGATTTTTTCAAGACCATTCTTTTGGGACTGGAATGATATCTGATATACAAGATGAATGCATTGTATTTCCAATAGGATTGCGAATATAACCAATTACGTATATTATTAGTTGGGAAATATTTTCCCGGCAATATGATATATGGAGGAAGAAAGATGTTTCAGGTATTTGCAGATTCGGCAGCAAATCTTCCGGCAGAAGTAGTAAAAGAATACGGGATTCATATCATCTCGTTTATCAATATGGTTAATGGAGAGCCGCTGGTATGTTTTCAGCCGGATTTGACTCCGGAGCAGGAGCGCGAGGAAGGCAGGAAGTATTATGATGCCATTCGCGCCGGGGCGGAGATCAAGACATCCCTTATCAGTTGTGGTCGCTTCGAGGAGGCATTTCGTCCGGTTCTTGAGGCAGGGGAGGACGTGATCTATTTCAGCTTAAGCTATGGTATCAGTGGTAATTATAATGCGGCACGTCTTGCTGTGGATGATCTGCAGGATGAGTTCCCGGATCGGAAGATTCGTATTGTGGATTCCCTTAATGCCTCACTTGCACAGGGGATTTTAGCCATCTATGCGGTGGAGATGCGGGAGAAGGGAGAAGACATCGATACCATTGCCGACCGTCTTCAGGACTGGGCGCATAAGATGAACGGACTGTTCACGGTTGAGAATCTGAAATACCTGTCACGTACGGGAAGACTTAGTAACAGTGCAGCTTTTGTAGGAAATATGCTGGATATCAAGCCGCTTCTGAAAGGGAGCAAGGAGGGCGTGATCGTTGCATTCCGGAAGGTTCGCGGTCGTAAGAAGTCTTTGAACGAAATCATCGATCTGGTCTGCCGTAACATTGTGAATCCGGAGGAACAGATCATTGGAATTGCACAGGCGGATTGCTATGAGGAATCTCTCTATGTGATGGAGAAGATTCAGGAGAGGATTTCCGTCAGACGTTTTATCAACACGTCCTATGACTATTGCACAGGTTCCCATGTGGGACCGGGAGCGATCGCCTTATTCTTCATGGGGAAGGATCGGGAGCTGGATAGCTGATGAAATAGAATGGAATAGAAAGGAAAGCTACGGGAAACGGCAACTGTTTTTCGTAGCTTCTTTTACATTGATAGATATACCGGAAGGAGAACCATGAGAAAATATAAGATTGCAGCCCTGGATATGGATGGAACACTGCTCAACAGCAAAAAGGAGGTCTCTCCCCGTACGTGCTCCGCGGTGAATCGGGCATTGGAGGAGGGTGTCTGTGTTGTCATTAACAGCGGGCGCAATATGGGAGAGCTGAAGGAGTATCTGAATCTGTTTCCAAAGATGCGTTACATTAATTGTGTCAGCGGTGCGCTGGTGTACGACTGCAGGGAGAAGGTGGCGGTTCATGAGACACGGCTGACAGGAGAGGTGATCGAGGCTGTCTTCGACCTGATGGAAAAGATGCCGTATCCGGTGATGTTCCACATCCATTCGATGGATTCCATCGTGCAAAAGGGCGATATCGAGAGGATGGAGCAGTTCCATATGGAACATTTTCAGCGGATGTTTCAAAGAATATCAAGGCAGCTGGATCATTTGCGCGAGGACTATCGAAAAGAGGGTTTTCCTGTTTATAAGGTCAATATCTACCATGCCAGCACGAAGGACAGACAGGCCAGCCGGGAGGCTATTATAAAAGCAAATCTTCCGGTGACACTGGCAGATTCCGAGCATTCATCCCTGGAGATTTCTGCCCGGGGTGTAACGAAGGCGGCAGGCCTTCGGGAAATTGCAAAGCGGACGGGTGCAACCCTGGAGGATGTTATGTGTGTGGGAGATGCAGATAATGACCGGGATGCATTGGAAGCAAGCGGGCTTGCTGTGGCAATGGGAAATGCCAGACCTTTTATAAAGGAACTTTGTCAGGTCACGGTGGCGGACTGTGACCATGACGGGGTTGCCGAGGCAATCGAAACTTACTGCATGGACTAAAGAAAGGGAAGCTATGGAGCAGGATGCTTTTATGAATTGTACCGAGGTTCATCCACAAAAGGATCTGTCGCTGGATTTTTGCGGACTGGAGCATTGTAAGAGCGGACACCGGTACGGCCCCTTGGCAAGAGGGCATTATATCCTTCATATTGTCCTGGAAGGGAAGGGGCAGTTGACCTATCGCCAGAGAACCTGGGATATCGGAGCCAACACACTTTTTCTTATTCCGGAGGGAGAAGAGACCATGTATGTGGCGGATGAAACGGATCCCTGGTACTACTGCTGGGTCGGATTTAAGGGAAGCCGGGCAGCTGAGATCCTTCGGAACATCGGCTTTCATCAGGACAACGTCGTGCTTAGGGTGAAGGATGCGAAGAAACTGGAAGAAAAGGTGCGACAGCTCATCGACTATCCGGAGATGAATCTGGAAGATGGACTGATGCGAAAGGGCATCCTTCTGCAGCTGTTATCCATGATGATGAAAGATACGGAAAAAGACAGTGACAGGACAGCTCTTTCTGACACGGACGCCTCCTATGGGGAGTATGCCATTGCCTATCTTCGGAACCATTTTCGGGAGAAGGTTCGTATTTCGGAACTGGCAGAAAAAATCGGAATATCCAGAAGCTATCTGATGCGTATTTTCAAGGAGGAGACCGGCGTGTCCCCTCAGGAATTTTTGATCCGGCTTCGGATGAATTACGGAATGCACTATCTTACGCATTCGAATATGGAGATTACCGATATTGCCCGTTTCTGCGGCTACGAGGATGCCCTGGCTTTTTCCAAGGCATTTAAGAACCGGTTCGGAATGAGTCCGACGCAATATCGTCAGATGTAACATTTTTCCATATGAATGGAACGAAATACCATGTAAGCACAGCCCCCTTTCACGTAGAATACCTTTGACTCAGTCGGCGCCAAGACTCGCGAGCGAGTCTTGACCTTGAAAGGAGACAAGAGAACTATGGGAATTACATTTGATGAAAAGAGCAGACGTTTTGCTTTAGAGACAGAAAATACAAGCTATCAGATCATGGTGGATAAGCATAACCGGCTGATCCATCTGTATTACGGACCGAAATTGCATGGAGCAGCAGATTACCTGATCACCTGTCAGGACAGGGGATTTTCTGCTAATCCGTATGATGCGGGAGAGGATCGTACCTATTCTTTGGATGCCCTGCCGCAGGAATATCCAACAACGGGAACGGGAGATTTTCGAAGTCCTGCGCTGACGGTTGTGGATGAACAGGGTGTCATGGGCTGTGACCTTACCTATCAAAAGCACAAGATTGTAGCGGGAAAGTATGCCCTTAAGGGTCTTCCGGCAGCCTATGACAAGGAGAATACCTCAGCAACTCTTGTCATAACCTTGGAGGATCAGGTTCTGGGGCTTGAAGTGGATCTGTATTACGGCGTTTTGGAGAAGACCGATGTGGTTACAAGAGCAGCTGTGATTCGTAACGCAGGCGAGGGCTGTCTTCGTGTGGAAAAAGCATTATCCGCAAATCTTGATTTTGTAAGCGGAGAATATGATCTGATTACCTTCCATGGACGTCACGGAATGGAACGCAATACGGACAGGCAGCGTATGATTAACCGGGAGATTCGGGTTGGAAGCCGACGGGGTGCGTCTTCCCATCAGTATAACCCTCTGGCGGTTCTGGCAGAGCGGGATACGACGGAGATGGCAGGTGGATGCTGGGGTATGCAGTTCGTATACAGTGGCGGATTCGTCTGCTCCACGGAAAAGGATCAGTACGACCAGGTGCGCTTCCAGATGGGACTGGCAGAATACGGCTTATCCTACCCTCTTGAGAAGGGGGAGGAGCTGATTGCACCGGAGGTTATTATGTCCTACAGTAACAGCGGATTGCGTCAGCTGTCATGGAATTTTGCAGATACCATCAAAGAGCATGTGATCCGTGGACCGTGGCAGACAAAGATTCGACCGGTACTTTTGAACAGTTGGGAAGCTTTTTACATGGATTTTGACGGAGAGAAGCTTCGCGGTCTGGCGGATGAGGCGAAGGATCTGGGCATGGATATGCTCGTGCTGGACGACGGCTGGTTCGGTCATCGGGAGGATGACAGCACAAGCCTCGGAGACTGGTTCGTATGGGAAGAAAAGCTGGGAGGAAGTCTTAGAGATCTTGTGGATTACGTTCATGAGAAGGATCTGCTTTTCGGTCTTTGGTTTGAGCCGGAAATGGTGAGTGAAGACAGCCTCCTGTACCGGAAGCATCCGGATTATGCCCTGCAGATTCCGGGGAAAAAGCCGGTTCGCGGACGTTACCAGCTGGTATTGGATTTCTCACGACAGGAAGTTGTGGACGCCATTTACGAGCAGGTCAGCAAGGTGATAGAAGAAAATGATATCGACTATGTAAAATGGGATTATAACCGGAGCATCATTGACGTATATTCTGCAGAAAGTGCTTGTCAGGGAAAGGTGCTCTATGATTATATACTGGGGCTGTATCAGTTCCTGGAGCGACTGCATGACCAGTTCCCGAACCTTTTGGTTGAGGGATGCAGTGGCGGCGGCGGTCGCTTTGATGCCGGAATGCTCTACTATACTCCGCAGATCTGGTGCAGCGACAATACCGATGCCATCGACCGCCTGAAGATTCAGTATGGAACATCCTTTGGTTATCCGGCGATGAGCATGGGCGCGCATGTATCAGTGTCACCGAATGAACAGTGCGGTCGTGAGGTATCCCTACAGACCCGTTCTCTTGTGGCAATGGCCGGAACCTACGGTTATGAGCTGGATCCGGGAAAGATGACGGAGGAAGAGAAGGCGCAGGTTCGCGGTGAAATCACAAGACAAAAGCAGCTTGCACCGCTGGTTATGGATGGACGTTACTACCGTCTGAGCGATCCTTTTACAGCACCGGTGACCGCCTGGGGCTTTGTATCCCGGGATGCAGGCGAGGCATTCTTTGCGGCTGTTGTTATGGAAGTCTCCTGCAATATGCCGACGCGTTACGTTCGCTTTGCCGGATTAGAGCCGCATCGTTTCTATCGAAACGAATCCGATGGAAAAGTATATGCATCCGATGCGCTTATGGCGGTAGGTATGCCGTTACCGTTTAAGACAGGTGAGTATCAGAGTTATTCCTGGCATCTGGAATTGTGCGGGGAATAAAAATTTAACACGCCGTGAGCAAGAAATCCCCAACCTCTAAACGGAGTGTAGGTGGTGGGATGAATTGCGAATAACACGGCATTTTTAGTACCATAAAAGTGTAGTTGTTAGAGAGTAATTAACTCTGACATCTGCACTTTTTTTTTCGTTACATATAATTGTTGTGAGAAGGTTTTTTTGACTATGGTCTATATCGTGGTATATACTATAAATGAAAGGAAGGTGGTTATTATGATGACTGCAAAGGTTTTTGAAAATGGAAGAAGTCAGGCAATCAGACTTCCTAAGGAATGTCGTTTCACATCAGATGAGGTGATGGTGAATAAAATTGGAGATATTGTGATACTGCTTCCTAAGCAGAACAAGTGGGATTCGTTTATGAGAGCAATCGACATGTTCTCGGATGATTTCATGGCTGACGGAAGAGCAACAGATATGGTACAGGAGCGTGAAGAATTATGAGATATATGCTTGATACCAACATCTGTATCTATGCTATAAAGCATAAGCCGGAAAAAGTATTTCAGAAATTACAGTCGGTTGATCCGCAGGATGTCTGTGTATCGTCAGTTACGTATGCAGAACTGGTGCATGGTGTGGAAAAAAGTGCAACCGTAGAGAAGAACAGGTTGGCACTGTCCATGCTTTTGGCTAATATTGAAATTTTGGATTTTGATGTAGATGCTGCCAATTGCTATGGAAAGATCAGAGCCAATCTGGAGAAAAAAGGAACTCCGATAGGACCTCTCGATATGATGATTGCCGGTCATGCGATGTCAATGGGGTATACTGTGGTAACAAACAATGTGAAAGAGTTCTCCAGAGTCCCAGATCTGAAAATAGAGAACTGGGCTGAGTGATCATAGTTCGTCAAGTTGCATTTCGTATTCAAGTCTCGCTCGCGAGACTTGGCGCGAGATTTGCGTCAGCGTAGCTGACATATTTCATATGCAAATCTCTGCGCATCCTCGCGGAGCGTTTATCTCAGTCGGAGATTGTAACCCCTACCTTCGCTTCGCTTAGAGGAAGGGGTCTTATCCGACTGAGATAAAACCGGAAAGTAGAGTCCGGAAAGTTTCTTATATATTTGTCTATTGATTCCCTGGTGATGTGATTTGCCAGGGAATGTTTTTTATTTCTTTTGTATAAAAGTACAACGTCATTGTACTTTTTCCTCCATAAGTCCAACCTTTGGCAAACGATTAAAAAAGCATGACAACCTATAATAAGTCTTGTCAACGAGATGCAAGAAGCTAACCGGTTATGCTTCAGAAATTCTATAGGAGGTACACATGGAATCTGTGTCTTTGTATGCTGTCCGTTAAATAGTATAATATTCACTAAGGTTATGCAGCGTGAAGGCTTTGTGGACAGGAATTCTGAAACCTGGAAAATTGCTTTTCACCGGGAGTCATATCGGGAGTTACAGGAGAAAAGAAATAGTAATGATTAAGCATTTTAAGGAAGTAAATGGATTATATATCGACAAGATATACGGACAGGAACGGTTAGCTTTTGCACATACAGATGTCAGTGATTTATATGACTTGGTGGAGTGGGCGGAACAAGGTGGATATCCGGGGTCAGTGATTAAATTCTATGATCTTAAGACTGGGGATGTCTACACACCTTTTCAAAAGAAAAAGGATGTCATGTACGGAAATCCGGTGTATCTGAAAGGATATTACTACTTTCTGCAGGCAGACAACAATGCAGGCATTGTGACGATATATAAGTATTTGCCGGGTGAGGAACCAGAGTCAGTTGCAGAGTTTAATATACAGGAAGTGAATCTATACAATCTTATGATTGTAGGCGAAGATGTTCATTTGATCTCACAGGACAACGATGTTTTCAATTGTTACTATCCGGAAAAGTTTTCATTTAAGTTGCAGCCAAATGAAAGTGTTTCCGTTATCTCTGATGGAAAGGTATACCTTGAAGCGTGGATTGAGGAAGGCTGGGACGATGAGAATGACAGAGCTTCTGAGGATTATAAGTACTATGACAAGGTTATAGTAAAAGATTTTGAAGGTAATACGCTCTCTGAAGAAGTAGGTTCAATCTATCAGGCACCGGATGGAACATATTGGATAGCGTAAGAAGAATTTTCCTTTAAATACTTTAAAAAATTAGAGCGAACACGAGATTGACTACTTCCTATGCTTATGAATGGTCAGGCAACTATATCTGACTAAGATAAATTATCATTTATAAGAGAAGGGGAATAATGTGGAAAAGAAAAAGGTATTAGGTGAAGTCGCGGAGATAACAGCAAAAACGATACTATCAACAATACCAGTTGGTGGAACGCTTGTTACCTGCATTTGGGATTCTATCAAGGCTAATGCAGCAAATCGCAGAATGGAAGACTGGAAAAATCAAGTAGAGGGAAAACTTTGCGACTTGAAGTTGTCTTTGGAGGATATAGGAAGTAATGAATTGTTTGCGTCAGCTATGATGAAGGCAACAGATATTGCTCTCAAGACAGCAGAAGATGAGAAAAGACAGTACTTAGCAAGTGCAGTGAAAAATTCCGCAATGGCAAGTATAGACGAAAGCGTCATGATGATATATCTGGATCTCTTAGATAAATATACATTATGGCATATTAGAATCCTTCATTTGTTTAGAAATCCTAAGGCTTTTGATCAAGTTCATGTTGATGGCATTATGATGGGGTCAGCGAGCATAGTTGTTGAGCAAGTATACTCTGAAATAGCCAAGGAAAAAGAACTATTAGATAAAATTGTTAAGGATTTACAGAATGACGGAATGATGTCAGAAGGTTCCTATATGCATGCGGGTATGACATCAAATGGGGTTGCAGCCTCAAGAACAACAGAATTAGGGAATAAATTTTTGAAATTTATCCTTGATGAATGATAGTAAATGGGAGGTTGAGATATGGCAATACCTAAGCTTACAGATGAGAGTATTAATGAAGCACTCAAATATATAGATGAGCATGGAGTGCCTTGGCATAATGAGAGCACTGTATATGTTTTGGTTGCGGATGGCAAGAAGTATCCGCCAAAGTACGTAATTGCTGTTGCTAATCACATGGCAAATGGCGAAGAAATATCTACCCAAGGGTACAATGCGGTAGAAGCAAGATCTTATCTTGAAAGTCGAGGGTATACGATTGAAATGAAGCAGGAAAAATATGAGCTTACAATAACGGCCGATTCTGTGGTATCTACGGATGAAAGATTTACTATGGATAATCTTGGCTTGGGAGATAATTATAAGCCGATTGACGCCTATTTCATGAAGGGCGGAGAAGAAATCATTCGTCGAAATAGAAACAAGGGCGAATCAAAAATATCGAATCAAACATTACCAAGGATTGCGTGTCAGATTTTTGAAAAGCAGTTAGCATCATTATCTGATGAAGATAAAACTAATTTTCCTATTTGCCAATATACACCTGACTCGGATGTTATTCGAGGAATATTTGCTACTGAAGCGGAATTTAAGAAGTATAGGAATACGATGGAGAATTCTACCTATAAGCGTGAGAATGGTCCCCAGTTTGTCATTTATTCTTGGAATGTTTTTTCAACCCTTGTATTTGCTAGAGAATGTCTAAAGCGTTTTGGTGAGCCAGGAGATAAATTTATTCTAATATATAGGGATAAAACAGATCAGGAGCTTAATCAGAATAAAACAGAACAGGTTGTTGATGAGGATGTTAATAAAACCACCAAAGAAAGCAATAATCCTTATTCTAAGTTACTTTTAGAGTCAAAGAATATCATCTTTAGAGGGGCACCTGGAACCGGTAAGTCATATCTTGCTAAGTCAATAGCAGCAGACATTATTAGCAACGGGTACACTGACAGATACTCAGATCTTACAGATGAGCAGAGACAGCAGGTGGAATTTGTACAGTTCCATCCAAGTTATGACTACTCGGATTTTGTTGAAGGATTACGTCCTAAGATGAATGACGATGGTAGCATGGGCTTTGAACTGCAGGATGGTATCTTTAAAAAGTTTGTTGACAGAGCAAGAAAGAACTTTGAAGATTCGCAGAAATCGAAGGAGTTAAGAGAACAGGAAGTTTCTGCTAAAGCAGTTATGGCAAACTTCTTTGCTAATATTGAGTTTGGGAAAGATCAGTTTAAAACCATTAAAGGTAGTGAATTTACCATCACTAACGTTGATGAGAAGCATATTTATATTTCGATTCCGGGTAATGATTCCGTAGATAAGCTTAGTCTGAATATTGATGAGGTTCAGAAAATGCTTGAATCCGGAGCTACGTTTGAAAAAGTAAGTGATATTACAAGCTTCTTTGGGAAGCAATTTGCTACACAGGGCTATTCTTACGACTTCGCTCTCTATAAGGCGATTAAAGAAACTGAGAATAGTTTTACTACAGCAGCAGTAGAACCTGAAGATTTGAAGAAATACATATTTATTATTGATGAGATTAACCGTGGAGAAATCTCCAAGATCTTAGGAGAACTATTCTTCTCAATCGATCCAGGATATAGAGGAAAAGAGGGAATGGTTGCAACGCAGTATTCAAATATGCATGCAAATCCGGATGAGAAGTTTTATATACCTGAGAACGTTTATATCATTGGAACTATGAATGATATTGATAGATCTGTTGATACATTTGATTTTGCCATGCGCAGACGATTCCGTTTTGTGGAAGTTAAAGCAGAGGATACGCAGGATATGCTTGAATCCTTGGAAAACGAGGAGCTTAAGAATGAGGCGGTTCAGCGTATGGATAGTTTGAATGCTGAGATCGTTAAGGTTGAAGACTTAAATGAGAACTATCAGATTGGTGCTTCATACTTCTTAAAGCTTAAGACACTCGGTTTCAATGAATTATGGACGGATTACTTGAAACCACTTTTGCAGGATTACGTTCGTGGTTTATATGATGAGCCGGGTATTATGAAGAGATTTGCCAAAGCTTATGGTTATGAGGAGCCAAGTGAAGGTGATGAAAATGAAGCAGCTCAAGATTAAGGACAATCAATATAATTTAAAAGCTGAGTTTGTTGATGTAGATGGTATTACTGATGCAGTTGCTGATAAAACATTCGAGCAACTGGAGCGTGAGGGCATCTTTGTGTTTCCGGAGGTAATAAAGGATGCTGATGATATTTCCAGGAAGCAGATGATTCTCCAAAGCTATAATGACATGTACGTTTCTGGGAATGTTATGGGTTTTCTTGGAGTGGGCGATCAGCGTCTTGTCATCGAATCGAGGTTTAGCTCTGGGGATGAAGATTATCTGTTTCAATATTTGCTAAATAGGGTTATGGATTTTCCTAATCTTGTAGATCTTGAAACTGAAGCTAAACAGGATAATGGAATGTTTAATCTGTTGGTGTTCCTGTTTCCATATTACTTAAAGAAGGCTGCTCGGAAGGGGGCGTTTAAGACATATATTCGCAGAGAATACAATGATGGAAACGTTAAATGCACTATAGATGTGGCTCGGCATATACGTAAGAATACACCGTTTATTGGAAATATCGCATACAGTCAGCGTGAGTATTCTTACGACAATTATTTGATGGAGCTTGTAAGACATACGGTTGAATATATTAAGGCCAAACCTTATGGAAGCAGACTTTTAAAGAGTACTAAGGATGAAGTAAAGCTTGTTGTGGATTCGACACCAGCATACAGACCGGCTGACCGCAGGGATATTATTGAAGACAATAAGAAGAATACTATAAGACATGCATATTATCACGAATACCGTGATTTACAGCGCCTTTGTATTTTAATTTTACAGAATGAAAAGCAGCAGATGGATTACGGTAAGCGAAAAGTCTACGGAATCTTGTTTGATGGCGCTTGGTTGTGGGAAGAATACGTGAATTCTCTTGTGGAGGATTATTTCTATCATCCAATGAATAAGGCTGGCAAAGATAAGCAGTGGCTCTTTGGTGGTAACAACGGTCTTATTTATCCAGATTTCATTGGAAAAGATGATGAAAACCGTGTTATTGCAGATGCGAAGTATAAGCCAATAGGAAATATTGGTAATCAGGATTATCTGCAGGTATTGGCGTACATGTTCAGATTTGATGCAAAGAGGGCGTTTTATTTTTACCCAGAGGCATCCGACCAGAAGGATAAAGAATTATGGCTTAATAAGGGTTCATCTTTTGAAGATAATGTTTCTGCCAGGGATGATGTATGTCTCATTAAACATGGACTTAGAATACCTCAGGATGTGAGGGATTATAAGGATTTTGAAGAGCAAATAGGTATGAGCGAAGTGTCCTTCATAGAAATATTGCAATAGTGTATTTACTAGTTTAACAACGATAGGTTTAAGCAAAAGAAGACAGTTCTCTTGTCACCGGTGGGATTTCTTAATTTAAGATGCTATAATAGAGGCATAAGAATGGAGGATCGATGGAAAAGGATTATAATGACCTAAAATTTACGGATGATTTCATGTTTTGCAAGGTACTTTCCACGAATCCGGATCTGTGCCGGGAGCTGTTGGCCTTGATTTTGAAGAAGGACGTAAAGCACATCCGGCTGCCTGAAAAGCAAAAGCCTATCGAAATCACATCCGATGGGAAGGGAATCCGACTGGACGTATATATCGAGGATGATGATACGGTATATGATATTGAGATGCAGACAACGATACACGCAAACCTACCGAAACGGACACGGTACTACCAGGGGATGATAGATTTGAACCTGATTGAGCGTGGGGCAGACTATAGTGAGCTAAAGCCGACCTATATCATATTCATTTGCCTGGAGGATCCCTTTGACAAAGGAGCCCCTGTTTACACCATGCGAAACCGGTGCGTCGAATATGATGACCTGTACCT